>NZ_MDSS02000051.1 GCF_001758425.2 Nesterenkonia sp. PF2B19 | reverse complement strand
CGGCCGAGTGGGCGGCAGCGTGGGGCGGCCGCATCCCGCCCCGGGATGAGCGGGACCGGCTCGAGGCGGCCCGCGGAGTGCGGGACCTGGCGGCTGCAGGACGCTCGGTGCCGCTGCGCTCCGGGCTCACCCCGGACGCGGCCGCCGCACCGCTGAGCTGCTGCGTCCCATGCTCTCCGGGGACGCCATCGCGATCACGGACCGGGAGGACATCCTCGCCTTCGTGGGGCCGGGGGCGGACCACCACCGGGTGGGCGGGGAGATGCAGACCCGCGCGGCGGTGCGTGCCATCGAGAAGGGCCGCACCGTGGTGGTGCGGGACGCGGCCGGGCTGGGCTGCAAGGTCCCGGACTGTGCGCTGCGCTCCGCGGTGATCGCACCGCTGGCCATCGGCTCGCGGGTGGTGGGCTCCCTGGGGGTGTTCCAGGCGCGCACCGAGATCCCGCCCAAACAGCTGGTGGAGGACATGGCCACCATGCTGTCCCTGCACCTGGAGCTCGCTGAGCTGGACCGGGAGCGCCGCCTGGCCACCCACGCCCGGCTGGACGCCTCCGGGCTCAGATCAATCCGCACTTCCTGTTCAACATCCTCAACACCATCGCCTCCAAGGCGCGCACCCGGCCGGAGGAGGCCCGCGAGCTGCTGCTGCGGCTCTCCGAGTTCTTCCGCTACGCGGTCCGCCAGGAGGGGCACTTCGCCGAGTTCGCCCAGGAGTACTACTTCGTGCGCACCTACCTGTCCCTGGAACAGGCCCGCTTCGGGGACAGGCTGCAGGTCCGCTACGACATCGACCCGCAGGTGCTGACCTCCCGGGTGCCGGTGCTGACCATCCAGCCGCTGGTGGAGAACGCGGTCAAGCACGGCATCGCGGACAAGAAGGAGGGCGGCACAGTGCGGCTGCGGGCCCGGGTGGACCCGCTGACCCGCACCACCCATATCCGGGTCTCCGACGACGGCGTCGGCATGGATGCCGAGGTGCTGGCGAAGCTGCTCAGCGGGGACCAGGATGTGGGCGACCATGAGGACAGCGTGCTGACCGGGGTGGACGCCGTCGGCCACGCAGGAGTGGGGCTGACGAACATCACCGAGCGGCTGGAGTCCCTGTTCGGGGACCGCTATGACCTCTCCATCTCCACTCCGCGCAGCGGCGGCACCGTGGTGGACCTGCGTGTGCCGATGACGTGACGGGCGACCGCGCGGCTCCAGGCCGGCTCTGACGCCGTGTCCGGGCCGGGGAGCGGTCAGCAGCCGCATCCGATCAGCAGGTTCTCCACGGACCAGCGGAAGACGTCCTCGATCTCCGGGACCGGCTCGGCGCCGGCGACGCTCAGCGGACTCGTGGCCGGATCAGGTAGGGGCGGCCAGCGGGTGCGTGCATCATCGGTGACCTCGATGATCGCGTGGCCGAAGACCAGGGCCGTCAGGGCGTAGGCGATGCGGGCGGAAACCGGCACGCTCGGGCCGCACCTGTGGATCGCGCCGATCAGCGCCTCGTTGAGCCGGTAGGCCCCCGGGCCGCCGATCGGGCGGTCGAACAGCACACGCGCGATCGCCGGATGCGCACGGAACTCCGCCAGCACGTGGGCCGCGAAGTCGACCACGCGCCGTCGTGCCGCCTCCTGGTCCTCGTCTGGGTCGGCTCGCGGCGTGCCCGGGCTCGGGCTGGCGCCGTCGGGGGACAGGAGTGTGAGATCCAGGTGCTCCAGCGCCGCGTCCGCGACCTCTTCGAGGAGCGCATCGCGTGACCGTGCGTAGGTGTAGAGCGCATTCGGGGCCACGCCGAGCTCGCGGGCGACGCCCCGGAGGCTGAAGGCGTCCATCCCGTCCCGCTCGAGCACCGCGGTCGCGGCGGCGAGCACCAGCGGGACCGACAGATCGCCTCGTGGGCCAGGTTTCCGGGCCCTCCCACTTGTTCGCGTCACTGCGGCACCTCTATCGTGACCATCATGGAGTCTGTACAGCGTACAAAACTGGCGGCCGGGCGCCCGAGGGCCACGCCGTTCGTCCTTGCCTTCGCGGTCCTCGTCATGGCCGCAGTGGTGCTGGCGACCATGCCTGTCTACGCCGGGGCGGATCCGGCCTATCTCACCGTGCTCACTCCGGTGTTCCAATGGGCGCCGTTCCTGGCGATCCTGGTCCTCCATGCCGTCCATCGATCCCGGGTTCGGCAGGCCCCAGGGGGCGAGGCGGGGGAGGCCCCGTGGAGGCTCTGGGCCGCCTCCGGGGCGACCCTGCGCGGCAGAAGCGGCTCGATCCTCGCGATGTCGCTCGTGGCTCTCATCGCGCTGGTGATCACCGCTGTCGTCCCGCTCCTCGCCTCAGGGGCGGCCGGCATGATCGAGCTGCGCTGGGTGGAGGGCGCGGCGTTGGCCGCGCTGCTGACGCTGCCGGTGGCGGTCGTGTTCATGATCCCCGTGGCGGGGGAGGAGCTGGCATGGCGGGGATACCTCACGTCGTTGCTGAGCCGGCACGGATTCGCGGCGACCACCGCCCTCATCGGCGGCCTGTGGGCGCTGTGGCATCTGCCGCTCCTCGCAGCGCTCGCCCACGCCGGGGAGCTCGACGGGCGCGACGTCGTCTCCAAGACCATCGATCTGCTGCTGGCGGCCGTCCTCGTCAGCGCTCTGCGGTATCTCTCCGGCAGCGTCTGGCCCGCAGTGTTCGCCCACGCCCTGTTCAACAACCTCTTCCAGATGGTGCAGTACAACTTCATGGAGCCCCTCTCCTCGGCGTCGGCCAGCGGCTACTGGGGGTACATGGCGGTCTCATGGGTGACGTGGCTGATCGTGGACGCCGTGCTCGTGGTCTGGGTGTATCGCAGGACGGGCGGCCGTCTGGATCTGTGAGTGCGGGTCGGGGCGGGATCCGCGCTGTGACGCCCGTCATGGAACCCTGGATGCCAGCTCTATACTGAACGGATGATGCCCCGCGCGCTGATCGTGGATGACGAGGCCCCCGCCCGCGAGGAGCTGCGCTATCTCCTCGAGGAGGTCGGGCGCGTGCAGGTGGTCGGGGAGGCCACCAACGGGGAAGAGGCGCTGGTGCTGCTGAACTCCCTGGACTACGACCTCGTGTTCCTGGACATCCGGATGCCCGGGCTCTCCGGGCTGGAGATCGCCGAACAGCTCCGGGAGATGCCGCATCGGCCGCAGGTCATCTTCACCACCGCCTACCCGGACCACGCCGTCGAGGCCTTCGATCTCGCCGCCGCCGACTATCTGGTCAAACCCTTCGACGCCGAGCGTCTCCAGCGGGCCGTGGAGCGTGCGCTCTCCTCGGGAGGGGAGCGTGCCGAGCCGGGAGCGCGCCACGACGACGGCGTCCCTGCCGCGGCCGACGCTGAGCGCCAGGCGGTCCGCCCGCGGCTGCCGAGCCGGAGCCGCTGGTGAGGATCCCCGTGCAGAAGGACGGTCGGACCATGCTGGTGGACGGGGACTCCATCGTCTACGCCTCCGCGGCCCGGGGGTACTCCTCGCTGAAGCTCGGCGATGAACGGGTGTTGGTCTCCTTCTCGCTGAATGAGCTCGAGCGTCGCCTGCAGGGTCACTTCTTCCGTGTCCACCGCTCGTATCTGGTGAACCTGCGCTATGTGCGCGAGCTCGTCCCGGACTTCCGTGGTGCGCTGGTGCTGGTGATGAACGACCGCCAGCGCAGCCGGGTGGAGGTCTCCCGCCGCCATGCTCGGGAGCTGCGCCGCCGGCTGGGCGTGTGACGGCCTCAGGCCTCGGGTGAGGGCAGCGGCAGCACGCTGAGATAGACGCGGGCGCGGCGGTCGTCGCCGCCCGGCCCGGAGGTCTTCACCCGCTCGGAGGCGGCGTCGGTGTGGCGTTCGATGACCGCCATCAGCTCGTCGCGCATCGCGCGCATCTCCTCCGCTGTCATCGTCGCCGTCGAGCTCGAGTCCACGGAGGCCTCGATCCAGTGCTGCGGCTCCTCCTCGATGTGGGTCATCCACCGGCGCAGGGTCTGGAGGCGCTCCTGCATCTGGTGCTGGATGACGGTCTGAGCCACCGGCATCTGGTGCGGGTCATTGCGGACCAGCTCGGCCCGCAGGCTGAACCCGGAGGGCTTCCACCACCGCTCGCGTCCGGTGCCGCGCTCCGGATCCTCCTCCACCAGGCCGTGCTTCTCCAGCTGCCGCAGGTGATAACTGGTCTGCCCGGTGCTCTCGTCCAGATGCTTGGCCAACTGGGTGGCGGTGGCCGAGCCCTGGTCGGACAGGTAGGAGTACATCGCCATCCGCAGCGGATGGGCGAAGGCCTTCATGGTCTTCGCGTCCATCCGTAGATCCGCCTCACCGGGCAGCTTCTCCGGGGCCTGGTCGGGCAGCTGGGCAGAACTTTCCGGGCCGGGGGTCTTGCGCGCGCTCATATGCAGAGATACCTTTGCATAGAAGTTGTTGCAGAGAAATCTCTGCAAACCTTTCTCGGCACCAGTCTACGGAGATGATCACCATGGCGCACACCACCACAGCGGAGCAGACGTCCGACGACGGCGTCAGCCACGGGGCCACCTCCGGAACCGAACCTCTCGGCCGGCGGTTCCAGGCCCATCTGGGCAGCGTGGCGCTGGCGAATCTCGCGGACGGCGTCCTGATGACCGGCATCCCGCTGATCGCCGTCTCGCTGACCCGGTCTCCGCAGGAGATCTCCCTGCTCTCGGCGCTGTTCTGGCTGCCCTGGCTCCTGTTCGGGCTGTTCGCCGGGGTGGTGATCGACCGCTCCGACCGCCGCCGGGTCCGGATCGTGGCACTGAGCCTGCGGGTCGCCGTCCTGGTGGGCCTGATCGCGGTCGCCCTGGCAGGGGCGCTGGGCATCGAGGTGCTGATCCTCTTCATGGGTCTCTACGGACTGACCCAGGTCTTCGCGGACCTGGCCGGGCGCACCATGGTCCCGCAGGTGGCGCCGCGCTCCCGGCTGGCCGCCGCCAACGGGCGCACCATGGCCGCCGAGCAGGTCTTCAACGATTTCGTCGGCCGCCCCGTGGCGGGTCTGCTCGTGGTGCTCGGCGCCGGCTGGCTGCTGGGCTTCTCCGCGGCGGTCTGCGCGGCGGCGGTGCTGCTGATCACCCTCGGGCTGCGCGGCGACTACCGTGCGGGTCGCACCGGTCAGCCGCGAGACGCTGCGGTGCCGCGGGGTGCTGGAGAATCGCGGGCCGCAGAGGCGCCGAAGGCTCCCGCCGCGGGGGAGGGGCCGCCGTCGGAGGCCGGACTGCGTGCGGTCTTCGAAGGACTGCGTCTGGTGTGGCGCCACCCGGTGCTGCGGCCGCTGGCCATCATGTCCTGCACCGCCAACCTCGCCTCCACCGCATTCATGTCCGTGTTCGTCCTCTGGGCGGTGGGGCAGGGGTCGGCCATCGGACTCACCGAGGCTCAGTACCCGTTCTTCGCCGTGGCCAGCGCAGTGGGCGCCGTCACCGCGTCCTTCCTGGTGGAGCGGATGACGCGGCGAGCTCCCGAGGTGCCGCTGATGCTCGGCGCGTTCCTGGCCCAGGCGCCGATCATGCTGCTGCCGGTGATCTTCCCCCGCTTCGAGGTCCTCCTGCTCGCCGGACTTCTGCAGGGCTTCCTGAACATGACCGGCAACGTCATCGCCTTCACCCTCTTCCAGCGTCTGGTGAGCGGCGAGGTGCTGGGCCGGATGACCGGCGCGATCACCACGGTCGGCTTCGGGCTCATGCCGCTGGGCGCGGTGCTGGGCGGGTTCGTCGGTGAGCGCTTCGGCCTGCCGACGGTGTTCGTCGCCGCCGCCGCGCTGCTCGGGGCGGCCGTTGTCTGGTCCATGACGCAGGTGCGGCAGTCGATGGTGGAGGCCGCCGAGCAGAGGATGCGCCATGCCGAGGACGGCGGAGACGCCGATGGTGACGGCGACACCGGTGCTGACGGCAGCGGGCACGACGGTGGCGATGGCAGGGGCGACGGGCCGGGCGTGAGCCCGAAGGCGGACGCCCAGGCGCCCCAGGATCGGGGCCGCCGGACCTCACGCCGGACCTCACGGCACACGGCAGGGCACACGGCAGGGCACACGGCAGGGCGCCGTGACCGGCTCCGTGCGGAGGCCGAGCGCGATGCCCGTCGCCACGATCTCGGCGGCGGCGTCGAGTTCCGCTGGGCCTGACCCTGATCTTCTCCGCCCTGGTCCTGCCGGTCGATGTGGGGGATCTGCGCCCAGCTGGCTGCCCTCCGGCGCCGCTCAGCTGGGCACGGGTCCCCCGGTCGCGGGGAACAGCGGCTGCTCCCCGCGTTCCAGGGCCAGCAGATGCTCCTTCCGGGGAACGCCGCCTCCGTAGCCGGTCATCGAGCCGTCGGCGCCGATCACTCGGTGGCAGGGCACGATGATCGAGAGCGGATTGCGTCCGTTGGCCAGCCCCACCGCCCGCGAGGCGCCCGGGCTTCCCAGGTGCGCGGCCAGCTGTCCGTAGCTCCAGGTCTCCCCGTAGGGGATCTCCCGCAGCGCCGCCCACACCCGCTGCTGGAACGCGGTGCCCTCCGGCGCCAGGCGCAGGTCGAAGGTCCGGCGGTCGCCGGCGAAGTACTCGCCCAGCTGCTCGGCGGCGCGGCGCACGACGGCGGCGGCGTCCTCGAGGGCCACCGCCTCGCCCCAGCGTTCCGCGGTGGTGTGGCGGTGCTCGGCCATGTATGCGCCGGTCAGCGCCTCTCCGTCGGTCACCAGGGCCAGCGGACCCACCGGGGAGTCGATCATGCTGTGGGACAGCGAGCGTTGTGCGGCGTCTGAGGTCTGTGCCGCCCGCGGATGCTCCGTGGCGTGCGTGGTGGTGCGGCTCATGGGCTGCTCTCCTTCGTGTGGGGTGAGGACTGCGGCAGGCGGGCGACGGCGTGGTCGCTGCTCGCCCACAGCAGGGCGGTGGCATAGGAGCGCCAGGGCCGCCAGGCCTCGGCGCGTGCGGTCAGCGGGCGCGGGTCACCGGGCAGGCCGAGCGCCTCCGCGGCCACGCGGGTTCCCAGGTCGGTGGCGGGGAAGGCGTCCGGATCCCCCAGCCCGCGCAGTGCGATCATCTCCACGCTCCACGGGCCGATCCCACGCAGGGCGGCCAGTTCGCGGCGGACCTCCGCCCAGGGAGCGCCGACATCGAGACGCAGCCGCCCGGAGGTCAGAGCATCCGCCACCCCGTGGAGGGTCTCGCGGCGCGACGCCGGCATGCCTGGCCAGGCTGCTCCCCGCGGGGCCGTGCCGTCGTCGTCGTCGGAGGAGGCGCTGGCCCCTGCTGAGGCGAGGGCCTCGGCCGTGGGGAACAGATGCGTGGGGCCGTCGGGCACACGCAGGGCATCGGGCAGCGGGTCGCCGACGGCCCGGGTGAGGCGGGCACCCGTCGTACCGGCGGCGGTGGTGGAGACCTGCTGGCCCAGCACCACACGGAAGGCCAGCTCCTCGGGGTCGGTGGTGCCGGGTAGGCGGCAGCCGGGGGTGCTGGCCACCAGCTCGGCGAGCACCGGGTCGGCGCTCATGGCCTCGTCGATGCCGACCGGATCCGCATCGAGGTCCAGCAGACGGCGGCACCGCTGCACCGCGGAGGTCAGGTCCCGCAGATCGGTGAGCCGCAGCTCGGCGTCGATCCGGCCGCGCTCGCCGTCGTCCGGGGTCAGGGAGGCCACCCCGAGGCCATGCGACAGGCGCAGTGCCCGATGGAAGGTCCCAGAGGCCGGGGACCAGGTCTCCACTCCGGGGACGGCGGTGGCGATGAGATGCCCGAACAGACTCGGCACGTGCAGCGGGGGCCGGTAGCGAGTCGCAGCCTCAGCCGGTGCGGGGTGCCGCCGTCGTCCTGGGGTGCCCGGTCAGCGGCCTGCCCCGGCCGGACGACGGCCACGGATCGTCCGTTGCGGCGGGCGGCCCGCAGCTGGCTGGGGGAGGCGGCGAACACGGCGCGCACCGTCTCGTTGAAGGACCGCACCGAGGAGAACCCGGCGGCGAAGGCGATCTCGGTGAAGCTCAGCGCGGTGCCTTCGATGAGCGTCCGCGCGGTGGAGGCCCGCTGGGCCCGTGCCAGGGCGATCGGCCCGGCCCCGAGCTCGGCGCGGAGCACCCGTTCCACCTGCCGGGAGCTGTATCCCAGGGACGCGGCGAGTCCTTCCACGCCGGTGCGGTCCACCTCGCCGTCGGCGATCAGCCGCATCGCCCGGGCGGTCGTGTCCTGGCGGATGTTCCACTCCGGCGAGCCGGGAGAGGCCTCCGGGCGGCAGCGGCGGCAGGCCCGGAACCCGGCGCGCTGGGCCGCGGCGGCCGTCGGGTGGAAGGTCAGATGCTCACGCTTCGGCGGCGGAGCCGGGCAGCTGGGTCGGCAGTAGATCCCCGTGCTGGTCACGCCCACGTAGAGCCGCCCGTCGAAGCGGGCGTCACGGGTGCGCACGGCCTTGATGCAGGCCTCGGCGTCGGGGAGCAGTGAGGTGGTCACGTCACCAGCATGCGCCGGTGACGCCGTCGGCGCCAGCAGGAATCCGACATCGTTGTCTCGGCCGGGCTACCTCCCCCCTACGCCGAGTTGGTCTGGAGTTGTGGATACTCGACTCGATCGACTCGAGTATCCACAACTCCAGACCAACTCGGCCGGAGGCAGGGGCAGGGGGCTGCTCAGCGGGAGGAGCGCGGCGGACGGGGGATGCCCCCGGGCCCCTGGGAGTCACTGGGTCCCTGGGAGTCACCGGAGCCGCCGTCGGCCGCGTTCGGGCCGGTGGAGGTCCCGGATCCTGAGGTGCTGCCGGTGGAGGTCGGTCGGTCGCCGCGTCCGCTCGGGTCGGGCATCGGCTTGGTGGCCTCCAGCGTCGCGGGCTCCGTCCCCGAGGACTTCCGTGGGGACTTCCCGGAGGACTTCCGCCCCAGTCTCGCCGCCGGGGAGTCCGCGACGGCGTCGGCGGGCTTGGCGCGCTTCCAGGCCCGGTGGCAGCCCAGCAGCACATAGGCCACCAGCAGCCCCACCGCGAGCAGACCGTCCAGGATGAGCGTCAACCAGGCGCCGTCGGCCGTCTCCAGCTGGGACCAGGCGACCAGCGCCAGGCCGAGCTTGTGCAGGAAGGCCAGCTCCAGCACGCCGGGGTAGGCGGTCGGCCGCCAGGCCACCAGGGCGAACAGTCCGGCGAAGACCACCAGGCCGAGGCGCGCCAGGCGTCGTAGATCAGGTGGTCGTCGGCGGCGGAGGCCAGCTGGGCGATGCCGGCACCCGCGGCGCCGGCGGCACCCAGGGCCGCCAGGATCAGCAGGGCCACGGCCGACGACGGCGCCGTCGCGCCGCGGCCTCGGGGGACGATGTCATCTCTGCTCCTCTGCTGCTCGACTGGTGCGGGTGCCGCCGGTGTCAGGCGGCAGCTGCACCGGGCGGTGACGACGCCGCGGAGGCTGGCTCCGCGACGTCGTCGATGCAGTCAGACTAAGGCAGGAGCGTCCCGCTGACCAGGGATGAGGGCGTCGTCCCGTGCTCGGCGGGCCGGTGAGGTCACCGGGAGATCTGCAGCAGGTCGTCTCCGGCGGTGACGTGGTCCGCCGTCGTCGTCGTCACGGCATCCTCCGGCTGGTCCAGCGCCACCACGGGGATGACGGTGGAGATCCCGTCGCCGGTGATCTCCCCGGGCGTCCAGCGGACCATGGGGTCGCCGCGGTGCACGGTGGCGCCCTGCTCGGCCAGGACTTCGAAGCCCTCACCCTCGAGTCGGACCGTGTTGATACCCAGGTGGACCAGCACCCCGACGCCGGACTCGGCCTGGATCACGAAGGCATGCGGGTGGATCTTCACGATCTTCCCGGCCAGCGGGGCGCAGACGGTGGTCTCCTCCGGCGACGGGTCCAGGGCGATGCCGGGCCCGACCATCGCGGAGGAGAACACCGGGTCCGGCACCTCACTGAGGGGGAGGACCCGCCCCGGGCAGGGGGCGGCCACCCGCGTCGGTGAGACTGCCGGTCTCTCAGCGGTCACCGGAGGTCCTCGATGTCTTCGGCGATGGTGTCGGCCTCAGGTCCGACGACCACCTGCACCACGGTGCCGCTGATCATCACGCCGTGGGCGCCTGCGGCCTTGAGGGCCTTCTCGTCCACGAGCGAGGCGTCTTCGACCTCGGTGCGCAGCCGGGTGATGCACGGCTCGATCTCGATGATGTTCTCGGATCCGCCGAGTCCGGCCAGGATCTGCTCTGCACGGTCAGCCATGAGGGGCTCCTTCTCTAGGGGTGTGGGTGGTGCGGTCGAGGTGGGTGTAGCTGCGGGATGCCGGGGCAGGTCACGCGTCGGTGCGGGTGACCTTCGCCAGGCCCTGGGGCGCGTCCGGGTCGAGGCCCAGAGTGCGGGAGAGCTCCTCGACGATCAGCTGGGCGGGCACGATGTTGGCCAGCGGGGCAAGGGTCTCCGGCAGGTCGGCACCGGGCACGTGGACGTCCGCGGCGGCCTGGAACTCGGGGTTTCCTCCGATGCCGATCACGGTGGCACCGCGCTCCTGCAGGTCGCGGGCCAGGTGGACCATCGGCTCGCTCAGCGGGCCGTCCGCGGCGGCGTGCACGACGGCGGCCACGCCCTCACCGACGGCGGCGATGGGACCGTGGCGCAGATCCGCGTAGGAGTACCCGCGCACTGGGCGCAGGCAGGTCTCTTCGATCTTCAGGGCGGTCTCCAGGGCGGTGCCCATGAGCAGGCCGCGACCTGTGGCCACCGTGGTGCGGTGGGAGGCGAGGACCTCGACGGCGGCGTCCACCCCGGCGCGTGCGGCGAGCAGGCGCTCGACGGCCTCGGGGACGTGACGCAGCCGCTCTTCCAGGGCGTCCGCGGCCTGCGGGTCTCGCCGGCGCAGCGCGGCGAGGGTGAGCACCACCATGCCGACCAGCTGGGCGGTGTAGGACTTGGTCGCCGGGACGGCGAGCTCCTCGCCGGCACGGGTGATCAGGGCGACGTCGGCCTCGGCCGCCAGCGGGGAGGTGGCACCGTTGGTCAGCGCGACGGCGGCCGCACCGTGGTCGCGGCCCCAGCGCTGGGTGGCGACGATCTCCTCCGTGCGCCCGGACTGCGAGGCGCTGACGAGCACGGAGTCGGCGAGGTCCAGGTCGGACCGGTAGTGCGTGGCGACGCTGGGGGAGGCCAGTCCACCGGTGAGGCCGGCTTGGGTCTCCAGCAGGTAGCGGCCGTAGACGGCGGCGTGGTCGCTGGTGCCGCGGGCGGCGAAGAGGACGTGGCGTCGGCCGGAGAGCAGCTCGCTGAGACGTCCCTGGGACGGGAGCAGCGCCTCGAGGGTGGCGCGCAGCGCCTCGGGCTGCTCGGCGATCTCTCGCGCCATCTGGGTAGACCGTGCCTGCGGGAGGGACATGGATTCCTGCTTTCGGGAGAAGGACCGACGGGCTGTGTGGTGGTGCCCTTGACATCGCCTGTGATCGACGCCATAGTCAACTGGTACGTACCAGACCGTATCAATCACGCAGCGAGTTGTCGAGAGGTGGATCACGTGACCCTGGAGGACGAGCAGCGGCAGGACCAGCGCATCACCGATGGTCCTGAGCCGAAGCACATCCAGCTCAGCGCCGCCGTCGCGCGCCTGGCCACGGAGTCGCTGACGCCGGGGGAGATGATCCCCTCGGAACGCACGCTGATGACCGAGTACGGGGTCTCCCGCGCCACCGTCCGCAAGGCTGTGGACTCACTGATCGTGGACGGTCTGCTGCGGCGGGTGCCCGGCAAGGGGACCTTCGTGGTGCAGCCCCGGCTGGAGAGCCGGCTGCACCTGGCGTCCTTCACCCAGGACATGCGCCGCCGCGGGCTGCACCCGACCACACGGCTGATCAGCTGCGAGGCGGTGGAACCTCCTCCGGAGGCGGCCGCCTCGCTGGGGATGGACACCCCCGGATCGCGTGGCCGGGCTTGGGCGTTGACCCGGGTCCGCTGCGCCGACGGGCAGCCCATCGCCGTGGAGACCGGATGGTATCCGGCCTCCCTGTTCCCGGATCTCGACCGCCGGGACCTCGCAGGGTCCCTCTATGACATCTTCTCCGCCGACTACGGCGTCCTCATCGACGCCGCCGAGCAGACCCTGTGGGGTGAGGCGGCGGACGCTCCGACGGCACGGATGCTGGAGGCCGAGCCGGCCACCCCGCTGCTGGTCTTCCGTCGCGTCTCCCACGCGGCGGGCCGACCGGCCGAGCATGTGGTCTCCCGCTACCGCGGGGACCGCTATCAGGTCCACATGAGTCTCAGCCGGGACGACGTGTCGTCCTCCTGAACGGCCCGACTCCACAGAGAACCACCCCACCACCACCGATTCACTCGCCCCTGGAAGGAGCGCTCCGATGAGTTCGCCCGAAACCGCCGACAGCGGCCCCGAGACCAAGAAGAGATCCACGATGCCCAAGATCAACCTGGCGCCGGTGCAGAAGTTCGGCCGCAGCCTGCTGCTGCCCATCGCGTCCCTGCCGGCAGCGGCTCTGCTGCTGCGTCTCGGCCAGCCCGACCTGCTCGGCGAGGAGGGACTGGGTTGGAACCAGGTCGCGTCTGTCGTCGGAAGTGCCGGTGACGCTCTGTTCGCCCACCTGCCGCTGCTCTTCGCCCTGGGTGTGGCCATCGGCATGGCCAAGAAGGCCGATGGCTCCACCGCACTCGCCGCCCTGATCGGGTACCTGGTCTATGACGCCGTCACTGAGGCGATGTCGCCGCTGGTGCTCGGCGCACCGGCCGAGGGTGAGGAGCAGGCCCTGATCAATTTCCACGTGCTCGGAGGCATCGTCATCGGTCTGGTCGCGGCCTGGCTGTGGCAGCGCTACTACCGCATCAAGCTGCCCCCGTACCTGGCGTTCTTCGGCGGCCGGCGCTTCGTGCCGATCATCACCGCGCTGGCGGCGATCATCATCGCCGTGCTGATGAGCTTCATCTACCCGCTCTTCGACGCCGGGATCACGGCCCTGGGTGAATGGGTCGCGGCGAACGCCGTGCTCGGTGGGTTCGTCTACGGCATGATGAACCGCCTGCTGATCCCGCTGGGTCTGCACCACATCCTGAACAACCCGCCGTGGTTCATCCTGGGTTCCTATGAGACGGCCGAAGGCACGGTCGTCCACGGTGACATCGCCCGATTCCTCAGCGGAGACCCCACGGCCGGGTCCTTCATGACCGGCTTCTTCCCGATCATGATGTTCGCCCTCCCGGCTGCCGCCCTCGCCATCTATCACGCGGCTCGGCCGTCGCAGAAGAAGGCCGTCGGTGGTCTGATGGGCGCCGGTGCCCTCACCGCCTTCCTGACCGGTGTCACCGAGCCGCTCGAGTTCGCCTTCATGTTCGTCGCGTTCCCGCTCTACGTCATCCACGCATTCCTCACGGGTACGGCGATGGCCTTGGTGAACTTCCTGGAGATCAAGATGGGCTTCGGCTTCTCCGCCGGTCTCTTCGACTTCGTGCTCAACTGGAACATCGGTACTGACCCCTGGCTGCTGATCCCCATCGGATTGGGCTACGCGGTGATCTACTACGTGCTGTTCCGCGCGGTGATCAGGCTCTGGAACCTCAAGACGCCCGGCCGTGAGGACGAGGACGCCGAGTCCACCCCCGCCTCGGAGCAGCGCGGATGACGCTGATCCACGCGACGGCGGCCCTGACCCCCGCCGGCGATGTGTCCCCCTGGTGGCTCCTCCTCCAGGGGGAGCGCATCGTGGAGTCGGGTCCGGGGGAGCCGCCCGCACCGGCAGATGTCAGCATCGAGCACGGTGTGCTCTCCCCGGGATTCGTGGACGTCCATGTCCACGGCGGGGGAGGGGCCTCGTTCCTCGACGGCGCGGAGGCGGCCCGCACGGTCCGGGCGGCACACCTGCGTCACGGCACCACCACCATGCTGGCCTCACTGGTCACCGACCCCTACCCGGTGATGCGCGACTCGTTGGCCGGGCTGCGGGAGCTGGTGGAGTCCGGCGAGATCGCCGGCGTCCACCTGGAGGGGCCCTGGCTGAACGCCCGGCGTCGCGGCGCCCATCATGAGGAGCACCTGCGCGCGCCCGATCTGCAGGCGCTCGACGAGTTCCTCGCCACCGGGCTGATCCGCATGGTCACTCTCGCCCCGGAGCTGCCCGGAGGCCTGGAGGCGGTGCGCAGGCTCGTCGATGCCGGCGTCGTCGCCGCCGTGGGCCACACGGACGCCGACTACGATCTGATCCGCGAGGCGCTGACCCACGGGGCCAGTGTGGGCACCCATCTGTTCAATGCGATGCCGTCCCTGCATCACCGGGCGCCCGGCCCGGTCGCCGCGCTGCTGGAGGATCCGGACGCGTGGGTGGAGCTCATCGCCGACGGCGTGCACGTCCACCCGGCCGCGCAGCGGCTGGCCTTCACGGTGAAGCCTCACCGGTGCGTGCTGGTCTCGGACGCCATGTCCGCCGCGGCGGCCGACGACGGCCGGTACCGGCTGGGCAGCCTGGAGGTTCAGGTGGACGACGGCGAGGCCCGCGTGGTGGAGCCCTCCGGAGAGCTCGGTTCGATCGCCGGCTCCACGCTGACGATCTCGGCCGCCGTGCGGCACAGCGTGCAGCGCGCGCAGCTTCCCCTGGGCCAAGTCCTCCAGGCCGCGACGGCCCACCCGGCGCAGATGGTCGGGCTCGAGGAGGTCGGCACCCTCGCGGCGGGATCCCTCGCCGATCTCGTGGTCCTGGGTGATGATCTGGAGGTGCGCGCGGTGATGACGCGGGGCGCCTGGCTGGAGGGCGCGCCGTCGTCGTGACGTTTTGTTGCGCCACCGGAGACAAATGGCTGGTTGCCGGAATGAACCTGACATCCTGGTGGTTCACACCTGGCGTGAGCGCTCTCGCTCGCCTGTGTACCCGTGAGAGAGAAGGAAGCGATGACTGCTGTACCCACTGTCACACTCAACGACGGCACGGAGATCCCGCAGTTCGGCTTCGGCGTCTGGCAGGTGCCCGCCGAGGACGCTGAGCGTGTGGTCTCAAAGGCCCTCGAGGTCGGCTACCGGCACATCGACACCGCGGCCGTCTACGGCAACGAGGAGGGCGTCGGGCGCGCCATCGCCGCCTCGGGGATTCCGCGTGACGAGCTCTACGTGACCACCAAGCTCTGGGTCTCGGACTTCGGCCGCGCTGAGGCCAAGGCCGCCATGGAGACCTCCCTGGAGAAGCTCGGCCTGGACCGCGTGGACCTGTACCTGACCCACTGGCCCGCGCCGGCCACCGACCAGTACCTGCGTGCCTGGGAGGGCCTGGAGGACATCGCTGAGGCGGGCCTGTCCACCTCGATCGGCGTCTCCAACCACCTGGAGGAGCACCTGGACCGGATCGTGGCCCTGGGCGGCCGCACCCCTGCGGTCAACCAGATCGAGATCCACCCCTACCTGCAGCAGCGCGAGGTCGTGGAGGCGAACCAGAAGCACGGCATCGCCACCGAGGCCTGGAGCCCGCTGGCGCAGGGGCAGGTCTTCGACGAGTCGGCCGTGCGGGCCGCCGCCGAGGCCCACGGAGTGACCCCGGCGCAGGCGGTCATCCGCTGGCACCTGCAGCAGGGCCGCATCCTGTTCCCGAAGTCGGTCACCGACGAGCGGATCGCCGCCAACTTCGACGTCTTCGGCTTTGAGCTGACCGACGCCGAGCTGGAGGCCATCGACGGTCTGGAGAAGGGCGGGCGCCTCGGCCCGAACCCGGCCGAGTTCAATCCCGGCTCCTGACCCCCGCCTGGCTGCGGTGTCCTATGATCGCAGCCGCCTGAGAACGCCGCTGGGCCCCGTCCGATGATTCGGACGGGGCCCAGCGGCGTTCTCAGGGACCGTTCAGCGGGTCAGGCCTGCGGGTTCTCCTCCTCCTCGCCGGAGTCGCCGTTGCCGACGACTTCGTCGTAGAGGTGCCCGGACTCCTGCTCCCAGCCCTCGGCGGACTCGGCGAACTCCGGGGTGTCGAACTGCTCGTCGGCGATCGGGTCGTGGTAATACGCCTCCTCGTCGAGGTTGAGCGTGCCGGTCTCCGGGTTGACCTGCGTCGCGTGGGCCGGGACGTCGTGGATGGCGAAGACCATCTCGTCCGTGGTGGTGACGGTGTTGTCCGTGACCCCACGGCCGGTGCCGGATGGCAGGCCGGACAGGGTCGAGGACGTGCCGCCGAAGAACCCGGACAGGGCCCGGCCCTGGCCCGCGACGATCTTGCGCAGGCTCCGCTCCACCGCGGGGCCCTCTTCGGCCCCGGCCACCTCGCGGGCGGTGTCCACCAGGGAGGCCGGGGAGGCCTGCGGGCGAATCCGCACATAGCGAGGCGCCGTCGCGCCCTCGTAGTACAGCATCCGGATCATGCCGATCACCGCCAGCACCAGCACGATGGACAGCGGGGCGGCTGCGGCGATGGAGCTGACCTGCAGCACGCGCAGAGCTGCGTCGGCCGCCTCGCCCGCGGCGGCGATCAGCACGATGGCCGCCGCACCCTCGACCAGAGCCCAGAACACTCGCGTCAGGCGAGGCGTGTCGGGACGGCCGCCGTGGGAGAGGATGTCGACCACCAGCGAGCCGGAGTCGGACGAGGTGATGAAGAAGAACGCGATCACCAGGATCGCCACCACTGCGGTGATGGAGGCGATCGGCAGCTGCTCCAGCAAGGTGAACAGCGCGGCCTCGGTACCGATGTTGCCCTCGGCGTCGACCATGACGCCTTCGGTCAGCTGGTAGTAGATTCCGGAGGATCCGAAGATCGAGAACCAGATGATGCCGATCAGGGTCGGGGCCAGCAGCACGCCGAAGACGAACTCACGGATGGTGCGGCCCCGGGAGATGCGGGCGATGAACATGCCCACGAAGGGTGCCCAGCTCATCCACCAGCCCCAGTAGTAGATGGTCCAGTCGGCGGACCAGCCGCCGCCGTCGCCGCCCGCGTAGGAGGCGCCGGTCTCGAACATCAGCTGCGGGAACGCCCAGGCATACTCGCCGGCGTTGGCCACCAGCTGCTGCAGCAGGTACAGCGTGGGGCCGGCCAGCAGGACGAAGATGGCCAGGGCGGCGGCCATGGTCATGTTGATGTTGGACAGCCACTTCAGTCCCTTGTGGACACCCGTGATCACCGAAATGGTGGCGATGGCGGTGATGCCCACGATCAGCCAGGTGAGCAGCGCCGTGTTGGACTCCGCCCAGCCCATGAACTCGAGCCCCGCGGCGATCTGCTGGACGCCGAGGCCCAGCGAGGTGACCACGCCGAAGACGGTGCCGACGATCGCGACGACGTCGATGACGTGACCGACCCAGGACTCGATGAGCCGCCGGCCGAAGACCGGCTCGAGCAGCCACCGGATGGACAGCGGGCGCCCACGGCGGAAGGTCATATAGGCCAGGCCCAGCCCGACGACCACGTAGATCGCCCAGGCATGCAGGCCCCAGTGGAACAGCGACTGGCCGATGGCCGTGCCGGACAGCTCGGCCTGAGTGGCCATCAGGGTCTCACCGGCGGCGTCGACGCCGACCTCACCACTGATGTCCGGCGGGGCCACCATGTGCCACAGCGGCTCGGCCACGCCCCAGAACACGAGGCCGATGCCCATGCCGGCGGAGAACAGCATGGTGAACCAGGACAGGATCGAAAACTCCGGCTTCTCGTCATCCCGGCCCAGTCGGATGTTGCCCGCCTTGGAGAGCCCGGCCCAGATCGCGAAGAGCACGAACCCGGTGACGATGGCGACGTACCACCAGCCGATCCCGTTGACGATGTTGCTGTTGAGCTGTTCGAAGGCCTCGTCGCCGTGCTCCCGGCCGAACCAGGTGGCGAAGATCAGGGCGGCGGCGATGATCAGGACGGCCGGGATGAAGACTGGCTTGCTGAGGCTTCGCCAGACGTAGCTCACCGACCAATGGCTCACTTCTGCTTCGGTGTGCGAAGCCATGAAGTCCTCCTTGGTTGTGTATTACCGTGAAATCTTGTGCTGCAGTGTCGTCTCGGTCAGCGTCTCGATCGTGGTGAAGGCATGAAAAAGACGGCGGAGCCGTGCGCGCCGCCAGGTCCTCCCGGAGGAGCAGTCGCCTGGTCAGCAGTCTGCAGCGGCGTCGACGCGTCATGGTCATGGCGCATCGCATTCTCGAAAAACTGACGCTCATGGTCCATTAGGCCTTAAGTGGAGTCCCGAGGGCAAGCCGCGCGGCCCTGACTGGTGACGATAGCGCAGATGTTCTGTCAGGATAAGAGGTTATCCAATCAATTCTTCTTCTTCCGTCAGGAGAGAGACCATGAGCAGCTCTGTCGGCTCCTCGGGCTCGGCCGGCGGCGTGCGGATCCGCGAGTCCTTCGCAGGCCGGAAGGCCTTCATCCTCACCGCCATCGGCTCGGCTGTCGGGCTGGGCAACATCTGGCGCTTCCCCTACATCACCTATGAGAACGGTGGCGGCGCCTTCCTGATCCCGTATCTCATCGCCCTGCTCACCGCAGGCATCCCGATCCTGCTGTTCGACTACGCCGTGGGCCACAAGTTCCGCGGCTCCCCGCCCATGGCCTTCAAGCGTCTGCACCCCGGCGCGGAGGTCATCGGCTGGTTTCAGGTGGGGATCTGCTTCCTGATCTCCATCTACTACGCGGCCATCATCGCCTGGGCGGCCAGCTACACCTGGTTCTCACTGTCCCAGGCCTGGGGCGACGACGCCGAGGGCTTCTTCTTCGCCGAGTACCTGCAGTACGACGGCGGCGGCGCCGAAGGCGCAGGTCTGTCGGTGGACTTCGTGGCGCAGGTGGGCTGGCCGCTGATCGCCGTCTGGGCGCTGCTGCTGTTCTGCCT
Organism: Nesterenkonia sp. PF2B19; assembly: GCF_001758425.2. Classification (GTDB taxonomy): domain Bacteria; phylum Actinomycetota; class Actinomycetes; order Actinomycetales; family Micrococcaceae; genus Nesterenkonia; species Nesterenkonia aethiopica. The sequence continues at coordinate 6,504 of NZ_MDSS02000051.1, read as the reverse complement.
GGCCGTCGGCGTGCGCCGCGGCATCGCCACGGTGTCCCTGATCGGGATGCCGGTGCTGTTCGTCATGTTCGCCATCCTGGTGGCCTATTCGTTGACCCTCGAGGGTGCCGCCGCCGGGCTGAACGCCCTGTTCACTCCGGACTGGGGCGCGCTGACGGACGCTACAGTGTGGATCCAGGCCTACGGCAGATCTTCTTCAGCCTCTCGGTCGGGTTCGGCATCATGATCACCTATGCCTCGTACCTGAAGCGGAAGTCGAACGCCACCGGGTCCGGTCTCGTGGTCGGGTTCGCGAACTCCTCGTTCGAGCTGCTGGCGGCCATCGGTGTCTTCTCGGCCTTGGGCTTCCTGGCGCTGGCGGCCAACACGGCCGTGGACGAGGTCGTCTCCTCCGGGCTGGGGCTGGCGTTCGTGGCCTTCCCGACGATCATTTCCGAGGCTCCCGCCTCCGCCCTGGTGGGTGTGCTGTTCTTCGGCTCGCTGACCCTGGCGGGCTTCACCTCGCAGATCTCCATCCTGGAGGTCGTGATCTCCGCGGTGAAGGACAAGACGGGCTGGTCGCGCGGTCTGACGGTCGCCGTCGTCGGAGGTTCCAGCGCGATCATCTCGATCGTGCTGATCGGCGGGGTCTCCGGGGTGACCATCCTGGACACCGTCGACGCGTTCTCCAACAACATCGGCATCGTGGGCGGCGCCTTCGTCGCGGTCCTGCTGGTGGCCTGGGTGTTCCGGAAGATGGACGTGCTGGCCGCGGGCCTCAACGCCTACGGCTCCTTCCGGGTCGGCACGGTCTGGAAGGCGCTGATCGGCATCGTGCTGCCGATCGTGCTGGCCGTGCTGCTCTACATGGACATCTCCGACAAGATCGCCGAGGGCTACGGCGGCTTCGACACCTGGGTGGTGGCCACATTCGGCTGGGGCTCGCTGGCGCTGGTCACCGTGCTCGCGGTGGTGCTGACGCTGAGCCCGTGGAACGCCCGGTCGGCCATGCATATGGAGGACCCGGAGATCGATGAGGACAACTATGACGAGCTGGTCGGCGCCGATGGCCGCCGCCGCGGCGGACCCGCCGACTCGTCCGCGTCGGAAGGAGGGGAGCGCTGATGGACGCTGCAGCGATCGTGATGATGCTCGTCGCGCTGATCACCGTCTGGGGTGGTCTGGTCGCGGCGATCGTGCACCTCTCCAAGCATCCTGACCAAGGATGAGGCGACGCCTCGGGCGGCGGTCTGGAGGCTGAGGCCCGAGGCGCATCGTGACGGCGGGGTCGTCCCGGTCAGGGGCGGCCCCGCTGTGGCGTGTGTCACCATGCATCCACATCACGAACATGTCACAACGATGAATCGTTCCATCGCCCGAGTGTCACACCTCCGTAACTGTTCAATCTTTGAGCTGATCTGGGTTGGATGAGGCACCGGCCGCCGCTACGGTGGTCAGCATGCCTACAGGCCCACGTATGTCCGCGCACGGACTTCGCCGCACCCTGGCGATCAGCGCGACCGCCGGAATCGCCGGAGGGCTCCTCCTGGGAGCCGCCGGTCCGGCGCATGCGACACATGCCAGCGACGGCGAGGAGTCCTCCGCGCCGTCGCTGCCGTCGTACCCGGCCCCCGGGCAGCCTCTGCCGACGCCGGCGCCCGAGGAGGCCGCGGATGCTGCCGACGCCGCGGACACCACGGTGGAGAAGGCCGAGGGCGATGTCCGGGTCGCCACCCTGCACGCGGGCCTGACGGGCGATTCGGCAGAGACCGTGCTGGAGACCCTCCGCGGCGGGCACAGCCCTGCCGCTCGGACCGTGGCCCGCACCGCGCATCTGAACGCCCCGGACATCCTGGTCCTCACCGGCATCACCCACGACTCCGACGGTCGGATCGCAGACACCCTCAACGCCCGCTATCTGGCCCCGGCAGGCCTGGACCTGCCCTACGTCTACACCGCCCCGACGAACTCGGGCATCGACTCGGGCACCGACCTCGACGGCGACGGCCGCATCGGCGGCCCCGGCGACGCCCTGGGCTACGGCGAGTTCCCCGGCCAGCACGGGATGGTGGTCTACTCGGCGTACCCGATCCTCGAGGACGAGGTCCGCACCTTCCAGGACTTCCTGTGGCAGGACATGCCGGACAACTCGCTGCCCCAGGCCGACTACTCCGATCTGGACAAGTCCGTCCTGCGGCTCTCGGCCACCTCCTTGTGGGACGTGCCGGTGGAGATCGGCGACGACGGCGAGACCCTCCACGTCATCGCCAACAGCCAGACGCCGGAGCAGGAGGCCCGCAGCTTCGACGACGTCCGAGCAGCCGACGAGCGCCGCTTCATCGAGGACTACGTGTCCGCTGACCCTCAGGGCGGCGCCTACATCTATGACGACGTCGGGGAGGCCGGAGCCCTCGAGCCCGATTCCTCCTTCGTGGTGGTCGGCGAGCCCGGCGCCGGGCCCGGGGACAGCGCCCCGGCCGAGGCCGAGCCCGAGGACGACCGTGACCTGCCGCTGCTGGACTCCCCGGCAGTGCAGGACCCGCTCCCGGAGGCCGTCACGGACCAGCCGCTCAGCGCGCGCGCCGGAGACGACACGGACACCGACGAGCACGCTACCCGGGCCGTCGAGGGGGAGCCGGATCGGCGCGTCTCCCTCGTGCTGCCCGACGCCGAGGCCGAGGTCAGCGACTCCGGGATCTTCTGGCCCGCCGAGGGTGAGTTCGGCTTCGACCTGGTGGACCCCGCCGGGAACGCCGTGCTCGCCGACCGCCTCGTCTGGGTGGATCTTCAGGCGCCCTGACGCGTCCCACGGGCCGAGCGACCGACTGACCCGTCAGCGGTGCGCCCCGACTGCCCCGCGTCCTGGTGGATGCGTTAGTCTCCCTTGGAGAACGCCCCGTCCCCGTCTCCCGGTCGCGGCCCGTCCGCGGCAGAGGAGCTGACGACCCATCGGAGCCGCAGAATGACCCCTGATTCGCTGATCCCCCGCGGTGGTGCCCTCGACCGCACGCCCGCCCCTGCCGAGCGCCGGCACCGGCGCCCCGGCCCTCCAGTCCACGCCCCGTGCCGGCTCCCCGCCGGAAGAAGGAGCGGCGCGGCCGGTCGATCATGCGGGGCGCGGCCGCGACCTTCTTCGGCCAGCAGGCGCTGACCTTCGCCTCCCGACAGGCCTTCGCCGACGACGGGAGCCTGACCCCGGCCGCCGAGAGCTTCCTGACCCGCGCCGTCACCGTGCAGCGCCCCCTGGTGATGGCGAATCTGCGTCACCTGCGGAAGAACCACCCGACGTTGAGCAACCGGCAGCTGGCGCGAGAACTGGACAAGGAGTTCGTCCGCGTGATGACCGGAGCGGGCGCCGCCATCGGCGCGACCGCGGCGATCCCCTCGGTGGGGACCGTCGTGTCTTTGGGACTCTCGGCAGTGGCGACCGGCGGCTTCCTGGAGACCAGCGCCCTGTACGCGCAGTCTGTGGCCGAGCTGTCCGGGGTCTCCACGGAGGACCCGCAGCGGGCCCAGGTCCTCGTCATGGGGATCATGCTGGGCGAGGAAGGGCGCCAGCTGCTCGGGGAGCTCTCCGAGCAGGTGGATGGCCGCGGCGCCGGACCGTTCTCCACCCTGGTGCCGATGCGATCCTTGGCGAGCTCATCCAGTGTGGGTGGCCTCGTCGTGGACCAGATCAAGCGGCAGTTCGTCAAGCGCTTCTTCATCCGCCAGGGGACCACCATGGTGGCCCGTGCGATCCCCTTCGGGATCGGCGCGGTGGTCGGCGGAGCGGCCAACCACGTATTGGCCAAGCAGATCGTCCGCGCCGCGCACCGCACCTTCGGGGAGCTTCCGGAGCAGACCCCCCAGGCACTGATCGACGACATGCGCCGCGCGCTGGAGCGCGAGAAGTTCCGCGCCGACCGGAAGGAGCGCCGCGGGAGGAAGAAGGAGCTGCGTGCCGAGCGTCGGACCCAGCTGAAGGAGCGTCGCAGTGACAGCGACGCCCGCCGCCGCGAGCTCAAGCTGGAACGTGCACGCAAGCGTGCTCAGCGGGCCGAGCAGCAGCTGCAGAAGGTCCAGGCCGAGGCGCCCGAGTCGCCGTCGCGCGCCCCCGAGGCTCCGCATCCGCAACCCCTGGCGAGGATCGGGACGCCTGATGGACGGCGCGGCCGGTCGACCCACAGCCCCGGGCAGGGGAGGGGCCGACCTGTCGCCTGCTGTTCACCCGGAGTCGCCGGGACACGTCGCCTGGACGTCGCACGCCGTTGGTCTCGGCGGGATAGCGTGAAGCCGTGGCTGATGAACGACGTCGACACGGATCCAGCGGCCCGGTGTCCCCGCTGCCCCAGGCCCACCCGGTGGGGCGCATCCCCGACCCCGCGCTGCACCCGCTGCCGGCGGACCTGGACCTCATGACCCCCCTGCGTCCCCGCCGTCGGGCGAAGGTCTACGCCCACCGGGGCTCCTCCGGCCTCTTCCCGGAGCACACCCGGGCTGCCTACCGACGTGCCCTGGACGAAGGGGCGGACGGCATCGAGATCGATGTGCACCTGACCCGTGACGGAGAGGTGGTCTGCTTCCACGACGCCCTGGTGGACCGCACCTCGGACGGCCATGGCGCGGTCGCCGACCTGACCCTGGCCGATATGCGCCGGCTCGACGTGCACTCCTGGAAGACGCCGCGGCTGCCCGCCGAGTATGGGCGCCCCGGCGAGCAGCTGATGACGTTCGAGGATCTGCTGGAGCTGCTGGTCGACGCGGGCCGGGATGTCGGCCTGGCGGTGGAGCTCAAGCACCCCTCGCCCTTCGGGCACCGGTTGGAGGAGAAGGTGCTGCAGATCCTGCTGCGATTCGGCTGGGACCCGGAGACCTCGCTGGTCCCGGGCCGAGGGGCCCGGTCTCGCCACGCCGCGGCCTCGGCTCCGCAGGTCGACGTCTCCTTCATGAGCTTCTCCCCGGGCTCCCTCCTCCACCTGGCGGAGATGGTGCCCCCGGAGAAGCTCTGTGCGCTCTTCGACCAGGTCACCGAGGAGCAGGTGCTGCGTCGGCTCGAGCACCTGCGGTTCTCCTTCGCGCTGCGGCCCGTGGTCTCGGCAGTCATGCGCGGCACGGCCCGCGACTGCGAGGCCATGGTGTGGAACGCCCAGGTGGGGCTGGCCGGACCGGGCATGCGCTTCGTGCGGGAACGACGCGCCGACGTGAAGGCCTGGCTGGCCCGCGGGACGGGCCTGCGGGTCTGGACCGTGGACGAGCTCGAGGACGTCGAGCTGCTGCTGGCTCTGGGCGTGCAGGAGATGACCACGAACTTCCCCGCCCGGGTCATCGCGGCGGTGAGCACCTCTGGTCAGGACACGGAGCGCGCCCCTAGTCTGGTGCCATGATCGTGGCATTCTCTGTGGCACCTTCCGGCACTCCGCAGCCCGGCCATGAAGGCCAGACCGAGGACGGCTCCGTCCACGAGGCGGTCGCCGCCGCGGTGGCAGTGGTCCGGGACTCCGGGCTGCCGAACCGCACCAGCGCGATGTTCACCGAGATCGAGGGCGAGTGGGACGAGGTCTTCGACGTCGTCAAGCGCGCCACCCAGGCGGTGGCCCCCTACGGCAGTCGCATCTCCCTGGTCATCAAGGCGGACATCCGTCCCGGTCACAGCGGTGAGCTGGAGGGCAAGGTCGCCCGACTCGAATCCGCCCTCGGCGACTGAGCGCGGCATCGTGGGCGTCGTGGTGGTCGGCTCGATCAACGTCGACCTGATCGTCCGTGCCCGCAGACACCCCGCCCCGGGGGAGACCGTGTTGGGGCAGGACCTGGAGGTCCGTCCCGGCGGGAAGGGCGCGAACCAAGCTGTGGCCGCAGCCGCCCGCGGCGCATCAGTGACGTTCATCGGCGCGGTCGGCTCCGACGAGTTCGCCGAGCCGGCGCAGTCGGGTCTGCGCGCCGCCGGCGTGGACCTCACCGGGCTGGTCACCGTTGCAGCACCCACCGGACTCGCCGTGGTGACGGTGGACGACGTCGGCGAGAACTCGATCGTGGTGATCCCCGGGGCGAACACGGAGTTGGACCGTGACGCCGTCGCCGGACATGAGGCACGGCTGAGCCAGGCCGCCGTCGTCGTGCTGCAGGGCGAGATCCCCCGGGAGGGTGTGGAGGAGGCCGCACGCCTCGCCCAGGGGCGGGTGGTGCTGAACCTGGCACCCGCGGTGGAGGTCTCCGCGGCGACGCTGCGTCGTGCTGACCCGTTGGTGGTCAATGAGCATGAGGCCGTGCATGCCGCTGCGCTGCTGGCCGGCTCCCGGGGATCGACCCCCGGCGCCGCCGAGGGGCCCGTCGGCGGAGGGTTGGCGGCCGTGCGGGTGCTGGTCTCCGACGGCGAGGCCCTCGGTGGTGATGACGGCCGGGGCGGCCGGGCCTACCTCGGCCGGTCCTGCCGGGGTCCGGCGTCGAGGTCACACATGTGCCGGCACCCGCAGTGGACGTGGTGGACACCACCGGGGCGGGGGACGCGTTCGTGGGCGCCTGGCGGCGGCGCTCGACGCCGACGCT
>NZ_MDSS02000050.1 GCF_001758425.2 Nesterenkonia sp. PF2B19 | reverse complement strand
CACCTCATCGACGAACCGCGCGTAGAACGCCGTCGCAGACTCCGTGGCCTCAGCACTGAGCCCACCCACCAGCTTCGGCGTGTTCGTGATCCCGAAACGCGTCGACCCCGGGTCCACCCGCTCCGGGGAATAGGCCAGCAGGAAGTCCTGACCATGGACCAGACCCGAGGACTCCAGAATCGGCAGCACCACCCCATCAGTGGTCCCCGGATACGTCGTCGACTCCAACACCACCGTGGTCCCCGCCGACAGATGCTCCGCGATCGTCCGGGCCGAGGCCTCCACCGCCCGCAGATCCGGACCACCCTCCTCACTCAGAGGAGTCGGCACACAGATCACCACCACCGACGCGACCCCAACACGGCCGGATCAGCAGAAGCCCGGAACCCCTGCGAAAGCATCACCGCCACATCAGCATCCGAGAGATCATCCACATGCGAAACACCCGCATTCAGATCCCCCACCAGAGACTCCGAGACATCGAACCCCACCACAGGAATCCCCACAGCCACCGCCGCCTGCGCCAACGGCAGCCCCACATACCCCAACCCCACAATCACCACAGGGCGCTCAGCATCAGGTGAGAAGGTCACAGGGTCTCCTGTCGATCGGGGGTGCTCCAGGGGGCCATGTTACCGGCGCGGGGCTCAGGAACCACGGCGCGCGTCCGTCTCCGAGCCCTCCCCCGGGATGCCCACCTGCAGCACCTCGGAGCCGGACATCGTGTAGAGGTGGCAGCCGTCGGAGGCCAGACCGGGCCAGGTGAACCACTCGCCGTCCAGATCCTCGAGAAGGACCCGAGCCTGCCCGGTCTCCGGGTCGAGGTGGAACAGCTTCTCCTCCGTGGCGCCGTAGACCTCGCCCTGGTGGGTCAGCAGGCCTCCTGGACCCAGTCCGGCGTCCTCGACGACGACGTCCCGAGTCTGGGTGTCGAGGACGAACACGGCTCCGTCCGCCGTGAGCCCACGCAGCCGGTCGTCCTCCAGCGCCAGGCCGGTGATGACGCCCGCGCCGTCCACCGGGGCGGTGGTCCACATGACGCCGCCTGTGCGGAGGTCGACGGCGGCGACCTGGGCGTCGTCGTCGCCGTCCTGCATGCCGGAGCTGCCGGCCACGTACGCCACGCCGTCGGAGGCCACGACCGCGCTGCTGGCAAGGTCGGCGAACGGCGCGATCGTGTAGCTCTCCTCCGTGGCCGAATCGTGCACCGTCACGGAGCCTGCGCCGCCGGAGTCGGCCTGGACGGCCATCACCAGGCGCCCGCTGTCGTCGTCGAGGGTCAGCGCCCTGGGACGGTCATGGCCTGACGGGGACTCTGCGACGACCTCATGCTCGCCGGTCTCGGGATCGAGGCGGATCAGCTCTCCGGAGGAGTACATGGCCAGGTACAGGGTGCCCTCATGGGCGACGACGTCCTTGGGCTCTCCCGGGACGTACACCTGGTCGAGCTCGCCGGTGGCCAGCTCTCGGACGCCGATGGTGAAGTGGCCGCCGGTGTAGACGACGCCGTCGACCACAGCCAGGGATTGTGCAGGCTCACCCTGAGGATCCTCACCCCGGCCCCCGGAGTCCAGATCGGTGATGCGAGAGGACGACTCCTCCAGGTCATAGCTCCACAGGTGCCCCAGGTTGCCGACTCCATGGAGCGTCCCGTCACGGTGGAACATGCCGCGCGTCTGGCCTCCGGGGAGCTCCAGGTCCGCGAGTCGCTCAGGGCTCTCCCCGCCGAGCTCATGCCGCCACAGGGCGGATCCGCTGGTGAAATACACCGTGTCCCCCACGATCTCCAGGGACTGCACCGTCCCGGTGGGGACTCGGAACACCTCATGGTGCTCCGGGTCTTGGGAGTCGATCACCGTCAGTGTGGCCGGCGACCGTGTCCCGACGGCGAGGACGTCCTCCGTGGCCTCCAGCGAGTAGACGAACGTCGCACCCTCGAGCTCCTCCGGCAGCACGGATCGGGAGTCCCCGGACTCGCGGTCATAGGCGATGAGATCCGCCGAGGCGTTGCCGAGCCCGATGTACACCGTGTCTTCGGTGGCGGCCACACTGCGCGCATCCTGGCGCGTGTCGTTCTGGAAGTGCCCGAGGAACTCGGTGGTGTCCTCGTCTGGGTCGTATTCCCAGAGCCCGGCGTTGTTCTGCCGTGAGGTGACGGCGTAGACGGTGCCGTCCGGGGCGGTGGTCATGTCCCAGATCAGACGAGCCGGAGCGGTGGATCCGACCTCGACCAGTTCGCCCTCCTCCGGGTCCAGGCGCATGATGGCCGAGCGCCGAGGGCCGTCGAAGCTCATGCCCACATAGAGCGAGTCCCCCGAGACGGTGGCGCCCCAGGTGCCGTGACTCGCCTCTCCGTCCACGACGACGTCCTCGTGGTACGTCAGTCCGCCGTCCGCGGCGTCGAAGCCCGCCACCAGGCCGGGACGCAACGACATGTGGCGGCTCACCACGAAGACGGTGTCCTCGATCATCCCGGAAGCGGTGACAGGGAACGACTCGCTGCCAGGACCGATGCTCTCAGCCGAGACCTCCAGAGAGGAGTCGCCGGACGACACCGGGCCGAGGCACCGGCCGGAGGAGGGCGCCGCATCGCTGGAGCCGCTCCGGTCGTCGCAGGCGGCGGCGGACAGCACGAGCACCGCCGCCAGTCCGGCCGCTCGCCATCCCCGATTCCGTCCATGTCGACTCACCGAGCAGAGGATACCCTCTTCGGATCATCCCCACCTCCCTCAGGATGTGACGGCCGCGGAACGTCGGCGACTACTCGGACCTGCTCGTGGCTTCCACGATGACACGGTTCACCAGTTGGATGGCGGGGTCGATCATGGGGCTCGGAAGGTCGGCGTCTCCCAGCACCAGCGGGATCTCGGTGCACCCTCCGATGATCACATCGGCGCCGGCCGCGCTGAGTCGTCCGACGACGTCGGCGAGTGCGCGGCGCTGTTCAGCGGTGACCTGGCCGGACTTCACCGCATAGATGACCTGCATCACCGTCAGCTGGTCTTCACCGGAAGGCAGCAGCGGTTCCACGCCGATGCGCCGGAGCCCGGCCTGGTAGAGATCAGCGGCGAGCGTGGCATCTGTCGCCAGGAGTCCGACCCGCTGGACGTAGGGCAGGGATCTCACGTGGTCCGTGGTGACGTCGACGATGCTGATGCAGTCGAGGTCCACCTGAGCACGGATCTCTGGAAGGAAGGCGTGGGCGGCGTTGCAGGCCATCACGTAGAAGTCCGCACCGGCATCGGCCAACTTCTGCGCCCCCTGGATCAGCTTCTCTGTGGGATCCTCTCCTTCGTCGGTGAGGGAGACGCAGCGAGCTGGGACTGTGGGGTCCGCCCAGATGACGACGCGCAGATGCTCCTGGTCAGTCGTCGCCGGAGTGGCTGCGACGAGCTTGGCGTAGATGTCTGCCGTCGCGGCCGGACCCATGCCTCCCAGGATGCCGACCAACGGTGCTGTGTCCTGACCCGAGGGCTTCACGTGCTGCCCTCCTCCGCGAGGCGACGGATGGACACGGTCTCGGGTGGTCGTCCGCCGAGCTTGCCGACATGGGCCAGTCCGGACAGGGCCGCGGCCTGGCCCGGTGTGCAGCGCAGCGTGGTCGTCACGGTCCGGGCCTGTCCCGTGGTCACCTCACCGTCGATGCGGTGGCCGGGCATCCACGCAGTGATGGCATCGGCGACTGCGCGACTGTCGTGGACGTCGTTCAGGGTGACCTCCGCCGTCAGCATCGCCAGGGGTTCGGCTGTGTCGAGCTGCCCCCTGGCAGCGTGGGCGACCACGCAGCGGCTGAGGTGCAGACTCCATTCCGGGGAGATGTACCGGGCTACCAGACCGATCTTGGGCGACACGCTCAACACCGTCGCACGGTCAGGCGCGTCTTCGATGTCTCGGCACGTCAGGACGACCATCCCATGGGGCATGGAGGGCATGGCGTGCAGAGCCTCGACAGCTGTGTCCAGCAGGTGAGGATCGACGTGCCCGAAGCCCCCTGGCCCCGCCCGATAGATCTCGTCGGACCAGCGAGATCGAGATCTCCTGACCACGGAGACCACCTGGGATCCCACCACGTAGAACGCGTATTCGGCACCCGGCTGGAACTGCTCGACGAGAAACGTGCTGTGTCGGCCCAGTTCCTCCTGATAGGAGCGGAGCGCCGAGCGGATGTCCTCTTCGGCGCGGAGTCGCCGTCGCAGGCTGGGCCGCTCTGCTGATCGTGGCTTGAGCACCACGCCGCGTCGGAGGGTCAGGGCGAACGCGATGGCGTCGTCGACCTGTCCATCACCGAACCGCCGCGATGTCGGCACCTGGAGGCCTGCCTCAATGAGAGCGGACTTGCGGTGGATCCGATCCTCGCAGGCCCGCACACCAGCCCGAGACGTCTCGACGCTCATGGTCTCGTGAAAACCCGTCTCATGGGCTGAGGCTGGCGATCCTCCCAGAAAGGCCCAGCGTGTCAGACGCATCGTGTCGAGACCCGCCGCGAGGGCTGCGGCCTCCAGCAGGAGGCTGGAGCGCACCCGCGGAGTGAATTGAGCGGACTCGGCAGGCCACCCGAGGGCCTGAGCAGGAGGTGCTGTCATGACTCTGCCCCTTGGAACGGTGTCGGCATGGCTCCCCCGACAGGCGCTGTCCTGACGATGTCGGGCCTGCCTGTGTGGCTGCCCGAGTGCATCGACGTCACCAGCGCTGAGACCGATTCGACAGGCCCCCCGAGGAGCGCCCGGACGGACGTGCGCCCTTCGCTTCTGATGCGCCCCGCCAGCTGCAGCCTGCGGGCGTGGTGCGTCAGCCATCCAGCCAGGCCGGATGGATCGGCGACGCCTGGGCCCTCACCGCGATCTGCAGCGTGCCTTCCCGCGGCGGCAGCTGGATCCCGGCTGACTCAGCAGCCCGGCGGACCACGGTCTCTGCCACGGGCTGCGGCTCTCCGTACACAGGCGCTTGATTGGCCATGAGCGCGGGGGTCGTATTGATCTCACAGATGCCGCCGGATTGGCTCTCCAGAGGCCGCCGATGATCCGGGACCAGGAAGTCGACACCGGCTTGGTTCAGACCCGGTATGGCGTCGACGGCGCGGACCGCAGAGTCCAGGATGCTGGGGTGGGTCTCTGGGAGCACTTCGGTGGAGTCGCCGCCTTGGGAGATGTTGGCGGCTGATGCGAGCCAGACGGTCTCGTCAGGCGCCGGCACGTAGTCCCACGAGGCCTGCTGCCGCTCCAGCTGATAGGTGCTGGACGAGTCACAGCGGATCAGGCGTGTTCGCGTGTGGGGGTTGTGCCGTCGCTGGTGATTCTTCGCGACCACGAGCTCCGCCACACTCCGGACGCCATCCCCTGTGACGTTGGCCGGGCGGCGGAGCACCACGGAGAGCACCGCACCGTAGGCCACATAGATTCTGTAGTCCGCCCCTGGGACGTGGTCTTCGACGATGAAGCGACTGTCGGCGGGGTCGAGGTGGGAGATCTGCGCGGCCGCCCATTCGACGCCCGTGCGGCTGAGAATTCCGGCGACCACTCCCTGTCCGCTCTTGCCGGCGACAGGTTTGACGACCACGGGATACCCCAGGTCCTCCGCGAACTGGACGGCGTCTTCGAGCTCCTCCGGCTGGAAGAGCCGTCCCTCCGGCACTGCCGCCCCGGCGGCCTGGAGGAATCGCCGGGTCAGCTGCTTGTTTCCCGTGATCACACCGGAGACCGGTGAGGATGCCTCGGAGAAGGACAGTCCGAAACTGATGCGACGACCGTCCGCATCCTGGGCCGAGAAGTCCTTCCACGAGGTGCGGAGCGTGCGGAGTCCGCAGCTGAGCGCGATCTTCTGCAGTTCCTGGTTCGCCTCACCCACCTTCGGCAGCCCGTGGTGGATCGAGAGGTCGTAGGTGTTGGGGGCACGCCCCTCAGCGTCACGCACGAGCTCAGTGGCTGGGAACCAGTAGTGGCGGTGCACATGGCCTATCAGATCGGTGTACTGCCACTGGGGCGCCCCCGATGGGCCCTGAGACTGCGCCTGCTGCAGGTGTCGAATGGCTGCTTCGACGGTGCGGACCACCAGAGGGTGATCGCCGCTGCCGACCGCTTCACGGGCCATCTCCAAGGGATCTGCCTCAGCAGAGACCTCAGCCCCTACGAGATGGCGGCACGCGGACGTGAGTGCCCGCCAACGATCACTGCGGGCTGAGGGCGTCAGCTTCACCCGGGGCGTGGCATCGCCCTGACCCACGATCCCAGCCGCGGCGTCTCCCTCTGCGTCCGCATGCAGCCGGAGGCAGAAGCTGAACGACCAGCTGCTGCGCGGACGCGGGTCACCATCCTCCGACGCAGGGAAAGCCGCAGTGTGTTCCAGGGCGTGTGCTCGCTGAATGCGCATGCGGTCCATCCCTGACGCTGCTGGAGGCTGCACGCGACCGCCGACGGCTCGTTGCTTATGAGCCCCTCGTCGACTTCACGGCTTGGATATGAGAACTGATCACGATCGTAGTGGTTGCCGCAACCGTTGGATCCGCAGCAGCGCCACCGCCTGTGGGGTTTCAGCCGGTCGACTCTCCGGGGAGAGCAGGCCCTCAGCGGACAGGCGGACCGCCATCGGTAGACTCTGACTCGCTTCAGGAGCGCCCACGCAACCCCACGCGCAGGGCCCAACGAGACGACCTTTAAGGACGATGCCGTATGGCCGCATCCGCCAGCACTGCCCACCGGACCCGTGTTCTGGTGCTCTACGGAGGACAGTCCAGTGAACACCCGGTGTCCTGCGTGACGGCGGCAGGTGTCCTGCGAGCGATCGACACAGAACAGTTCGAGGTCATCCCCGTCGGCATCACCCGGGCCGGCCAGTGGACGATCCCTGCCGTGGATCCCTTGGACCACTCTTTCGACGGGGGCGCCGCCCCGGAGGTGCAGCCGACAGACTCCACGGTCGTGTTGCACCGACGGTTCCCCGGCGAAGCAGGGTCGTGGCCTGAGCTACTGCAGATCACGGGCGACGACGCCACTCCGCTGGGTCCGGTGGATGTGGTCCTGCCTCTGCTGCACGGACCGTTCGGCGAGGACGGCACCCTCCAGGGGTTCCTAGAGGTCGTGGGCGTCCCTTACGTGGGTGCCGGGGTCCTGTCCTCCGCGGTATCGATGGACAAGCACTTTATGAAGCTCGCTTTCGACGCTGCCGGGCTCCGCGTGGGGCCTTATCAGGTCATCACCCCCGAGCAGTGGCGCCGCGATCCGCAGCGCTGCCTCGATGCTCTCTCCGCCATGACCTTCCCGCTGTTCGTGAAGCCCGCGCGCGGTGGGTCCTCGGTGGGCATCACCTGCGTGGACGCCCCAGAGGAGCTGCCGGAGGCGATCGCCGAGGCGCGCAGCCATGATCCCAAACTGGTGGTCGAGGAAGCGATTCCGGGGCGAGAGGTCGAGTGCGCGGTCCTAGGGTCTCTCAACGGTGATGCCCCCCGAGCCTCACTGGTCGGCGAGATCGTGGTGGATGAGGCGTCCAAGGAGCACCAGTTCTACGACTTCCACGCGAAGTACACCGATGGAGACGCTGCAGAGCTATGGTGCCCTGCCGAACTACCGCCCCAGGTCTCGGATGAGATCCGCCGCCAGGCAGTCCGGGCGTTCGAAGCCGTCTCTGGCGAAGGCATCACCCGCGCGGACTTCTTCTGGAACCCCGATGCACCGACGGTGGAGGACTCCGTCGTCATCAATGAGGTCAACACCATGCCCGGCTTCACCCCGATCAGCATGTACCCTAAGCTGTGGGAAGCCACCGGAATTGGGTACACCGAACTCATCACTGACCTTCTCCACCTGGCCCTGGAGAGGCCCCTGGGGCTTCGCTGAGGGGACCTGGGGTGATCTGTCATCCCTGTAGAGTGTCGTCGGTAGTGTTGCGCATCCTGAGGAGCAGCTTGTGATCGGACCGGACGCGACAGTCCTCAGCCATATCGTCAGTGGGACATGGGAGCGTCTGCCTGCCCCGGGCTGGCGCTTCACCGGGCTGTGCACGCTCTCAGTGGTACCCTTTCGCCCCGGGGACCTGGTCGTCGCCCGCGGCTCCCACGGTCATGGCCTGGACATACGACGTCGACAGGAGAGCATCCGCGGCGCCGGCGCCGTCATGGCTGAGGAGGGCATCGAGGTCCCCGACGAGTTCCCTGTTCTGCGAGTGGCTGACACCACTGCAGCTCTACGCGCACTGGCAGCCTATTCCCGCAACGTCAGTCCCGCCAGGTTCGTCGCCATCACCGGCAGCGTGGGAAAGTCCAGCACATCGATGCTGCTGCAACATGTTCTGCGACGGCAGGGCACGGTCTCCAACACCAACGCCTCGGTGAACAACCGGCATAAGGGAGTCTCTGCGGGCACCGCACAAGCGATCGGTGCCGAGTTCAGCGTCCTGGAGGTGGCACACTCCGCTCTGCCCTCCGAAGCTGCCACCCTCCTCGCCCCGGACGTCGCCCTGGTCACGGCTCTGACCATTGCCCATGCCGAGACGCTCGGGTCGCTCGAAGACATCGCTGTGCGGAAAGCACAGCTCATCCGCTGTCTGCGACGCGGCGGCACCGTCGTCCTCAATCGAGATCTCCCCTACTTCTCGACCTTCACGAAGCCGCGGCCGAGCGTCAGGCACGTGTCGTCACCTACGGTCAACACGAAGATTCTGATGTGCGGCTTCTGGACTACTCCACAGCGACCGGAGCCGAGGCCGAGATTGCCGGTGAGCGGATCAGGTTCTCGGTGGGCACTCCCGGAGGGCATATGGCGCTCAACGGATTGGGCGCGATCACGGCCGCCTACGCGATGGGACTCGACCACCGCCAGGCGGCCTCAGACCTGGCCGAGTCCTTTTCACCGCCTCGTCGTGGCCGCACTGACCAGGTGCAGCTCGGCGGTCGCAGCGTCACGCTCATCGACGACTCACACAATGCCAACCCGCTCTCCATGCGCGCAGGCCTCGCCTACCTGGCAGAGTCAGAGCCGAGCAGTTCGGGGCGCAGGATCGCGGTCCTTTCCGACATGTTGGAACTGGACGACGACACCGCCCAGCACCACCGCGACCTGCTGGATCCCCTACAGGAGGCCGGTACACACCGGGTGTACCTGACAGGTGACCTGATGAGTCATCTCTGGGAGGCTCTGCCCGGTACCCTGCGCGGAGCTCACGCATCCTCACCGCAGCAACTCCAGGAAACTCTCCTGAAGGATCTCCGAGACGGAGACATCGTCTTCTTCAAGGGGTCGCACGGCACGGAGCTCTTCCGCACAGCAGCCCGACTTCGGCGCTCGGGTACCACGAAGTCCCGTCGCGACCCCGGTGAACAGTGGTTCCACGGGACTGCGGCCCAGTTACCTGTCCAACAGCGGAACACCCCCGCCATGGTGGTCCGCCACGGAGGCCGTGTGCATCTGTCCGCTGACGGTCGTGCTGGATGGCCGATTACGCGATTCGCCCGGATCTTCTTCCTGCTCTGGGGAGGACGGTCCGCATCCGAGAGCTCCGACTCTGCTGATGGCCCGGCGATCAGCCCCGACGTTCCGGAAATCCTGAAGTCCAGGCGACAGACGCAGGACCTCGTGGACCAGCTCGGCGGTTCCCGGGCCGCCTTGGAGCACGTGCGAAGTATGCTCCTCACAGAAGGCTTCACCTCGACCAACCTGGACTCGGTGCTCGGTATCGCCTCCGACGTCTCAACAGCCGAAGATCTCGCCCAAGCCTTCGAAACCCTGATCGCGGAGCATAGTCTGTCTCGGGCCGACACAGCCACCGCCCCTGTCTGGCGAAGGACACTCCATCAACAAGGTTGGGCTTGGGCCTTTCGAGCTGAAGGCCGAACCGGGGAGACTCACCTTCTGGCCGCCGCGCCGACAGCGTCTGGAGAACCACTGGTCGGAGTCGTCCTGGGCGCCCGGAGCATCGGCCATGCAGCGGCGAGTCTCCGACTCGCCTCGGAGGCGGCGTGCAGCGCTCCGCTCCCACTTGTCGAGAACGGCCACTCTGACGGGAAACGGCCGAGGAGTACAGGATGAGGAGCACGGCAGATCGTGGGTCGCTCGAACACCGTGACTCTCCATCTGCCCTGTTGCGCACACTCGCCCGGTGAGACGGCTGGCTGGCCCTCCATGACCCCCCTGCTGTGGACACAGTCACCTGTGACGCCGAGGGGCGAGTCATCTGGATCGCAAATGGTCTGGACAACCTTCCGGACCTTCATCCCTCCGGCTCACGGTCTGAGTGGAAGGGCGGGACCGTCGGCCAGCTGGCAGCAGTGGAGAGCCGGCCAGGCGAGCACCTCCGGGCCTCGTTCCCCGCCCCCACTGCCCCAGCCGAACAGCATTCTGGCAGTATCTGCCAGTAAGACACGTGATCCTGAACAGCACACTCTCGTTGACGTCGCCGATGCGGGGCTCGACACGGGATCTTCATCCGGCACGATGTTCCGGGCAGCCCGTTCGGAATGTTGGCGGGACCGCCGGCAACCTCGGCGACGAACTTCCTTCGGACGGGCCCCCTCATGTATTCGGAGCGACGTTCGATGCAGCAACATCGCATCGGACCGTGGATGGCGCCTACGCGCATTATGGAGCTGGCGAAGCTGACACACAACCGCCGGGCGGACTCACACTCGGTGGACGCTTCAACGGCGCATCCGCGTGGGTGGGAACGATTGGTCCGGTGCTCCTCCATCGTGGCCCCCTCGACAACGCTGTGCAGGCGAGGAATGAGCGCCTTCTCCGCTCGCTGTCCGGCATCTCGAAGGCGGACACGCCTGAGCGGGGAGTCTCGAGTCCTCTTCGTGGATTCTCGAGGGCGGGAGACGGTGGTCAAGAGCAATCCCGATGGCACCTCCCAGGTCGGGGTCGCTTCCCTGACCAAGATGATAAATAAATTGGTGGCCAGACGTTGGCTCACCGATGAGGAACGTCTCTACACCGCCGTGGCGGTCCACCCGGACGACCTTCAGGGAGGACGCCGGTTCCATCCCGCCGATGTCGTCGCCTGCCGGGATCTGCTCTATGCCGCAACGCTTCCCTCGGACAACGCCGCGCCGAATGCCATCGCACTGGGAGTCGGGCGAATGGCTCTGGACCACGAAGACCGGACAGGAGACCCGATAGCCAGATTCGTCCGAGCGATGAACGAGTTCGCCGCGGAGTTCGATCTTAAGGGGCTCTTCGCAGATGAGAGTGTAGAAGCAGGTCCCAGGGATCGGGGCGTGGCGGTGTCCGGATAGAGGTCGAGGCCTCCCGAAGATGGAAGTTCCTACACTCGCCATCTGCAAGACCTCGACGTGCCCCAGCCTGCTTTCACTTCCCCTGACCTGGGCAGCTTCTGCATGGTCGAGTCGCTCGATCTGACCGTCACCGGCCAGCATCTCGAATCACGAGGAGCGATCCTCGAATGCCGAGTCTGTGAAGATGACCCCTGGTGCCGGGACTCCGGTGGTGAAGGTGCCCCGCGGGGCACTGTGGTCCGCCGCCTGGCGCACCTTCCCCTGGGCTGGCGGCCGACCGCCCTGTGGGTGCGGGTCCGCCGGTACCGGTGTGCTGACTGCGCGAGGGTCTGACAGCAAGACACCAGCGCAGCAGCGGCTCCACGGGCGAAGCTGAGTCGGCAAGCGGTGCTGTGGGCGCTGAAGTCTGGAGTCATCGACTTCGATGAGCATCGCCAGGGTCGCCGCAGCTTGGCGGCCTCCTGGCATACCGTCAACGACGCGTGATCGCCGCCGGCCGGGGCCTGCTCATCGAAGAACCCCACCGGTTCGAAGGCGCGAAGGTCATCGGGGTCGATGAGCACTGCTGGCGCCACACCGGCCGGGGCTCTCACTACGTCACTGTGGTCATCGACCTCACCCCGTGAAGGAACGTCGCGGCCCGTCCCGGCTGCTGGATATGATCGCCGGTCGTTCCAATGCGGTGTTAAAGGCCTGGCTCGAGGCTCAGACAGACGAGTTCAGGGAGGGGATCGAGGTGGTGGCCATGGACGGGTTCACCGGGTTCAAGACCGCCACTGCCGAGGAACTGCCCGAGGCTGTGGCGGTGATGGGTCCCTTCCATGTGGTGGCCTTGGCCGGGGACGCGTTGGACCAGACAACGCAATGGGTCCAGCGTGAGACCACCTGACACCGGTGACGTTCAGGGGACCCCCTCTATGGGGCCAGACGGACGCTGCGCACCGGAGCTGATCTGCTCACCGAGCCGCAGAGCCGCAGACTCGAGGGAGTCTTCGCCGCTGATGAGCATGTGGAGGTCGAGGCAACCTGGAGCGCGTATCAGAAGATCGTCGTTGCCTACCGGTGCGCCTCCAAGCCTGCTGGCAACCAGATGCTGACAGAGGTGATCACCTCGCTGCGCCGCGGGATCCCCGCCAGGCTGGTCGAGCTGGAGACGCTCGGCCGGACGCTGAACCGTCGGACGGTCGACATCCTGGCCTACTTCGACCGGCCCGGCACCTCCAACGGGCCCACTGAGGCGATCAACGGCCGCCTCGAACCTCTGCGCGGCACGGCCCTGGGGTTCCGGAATCTGGCTAGCTACATCACCCGAGCACTGCTGGACACTGGAGGCTTCAGGCCCTGACTGCACCTTCATCTGCGATGAGCCTCTTAAGGGGCTTCATTCACCACGGCTTGGCGCTGGGGCCATGTGTCTACTCGAAGCGTGGTGGAGCTTCTGCGCAGGGTCGGTGAAGGCCCGGACCTCCGTGGCTCCTATGGAGCCAAAACGCGAAGGGTCTCCCTCACCGGAACTCACCCACGATCCAGGCGGGTCCGGCATTCCATGTTGCGAGAGTCTCCAGCCGACATTCCGGAGGCTGCCTTCGGCAACACGGGCACTGGGGAGAATACGCGCACGTCGCCGCCGCATGGACTCATCCAGACGGGTCCGAGCATGTCAGCGTCGTGCTCGACGTTGACCGGGTGAGCAACCTCGTCGCTACATCGAGCTACGCAAGGCGATCGTGGTAGCGTCCCGCGCGGAGCAGCTGCGGCCAGAACCTGACACCGCACCTGCTGTCTCTACACGCACCACGAGGACCCGCGACATCACCACTCGTTTCCGTGGGACTTCCCGCCCTGCCGCGAGCTCCGGCATGCGGATCATCCGCTCCGGCGGCCCCGTGACTCTGCCGTTGGACGCGGTGCAGGTACCAATCGACCGTGATTAACCTCGGGGAGTTGCAGAACGGTTCCGACCGCCTTCTGAGGTCTATGGACTCCTCAGCCGTGAGCCGGCATCACCGGCCAGCATCCCCATCAGCCCCTCGGGGCGTGTCATCATCTCTGGCTACGCACCGGAGGATGTGCTGCGGGGGACGTTGACATGGACTGTCGAGGATCATCGCTTCCCCAAGACCCCCTACCCCGGAATTCCGGTGCTCTAGGCTCCCCAGGGGCTTGAACAGACGCGCGTCAGGACCTGCGTCGCTCGCGTGTGGGGCGGAAGCCCGCTGACGGCGCCCGTCGCGAGCGCCGCGGCCAACTGAGCTGACGCACCGACATGGACGACTACCGTCGCATCGCCCTCCCGGGTGATGTCCATGCGAAGGCGCTCATCATGCACGTGCTCCGCATACCTCCTCAGATCATCTCCGAACGCCTCCCGGTCAACCACGCCCTCACAGGTCAGTACCCACGACCCGGTCACGTCCAGACACTGCATCGACAGCGTCCGAAACCGGTGATCCACGAGAGCGGAAGCCACGTCAAGCGACTTCACAGGGCTCAGTCGAAGTCTGTCCACATCTGACCTGGACTGCACCTGGAGCACGGAGACTCCCGTCCCGTTGAGGATCACTTCCACCTCTCCGCTCTCCAACCCAGGTAGCGCTTCAAGCGCATCGACAGCCGTGGAACGGACCAACGGATGGACTTCGGAGACGTCCACCGATACCGGCCGAGGCCCTCCGGGGGCAATCTCCGCAGCAGCGACTGCTCGGTGGCCGACCACGAGCACACGGTAGGCCCGCCCTTCAGGCAGGTGTTGCACCCAAGCTGTTCGAGCCTTGGGCTCGGGGCTTCCGGATCGATGTGTCGCGCGACGCTGAATCACGTTCAGCGCGTCTGGCAAGTCCCCTGCCCTCTCTACGACACGTCTCAAGCGAGTATTCGAGCTGTTCGCGGCACGCACCACGACTGGGAAACCGATGCTCTTCGCCAACCGTCTCGCTCGGGCGGCATCGTCGGTTCGAAGTGGTTCTCCGCTCAACACGGCAACCCGCCTGCGCTTCAGCAGTGCCTGCACAGACGATGCATGCTGTATCAGACTCGTACCGGCAGTGGTGTTCCCAGGAGGGACGAGACCGGTAAAGGCCAGCTCGGGGCGGGGCTGGGTCTCCATCCCGAGCACCATCGCCCTGGGCAGACGCAGCACAGACGTGCCGCGGCGCAAGAGTTCACTCTGGATCGCCCAACTGCCCCGATCCGATGCGGAGAGGTCTGAGAGCCCGCCGCTCCACTGTTCGCCCCCAGTTGTCCCTGCGGAAGTCACTGTCTCACCTCGAAAGCTCCTGTATGCCTGACGTCATGATGGGACGCCTCCACAGAATGGACTCGAATTCCGCGCACGCTTCGCGACGCGGCTGACACCAGGGAGGCCGCAGCATCCGTGGGACCGCTGACCTCGCACTCCAAGACGTCGCCACCCCACTGTCGCACCCAGCCCGCCAGCCGCCGTGATTCCGCTGCGGTAGCTAGCCAACCGACTGGATCACTGTTCGCCGAGAAATCTCCTGTCAGGATGACGCGGAGATCCAGCTCGTCCAGCGGCGCCTCCTGCAGCTTCACCCCGACGGAGTCCGCCACGTGCCTGACCATCTCCCGAGAGACCCTGGTCTTCTTCCCGTGCATCGGGAATTCGTGCGAACCCTGGGAAGGACTGGAATTGACCTCCAGCACTCCGCACTTCTGTTCCTCCACCGACGCTCCGGGATCAGCCACGATGAAATCGACCCCCCCATAAGCCAATCCAGGTACGGCTCCCACTGCTCGGGTAGCGGCATCCAAAATGGTGGGGTGCATATCGGCCAACATCTCAGATGACTCTCCACCTTGATGAAAACTCGGGCTGAGCGTGTACACCACTCGTTGTCCAACTTCCGGGACAGTGTCAAAATCCATACCTTGGCGGCTCAACTGCAAGCGGGCAGTGTCGTCGAACTTGATCTTCCGAGATCTCAGGTGAGGGTTCTTCATGCGGTTCGCGTGTTTGATCATCATCAACTCAGCGATCGACAGCATCCCGTCGCCTTCCACCATACCTGGACGACGCTCTACAGCCGACAATGCTCCGTCACTGCGGCATAGAATCCTAAACTCGCGACCATCAAAATGCTCTTCGACGACGACTCCAGGAGCAGCCAATGACGACCCCTTAAGCCGCTCGAACGCCCAGCGAAGCTCGTCAGCATCAGCGATCCCAGGGATCACGCCTTTGCCACCGGTCCCGCGTAAAGGCTTGAAGACGACGGGGTACCCCAGGGACTCCGCATACTCCACCGCAGGCTCCACGTCTTCAATGTCGAATCTCCGCCCCACAGGAACAGGCACTCCAGCGCCCAACAGAAGCTCTCGCGTCGTCTGTTTGTCGGTGGTCACCGTAGCCGCGAGGGACGACGTTGCGTTCGACTTCGTCCACGAGAAGGCGAGCTGCGCCCCATTCGAACTCTCGGCCACGAATTCGATCGTAGACGTCCTGACCGTGTCCAGCCCTAAGGCGAGGGCTTCCCTCTCCAGCACATGGTTGTCGAGCTGGATTTCTCTGAATCCTTGAAGATGCTCTACTTGGTAGGAGTTTTCCCCGTCAAGCAAAGATGATACACGAGGAGCTGGATACCAGTCTTGCTCCACAATATATGGAGCCAGCTTCTCATATGCCAGCGCGGACCCCAACCCCGAGATCTCACTCGGTTCGAAGACTCCAGTGCCCTTACGCAGCTTCACGAGTGGGTTCGCAATACGTTCTTCAAGATTACTCGGCGGGGTGGTCGACATGAAGTCGATTCGCGGGAGTGCCCGAATGAGCTGTCGCATAGCCCATATGCTCAGATCAGAGGTGCCGATCATTCCTCCGATGTAGATCTTGACGTCCGGGTCCAGAGCAACCGCGCGCTCGGCCGCAGCCAGAGCCGGCAAGAGGCCGCCTGCCTTGGCCAGCTTGATGTTAAGCGCTCGACATCCTCCCAGCCCGAACAGATCCTCCACATCGTCAGCGTCCCACACACTTTCATCCACCATGAGGCAGATGTCCCCCACGCCTGCCTCTGCCGTGAGTGAGTCTGCGTACTGCTGCAACACAGGCATGTGCTCGCCGCTGGCTTTGGGCACGGGCTGCTCCAAAACGATACTCTCGGGGAGCTCACCCGCGCCCATTCCTCTCACCAGTCTCTGGAGGAACTCACGTGCGCCTTCCACATCGAGCCCTTCATTGAGATCCATCCAGATCTGCTTAGGTGTTTCAGTCGCCACATTGGCCTCGTGTATGACGAGCAGGGAACTATAGTCCGCATCCGCGTCTCCGATCCCTTTGACCCGGTTCACCGAGAATCGGGTACTCTGCCGGTTCACCTTACGTGTCAGAACCGATTGGGAGGCCTGAGTCGGGATAGTGGAGGCCGTCACGACGACGTCGTCTCGTCGGACGCTTCCCAGCACCTCGGTCAGAGAGACGTCGAGCGCCTGTGCCACCAGGTCCAGCAGAGCGATCTCCAGCCCCAGCAGCGTACCGCGATGCGGCTTCTCCCGATTGGCATCAACGCTGCGTCGGACGGCGAGAGCTTGGAGGTCGTCCATCACCCGGATGACCTCACGCCGTGCCACATCAGGGTTGGTCACGTCCAGCTCCACCTCGTGGAGAGACTCCACCGCTTCAGAGAAGAATCGCCACGCCGCGCGCCGGCTCACATCACCAGTGAGCCGGTTCCGGGGTTGCGCTTCGCCGACCCCGACCAGGGAGCGCCCGTGGTGCGTCGAGTGAAGGCGCACCAGGAAGTTGATGCTGGACTGGGTGGTGGCCCGGGACGTCCCGAACGGTCTCTTCAACGGCATGCGGTATTGGATCGCATGGGACCGCTCTATGCGAATCCTGCTCACTGTGGTCACTGTGTGCTTCCTGGGATCGGTGGTTTCTGACAAGCCGTGTCATCTCTGACCTGCTGAACGTGTGTCACGTGCGAGGTTCGACATCCGCCTTCATCGCGGTCTGCCCACTCACGCCAGTGGTCAGCAGCGACTCGACGAACTCCACGGTCACCGCCAGGTCTGCACTCATCTGTCCCCCGACATGACCGCGGGCCGCATCTGTCACCTCAAGCTCCAGATCGATCCCGGCGTCGACCCCCCAGGACGCCAGGTCGGTGCAGAATTCAGCAGGATCGATGATTCCTTGGAAGGTGAGCCCGTACGTTCCCTTGAGGCTCTGGGTAGTCGAGAGGTCTTGAGCTGTCAGGCCAGCCTCGGCCATCCCGGACTCCAGAAGTGCATGTGCCAGCTGGCGCGCGGAGCCCTCCGAGATGCGGTGCTGCAGCTCCAGCCAGGGGCGCTCTGAGACGTCCACGACCACCAGCTCGGACTCCCCATCTTCAGGGACCACCACATCCACGCTGAGTACGGCGAGCCCGGGCAGAGCCTCCACCACGGCCCGGACAGTCTCAGCCAGTCCCGTGGGGTGGTCCTTCGCGGGCAGGGATCCTTCGGCCCTCCCACTCCACGGGCCACCAGGGCTGGGCACGACGTCCAGGACCTCACCGTCCAGAACCAGCACTCGCAAATAGTCTCCAGGGACCTCCTCCTCCACGAGGAAGCGGTACCCCGGCGGCACGGTCACTCGCCCATCCTGATTTCCTGGCGCGCGCAACTCGGTGATCCCGTAGGCGGCCTGTGTCGAGTCCGGACGGTCCTCCGGCGGAGTCAGCAGTGCATCGATCGCGGACCGCAGACCGGAGCGGTCCTGCACGCCGCGCGTCACATCGATGGTGCTGTCGCCGAGAGCCGGCTTCACCACCACCGGATAACCGACCCTGGCGGCGAACTGTGCCGCCGCGCGTCGACTGCGCCCGACGGAGAACGTCGCTCCCCGGGGTTGGGCCACCCCAGCCTTGCCGAGCAGGCCGCGGCGCATGCGCAGATCCTGGGTGAAGGTCACCCCGGCCAGACTCGATCCCTGGGGGATCCCGTGGGTGAAGGCCGTCTGGACTCCACCGGGGCCGAACACCTGCAGCACCTGGCGCGGCAGCAGACGGGTGCTCAGCCCGGCGGCCAGGGCCGCCTTGTGCACCTCGACCCCGTCCCGCATGCCGCGGGTCACGGCCGGGATGCTCCGCGTCTCGACGGTCTCCCCATCAACCATGGTCCAGCTCACTCGGACTCCTCGCTCTCCGGCTCTCGGGAGTCGGCCTCGGGCGACTCTTCATCATCGGCGCCCGCCAAGGCTGCGACTTCATCCTGCTCCGAGGAGGAGACCTCCTCCGCCTCGGGCCGGGGGCGGATCTCAAAGCCCTCCGCGGGAAGCATCGCCTCCGCCTGAGACATCACGGTGGCGTGGTAAGACGTCGGCATCGCACGGGCCGGCCCCACGATGCAGGCCGCGATCAACGGGGCGACACGCTCGGTCGGACCGCTCACCACGGCTTCCAGAGTGCGTCGGTTCAGGTTCCGCGCCCAGCCGATCAGCTCCGCCTTCTCCGCGAGTCGGCTCAGCCACTTGCGGAAACCGACGCGGGTCACCCTCCCGCGGATGGTGATGTGGACGGTCAGAGTCTCCTCCGGGTCCGTGGCGGCCAGCGCCTTCTGTTCGATGGTCAGGTCCATCAGCCGCTGCGCCACCTGCCGGCCCGTACCGAACATCGGGTATTCACAGTTGCCGATCGCGGCGTGGGCGTTGAGCTCGATGATCGCCGCGTCCTGCTCCGTCACAGGCTTCGACGGGTCCTCCAGGAGGAAGTCGACGCCGCAGTACTGCATGCCCGGCACGGCGGCGACAGCCTGTTCACAGGCCTCCACGATGCTGGGGTGCAGCGTGTCGAAGACGTCGATGGAGTCTGCGCCCTGGGAGATGTTCGCCGTGTTGGAGATCATGATCTCCTGGCCCTCTGGCAGGACTGAGTCCAGCGTCAGGCCCAGCTTGTCCAGCTGGTGACGCATGGTGCCGTCCACCTTGGCCGGGCGGGTCCACAGGTGGGGGTTGGCCCGACGGGCGACGTTGCGGTGGATCAGCAGCTCAGCGATGGTGGAGCGCCCGTCTCCGACGGCAGAGGCCGGCTTGCGCTGGATCGCCGCGACGACCTGGCCCCCGACCACCAGGATCCGGTGGTCACGTCCGTTGATGTGCTTCTCCACGATGAAGTCCTGGCCGCCGAACTTGCTGTCGGCCATCAGCTCGAAGGCCTCCTGCAGCTGCTCGGGCGTCTCGATGCCGGCGATCACGCCGATCCCGCGGATGCCCATACTGGGCTTGACCACCACGGGGAAGCCGATCATCCGCACGAAGGCGCGAGCGCTGTCGAAGTCGCCGTTGCGGAAGGTCCGTCCCTGCGGGGTGGGCACGCCGGCGTCCTCCAGCATCAGCCGGGTCGCCTCCTTGTGCGTACAGACCGAGATCGCCACCGCGCTGGAGATGGGGCTGCGGCTCCACTTGAAGTTCACCGGCGGATTCGTGCCGTCGAAGGCCACGAAGGCGCTCTTGGAGTACCGAGTCGTCGACAGGCCGCGGGCCAGTGCGCGCTTCTCCAGCAGAAACCCCTTGGTCCCGTTCGGCCCCAGCGGCCGCACATCTTCGACGTGCTCGTAGCGCGCCGGGAGACGCCCCTCGTTGTGCGGCTCGGGAAGGGCCGGCACCTGGGCGAATCGACGGACTTCACTGACCAGCGCGCTGTAGTCGATCGTCAGCCCATGGCCCGGCAGATCGCGCGGGACGGTGGTCCGGAGGGCCGACCCCTGGGGAGCGATGTCCTCCCCCTCGTCGTCCCCCTCCGCAAGTTCGTCGGCGGCTTCCTCGTCCTCGTCCATCGACGACTCATCGTCAGCGGATTCGTCCTCCGGCACCTCTGCCTCGGCCTCTTCATCTCCGGCCAGGCCGTCATCGGTGTCCTCGTCGGGAGTGTCTTCGTCCTCGGCCCCACGGTCAGCCAGCGCCTCGTCGTCCTCCTCGGACTCGAGGAAGTCCAACCCGTGGTCCTGCCACGTGGCGAACGGAAGCTCCGAGTGGCGGTACGCGGAGGTCTGCACCGCCTCCAGGACGGGCATGGCCAGCGCCAGGTGCTGTGTGACGGTCTTCGTGATCCACCCCGCCCCGTTCATCCTGCTGAGCATCACCACAGCGTCGTCGGACACCTTCAGCGCCGCCTCCGCGAGGTCCATCGCGGCGAGGACGCCGCCGGCCTGCGCGGGACGGACCACCACGGCCCGCAGCCCACCCAGCTTCCGGAGTCGGCCCAGGCTGTGCAGGTCCCATATCGACTCGTCACCGACGATCAGCAGACGAAGTCCCTCACGGTCCGCCTCGGCGAGGATGTCATCGGCACGGCGCTGCAGGGCCGGCAGGTGGTCGGCGTAGCGGGCAGGCACCGGCTGCTCGAGCAGCACCTCGGCGGGCAGGTGGCCGCGCACCATGCTGGTGGCGATCTCCTCCACGAGCTCCATGGCCTGATCGCGGTCCATCAGTCCCGAGCCCTCGACCCACAGCGGCTTCTCGCCCTGACCCACGGCCCGGGATCGGCTCACCGTGGACAGGATCTCGAGCGCGTCGACCGACTTCTCCACCGAACGCCCGCCGACGGTCCGGATTCGCTCGTGGCGGCCGGCGCGGGCCTTCAGACGACGCCGCATCCTCTTCAACGGCATACGGCTCGGAACCACGGCCGGGAACACCGGAGCCTCGTGCCGGACCGTGCCGAGGAGTTCATGGAGCGGAACGCCCGCGGCACGGGCGAAGAGGTCCAACAGCGCCACCTCGACACCCAGCAGCGTCCCGCGGTAAGGCCGTTTCTGCTTCTCGTCGTGGTTCAGCTGCTGAGCCAGGTCGAGGAACTCAGCCACCAGGGAGCGCACCTGGCCCAGCGCCTCCTCCCGACCGGAGATGGTCAGGCTGCGCCCTTCCAGCCGCTCGAGGACAGCCTGGAGGAACGTCCACGACTCCTCGGCCGAATCGCCGGTCAGGCCGCCGCGGGGCTGTCCCTCGCCGATGCCCTCCACCGAGACGCCGTCAGCATCTGTCACCGTCACGGTGACCACATGATTCGTCGTGACCTTCTTCTGCCCGGGGACCTTGTAGGAGAAGGCTCGGGCCCGGGTGATCTGGACCGGTCCCGGGGCCAGTGCAGGTTCGGCGGTCAGCAACGTCGCGGGGTCGTCGCGCAGAGAAGTCGTCATGCGGGGCGGCTCGTCAGTCCTTCGGAGGTCGACGGCGGTGCTGACGACGGTGACGATGCAGCATGCAGGTCTGCCTCGCTCAGCTCGTCGAGGGACTGCCCCCGTCTCAGCATCAGCACGTCATGGGCGTGGATGGCAAAGATCGTACCACCGGCGTTCAGCGTCCTCTCAGCAATCGCGGGGCCGGGCTTGGCCGCCCGCCGGGAGAACCCGATGCGCCGGGCCGTCTCGGTGCGCATCATCAGAGTCCCCAATGCGGGGGGCTCGTCGAACGTCCGCTGCAGCTTGGGCGCGCGGATCCTGACCTCGCCGTCATCGGCCTTCACGAACCAGCTGGCCCGGCCCACCAGGTCCGCCCCGGAGTGCCGGACGGCCTGCAGCAGGTCGGTGATGTGCCCGGCGCCGTAGAGGGCGGTCTCCTCGATGACGGCCACGTGGCGGCCGGCCGCCTGGTCGATCCCGATGTTGAGCCGGTCCGCCACGGTGCTGCGCGGGGTGGCACGGATGAGTCGCACGGGGACGTCCCAGCGGGTGAGCGCCTCCTGCGCCCGCTCCTCATGGAGCGGATCGATGACGAGCAGGGCCTCCATCCTCGGGTGGTCCTGGCGCTTCAGGTTCTCCAACGTGCGGTCGAGGTTCTCCGCCCGACGGGAGACGATCAGCGCTGTGACGAGCGGATCCGCCTCCACCGGGACGCCCAGGTGGCCCAGCAGGCGGGAGGCCTGCGCGGCAGGGCTGCGGGTGCCGATCAGCTCGCGGCGGGCTGTGATCCTCTCCGCGGCGGCGGCCTCCGGGTCACCGAGCCGCTCCAGGAGGGTCTCGCGGGGATCGACGACGGGTTCCATCAGCAGCGCCCTGTCGACGCCCCATCGCCGCAGCATCGCGGAGTGCAGATCACTCCGGGTGGTGACGGAGTGGGAGACAACGGCGGCGAGCGGACCCTCCAGGTGCTCCGGCTCCTCGATCCGCAGCACCGTCGGGATGCCCTCACCCTCACAGGTGATCAGCAGGTCCCGGACGACGGGGCTGAGGCCCTCCCCGCGCCCCGCATGGCCGTGCCCCGCGTCGGCGCCCAGGACGACCAGGTCGAGACCGCGGCGGACCTCCTCCTCCAGCGAGCAGGACGAGAGGTCGACGGCGGTCCCCACCCCCTCGGGCAGCGGCGGACAGCCCAGGTGGCCGGTCCGCAGGTACGGATACGGCGCCGCCGGGGCCGCCAGAGCCGCAGTCCATGGCGTGTGCACGTCGTCGATGGCCTCACCCATGATGGATCGTTCCTCTCGCGCCCGCCGTCGGCAGCAGATCGGGCTGGACCTCGGTCAGCCGGTCGGCGTGATCCTCCGCCCAGAGCGCCATCATCGCCAGTCCGCGCAGCAGGTGCTGCGCCTTGGTGGTGGAGAGCTGCGCCGCCCATTCCTCCGGAGGAGCCTCCCGCAGGGTCGGGGACAGCAGCTCGCCGGCCGGGCTGGGGACGATGAGCCGCCGGAGCCACTCGGCGGACTCCACGCTGGCGATGCGTCGCACATGCTGACGCCGCCGCGTCAGGTCCGCCGCCGTCGGCAGGCCGGTCAGCCGGGAGTCAGCCCGTTCCAGCAGGTGCGGGTACCAGGCGCCGTCACGTTTGCGCGAGGCCGGGACTCTCAGGGCTCGGGTGACGACCTCTTCGGCCATGATCGGCATGCGGGCGGGCGCAGCCCATCCGAGGACCTTGGCCGGGGCCAGGCTGATGCCGGGCAACGTCCTCGTCAGGTACGCGGTCAGCGTGGCACCGTGGGGATGCCGCAGCAGCGGGCGGGCCACCTGCTCGAAGTCCGCCCGGCTCCTCTCTTCGAGCATCGCTCCGACGCCCGGCGCGAGGATCTCCTCCGCCGCGTCGAGGTACCGTCCCAGCCGGGCGAAGCGGGAGTCCATCAGGGCCGTGTCCGAGACGTCGGAGGGCGCGTCGTCGTCCGGGAACCCTCCGCCGAGGAAGACCCCTCCGCCCAGGCCGTCGAGCACGGCGCCTCGAGGTCCGTCCTCGGCGGCTCCGCGGATCACTCGGGCGACCGGCATGAGCCAGATGTGGAACGAGGCCATGTGGTGGACGATGCGCCCGTAGTCGCGGGCGTCGTCGGGGAAGTCCACCACGGAGCCGGGCACGATGCGCTGCTCAAGTCCGAGCGCCGAGGCGGTGCGGGCCGCCACCAGCTCCTCCATGGAGGTGCCCGTGTCCGAGGACGTGGTCCAGGCGATCAGCCCGTCGGGCGCCTCCTGGGCGGCCAGCGAGGCCAGGATCCGGGAATCCCGCCCGCCGGAGAGCATCGGATTCAGCGGGCCGAGCAACGCGGCCTGCCGGATCTCCTCGCGCAGCGCCTCGAGGACGTCATCGGTCAGCTGCCGGGGGTCCAGGTCCGACTCCGGCGCCACGTCCTCCCAGGACCAGGCGTCCCGGCTGACGGCGACGCCGTCGGCGGTGATCGTGGCGGACTCACCCGGCTGGAGCCTGCGCACCCCCGCAAACGGGGTGCGGCCGGCCAGCGGTGCACCGAAGGCGAGGATCTCGGCCCAGGCGGTCCAGTCCGGGGTCAGCCGGCCGGAAGTCTGCGTGATCAGCGCGTCGAGGTCGTCCGAGGTGACGAGGGCCTGCACCGACTCGCCCGGTGCCCCTGCGGTCCGGACGAAGACAGGCTCGACCGCTGACGAGGTCGCGTGGACCGTCTGGGCGGGGGCGTCATGGGTCGGCACTGTTACGATCATAGCGCCCCGGGACCGGCGCGCTCCGGAGGCCCCCAGACACCCGCGAAGTGAGGCA
Source organism: Nesterenkonia sp. PF2B19 (assembly GCF_001758425.2). Lineage (GTDB taxonomy): Bacteria > Actinomycetota > Actinomycetes > Actinomycetales > Micrococcaceae > Nesterenkonia > Nesterenkonia aethiopica. Next base: position 1,449 of record NZ_MDSS02000050.1, on the reverse strand, counting down.
GAACCACCCATGGTCCACCCCGGTCAGGACGAGCCCACGGGCCAGGACGGAGGCCTGTTCGGACGCCTCGCGGCGTTGCGCTCCCAGGTCACCGAATTCGCCCAGGAGGCCGAGCAGACCCGACGCCGGATCAGCTCGACCATGCGCAAGAGGCAGCGCACCTGGGAGGACTATCGGAAGTTCCTGCGCAAAGAGTTCCGATGGGAGGCTCCGCTGCACCACCGTCGGCCGCTCTGGTGGCGCAAGGGATTCCTGTCCCGGTCGGTGACGCTCTACGAGCTGGACCGCAACGACCCCTCCCTCTATGTCAACGACGTCCAGCGGTACACCCGCACCAAGCGTATGGTGCACCCGACCCTGCAGGAGCTGCTGGACAACAAGTTCGCGTTCTTCCTGCTGATGCACCACCTCGGGCTGAAGTCCGACGTGGTGCCGCTGCTGGGCCTCTACGTGCGCGGCGGAGTGAACCTCTTCCCCCACGACCGACGCGTCCCCCTGCAGACGTTCCTGCAGTCGCATCTCGAAGTCGACCAGAAGGTCTTCGTCAAGCCGCTGCGCGGCGCGGAGGGACGGCGGGTCCGCTCCATCACGCGGACCGCGAAGGGGTTCCGGATGAACGGCGACACGGTCTCCGTCTCGGAGATCCGGCAGTGGATCCAGGACCAGAAACGCCCCATGATCTTCGAACGCGGGATCGAGCAGCACCCGGCGCAGGCGGCGCTCAACCCGTCCGCGACCAACACGCTGCGCGTGCTCACGATGCCCGACGTGGACCAGGGCAAGGATCCGTTCATCGCCGTGGCGGTGCAGCGCATCGGCACCGAGCGCTCCGGGCACGTGGACAACTGGACCCAGGGAGGGCTCAGCGCCAAGGTGGACATCGAGACGGGCACCCTCTCGCGCGCCGGACAGCTGCCGGAGGGCCGCCGCCCCGTGTGGTTCAGCGAGCACCCGGACTCCGGAGCCGTGATCGAAGGCGCGACGGTCCCCTTCTGGGAGGAGACCAAGGAGCTGGTGATGGACGCCTCGCGGCGGCTGAGCTTCATGGAGTACATCGGCTGGGACATCATCATCGGTCCCACCGGCCCGGTGATCCTCGAAGGCAACATCAACTCGGGCATGAACGTGCTCCAGGTGCACGGCCCTCTGCTCGCCGACGAGCGGGTCCGCAGCTACTACCTCAAGCGCGGCGTCATCTGAGCCGTCGCGGAGCCCTCGTCAGCGGATGATCCCGCTCAGAGGTGGGCGCGGCGCAGCGCATCCAGGACGGCCGGGGCCTGCTCAGGCGAAGACTCAGCGGTGGCGCCCAGGCGGGTCACCAGCTGTGCGCCGTCGGTGCCGAGGTGCAGCCACGCATCGGCGCCGCTGTGCCGGGTCCGGTCGGCACCGGACGCGTCATCGCCTCGATGAGTTCGACGTCGGGCCCTCCCCCGCCGAGCCCCTCCCCTG
>NZ_MDSS02000004.1 GCF_001758425.2 Nesterenkonia sp. PF2B19 | reverse complement strand
TGCTCCGGTGGTGCAGCTGATGGCTTCTGGGGTCGCGGTGCCCTGGGCGTTGGAGGCCCAGCGGCTGCTGGCCGCTGATTGGGGGGTGGCTGCTGATGTGTGGTCAGTGACCTCGTGGAACGAGCTGCGTCGTGAAGCACTGGCGGTACAGGCTTCTGCGATGCTGGATCCATCTCGAGAGCCGCAGACCCCGTTCATCACTGAACAGCTGGCCGGGGCTTCGGGTCCAGTGATCGCGACCACGGATTACTCCACGCAGGTCCCGGACCAGATCCGGCAGTTCATCCCGAACAGGTTCGCGACTCTAGGGGCAGATGATTTCGGGTTCTCGGATACCCGGGCTGCTGCGCGTCGGCATTTCCGTATTGATGCTCATTCCATGGTCATCCGTGCTCTGCAGATGCTGGCCGAAGAGAACACCCTGGACCCAGGCCTGGCTGAGGAAGCGATCGAGAAGTACCAGCTCTCTGATCCCAATGCTGGGACCTCGGGGTCCACAGGAGGCGATGCCTGAGCCCAGGACCAACACCTGGGCTGAGGACCATCGCCTGGGCTGAGGACCGAGGACACGGAGGCACGCCGCCGAGGCTGACGTCCCCACAGGTCCGTCCCGCAGATCAGGGGCCGCGCGACCGCACACCGGTCGAGCGGCCCCTGATCTGTGTTCGGCTCCGGGCCCGTCGACGCCTGTTTTTGTAGGAGAGGCACAACTGGCCGGTCACATCCCTGACCGACTAGGCTCAGGGCCCATGACCGCCTCCGCCCCTCAGCTGCCTCCGCCCGCCCGGGTCTCCGAGGCTTCCCTGGAGGTCCTGCGGCGGCACACCGACCACCTCACCACGGCGGTGAACCTCCACCTGGAGGGCACGCTGCCCTGGTACCGGCAGCTCACCACCGACGAGCGCGCCTCCCTGCGGCTGATCGCCCAGCGCGGCATCCTCGGCCTGGTCAACTGGCTGGACAACCCGCAGACACGTTCCCTGCCCCTGGTCAACGAGCTCCTCGGCTCCGCGCCGCAGGACCTCATGCGGACCATCTCGCTCCAGCGTGCCCTGCAGCTGATCCGCACGATCGTCGAAGCGGTGGAGCATCGGCTCCCCGGCCTGGTGCCCGCCGACGATCAGCAGGGCATGCTCGAAGCCGTGCTGCGCTATTCGCGCGAGGTGGCCTTCGCCATCGCCGACGTCTACGCCCGTGCCGCCGAGTCCCGCGGCGCCTGGGACTCGCGCCTGGAGGCCCTGCTCGTCGACGCCGTGCTGCGCGGTGAGGCCGGAGAGCAGATCGCCTCCCGTGCCTCCGCCGTCGGCTGGCGCAGCTCGTCGGGAGTCGTGGTCGTGGTCGGACCCGCGCCCGACCAGGCGGACGCCGCCTTCATGAGCCACCTGAGGCGGCAGTGCGTGCGCTTCGCGGCGGATGCGGTGGTCGGCGTCCAGGGCGACAGGCTGGTCCTGCTGCTCGGCGGCGTGACCGACCTCGATGGGGGTCTGGAACGCATCATGTCCAGCTTCGGCGAGGGGCACGTGGTCTACTCGCGCATCTCCGGCTCCATCGAGCAGGCGCATCGCTGCGCCCAGGCCGCCTACTCCGGACACAGCGCCGCCCCGGCCTGGACCCTGGCCCCGAATCCGGTGGCTGCCGACGACCTCCTCCCGGAACGTGCGCTGGCCGGGGACGACACGGCCCGGCAGATGCTCCGCGAGGCGACCTTCGTGCCGTTGGCCGCTGCCGGCAACGGTCTGCTCGAGACCGTGACGGCATACATCAGCGCCGGCCGGTCGCTGGAGGGGACGGCCCGCGCGCTCTACGTCCACCCGAACACCGTGCGGTATCGGCTCCGCCGCGTCACAGAAATCACGGGCTGGGACCCGACGGAGCCGCGCGACGCGTACGTGCTGCAGACCGCTCTGGCCGTCGGACGCCTGTAGACTCGTCCTGGCCTCGGGTTTGTAGAGACCCCACAAAGGTCCCCGGAGAGCTTGGTCCACCCATGCCCCGCTCCGAGCAGCTGCGATATGGAAGGTTGGTAGTGTGCTAGCGATCATCTGCCCTGGACAGGCTCCCAGTCCTCCGGCTTCCTCTCGCCGTGGCTCGAGGACGACTCCGCCCGCGAGACGCTGCAGGAATGGTCGGAGGTCGCGGAGACCGACCTGGTCCTCCACGGCACCCAGTCCGACGAGGACACCATCCGCGACACCGCACTCGCCCAGCCCCTCATCGTCGCCGCGTCTCTTCTGTCGGCGCGCGCCCTGGGCCTGACCCCCGGTCACACCACCGAGGCTGTGGACACCGACCAGCTGCTCTTCGCCGGCCACTCCGTCGGTGAGGTGCCGGCCGCCGCCCTGGCCGGAGTGCTCAGCGCGGATCAGGCGCTGCGCCTGATCCGAGTCCGCGAGCAGGCATGGCGCAGGCGGCCGCCGCGGAGGCGACCTCCATGGCGGCGGTGCTCGGCGGCGTCGTGGACCAGGGTGCGTGAGAGCATCGAGGCCCACGGCCTGACCGCCGCCAACGCCAACGGCCCCGGACAGATCGTGGCAGCCGGCACGGCCGACCGGATCGCGGCCCTGGAGGCTGAGCCCCCGGCCCGCGCCCGGGTGATCCCGCTGAAGGTGGCCGGCGCCTTCCACACCCAGCACATGGCCCCCGCCCAGGAGACTCTGGCCGCCGCCGTGGCGGACTTCTCGGTGCAGGACCCGATGGCACGTCTGCTCTCCAACCGCGACGGCCAGGCCGTCGCATCCGGGGGCGAAGTCCTGGACCGACTCGTGGAACAGGTCACACGTCCCGTGCGGTGGGACCTGTGCATGGAGTCCATGAAGGCCGCCGGCGTCACCGGTGTGCTGGAGCTTCTTCCCGGCGGCACTCTCACCGGGCTCGCCAAGCGCGGCCTCAAGGGTGTGGCCGCTCTGGCCGTCAAGTCCCCCGACGACCTCGACGCCGCCCGGACGTTCGTCGCCGACCACGCCTGAGCCCCACTCACCGTCCGATGCGCCGAGCCGCGCCCCGATCCCCGCAGCTGCCCTCCGGCAGCGCCGATTCACAGCAAGGACAGCTTCCGTGACAGCCACACTCAATCAGACCGAGACCGTCGCCGGCACCCAGGTGATGGGCATGGGCGCCTACCGCCCGGATGTCATCGTCGACAACGAGCAGATCTGCCAGTGGATCGACTCCTCCGACGAATGGATCCGCCAGCGCACCGGAATCCGAACCCGCCACCGTGCGGCCGCGGACGTCTCCGTGGTGGACATGGCAGAGGGCGCGGCCCGGGAAGCCCTGGAGAAGGCCGGACTCACCGGCGAGGACGTCGGCGCCGTCATCGTCGCCACCGTCACGCACCCCTATCAGACGCCCTCAGCGGCCGCCGCGGTCGCCCACCGGATCGGCTCCACCCCGGCGGCGGCCTTCGACATCTCCGCGGCCTGCGCCGGATACTGCTACGGCATCGCCCAGGCCGACTCCTTCGTCCGCTCCGGACTCGCGAAGCATGTCCTGGTGATCGGCGTCGAGAAGCTCTCCGACGTGATCGACAACCATGAGCGCAGCATCTCCTTCCTCCTGGGAGACGGTGCCGGCGCGGCCGTCGTCGGCCCGGCCGAGACGCCGGGCATCTCCCCCAGCCTGTTGGGCTCCAACGGCGAGAAGTGGGACTCCGTGTCGATGAACGGTTCGCTGATCCCGCTGCGCGACGCACTGGCGCGAGCTCGGGAGACCGGCGACGCCGGTGAGCTGCTGGATCCGGAGACCACCCTCTGGCCCACTCTGCGGCAGGACGGACCGACCGTCTTCCGGTGGGCCGTCTGGGAGATGGCCAAGACCGCGCAGAAGGCCCTCGACGCCGCGGGCATCACGGCCGAGGATCTCGCCGCCTTCGTGCCGCACCAGGCCAACATCCGGATCATCGACGAGATGGTCAAGCAGCTCAAGCTCCCGGAGCACGTGCTCGTCGGACGCGACATCGCCGATGCGGGAAACACCTCCGCCGCGTCCATCCCGCTGGCCGCCCACCGGCTGCTGGAGGAGAACCCCGAGCTCTCCGGCGGGCTGTGCCTGCAGATCGGCTTCGGCGCCGGGCTCGTCTACGGCGCCCAGGTCGTCCGCCTGCCCTGACCCGGGCGCGGAGGACCACCACAGATGTCCTGGTCGAGGCGTCGCACAGCCGCCCGGCCAGGCCGACAGCGTCAGGGACACCTGAGGCACACACCAGAACACCGTACGAGCGACTCGTACGACCGAACAGAAGGGAGCAGCCCCGTGGCTGACAAGAACGAGATCCTCGCCGGCCTGGCTGAGATCGTCAACGAGGAGACCGGACTGGAGACCGAAGAGGTCCAGCTGGAGAAGTCCTTCACGGAGGACCTGGACATCGACTCGATCTCGATGATGACCATCGTGGTCAACGCCGAAGAGAAGTTCGACGTGAAGATCCCCGACGAAGAGGTCAAGAACCTCTCCACCGTCGGCGACGCCGTCACCTTCATCGCCGACGCCAAGGGCTGACCTGCCCGGCCTCAGTGTCCGGGGAGCGGGCAGGCGCCGCAGGTCCCGACGATCTCGGGCCGTGCGCCGGCCCGTTCCCGACTGAAGACCCACCATCCACCACTGACCAGAGGTAGATCCATGACACGCCGTCTCGTCATCACCGGCCTCGGCGCCACCACACCCATCGGCGGCGACGTGCCGACCCTGTGGAAGAACGCATTGACCGGCACGCCGGGCGCCAAGACCCTCGAGCACGACTGGGTCGAGCAGTACCAGCTCCCCGTCACCTTCGCAGCCGAGGTCCAGGTCGAGCCCGCGGAAGTGCTCGCCCGGCCCGAGACCCGGCGCATGGACCGCTCCACGCAGCTGGGCATGGTCGCCTCCCGTCAGGCGTGGAAGGATGCCGGCCTGGATGAGGCCGACGTCGATCCAGAACGCCTCGGGGTGTCCTTCGCCACCGGTATCGGAGGTGTGTGGACCCTGCTCGACTCGTGGGACACCCTGCGTGAACGCGGGCCTCGCCGCGTGATGCCCATGACCGTGCCGATGCTGATGCCCAACGGCGCCGCCGGGGCCATCAGCCTGGACTTGGGCGCCCGGGCCGGCGCTCGGACCGCCGTTTCGGCCTGCGCCTCGGGCACCGAAGCCCTGGAGATGGCCATCCGGATGCTGCGGGAGGGCGAGGCCGACGTCGTCATGGCCGGCGGCACCGAGGCCGCCATCCACCCGCTTCCGCTGGCGGCGTTCTCCTCGATGCAGGCGCTCTCCCGCCGGAACGACGACCCTGCCGCGGCGTCTCGCCCCTACGACGTCGACCGCGATGGCTTCGTCATGGGTGAAGGCGCCGGTGCCCTGGTGGTGGAGACCGAGGAGCATGCCAAGGCCCGTGGCGCCACCATCTATGCCGAACTGGCCGGAGCCGCCGTCACCTCTGACGCTCACCACATCACCGCACCCGACCCGGAGGCCATGGGGGCTACTCGGGCACTGCGCAAGGCGCTGGCCGACGCAGGCGCCTCGGTGGAGGACGTCACGCATGTCAACGCCCACGCCACCTCGACGCCGGTCGGCGACAAGCCGGAGTACACGGCGCTGAAGTCGGCCCTGGGGGATCGCCTCGACGAGGTCTGCGTCTCGGCGACCAAGTCCCAGACCGGTCACCTGCTGGGCGCCGCTGGTGCCGTGGAGTCCCTGCTCACCGTGTTGGCTCTCCACGACCGCAAGGCCGCCGTCACCATCAACCTCGAGAACCAGGACCCGGACATGCCGCTGGACGTGGTCACCGGGCAGGCGCGTGAACTGCCGGCCGGCGATCAGGTCGCCCTGTGCAACTCCTTCGGCTTCGGCGGGCACAATTCGGTGGTGGCGTTCCGCACCGTCTGATCGCAGTCTCGGCTCCGATCGTTCTCTGAGCGTTCCCCACCGGGGATCTCGCAGGACGTGCGAAGGGCGGTCTGCCCGGGATCTGCTGATCCTGGACAGACCGCCCTTCTGTCACGCTGTGGGAAGCGGTGCCGCGTGGGAAGCGATCGCCCGAAGGCGATTCAGCGGCAGGTTCAGACGTCGGCGGTGGACGGAGGAGGGCTCCACCGGACCGACAGGCGTCAGCCGATCAGCCGACGCGGTGCAGCCATCGCACCGGTGCGCCCTCGGCCGCGTGGCGGAAGGGGTCCAGCTCCTCGTCCCAGGCCTCGCCCAGGGCCAGCGAGAGCTCCTGATAGACCACAGAGGGGTCGCCGGCCCCCATCTCATAGGCATAGCGGATCCGGTCCTCGGAGACCAGGATGTTGCCGTGGACGTCGGTGGTGGCGTGAAAGATCCCGAGTTCCGGAGTGTGGGACCAGCGGCTGCCGTCACAGCCCGGGCTGGGGTCCTCCGTGACTTCGAAGCGCAGCTGCGCCAGGCTCCGCAGGGTGGAGGCCAACGTGGCTCCGACCCCCTGGGTGCCGCGCCAGCTCAGCTCGGCGCGGAACGTGCCGGGCGAGGCGGGCTGGGGCTCCCACTGGAAGTCCACTCGCGCATCCACCACTGACGACACCGCCCATTCGACATGCGGGCAGAGCGCAGCAGGCGCCGAGTGGATGTGCAGGACACCCCGGGCCGTGTGTGCAGACATATCCATCCTCCGTTGTGCTGTTGGTACGTCTTCCCCTACGACCGACAGCGCGGCACCGGATGGGTGCATCTGCAGTATGAAGCTGTGACTCGACAATTGTGCATGAGCGATGACTCATCTGCCAAGTGGAGTCACAGCCGACCGAACGCCTGCGCTCTGACGAACGCCGGCCGAGCGGCCTGGACTCCGTGGACAGCTTAACAGGTGAGCGTGCGCCGCGACACCATCTGTGAGGGCTGTGTCTCGTCACCCCTCGTCCCGGTCACCTGTGGCGGGCGCTCACGCTCCCGCAGGACGTCCGCGCAGGCTCAGGCCCGAGGATGCGCCTGTCCATAGGCAGCACGCAGGCCTTCGACGGAGACGTGGGTGTAGAGCTGAGTGGTCGACAAGGAGGCGTGTCCCAGCAGCTCCTGCACTGTCCGCAGATCTGCACCACCGTCGAGCAGATGGGTGGCGGCGCTGTGACGCAGCGCGTGAGGACCCCGGGCCGCCGTGGTGCCGAGGCTTTCGAGCAGAACATCGACCACCCGACGGACCGTGCGCTGGTCGATGCGCGCCCCGCGACGTCCCAGGAAGACGGCCTGCCCGGAGCGCTCCGTGACGAGACGCGGGCGCCCCTGCTCCAGATAGGCTTCGACGGCCTGCTCGGCGGGCACGCCGTAGGGCACCATCCGTTCCTTGTCCCCCTTGCCCAGTACGCGGACCATCCGGCGATCGGCGGCGAACGACGGCACGTCGAGCCCGACCAGCTCCGCCACACGCATGCCGGTCGCGTAGAGGAGCTCGACCATGGCGAGGTCCCGCAGGGCGACGGCGTGGTCGATCGGGGCTTCCGCGCGCCGCTCCGCAGTGTCCCGGCACCGCTCGGTGAGCCGGGTGATCAGCTCATCCACCTGACGGTCCTGCAGGACGTCCGGCAGGCGGCGGGCCGTCCGCGCGGTCCGAAGCCGCACTGAGGGGTCCTCGGGCAGGGAACCACGACGGTGCGCCCACGCGGTGAAGCTGCGGACCGCCGCGATCTTGCGGTTCACGGTCGCCCGTCCGAGACCGGCGTCGTGGAGGTCCGCCAGCCAGGTGCGCAGACGGAGCAGGTCCAGCCGAGCCAGTGGACCCACGGCCTGCCGAAGCTGACGAAGGTCAGTGCGGTACGAGCGCACAGTGTGCGCCGAGAGTCCCCGCTCTGCGCTGAGATGGGTCAGGTAGTCCCGGAGCAGGGCGTCCTGCTCGGCACCCGCGGCATCCGCGGCATCGACGGCACCCACGGCACCCACGGCATCGTCGGCGGGCACGCGCGCGAGGTCGCCGTCCGGACTGCCGCCCGGCGGTCTGGCTCTCCGGCCTGTGGCCGGATCGTCCCTGTCCTCCATGTCGGCAGTCTATCGGTGCGATCACGACGTCGCGCACACCGTGCTCCGCCCCCAGCGGCCGCCCGACTCCCGCGCCAGGCCGCACCGTTGGAGCCGGGTGAGCCCGCCCAGCACCTGCGGCATGGGCAGTCCCGCCACTTCCGACAGCTTTCCGGCGGTGCTGAGCCGCCGCAGCGGCAACGCATCGAACAGCAGCCTGTCGGTCTGGTCCAGGCCATCCAGCACCTCCGTGATCCTCGCGCGCTCCCCCGGGGCTCCGCTGTCCCCGGCGTCCTGCCCTCGGCCGCCCCGATCGCCCGCTGTGCGCACGGAGACCGTGGGACCCGACCGTTCCGGCAGCGGAAGTCTCGGCTGGTCGAGTCCTCCGATGCGCGGATCCGCAGGCCCGGCGCTGGTGGCTGTCGGGGTCACCTCAGCGATGAGGCTGACGACGTCAGCGGCATCTGTGATCACTTCGGCGGGGGTCTCGCGCAGGAGCCGGTGACAGCCTGCGGATCTCGCCGCATGCACACTGCCCGGCACAGCACCGACCGGTCGACCGAGCCCCAAGGCGTGGTGGGCCGTGTTCTGCGCCCCGGACCGCCATCGGGACTCCACCACGACCGTCGCCGCGGTCAGCGCAGCGATCAACCGGTTCCGGTGCAGGAAGCGGTGTCTGGTCGGACTCCCACCGGGCGGCATCTCGCTCACCAGCAGGCCGTGCTCCCCGACCGCCCGCAGGAGGGAGTCATTGCCGGCGGGATAGAATCGGTCCAGGCCCCCTGCGAGGACCGCGACGGTCGGAGCGGCCGCCTCGGCACCTCTGAGGATCGCCCCATCCGCTGTCGGGCCTGCCGCACCGTGCGGCGCCGCACCGTCGCGGCGCAGCGCGGCACGATGGGCGGCGGCATCGATACCGTAGGCCCCTCCGGAGACGATGCAGACACCGTGGCCCACCAGGTCCTCGACGATCTCGGCTGTGACCCGCAGCCCGTAGTCGCTCGCCTCCCGCGAGCCGACGACGGCGACCCGACGGGGCAGACGCGGCAGCCGGCCCCATGCGGCCTCGATGCGCGACCCGGCGCCACGATGCCAGAGCGCCAGCGGCGCGGCCCCGCCGAGATCCTCGAGCTCACTGGGCCACCATGGGTCCTCCGGCACAGTCAGGCCCCCTCCGAACCTCCAGATGGTCTCCAGGTCACGCGCCCCCTGGGCCTGCCTCCGGCGAGTGCGCCAACGGGCCAGCCCAGCATGGAGATCGCGTTGTCTCGCACCGAGCCCGGACTGTGCCCCCAGTTCCCCGATCTGAGTGGTCAGCGTCGCCCCAGGATCTGCCTCCGACATGATCAGTGCGTGGGCTTCTACCGGCCCCAGATGAGCGACCAGCAGCCCGGCGAGTGCGTCACCGGGTTCGACCAGGCGACTCAGCTCGGCCCGCACCCGGAGCAGATCCTCGTCGACAGCAGGTCTCCCTCGGTCCTGTCCGACGGCCCCGTTCATGCCGCCCTCCTCTCCTCCGCGGTCTGCCTCAGCTGCATCGCCGCATCGACCTCCTCGGTCCCTGGGCAGGACTGGCCGGCGAGGTCGGCCAGCGTCCAAGCCAGACGGAGCACCCGGACATAGCCGCGGAGCGAGAGCACCGCCCGATCCAGGCTCGCATCGAGCGCCCGGGTGCTGGCGGGTGTCAGCCGCAGCGGTCCGGTGAGCAGTCGCAGCGGGAGGTCCCCGTTCGTCCTCAAGCCCCAGGGGGCGAGCCGTTCCCTTTGGGCGCCGCGAGCCCCCATCACACGCCGCAGCACCTCGGCGGAGCTCTCTCCGGGCTCCGCCAGGGCCATGGCGGCGGATCGAGGCCGTTCCACCTGGACCTGCAGGTCGATGCGGTCCAGCAGCGGACCAGAGAGCCGCGCGAGGTAGGACCGGCGTTGCAGCACCGTGCAGGTACAGTCCCGCCCGGTGCCCACAGCCATCCCGCATGGACACGGATTCGCAGCCATGACCAGCTGGAAACGCGCGGGATACGTGACGGTGCCCGCCGATCGGTGCAGAGTCACCGCCCCCGTCTCCAAAGGCTGACGCAGGGCATCCAAGGTGGAGCGTTGAAACTCCGGCGCCTCATCGAGGAACAGGACGCCCCGGTGGGACCGCGTCACCGCGCCCGGGCGGGGCAGCCGGGAGCCGCCGCCGATGATCGCCGCCGTGCTGGCGCTGTGATGCGGCGCTTCGAAGGGAGGACGTCGTGTCAGGGCCGTGACAGGTCCCGTCGGCCCCGCCACCGAGCCGATGGCGGTCACCTCCATCGCCTCATCGTCGCCCAGCGGTGGAAGGACGCCGGGCAGTCGTTCCGCCAACATGGTCTTCCCGGCGCCGGGTGCACCCATGAGGAGGAGATGGTGACCACCGGCGGCGGCCGCTTCCAGCGCGAACCGTGCCTGGGGCTGCCCACGGACCTCTGCGAGATCGGGCAGGGCTTCGGGTCCCGGCTCCACGTCCTGGTCCGCCGCGGCGCTGCCGGTGTGGCGGTCCATCACCACATCCGGGTCCACCGGAAGACGGCGTGGATCCACGCCGGCGACGCCGCGATCCCGCCGTCCGGACACGGCGAAGCCTTGGGCAACCTCGTAGGCATGGGACGCGGCCCAGACTTCGATGCCGGGCACCAGCGCGGCCTCGGCCGCGTTCTGTCGGGAGACCACCACACGCACCGCCCCGGCCCGCGCGGCAGCCGCGACCGCAGGCAGAACGCCTCGCACCGGGCGCAGGCGGCCGTCCAGACCGAGTTCAGCCAGAAAGACCACCTCGTCGGTGCCGGCGACCAGCCCGTCGGCCGCCCACGCGCTCATCAGAATCGCCAGATCCAGGGCTGAGCCGGACTTCGGCAGAGAAGCAGGCAGCAGATTCACGGTCAGCCGCCGGGAGGGCAGGTCCAGTCCGGAGTTCTTCGCCGCGGACCGGATGCGGTCCTGGCTCTCCCGCAGCGATGCGTCCGGCAGCCCCAAGAGGATGAAGGCCGGCAGCGACTGGCCGATGTCGGCCTCCACGTCGATCAGGTGCCCTTGGACTCCCACGAGCACCACCGAGCGGGCGCGTCCCATGCTCATGGCCGCAGGTCCTCCAGGTGCTCGATCTGCGGCACACCCAGTGCGGTGTCGCGCTCGGCGGGGAAGAGCACCGAGACGGCGTCCACACGCAGAGGCACCCGCACGCCGCTGTGCTGAGCGGCGTACTCGCGGAGCAGCCGGTGCAGCCGGTGCAGCTTCACCGGGGTCACGGCTTCGAACGGATGACCCCAGCCACGGCCACGGCGGGTCTTGACCTCGACGGCCACCAGGACGCCGTCGTCGAGAGTGATCAGGTCCAGCTCACCGTGGCGGCTGCGCCAGCGTCGGTCCAGCACGATGTGGCCGGCCGCGACCAGGTGCGTCTCCGCGTACTCCTCCCCCAGCAGTCCCAGCTCGTCCTTGCTCGGCGGCGCCTGGTGCTGGTGCCGCGACGGAGTGATCTCCATCTGTGGTGCTCCCTTCCTCGGTGCGCACCACTCTGCCCCGCCGCCGAAAAGCCCACGAGCTCCGCGACGCGGTCTGTGGAGGGCTGGGCGTGTCGTCAGCCCACCGGTCGCTCCTGTGGAGGAACGGAAGACGCCACGTGCCGGCCCGAGTCACCGGCGGAGGGCGGCGTCCCGGAGGGAATGCCTTCCCGGCACCAGCTTCCAGGAGCGCCGATGCTGAGGGGTCAGCCCCCGCTCCACCAGGGCTGCACGGTGGGCCGCCGAGCCATAGCCGCGGTTCGACTCCCAGCCGTAGCCGGGGTGCTGCTGCGCCAGGTCCGCCATCAGGGCATCGCGGCGCACCTTCGCCACCACACTGGCCGACGCGACGGAGAGGGCCTTGACATCAGCCTTCACCAGAGGATGGACGCGCGGGGACGCCCCGCCCGTCAGCCAGTCATGGGAGCCATCGAGGATGACCGCGTCGACGGCGAGCCCCAGCGAGTTCTCCACCTCGTCCAGGCCCGCCAGGCCCGCCTCGCGGAGCGCCGCCGTGATGCCGATCTGGTCGATGCGGGCGGCCTCTCGGTGCTGGACGCTGCACGAGGCTGCCCGTTCGAGCACCACCGGAGCCCATCGCTGCCGAGCTGCGGCGGTCAGCAGCTTCGAGTCTCGCACCCCGTCGAGCCCCTCGACCACGCCCGTCGTGGGACAGTACTCAAGTCCAGGCTCGTAGAGGTCGAAGACCGTCACGCCGACGGTCACGGGCCCGGCCAACGCCCCACGGCCCACCTCGTCCACTCCGGCGACGTAGCGCGCACCGATCGACGAGGCCAGGGCCAGCTCCGGCAGCAGCGTCGCGTTCTCCGGCATCAGGGCGCCTCCGGCACCTCGATGAAGGGGTCGCGGTCCGACCCGCCACCGGCCCACCGGTCCCAGGGCCAGATGATCGCCGTCGAGCGGCCGATGACGTCGTCGAGCGGCACCGCTCCCATGTCACCGTCCTGCACATGAGCTCTCGAGTCCGCCGAGGCCGATCGGTGGTCACCGAGCAGCCAGACGTGACCCTCCGGCACCGTCACGGAGAACTCAGTCTGGCTCGGGGCGTCTCCGGGGAACAGGTACGGCTCGTGGATGGGTTCGCCGTTGACGCTGATCCTGCCGGAGTCGTCGCAGCACTCCACCTCGTCGCCGTCCATCCCGATCACCCGCTTGACCACGTAGTGCGCCGAGGTGTCAGGCATGAGGCCCAGGAAGATCAGTGTGTCCTGCAGCGCCGTCGTGTCGGCGGCCTCCGCGGCACCCCACCATCCGCGCGTGTCCTCGAAGACCACGACGTCTCCCCGCTCGACGTCCATGACCTCCGGTGCCAGCAGGTTCACCACGATGCGGTCATCGACCTCCAGCGTCGACTCCATCGACTCCGACGGGATGTAGAACGCCCGCATCAGGAAGGTCTTCACCACGAAGGAGATGATCAGCGCGAGCACCACGATGGTCGCGATCTCGACCAGGAAGGCGGCGGCCGGACTGCGATCCCGCAGCCGGCGGCGCTCCTGCGGACCGTCGGCCCCGGGCCGGTCCGGACCTCCCGTCCCCTCACCCGAAGCGGGCTCCTCGGACACGCCGCGCGGCTCGTCCTCACTGCTCATCCGTGCCCTCCTGGCGTTCGTGGTCGTCGGCGGATCCCAGCAGGGGATGCGGGTCCGCTGCGGACGTGCTGTCCTCGGCGAGGTCACGCCGCGCGCTCCAGGGCCAGAAGACATCGGTAGCGCGGCCGATCAGCCGATCCTCGCTGATCATACCGCCGCCCGGAGCCCCGAGCAGGGCTCGCGAGTCCACCGACTCGTCGCGATTGTCGCCCATGACCCACAGGCGTCCCGGGGGCACCTCGACGTCGAAGGACTGTTCGGAGGCCGGCTCCTCGGGGCTGGGACGCCACCCCAGGTAGGGCTCCTCGAGCGGTTCGCCGTCCACCGTCACACGCCCCTGCTCGTCACAGCAGGCCACCGTGTCGCCGCCGACGCCGATCACGCGCTTCACATAGGTCTGTGGGGGCGACCCGATGCCGAACCAGTGACCTGCCCTCTCAGCCAGCTCCACGAGCGCACCATGGTCTGCCTGGTACGGAGTGAAGGACCCCGTGCCGTCGAAGACGACGACGTCCCCACGGTCCGCACCCGAACTTCCCGGATAAGAGCGGTCCACCAGGATCCGTTCGCCGTCGTCCAGGGTGGGCTGCATCGAGTTCTGGTCGACCGTGTAGACGTCGACCACCCAGGTGCGCACCGCCGTGGTGGCCAGCACGGCCGCCAGCACGGTCAGCAGCATCAGATGCCAGAGCCTCACGCGTCGCTGAGCAGACGACGAACCCCGAGCCTCATCGGCAGTGCCGGGAGACTCGGGGTTCGGAGATGACGACATGGGCGCAGCCCGATCGGCTCGTCGGACATCGGACCGGGTCCGACAGACCGGAGCCGGTCAGACCTGGTCCAGACCGATCAGGCCTCGGTCGCCTCGACGTCCTCGCCCTGCTGCCGGGCGATGGCCGACTCGCGCTTCTCGCGGATGCGAGCGGCCTTGCCGTGGCGGTCACGCATGTAGTAGAGCTTGGCGCGACGGACGTCACCGCGGGCGACGACCTCGACCTTCTCGATCACCGGGGAGTGCACCGGGAAGGTGCGCTCCACGCCGACGCCGAAGGAGACCTTGCGGACGGTGAAGGTCTCGCCGACGCCGCGACCCTGGCGGCCGAGCACGTAACCCTTGAAGACCTGGACACGAGTGGTCTTGCCTTCGACGATGTTGACGTGCACGTTCACGGTGTCGCCGGGGGCGAACTCGGGGATGTCATCACGCAGGCTTGCTGCGTCGACGAAGTCGAGAGTGTGCATGGTGTTTCTCCTCGGACGACTGCCACAGGTCACTCGTCCTGATCGACAGACCTCTCACCCGGAGGCGGGCGTATGCCCTCGGGGCGCAGGTCATCAGGTGTGATCTCCGGCGCCGACAGGATCAGCGGCACCGGCGGCCTCACTGTTGACGGTCATCCCCCATGGCAGATGAACCCGTCCAGCAGGCACGGAGGACCATTATGCCAGATCGTCGACGCCTGGGCGACCGGACCGGGACGAGTCCCTCAGCCCTGGGCCTCGTCGGCGCGCCGCGCCGCCTCCTCCTGGGCGACGATGTGCTTCGCGTAGAGATCGGGGCGGATGCGCCGGGTCCGCAGCAGCTGCTCCTGGCGCCGGTGCTCGTCGATCTTCGCGTGGTTGCCCGAGAGCAGGATCTCCGGCACCTCATGCCCGCGCCAGACGGCCGGCTTCGTGTAGACGGGATACTCGAGGAGGCCGTCGGCGTGGGACTCCTCGTCGAGGGACTCCGGATTCCCCAGCACTCCGGGAAGCAGACGGGTGATCGCCTCCACCATCACGATGATGGCCGCCTCCCCCCCGTTGAGCACGTAGTCGCCGATGCTCAGAGGCAGGACGTCGAAGTGCTCCTGGGCCCAGTCCGTGACGCGCTGGTCGATGCCCTCGTAGCGACCAGCGGCGAACACGAGATGCTCCCGTGCGGCCAGCTCCTCGGCGGTGCGCTGGGTGAAGACGTCACCGGCGGGCGTGGGGATGATCAGCACGGGGCGCTCAGCGGGGCTCGGAGCCGCGAGCACGTTCTCCAAGGCCAAGGCCCACGGCTCCGGCTTCATGACCATGCCCGCGCCGCCGCCGGTCGGTGTGTCGTCGACCGTGCGATGCCGGTCGGTGGTGAAGTCGCGCAGCTGGTGGCGGCGCAGCTCCAGAAGTCCGTCACGCTGGGCCTTGCCGATGAGCGAGAGGTCCAGCACGTCGAAGAACTCGGGGAAGATCGAGACGGCGTCGATGCGCATCAGAACGGATGCCTTCCTGGTCATCGGTCACGGAGGGCCGGCTGAGAGGCCTGACGGCTCGGGACGTGGGGTCAGAAGAGACCGGCGGGAGGGTTGAGGCGGATGAGCTGGGCCTCGAGGTCGATCTCCGGAACGAGCTCGACGACGAAGGGAACCAACACCTCCTCACCCGAAGGCGTCCCCACGGACAGCAGGTCCTGCGCGGCGCCGGTGATGAGCTCCCGCGCGGTGCCGAGCTCCTCACCGTCCGGGCCCACGCAGCGCAGACCGGCGATCTGATGGCTGTACCAGCCGTCGTCGTCCTCCGGCTCCGCCGGGACGTCGATATGCAGGAACGAGCCGCGCAGCGCCTCTGCGGCATCGCGGTCGTCGACCTCGGCGAACCGCAGCAGGCAGATGCTCTTGTTCCACCGCTGACCGGTCACAGTCAACGACGTGGTGCTCCGGTCGAGGGTGTCCCGCCCCGGCGTGCGGATGAGCTCGGCTCCGGGGGCGAGCCGCTCGGAGGGCTCATCGGTGAACAGCTGCACCGTGACCTCGCCACGGACGCCGTGCGGCTTGCCCACGCGAGCGACCCGCAGGCGCTCCGCCGTCTCCGGCGGTGCCTGCGGGTCGCTCGTCTCTGGGCGCTTCCCGTTCTGGGCAGTGCTCATAGTGGTCGCAGCCTGGGACGTCGCTCAGCGACGCCGGTCGGTGTCGACCACGTCGACGCGGACGTGCTCGCCGTCTGGGAGCGCGGCGATCACGGTGCGCAGTGCCTTGGCAGTGCGCCCCGCTCGACCGATGACCCGGCCGAGGTCGTCCGGGTGGACCCGGACCTGGAGCACATCGTGACGGCGCCCGCTGCGACGACGGACGTCGACGTCATCAGGTGAGTCGACGATGCCGCGCACCAGGTGTTCGAGAGCATCGGTCAGCACTGCATCAGCCACGCGGAATCACTCAGCCTTGTCCTCGGTGGTCTCCTCGGCGGAAGCTCCGCGGACTCCTCGGCCTGGGGCTTCTCGGGAGCCTTCTCGGAGGTTCCGACGATGACCGAGCCCTTCTGCGGGACCTGGTACTCCTCCTTGGGAGCCTTGGTCTTCAGAGTGCCCTCGGCGCCGTCGAGGCCCTTGAACTTCTGCCAGTCACCGGTGATCTTCAGCAGTGCCATGACCTGCTCGGTCGGCTGAGCGCCGACGGAGAGCCAGTACTGGGCACGCTCAGAGTCGATCTCGATGAACGAGGGCTCCTCGGTGGGGTGGTACTTGCCGATCTGCTCGATGGCCGCTCCGTCACGCTTGGTGCGGGAGTCGGCGACGACGACACGGTAGTACGGTGCGCGGATCTTACCCATCCGCTTCAGACGAATCTTGACTGCCACTTGAGTGGTCCACTCCTGTTTCTTGTTTTCAGGGGCGCGGCCGAGCATCGTGCTGCGTGGGGATTGCTGCTCAGTCGATGCGACCGCTCAAGGAACAGTGATCTGCCGCAGGGTCAGAGGGTCGCCACGGCCGATCACAGTACCTGCCCATTGTGCCAGACAAACCCTCAGGGCGCGATTCGACGCGCCCCGGACGCACGGCGCCTCACTTGAGGTACTTCTCGAAGCCCTTCGGCAGGTTCAGCTGGGCCGGGTCGAAGGCGTCGTCACCGGCCGCTCCGAAGCTCGAACCGTCCATGCGCTTCTTGGCCGCCTCGGCCTTCCGGCGCTCCGCCTCCTGGGCCTCCTGCGCGGCGCGGGCCGGGTTGCCGGACTTCGCCTTCTTCTTCCCCTTGCCCTTGGCGGGCTTCTTCCGCCCCTTGCCGGCACCCATACCGGGCATGCCGGGCATCCCGGGCATCCCGCCGCCGGGCGCCCCTCCGCCGCCGGGCATCTGCGGCATCCCGCCCCCGCCGGCCATCTTCTTCATCATCTTCTGCGCCTGAGTGAACCGCTCGAGGAGCTGGTTCACCTCGGAGACATGGACGCCCGAACCCCGGGCGATGCGGGCCCGACGCGAGCCATTGATGATCTTCGGAGCGACCCGCTCATGCGGGGTCATCGAGTAGATGATCGCCTCCACGCGGCCGATCGAGGACTCGTCGAACTGGTCAAGCTGCTCCCGCATGCCCTGGGCGCCGGGCATCATGCCCAGCAGCTTCTTCATGGAGCCCATCTTCTTGAGCTGCTGCATCTGGGCGAGGAAGTCCTCGAGGGTGAAGTCCTCCCGGTCGGCGAACTTCTGGGCCATCTTGGCGGCCTCGGCCTTGTCCCAGCTGGCCTCGGCCTGCTCGATGAGCGAGAGCACGTCACCCATGTCCAGGATGCGCCGGGCCATCCTGTCGGGGTGGAAGACCTCGAAGTCCTTCAGCCCCTCACCGGTGGAGGCGTACATGACGGGCTTCCCCGTCACCGAGGCCACGGAGAGCGCGGCTCCGCCTCGGGCGTCGCCGTCGAGCTTGGAGAGCACCACGCCGGTGAAGTCCACGCCTTCGTTGAAGGCCTGCGCCGTGGTGACCGCGTCCTGACCGATCATCGCGTCGATGACGAACAGCACCTCGTGGGCACCGACGGCGGCCTTGACGTCGGCAGCCTGCTGCATCAGTTCGGAGTCGACGCCCAGACGGCCGGCGGTGTCGATGATGACGACGTCGTGGAGCTTCTCACGTGCCTCGGCCACACCGTCGCGGGCCACGCCCACCGGGTCCCCGGTGGGCGTCTCCTCCTCAGAGGACACCCCGGGATGCGGCGCATACACCGGCACGCCGGCCCGCCGCCCGCCGACCTGCAGCTGGTTCACCGCGTTGGGGCGCTGGAGGTCGCACGCGACCAGCAGGGGGGTATGACCCTGGTTCTTCAGTCGGTACGCGAGCTTCCCGGCCAGGGTCGTCTTTCCCGCGCCCTGGAGACCGGCGAGCATGATGATGGTGGGAGGCTGCTTGGCGAACTGCAGCTCGCGCGTCTGACCTCCGAGGATGCCCACGAGCTCCTCGTTGACGATCTTCACGACCTGCTGGCCTGGGTTGAGTGCCTCGGCAACCTCAGAGCCCAGCGCACGGGCCTTCACGCGGGCGATGAACTCACGCACCACCGGAACGGCGACGTCGGCGTCCAGCAGGGCCCGACGGATCTCACGGGCTGTGCCGTCGATGTCCGCCTCGGTCAGGCGCCCCTTGCCGCGGAGGTTCTTGAATGTCGCTGTGAGGCGATCGGAGAGGGAGTTGAACACTGGGTGCAGATCCTTAGATCGACAGAGCTGGGGCAGGCAGGGCAGAGCCGCTCCGGCCCGCGTGGCCGACCGGGCGTGTCATCTGCCGAACCTCTAGAGTAGCAATGTGCGTTGGACAGAGACTCCCCCGGCGGGGCCGCAGGAGCCGACAGGCTCCCTGACCGGCTCCCCCGCTGCCCCCTCCCCCCGACCCGGCCGACTCCGCGAGACGGATGTGCTCGGCGCCGCTCTGCGCACCCATCGCGCGGCGCTGCGGACCGTGGAGGACGCCCATCGGCGGGCGGCCGGGAGCTGGTGCACCGACGACGCGGCGGCGAGACGACGGCGACGTCCGCAAGACCGGTGCCGAACCTCGACCCAGGACCGCCGCAGAGGCCGACGCGGGGGCGCATCCGACGGATCGGCTGCGCCGGGACCACGCTCGGGACCACCTGCGCCGCGCTGAGGAGCACCGCCAGCGGCACGAGTTCCTCGCCCAGATCGCGACCATCTCCCCGGGGGCGGTCTCCTCACTCACCGCGGACGACCTGCAGGCGCTCACCGTTGCGGACACCATCGGGCCTCAGGCCCTGCACACGCCTGCGCATCGCCTCCAGGAGGCCCTCGAGGCCGCCCAGGGCCTCCCCGACGGCGAGATGGGCATCTCTCGTCCTCGCCTGCCGGTGCGACTGGGGATCATCGGGGCTCCCCGGGTCCAGGCCCGCTTCAGCGGACTCGCCGACGTCGTGGCACTGACCGGCTCCACGTGGCGGGAGCACCTTGAGGACCTCGACCTGCTGCTGGTGGCCACCGACACGGGGCCTCTCCCGCTGCTCTGGGAGGACGGCTTCGAGGATGCCGCGGCCTCCCCCGCTGCTCGCGACGCGCTCGACGGCGCGGAGGCCGCCGAGCTGCTGACGCGCGGGCCGAGCTGGAGCACGCGCTGACGATGCGCCATCTCGCGGAGACCGTCATCCCCGCGTTCCGGGGCAGAGGGGTCCCCACCGTGCTGGTGTCCACCGCAGGGACCGCCGTCGAGGAGACCGCGGAGCTGGCGCGCGCATGCTCGCGGATCGTCACCACCGACGCCGAAGCCGCGGCCCTGTACCGCGCTCAGGAGACCGAGTCGACCGGCGTGGACGTGATCCCGGCGGGCGTCAATCCGCTGATCCACAGTCCGATCGGCACGCGCCCGGCGCGCACCGACCTGGTGGCGCTGCTGGGCTGCGAGCAGACGCACCCGGCGGGCCACCTCTCTGACCCACCCTACGCCCCGGCGCTGCTCGACGGTGCCCTGATCTCCGGTCGTCCCGTCGTCCTCCTGCAGCCCGACCCCGCGCAGGCGCCGGACTCGGAGCACTGGGTGATCCCCACCCGCTACGGGCCTTGGACGGTCTCGGCGGACGAGGCCGCCGACATCGACCTCACCTACGGCACCGACACGCTGCAGCGAGCCATGGATGTGGCGCTGACCATCAACGCCGTCGTCGACTCGCAGGCGGTGTTCGACCCGCAGATCCTGGAGCTGCAGGCCAGCGGCACGATGGTGCTCTCCACCTACAACCAGGGCCTGAACTCCTACCACCCGCACACCTACATCGCGAACTCCGCGGAGGACGTCGCCAAGACCCTGCAGCTGATGTCGCAGGAGGAGCTGCGCCGCGTCCAGGGCGACGGCATCCGCAAGGTCTTCACCGACCACCACGCCTCCGACGTGCTGCGGCGCATCTGCGAGCGCGCGGGGCTGAACGTGACGCCCGTGCGGGAGAGGGTCCTGGCGGTCGCCGAGCAGCGCACGGACGACCTCGCCCGCGAGATGGCCGAGCAGACTCATGCCGACGTCGAGCTGATCACGTGGGAGGAGCTGGCCGGGCGGGTGGAGGAGTCCGGGGCGGAGGCCGCGGCCGGGAGCTTCGACGTGCTGCTGCCGGTCTCCCCCACCAGGCACCATGCCCCCACCTACGTGGCCGACCATGTGGCGGCGTTCCGCTATCAGTCGGCACCGGTGACCCAGAAGCTCTCCGGCGACGCCGCGGACAGCGACTCCCAGGCCCACCGCCATCGCCGCGGAGTCCTCGCGCTCGAGCTCACGGCCTGGTGGCGCCCGGCCCCTGACCTCCTCGGGACACGTCAGGAGCTGCTCCGGGCGGCCGAACGGAGCCGGGTCTACTGCGTGGACCACCTGGGCCATCGCCCGGCTGGTCCGCTCACCACCGGCGCTTCGCGTCGGGACGCCCGAGAGGCGTCGGGCACCGCATCGGCGGGGTCGACGACCCCGCATGCGGCCCCTGCCGAGCACCCGGAGACGCCGGCCTCCGCACGTCCGTCCTTCTGGGACGTCGTCCGCGGCGTCGCTGCCGCCTCGGAGGTGAGCACCCCGATGACCCCGAACCTGGAGCGGGAGTCCGCAGCGTCCGGCAGCGCCGGCACGCCCGCGCCGCCGGAGGCTCGTCGTCCGAGGCGGCGCGGCCATCCCCGGAGTCCGCGGCTCCGAGCACACGGGACGCCCACCGCGACGGCGACCGGCGCCGTCGCCGCTGACCGCAGACGATCTCGAGGCGGTCCAGCAGGAGGCTCGCCGCACGGCCCACGAGCTCGGCCTTCAGCTGGCGGTGATCGTGCCCATCTACAACAACGGCGACCACCTGCGCCACAAGGCCTTCGCCTCGCTGCGACGCTCCTCGATCTTCGAGAGGATGCACGTCCTGCTGGTCAACGACGGGTCCACCGACCCGGTGACGGTGGACACGGTGGAGGAGCTCGCTCACCGGTGGCCGAACGTGACCGCCTACCACCATGCCCGCGGGGGCTCGGGCTCCGCCTCCCGTCCGCGCAACACGGGGCTGGCCCTGAGCTTCACCCCGTACGTGACCTACCTGGATCCGGATGACGAGGAGCTCGACGACGGCTACTGGGAGCTGATGGACACGCTCGAACAGGCCCCAGAGGCGAACTTCGCCCTGGGCACCATGGCGGTGTGGACCAGGAAGCATTCGGTGCACGACTACCACGCGTGGTTCGCCGGAGCGATACCACACCGCGACGGACTGTTCCGCGTGGACCGGGAGTCGCTGCCGGCTGTCGGCTTCAGGCCGGCCAGCATCGAGGCCCTGGTCGCCCGGACCGACTGGCTCAAGGGGCTGGGACTCGTCCAGCCGGAAGGGGCCGTCGGTCAGGACACCTACTTCTTCCAGCAGATGCTCTTCCACACCGAGGCCTACGCTCCGGTGTACCGCCCCGTGTACACCTACTACGGCGCGGTGGACACCTCGATCGTCAATGTCGTCTCCCCGGGCTACTTCCGCAAGTACCTCATCCTGGAGCAGGCCCGGGCGGCCTGGCTGCGCGAGACCGGGCTGCTGGAGGCCTACATGGAGCAGCGGTTCGAGAAGTTCTTCGTCACCTGGTACCTGGACAAGTACAAGCGAGTCCTCCCCCACCAGCGGGCGGAGGCCGCGGCCGTGTTGCGTGAGATCGCCGCAGCCTACGGCGAGTACAGTTGGACGTCACCGAAGGCCAGGAGGTTCTTCGAGAGCGGGTCCGGCTGACCTGCGGCCCGCCTGCGTCAGCCGACCTGTCTGTTCCGCCCGCCCATCCTGCTGTGGCCCTTCCCCGCAAGGCCCGCTACCGTGAAGCACAGCCCGCCCTGTGCGGTCCGCCGCCTCTGGAGGCGCTGCGGCCCGCCCCATGACAAGGAGTACCGAGGACACGCATGAGTGCAGAAGCCGCGACCGAGCAGCCCCTGTCGGAGGACGCGCGTGACGTCATCGTCGCACTGCTCGGGCAGCAGGAGGCCCTCCTGGCCGAACTCCGCTGGGCCTACGACCAGCTGGAACGCACCCAGGAGGCCGACATCGCCGAGCTGCGCTCCCGGGTGGCCAAGCTGGAGCACCGCGTGGCGGCCCGCCGACAGGCTCCGACTCCCCCGGTGACGGGCAGCTCCCCTGACGAATCTCCGGCCAGCAGGATGCGGCGACGGCTGGAGTCCGCCGTCCAGGATCCGGAGCGGACCGTCCGGGCGGCTTCCCGTCGTGTGCGCCGCCAGGTGGGGAAGGTCGCCCGGCGCGCGGGGATCTCCCGGTGAGCCGGGCTCGACTCCTGGGGCCCTCAGCCCGCCAGTCGGAGCTGGATGAGGCTCGAGAGCGGATCGTCGGCCTCGTGGCGTCCCGCGATCCGTTGCGCCAGCTGCTGGAGCCCGGGGCCCTGCAGTCGCTCGGTGTCCGTGACTCCTCTCCCTTCTGGGGCGGCGGGCCGGGGCCGAGGCGTTCCTGGACCAGCTGATGCCCGCCCTGGAGGCGCTGCCGCCGCTCGAGGCGGGAGTCTCGCGTCCGGCGCTTCCGAAGACCGTGGCGGTGCTGGGCGATCCTGACCTGATGGAGGTCCTGGCCGGTGCCGCCGATCTCCGGCTGATCGACCCGGACGACTGGGAGTCGACGCTGTCCGCCGCCGACGCGGTGCTGCTCTCCCCCCGCACCGTGAAGGCCCCCCGGGCACGCGGCCGGGTGATCACTGCCGCCCGGGAGGCGGCCATCCCGCTGATCTACTGCGACACGACGCTGCCGGAACCTGGGCGCCCCGAGGTGAAGCTCGCGGCACGCTGCGACGTCGTGCTCACGACCTCCGAGGAGGGCGCCGAGGAGTACCGCCGTGGCGTGCCGAGCTCAGTGCCGGTGGCCACGGTGGTCCAGCCGGTGAGTCCGCTGCGCCGGTCGCCGCTGGGGTCCCGGACGCACACGCATCGGCTGGTGACGCATCTGGAGCGCCGCCGCGCCGGAGCGCTGGATGCGGATGCCCGCCGCGGTCTGCAGTGGATCCACGACGGCATCGTCTCCTCCGGGTCGCCGCTGCTCCTGGGCCTGGAGGTCCGCGGGCCGGGCGCACGGCGGGAGACTCTCCCCGTCCGGCACCGCCCCTACTGCGCACCGTCGGCGATCTCCCACGCGCCGGGTCTCGACCGGCTCTCCCCGGTCGGCGTCGTCACTCAGGCCGTGGCCGGCTCTCAGACCTTCTTCTCCCCCCGGACCCTGGATCTGCTGGCCTCCGGCTCCCTGGTGCTCTCCACCTACAACCAGGGGCTGAACTCGCACTATCCGGAAGTGCGCATCGCGAACTCGGCCGAGGATGTGGCGGTGGGGCTGGAGTCCCTTGAGCTCGAGGAGCTCCGGCGGGCCCAGGGCGACGGCGTCCGCCACGCGTTCCGTCGGCATCATGCCGTGGATGTGCTGCGCACCGCGCTGGGCATGGCGGGCATCTCCGTGCCGGAAGCCCCGGACCGCGTGCTGGCGGTCGCCTCGGGGGACGACGCCGCCGACCCTGTGCTGGCCGAGCAGCTGCGCCTGCAGACGGCTGGGGCCGTCGAGACCGTGACGTGGGACGAGCTGACGGGCCGCCACGGCGACTACGACGTGCTGGTGCCGGTCTCCTCTGCTCACAGCTACGCTCCCACCTATGTGGAGGACCACCTGGCCGCGCTGGCGCACCAGTCCTGCCCGGTGACCGCCAAGGTGGACGTCCGGCGCGTCGACGCCGGTGATCCGCGCGCCCAGCGGCATCATGGGGCGGGCGCCCTCGCGGCCGAGGAGGTCCCGCCGTCGGGCCGGCCGCTGACCGAGCTGGCGCTCTCGGCCTGGTTCCAGCCCCCGGCTGACGCGTCGCTCTCGCCGGAGACGCTGATCGCGTCGCTCCAGCGCGTGCATCTGTCCGATCATCTGGGACACCGGCCTCGCCGGGGGCACACCGTGGTGACGTCCGACGGCGGAGCCGTGCCGGGCCCCAGGACCCCTTCCGGGCTCGCCGACGGAGACGACCTGGAGACCGTGCGGCGCGAGGTCGCCGCCACCGCAGAGAGGGAGGGGCTGCAGCTCTCCGTCATCGTGCCCGTCTACGACAACGGCGACCATCTGCGGCACAAGGCCTTCGCCTCGCTGCGGCGCTCGTCGATCTTCGAGACGATGCACGTCCTGCTCATCAGCGACGGTTCCACCGACCCCTCGACGGTGGACACGGTCGAGGAGCTGGCCGCGGAGCACCCCAATGTGACGTCCTTCCACCACGGCGGGGGAGGCTCCGGCTCGGCCTCCCGGCCGCGCAACACCGGACTGGACCTGGCCCAGACCCCGTTCGTGACCTACCTGGACCCGGACAACGAGGCGATCGAGGACGGCTACGCGCAGCTGCTGGAGGATCTCCGCGCCCACGAGGACGTCGACTTCGTGCTGGGCAACATGTCGCAGTGGGCCCGGCACCACACCCGTCTGCCCTACGCCGGCATCCTTGAGGAGACCTTCGCCGACCATGCTGAGCCGGACGGCACCCTCGTGGTCCCGGACCGTGCCCTGGAGGCGCTGCGGTTCCGGCCGTTGGGCATCCAGACGGTCGTGGCCCGCACGGGGTGGCTGAAGTCGCTGGGCATCAGCCAGCCGTTGGGCGCGGTGGGACAGGACTCCTACTTCTTCCAGCAGATGCTCCACTATGCCCGACGGATCCGGACCCTCGACGTCGGAGTGCACACGTACTACATGGCAGTGAGCAGCTCCACCATCAACACGCTCAATCCGGGGTACTTCAAGAAGTACCTCCCGCTGGACTCCTCCCGCGCCCGATGGCTTCAGGAGGTGGGGCTCCTGGAGGCCTACCGGCGCGACCGGCTCGAGAGGTTCCTCGTCTCCTGGCACCTGCCGAAGCTGAAGAGGGTCCGGCCCGAGGAGTGGTTCGACGCCGCTGAGAACCTCGCGGAGCTGCTGGCCTGCTACGGGGATCATGAGTGGACGGACCCGGCGGCGCTGGAGTTCTGGGACGACCTGGACCTGGCGCGACGGCGCGACTCGTCGCGCCGTCGTCGTGCCGGCGAGAGGACCGGGGCAGGCTGAGCACGCCACCTGCGCCCGGCCGGGACCTTCCCCGATCAGGCTCGGAGCAGTAGGTTGGAGGCGATGAGCCAGACCCTGGGACACGCTCGTCGCCCCTGATCAGCCGCAGAAGGGAGCCGCATGGTCCGCATCCCGGCCGCAGTGCGTCGCCGCCTGCCGGGCATCGCCTGGCGGGACAGGAAGATTCTCCATCTGGAGACCAGGGTGGCTCACCTCGAGGCCTCCCGCGAGAGGGTGCGGCGTCTGCTGCGGGAGGCGCGCAGCTCCGGCCGCGATGAGCTCCGTCGTCGCGAGGAGGAGATCACGAGGCTCTCCGATGATCTTCAGGAGGCCATCCTCCGCGCGGAGGCCGCTGAGGCGGAGCATGCCCGATTCCGCCGCTCCTCCTTCAAGGGGAAGCTGTCCTCCCACATGGCGGCGGTCAACGCGGCGAAGCTCAGCGGCTGGCAGGCGACCACTCCGGCGCTGCAGCTGCCCTACAAGCTCCGCAGCTACGCTCTGGCACAGAGCCACGGAATCGCCGTGCCGAGGATCCACCAGGTGTGGTCACGCACCGAGGACATCCGGATCCCCGACGACCTGCCCGCAGACCGGGTGGTGCTCAAGGCCGACGGCGGCCACAGCGGTCTCGGAGTCGTGCCGCTGCGTCGCACCGCCGAAGGCTGGCAGACGCTCACCGGACGCGACACGCTCGTCGACGGGCGACCCGGCGATCGACTGCTGAGCCGGCTCGAGCGAGCTCGAGGGCCGTTCTTCCTGGAGTCCTTCCTGGAGCCCTTCGCGCAGCCCTTCGCGCAGCCCTTCGCGACGACGGACTCCCGGGCGGGCGCGGATCACGGGGCCGCCGGTCAGGGATCCGCCGATCTGGCGCTGGTCGGCCCGCCCCAGGGAGCCGAGGTCCGCCTCCCGGAGGACATCAAGGTCTACACCGCCTATGGCGAGATCATGCAGGTGCTGGTGATGCGCACCCACGGGGTGAAGGTCATGAACCGGAGCCGCTTCACCCGGCGCTACTTCGACGCCGAGGCGCGCCCGCTGGGCGAGGTGCTGCCCGGCAGGCCGGAGGACCCGGAGATCACCGCGCCGGAGGGGTGGGAGGATCTCATGGAGGCCGCTCGCCGCCTCTCCATCGCCGTGGGGCTCCCTTTCGTCCGTGTCGACCTCTACTCGACCCCTGACGGCCCGGTGCTCGGGGAGCTCACGCCGATGCCCGGAGGCGTCCAGGAGTACCGGCTGAACCACGACCTGCGATTGGGCGCCGCGTGGATGCGCGCCGACCTGAGGCTGGCCCGAGACCTGGCGCGGGGGCGGCCCAGCGGGACGCTGTTCGGCTCTGAGCCCTACCAGTGGTGGTATCCGGAGCCGAGGGGCGGAGAGCCGGCAGGCACGGAGGGAGGTCCTTCCCGGTGGCCGCGGCTCCAGGCGGACCCGTTGCAGTGGTACACCCCGCCGGAGGACGTGGTCCGACTGGGGACGGACGGGAATGGCGCCGACCAGACAGGCGCCGACCAGACAGGCGCCGACCAGACAGGCGCCGACCAGACAGGCGCCGACCAGACAGGCGCCGACCAGACAGGCGCCGACCAGACAGGCGCCGAGGGTGCAACTGCCGAGGTGTCGATCCCTGAAGAGTCCCGTCCGGACGACCGCGGCCCGGATGAGGATCAGGTGGAGCTGAGGATCGCCGACTCGAGCCGCTGACCGATCTCGCCAGTCGCTGACCGCACGAAGTTCTCGGAGACATGGCTGTTGTCGCGGAAGGTGATGGCGCCGCCCAGCACCGCGTAGCAGAACTCGTCGTCGCAGAGCATGTCCTCGGTGGGGATGAAGTGGAAGTTGTCCTCGTCGCCGAACACCTCGACCGACCGGGTCAGCCAGCGGTCGCCCACGTGCGTGTCGTCGACCTCGTCCCGGCACGCCGCCGGATCCTCCTCGTGGAGCGCGACGCATTCGGGCAGCGTCTGCTCGTCCTCGGTCTCCTTGTTCATCCGCGGCACCTCGCCGAAGACGGCCACCTCCTTGCCGGCCTCGAGCCAGGCGTCGATCGGCGCGTACATGGCTCGCGCCGTGTCGGTGAGCTCCAGATCCGTCTCGGGCAGCTCGAGGTCGTCATCGGGCCCGGAGAAGCTGCTGTGGATCTGGCTGCCGGCGACGACCACCGTCTCGACGTCGTCATCTTCGGCCAGCCGGTCCATGATCTCGGCATTGGCCCTCACGCAGGCGTTGGAGTCGTCGTCAAGCGCACTGACCCGCGGCGAGCAGGCGGAGCGGGTGAGCACCAGCAGACGTTTGTCATGCTCCTGGGCGATCTCGTCGAGCGCCGGCAGCCACATGGTGGCATGCGAGTCACCGAACACGGCGACGGTCCCGTCGGCATCGGTCTCCTCCGCGCCCAGCCAGCACTCCTTGACGCCCTCCTCCTCGGTGTCAGCCTGACAGTCCGGGTAGATCGGTTCGTTGTTCTGCGCCGTGACCTCGGCCGGATGGGGAGCAAGGCCCAGGTCACCTTCCAGCGGGTCACCGCACTGGTCGGGGTTGGCCAGCGCCCGATACCCGTAACAGGGGTGGTCCTCCGAGAGCTCTGTGTCGGCGAAGCCCCGCTCGACGGCGGCCACGGCCGCATGGGCGGTGGAGATCACCAGGACCATCCCGGCCGCCGCCGCCACCACGGCGCGCCAGGTCGGCAGCAGGAACCGCGCACGGCGCAGCGGCGCCTCCACGTACCGCGTGGTCACCGCGGAGAGGCCGACGACGCCGAGGATCAGCATCACCTTGATGTACCAGTGCTTCGCCTCCTCGCTCAGATACGGTGAGAAGACCACGATCGGCCAGTGCCACAGGTAGATCGCGTAGGACCAGTCGCCGATCGCCGTAGCGGGGCGCAGGGAGAACCACCAATGCACGCCCGTGCCGGCTTCGCGCCCGCCGCACATCATCAGCAGCACGGCCCCCAGAGTGGGCATCAGCGCCGCCCCACCGGGGAAGGCGGTGGCGTCGGAGTAGAGCCATGCCGACGCCAGGATCATCCCCAGGCCGGCCCATCCGACCAGATTGGCCGCTCGTCCGGTGAATTGGCTGGAGCCCATCCACAGCGCCAGCAGCGCACCGAGGGTGAACTCCCAGATGCGGGTGGGGGTCACGAAGTATGCCTGGGCCGGCTCATGGGCGGTGTACCAGACCGAGAACCCGAAGGACGCGGCCCCGAGTGCCACGAGCACCACGATGAACGTGGTGCGCACCGCCTGCGCCGTCCGGGCCGCCCGGGCGCCGGTGACCAGCAGTGCCAGCACCAGCAGCAGCGGCCACAGGATGTAGAACTGCTCCTCCACCGAAAGGGACCAGAAATGCTGCACAGCGGTGGCCTGCTCGTCGAGCTTGGAATAGTCCACCGAATCGGCGGCGAGGATCCAGTTCTGCACATAGAGGGTCGAGGCGACGATCTGCCGCAGCGTGGACTGCCAGGCCGTCGACGGCAGCACCAGCACCGCCGAGACCGCGGTGACGAGCAGGACCAGCAGGCTCAGGGGCAGCAAACGACGGATCCGGCGAGCCCAGAACCTCCCCAGCCGCACCGTGCCGGTCTGGGCCGCCTCCTTAAAGAGGTGTGCCGTGATCAGATAGCCCGAGATCACGAAGAACACGTCCACGCCCACGTAGCCGCCCGGCAGATGCTCGGGCCAGAAGTGGTAGAGCACGACGAGCAGCACGGCCAGGGCCCGGAGCCCCTGGATCTCCGGCTGGAAGCGGCTCCCCCTGCGCCGACGCTGGTCCTCGGCGTGCTCCGGCGCCGAGCCTGCGGCGTCGGCCGATGAACGGCGCGTCGTGGAGGGTACGGTCATCTGCTCTACAGTCCTGTCTCGGGGTCGGATCGGCGCGGACGCGACAGCGGCGACGGACCCACCGGCGCTGCGTCCTGGTGAACAGTAACCGATGAGCCGCCCCGCGGACCCGCTGGCAGGCCACACTCCCAGCAAGTTCCCGGCCACCTCCCAGGGTGCTCGTCGAACCTCTACGCCAGCCCTGCGTCCGCGCCGTGATCCACGTCTCGCCGCGGGCTGGGCGCCGTGTCCGGGCCGGGGCACTAGAGTGGTGCGTCGCCGACCCTTCCAGGAGCGCCCCTGTGTCTGCCCCGCAGTCCTCAGCCCGTCCGACCGACCCGCCGTCGTCGTCAGCGTCGCAGGAGCGGCTGTCGCGCGGCGTCCCGGCGAGCCGGTTCCGCCCGGAGCTGCACGGCGTGCGGGGCCTGGCGATCCTCGGCGTGGTGCTCTTCCATCTCTTCGGAGCAGGGCGGGTCTCCGGAGGCATCGACATCTTCCTGGCCGTCTCCGGGTTCCTCTTCACGGCGATGCTGCTCCGCGAGGCCGCATCCCGCGGCGGGGTGCTCGATGTGGGCCGCTATCTGGCGCGTCTGGCCCGCCGCATCCTGCCCCCGGCCGTCGTCGCGATCGCGGTCACCACGATGGCCGGCCTGCTGATCCTGCCCTCCACCCGCCACCACCAGCTGCTCACGGAGGCCCGGGCC
The DNA here is from genome assembly GCF_001758425.2 of Nesterenkonia sp. PF2B19. GTDB lineage: Bacteria > Actinomycetota > Actinomycetes > Actinomycetales > Micrococcaceae > Nesterenkonia > Nesterenkonia aethiopica. The sequence goes on along the minus strand of NZ_MDSS02000004.1, from coordinate 83,724 downwards.
TCACTGCTGTACTGGGAGAACATCGAGCTGGTGTCCTCTCAGCTGGCCTATGAGGCGGCCGGGCCCGCCAGCAGTCCGTTCCAGCATTTCTGGTCGTTGTCGGTCCAGGGGCAGTTCTACCTCCTCTGGCCGGTGCTCGCGGTGCTGGCCGTGCTGCTGGCGCGGGCGCTGCGCCGACCTGCGGTGCACGCGATGGCGGTGTTCGTGGTGCTGGTGCTGGGTGCGTCCTTCGCCTGGGCGCTGTGGATGCGCCAGCAGGCCCCTGAGGCGGCGTACCTGATGACCAGCACACGACTCTGGGAGCTGGCCTTCGGGGGTGTCCTCGCGCTGCTCGGCGCCCGTCTGACCCTCCCCCGTCCGGTGCGCGGGGTCGCGGGATGGCTCGGGCTGGCTCTCATCATCTCCTGCGGCTTCGTCCTGGACGGCGCTTCCCTGTTCCCGGGAGCATGGGCGCTGTGGCCCCTGCTGGGACTGGCCCTGGTGCTGGCCTCCGCCGGCCCGCAGGGAGGGCTTCAGGATCCTCCCGGAACAGCGGCCCGTCTCCTCTCAACGCGACCCCTGGCCTGGGTGGGCAGCATCGCCTACGGCCTCTACCTGTGGCACTGGCCACTGCTGATCTTCCATCTGGAGCTCACCGACCAGGACGGACTGGGCGTCCTCGACGGGGCCGGCCTCCTGGTGGTCTCCATCCTGGCCGGATGGGCACCCACCGGTGGATCGAACGCCCGACGGCCGCCCGCGCATCCCTGGCGCCCCGCGTGCCGCTGACGGCGGCCGCAGGCACGCTGGCCATCGGTGCGGTGGCCGACCACCATCGGAGTGATCGGCACCACGGTGACCCTGCCGGAGGGGTACTCGATGGCCGGGGTGGACCGTGCGCTGCATCCCGGAGCGGCGGCGACGGCGCCGGGTGCGGACCCCGCCCCTCCCGACGTCGCCCCGGTGCCCGCCGCCGAGGTGCTCGCCGCGGACCGCCCGCAGTACTACGACTGGGACTGCCGCCAGTCGCAGGGCGGGGGGCTGGAAGCCTCCGAGGTGCTCATCTGTGAGGACCCCGACCCGCCGGCGTCGCCGACTGCGACCGTCATGCTCACCGGGGGCTCCCACGCCGGCCAGTGGCAGCACGCCTGGATGATGCTGGCGGACACCTACGACTGGGAGCTGATCATCGCCGACAAGTCCGGGTGCCGCCTGCAGTCCACGGAGAACGCCGGCTCCTCCTCCTGCGCCGCGTGGAACGCGAACCTGATCGACGCGGTCGCCGAGCGGGCCCCGGACCTGGTGGTCACCCCGGGCACCGTGATGAACCGGAGCACGGAGTCGATCGAGGACGGGGCCCCGCAGCGCTGGCGGGAGCTGCGCAGCACCGGTGCGGAGGTTCTGCTGATGCGTGGGACGCCCCGCCCGGATGCCTCAGTGGCCGACTGCCTGGCCCAGGGTCGGGAATCAGGCGAGTGCGGTGCCGACCCCTCGCAGATCGCCGCCGCCGACCCGCTCGATGACCTCGACCTCCCCGACGGAGTGCACACCGTGGACCTGACGGACCACATCTGCCCCGACGGAACCTGCGACGCCGTCGTCGGCAACGTCGTGGTCTGGTATGACGACTCCCATCTGAGCACCTCCTATGTCGAGACCCTCGCCCCCCTGCTGGACGCCGAGCTGCAGGCCAACGTCCCTGACCTTTTCCGGTGACCTGTTCCGGTGACTCGTTCCTGTGCCTCCTTCCAGTGCCTGCTTCCAGCGCCGTAGAGCGCTCCGGACGCCCGATGCGCACGGAGATGACGCACCCCAGAGTCACTGCTGACCTGCAACTCCGGGCGGCTCGCTGAAGCCCGGAGGCCGCAGGGCCTCTCGTGACCGAGCCGTGATATAAGCTTGCGGGCGTTGCTGTGCTCTGCGCGTCAGTGTCGGCGGGTCCCCTGTCCGGACGGCCTCGCTCCTGTGCGGGGCCGGCGTGCGTACTTTTTGTTCTTCGAGGAAAAGAGTTCTTGTGGTTTCGAGGGAGTTCTCGACCGTCGGTGTGATCGGCCTGGGCTACATCGGTCTGCCCACCGCGGCCATCCTGGCCGACAGCGGGGTGCGAGTCGTGGGGATGGATGTCTCGCCGATCAATGTCGACGCGGTCAACAACGGGGAAGTGCCGTTCGTGGAGCCGGGCCTGAGGGAGGTCGTGGAGCGCGCGGTGGCCGCCGGGAAGCTCTCAGCCTCCACCGAGACCCCGGTGGCGGACGCCTACATCGTGGCGGTGCCCACCCCCTTCACCGACTCCCACTCGGCGGACCTGTCGTACATCGAGGCCGCCGCCGACGGCATCGCGCCGAAGCTGACCGGCGGTGAGCTGGTGATCCTGGAGTCCACCTCTCCCCCCGGGGCGACCGAGCACATGGCCGAGCGGATCCTGAAGTCCCGCCCAGACCTCGCAGCGGGTGACCTGCTCGTGGCCCACTGCCCGGAGCGGGTGCTGCCTGGGCGGATCATGGTGGAGATGGCCACCAACGATCGGATCGTGGGCGGCCTGACCCAGGCGGCTGCCGAGGCGGCGAAGATCCTGTACCAGAACTTCTGCACCGGTGAGGTCCTGCTCACCGACGCGAAGACCGCGGAGATGGCCAAGCTGACCGAGAACAGCTTCCGCGACGTCAACATCGCCTTCGCCAACGAGCTCTCTGTGATCTGCGACCAGCTGGGCGTCGACGTGTGGGAGCTCATCGACCTGGCCAACCACCACCCGCGTGTCAACATCCTGCAGCCGGGGCCGGGGGTCGGGGGGCACTGCATCGCGGTGGACCCCTGGTTCATCGTGGACGCGGCCCCAGACGCTTCACGGCTGATCCGCACCGCGCGGGAGACCAACGATGCCAAGCCTGAGTGGGTGCTCGGCCGCATCGAGCAGGCACTGGAGCACCACGGGCGGGAGGCCACGGTGGCGCTGATGGGGCTGGCGTTCAAGGCCAACATCGACGACCTGCGGGAGTCACCGTCGCTGTCGATCGCCCAGCGGCTGGCCGAGCGGGCGCCGGAGGCCCGCATCCTGGCCGTGGAGCCGCACATCGACCAGCTCCCCGCGCAGCTCGCCAGTTCCGGAAACGTCACGCTGGCCGGGATCGACGAGGCCCTGCAGACGGCACAGATCCTCGTGCTGCTGGTCGATCACGACCAGTTCAAGGCCATCGACACCGCCCGGCTGGCCGGGCACACGGTGATCGACTCCCGCGGCATCTGGCGCTGACGCCCCGGCTCCCCCGCGAGGCGCCCGCGGCACGTGCGAAATCCACCCGATCAGGGTCACGGACTGTGACACACTGGTCGGGTGGATTTTGACGTTCTGACCCTTTTCATCGTTCTGGCAGTGGTCCTCGCCGGCACCATCGGCCTGTTCCTCCTCACCGGCGGCCGCAGGCTGCCCGAGGGGACCTTCCCCGAGACCCGCGACGCCGACGACCTCCCGGAGCCTGACGGCCCTGACGCCCCTGCCGGCACCGCCGTTGCCGAAGACACCGACGCCGCCCCGCTGACCACCGCGGAGGCGACGGCCGAGACGGTCGCCGAGCCCGAGCTCTCCGAGGAGGTCGCCGAGGAGGCGGCCCCGACGATCGAGACGCCGGAGCCTGTGGCCGGACGGCTCGCCCGTCTTCGTGCCCGGCTGGTGAAGTCCAACAACGTCTTCGGCCGGTCGCTGCTGGCACTGCTCTCCTCGGACCAGATCGACGAGGACGTCTGGGACGAGATCGAGGAGACGCTGCTGATGGCGGACCTCGGCACCGAGCCGACCATGGAACTGGTGGATCGTCTGCGTGAGCGGGTGAAGGTCGAGGGATCGCGGGACCCGGACCGGGTGCGTGCGCTGCTGCGTGAAGAGCTCACCACGCTGGTTGACCCTTCCCTGGACCGCAGCCTGAACGTCCGCGCAGCCGGCCGCCCGGCGGTGGTGCTCGTCGTCGGCGTCAACGGCGTCGGCAAGACCACCACCGTGGGCAAGCTGGCCCGCGTCCTGGTGGCGGAGGACAAGGACGTCCTGTTGGGTGCGGCCGACACGTTCCGGGCGGCCGCCGCCGAACAGCTCACCACCTGGGGCTCCCGGTTGGGCGTGCCCACAGTCTCCCGCGACGAGGGCACCGACCCCGCCTCAGTGGCCTATGACGCCGTCGCAGCCGGCATCGAGGGCGAAGTCGACGTCGTCATGGTCGACACCGCCGGCCGGCTCCAGAACAAGGCGAACCTCATGGACGAGCTCGGGAAGGTCAAGCGAGTCATCGAGAAGCAGTCCGAGGTCGACGAGGTCCTGCTGGTCCTGGACGCGACCACCGGACAGAACGGGCTGAACCAGGCCAAGGTCTTCTCCGAGGTCGTCGACGTCTCCGGAATCGTGCTCACCAAGCTCGACGGCACCGCACGCGGCGGCATCGTCGTGGCCATCCAGCGGCAGCTCGGCGTGCCGGTGAAGCTGGTGGGCCTCGGCGAGGGGCCGGACGACCTGGCGCCCTTCGATGCGGAGACCTTCGTCGACGCCCTGCTCGAGGAGCGCTGAGCAGCCTCCCTCCCTGCCTCGATCCGCGTGCGAGCGGTCCCTCCGATCCGGCCCGCTGCCGCGCGTCAGCTCCCGTTCCTGCCCCGGAATCCCTGAGATTCCGGGGCAGGAGCGGGAGTTTTTACGTCACCGAAACATCAGGCGCGGTCGGTGAAACACGGACCGAGAACCATGGAGATCAGCTCGCATCGGTGAAAGACATCGGTGAGTACTTGTTTCCTGGAGGGACACATGGAAATCGTGATCGAAGACGTGGGAGCGATCTGGGTGGTCGTCGCCGGTGCGCTCGTGCTGTTCATGACGCCGGGCCTCGCGCTCTTCTACGGCGGGCTGTCACAGACCCGCTCGGCAGTCAACATGATGATGATGAGCTTCGCCGCGATGGGCCTCGTCGCCCTGACCTGGGCGCTGTGGGGCAACGCCATCGCCGGGGCTGACCCGGTGGCGGGCGGCCTGTTCGGCAACCCCACCTCTGACTTCGTGCTCTACGAGTCCCTGGCTGAAGGCGGAGACTCTCTGGTGTGGGTCGGCTTCGGCGCCACCTTCGCCATCATCACCTGCGCGCTGATCTCCGGTGCGGTCGCCGACCGTGCCAAGTTCGCCGGCTGGATGGTGTTCGTGCCCATCTGGATCACGCTGGTCTACGCTCCGCTGGCCTTCTGGGTCTGGGGCGACGGCGGCCTGCTCGTCGAGGGCGGATTCATCGGTGACACCGTCGGTGAGGCCGTGGACTTCGCCGGCGGGCTCGTGGTGCACATGTGTGCCGGCGTCGCCGCCCTGGCTCTGGTGCTGGTCATCGGCCCGCGCCGCAACTTCGCCCCGAACAAGCCGCACAACGTCCCCTTCGTCCTGCTGGGTGCCTCGATCTTGTGGTTCGGCTGGTTCGGCTTCAACATCGGTGAGGCCGGCAGCGTCGAAGAGGCATCGCTGAACTGGATCAACACGCTGCTCGCTCCGGCCGCCGCCCTGGTGGCCTGGCTGCTCACCGAGTGGGCCCGCGGCAAGAAGCCGACTCCGGTCGGCGCCGCCTCGGGCATCGTGGCCGGACTGGTCGCCATCACTCCCGCGGTGGCCTTCGTCTCGCCGCTGGGCGCCATCGTCATCGGCCTGGTCGCTGGTGCGGTCTGCTGCTTCGCCGTGGAGTTCAAGTACGGCAAGTTCGACGACACGCTCGACGTCGTCGGCCTGCACCTGGTCGCCGGCCTCTGGGGCACGCTGGCCATCGGACTGTTCGGCCGCGAGGAGCTCATCGCCGACGGCCGCGGCAGCCTCTTCCTCAACGGCGACTTCTCCCTGCTGTGGGCCCAGATCGTCGCCTGCCTGGTGACCCTGGTGTTCACCTTCGTGGCCACTTACATCATCGCCACGCTGATCCACAAGACCATGGGCTTCCGGGTGGAGGCCGAGGTCGAGCAGGGCGGCATCGACGCCGTCGCCCACCACACCGAGGCGTACTCCCACGACGCCGTCCCTGCCGGGGCCGGTGCCCGGGAGTGACAGCCTGATCTGACCGATCACTCGCCCAGATCAGGACGGGCCGGGTGGATGCGCATCGCGCTCCGCCCGGCCCGTCCTCGTGTGTCCAGTGTGGTCTGGTCTCAGGTGCGGGCGGCGGCAGGTCGACCGCTGTGGTCGAGGGTCTCCGGTGCGCGTGTCCAGGCCAGCGCCCCGACCATGAGGATCACCCCGGTGAGCCCGAAGGCCCACGCATAGCCGAAGTGGTCCACGATCAGCCCGGCGAGCAGCGGGCCGATGATGGCGCCGAAGTCCTGCGTCATCTGGAAGGTCGAGACCACAGGCCCACCGTTGCGCCCCTCGCCCACGACGTCGGCGATGGCCGCCTGCTGGGCCGGATTGACCAGCCCCGTGCCGACGCCGGCCACGAGACTGAGGGCGAGCAGCACCCAGGGCTCCGGCGCCAGCCCCAGCACGCCGGTGGCGCAGGCGGTGATGACCAGCCCCAGGATGATGGGAGGCCTGCGCCCGAAGCGGTCGGTGCGGCGGGAGAACAGCAGCACGGCGGCCACATTGCCGGCGGCGAAGGTCGCCAGCGCCACACCGGCGAGCTGGGAGGAGTCGATGACGAACCCGGACCCGGCGAACGCCGTGGCGGCGAAGAGCGGAACCAGGGAGTTGCGCAGACCGAAGGTGGCCCACCCGTTGGCGAACCCTGCCGTGAGCGCCGCCCGATACCCCGGCACGGACCACGCCTCCTTCAGAGTCGCCCGTTCGCGCGCGTCCCGGCGGTCGCGATCCTCCAGACGCGAGCCCCGCAGCATCACGAACACGATCAGCGCTGCGATCACCAGTGCGCCCCCGTAGACCAGGAACGGGACATGCGGCCCGAAGACGAGCAGCCCAGAGCCCACCAGGGGCCCCGCCACATTGCCGATGAGGAAGGCCGAGGCGTAGGCGCCGGAGATCTTGCCGCGGATGCTCGGCGGTGACTTCCTGGCCAGGAAGGTCATCGCCGAGACCGTGAAGAACGTGGAACCGATTCCTCCGACGGCGCGGAACGCCAACAGCAGCTCATAGGTGGGGGCGAAGGCCGTGGCGATCATCGAGGCCGCCACGATCAGCAGGCCCACCACATAGACCGGGGTCTCCCCCAACGCCTGCGTGAGCCTGCCGGAGGCCGGAGCGAAGACCAGACGGAAGAGCCCGAAGGCCGAGACCACTGCGGAGACGGCGAACGCGGACACGCCGAAGTCGGCGGCATACTGCGGCAGGATCGGCGCCACGATGCCGAATCCGATCGCCACCACGAAGGCCGCGACGATCAGCACGCGCAGTTCGTTGGGGATCGGTGGACTCTGGACAGCAGGCTTCTCAGGCATGTCGCTCACATCTCGTCGTCAACGCCCGCCGGGCTCCGCTTGTTCCTCGGCGCGCCGCACCCTGCTTCGAGCCCTGTGACCTCCACCACGTCTCGTGCTACGATGTCGACACAAAGTAGGACACTGTCCCATTTTTTGAGTTCCCGGTCGTTTTTCCCACCCTCGACGAAAGGAGCGGCCCGTGGCTGTCATCTACGTGTCGGATCCCATCGACCCCGCCCATCTGGAACGTCTCCACCGCAGCCACACCGTCCATGTCGGCTTCGGCCCGGACCGGTGCGACTACCTCGACGTCGCCGATTCAGTCGAGGCCGTCCTGCTGCGGGGCGAACAGTTCGACCGAGGGATGATCGAGGCGTCTCCCCGGCTGACGATCATCGCCCGCCACGGCGTCGGCACCAACAACGTCGACCTCGAGGCGGCGCAGGAGCAGGGCATCTGGATCACCGTCACCCCCGGCGGCAACAGTCGCGCGGTGGCCGAGCATGTCTTCGCGCTCGCCCTCGCGCTGGCACGGCATGTGCCGGAGGCTGACCGACGCATCCGGCACGGGCGCTGGGGCGCCGGCAAGCAGACGCTGACGGGACTCGAACTCCACAGCAAGGTCCTCGGTCTGCTCGGATTCGGGCACATCGGCAGGATGGTGGCCCAGATCGGCAGAGGATTCGGCATGCACGTCATCGCCGCCGACCCCGCCTTGGACGAGGACACCGCCGCGGAGCTGCAGGTTCGCCGAGTGGAGCTTCCCGAGCTGCTGGAGCAGGCCGACCTGCTCTCCCTGCATCTCCCCCTGACCTCCGGCACCGCCGGGATCCTGGGGGCCGACGAGCTGGCACGACTGAAGCCCAGCGCTCTGGTCGTCAACACCTCGAGGGGCGGCCTCATCGATGAGGACGCCCTGCAGAGCGCCCTCCAGGAGAAGCGCCTCCGCGGAGCGGCGCTCGACGTGATCCACCACGAGGCCGTCGACGCGACGGATCCGCTCTCCCACACTCGGCTCGACGTCGCCGCGACGGAGAACCTGATCCTGACCCCGCACATCGGTGGACAGACGCTCGAGTCCCTCGACGCGGTCGCCGAGATCGCGATCACCTGCATCAACCAGGCGCTGGCCGGGGAGACCCCCGACCATGTCATCGTCGGTCCCGCGCTGCAGACCTCATCCTGATACCGCATCCCCACGACCCAGGAGTCACCGACCATGTACATCTCAGTCCCTGACACGTCCTCCGTCACGGTGGACCTCCCGGAGCACGCAGCCTCCCCAGCACCCGCGGACAGGCTCCGTGGCGTCCCCGCGGCCCATGTGGGCGACGTCTTCCAGCGCATGCTGGTCCTCGACGGGGAGATCCGGAGCCTGACCTCGTCCACCGACACCGTCGTCGGACGAGCCCTCACCGTCCATACCCGCGCCGGAGACAATCTGGCGATCCACATGGCCCTGGACGTCGCCCGCCCCGGGGACATCCTCGTCATCAATGGTCAGGGCGACATCAGTCGAGCCGTGATCGGCGATCTCATCGGGGAGATCATGCTGGCCACCGGCGTCATCGGTGCTGTCGTCGACGGTGCTGTGCGCGACGCCGCGGCCCTCGGCGAGCAGGGCCTGCACATCTACGCCCGCGCCACCACACCGGCTGGACCCTTCAAACATGGTCCCGGCGCCGTGGGTCGACCGGTCGCCGTCGGGGGCGTGTCCATCGCCACGGGGGACATCATCGTCGCCGACGCCGACGGCGTCGCCGTCATCCCCGCGGACCAGGTGGACCACGCCCTGGAGCGACTCCCCCAGATCCACGCCGCCGAGGAGCGGATCCGGGAGGCCGTCCGGCTCGATGCCACGGCCACGCTCGCCTCGACGGCCGGCCCCACACCCCTCGACCGACAGTAGGTGCCCACCATGACCACCGAGACCCAGACCACCGCCGCACCGAAGGTGGCCGGCCTGTCCTGGCCGCTCTTCCTGATCAGTGCCGCAGCGTTCGTCCTGGCCGCCCTCACCGGGGTCCTCCCCGAGGACGGCATCCTGCCGGGGGCAGTCTTCGCGACCCTGGTCGGCATGGTCCTGATGTGGCTCGGCCGCCAATCCCGGTGCTGCGCACCCTCGGCGCCCCGACCCTGTTCACCATCCTGGTCCCCTCGATCCTCAACCACTTCGGGCTCATCCCGGAGACCCTGGGGACGATGCTCGGGAATTTCCTCTCCGGCTACCAGGTGCTCGACCTCTTCATCGCCACCCTCATGGTCGGCAGCATCCTGGGGCTCAGCGCCGACGTGCTGAAGAAGTCCATCCTCAGGTTCCTCGTGCCCCTGCTCTCGGCGATCGCTGCCGGCATCGCCACGGCCGGCTTCCTGGCCTGGGTGCTCGGGCTCGGCCTCATGACCGGGATCCTGAACGTCGGTCTCGCCATCGCCGGCGCCGGGACCGGATCCAGCGCGATCCCGATGGCGGAGATCTACAGCGACGCCACGGGGTCGCCGGCGGGCGACTTCCTCGCCGTCATGATCCCCGCCGTGATCTTTGCGAACTTCGTCGCCGTGATGATCGCTGTCCTCTACAACTGGCTGGCCAAGAAGCCCGACCGTCCCTTCCGAGGCTTCAACGGCCAGGGCACGATCATGCGCGGTGGGGACGGCGCCCTCGAGCAGGAGGACTCTCGCCCCGCCACGAGTGCGGGATCCGTCCTGACAGGTCTGATGATCACCGGAACGATCTACATCGTCAGCGTGGTCATCCACTTCACGCTCACCCCGGGACTGCACTACTTCGCCTGGATCTGCATCCTGGCGGTCGTCTTCAAGCTCAGCGGGCGTTGCCCGGACTACGTGCAGCACGGCGCCGTGGAGTGGTTCGACATCACCCTGAAGTACGTCACCCCGGCCGTCCTGGTGGCCGTCAGCGTCGCCGTGGTCGACTTCGCCCAGGTCATCGAGGTCGTGAAGGAGCCCGCGTACCTCGTCGTCATCACCGGGACCGTGGTCGTGATCGCCGTGGTGGCCGGAGGCGTGGGATACCTGATGAAGATGCACTTCCTCGAGGCGTCCCTGACGGCCGGTCTGTGCACCGCCAACATGGGAGCCGGCGGCGACGTGATCACCCTGAGCACAGCTGGCCGACTGCATCTGATGCCCTATGCCGCCATCGCCTCACGCGTCGGCGGGACCATCGTCCTGATCACGGCGTCTCTGTTCGCCGGGTCCCTCCTCTGAGGCTGACGGCGTCACCCGACGCTGATCAGGACGGAGGCCTCCGTGGCGGTGCGACGCAGCGTTGAGACCAACGTGTCGACGTCGACCTGGTCCTTCCGGAACCGCGGGATCGTGATCGCGATCGACGCCACCACGGAGCCCCCTCGAACACCGGGGCGGCCAAGCCGAAGGCGTCGGAGAAGCGCTCGCCCTCCCCCACGGCCCATCCCCGATCGCGGATCGCGGCCAGATCCTCTCTGAGGGCATCGCGCGTGACCAATGTGCCAGGTGCCAGGCGCGGCAGATCCAGCTGTTCCGCCGTACTCGTCGGCAGGTGGGCCAGCAGCGCCTTGCCCGAGGCTCCGGCGTGCAGCGGCACCTCAGCACCCGTGACGACCCCGTAACGGACGGGATTCGGACCGTCCACGACCTCAGCGATGGTGGCGGTCCGCTCCTCCGGGGCGAGGACCACCAGCGCCGTGGTCTCGCCGGTGTCCGCGGACAACTCGCGGAGACGGGGGCGGAGTAGGTCTCCGAGCCCGGGTCGGGGTCCCAGCTGTGCGGCCCACCGGAGCAGCAGGGATCCGCACGCGGCAGTGTTCGACGGCTCCGCGTACCGGAGGAGCCCACAGTCTGCGGCTGAAGCGAGCAGCTTCTTGGCCGTCGCGGAGTGGGCCTGCAGAGACCGGGCGGCCGCTGTCGGAGAGCCCAGCCCGGGGGCGCCTGCCGCCAGGAGAGTCATGAGCCGCTCCACGCGGCCTGCCGCCGAAGACGCGCCGTCCCGCGGTGTCGGCGGCTCCGCGGACGGCGCCACCGGCGTCGTCACGGCGGAGGATCCGAGTGCCTGCGCGGCTGCGATCACCTGGGCTGCGATCGCCTCGAGGTCCGTCGTGGAGGTCTCAGTGCGTGGACGTGTGGCCGAGACAGCCCCGATCTGTCCGTCCGGGGTACGGAAGGGAGCCGCCACTCCGGCGGCCAGCGGGATGTGCTGACCGATGCTGGTCACATACCCGCGCGCCCCGGCCTCATCCAGGATCTGCCTCAGCTCGGCGACGTCCACGTGTGTGGCCTCGGTGAACCGTTCAGGGGCGATCTGGGCGAGCACAGCCGGGTCCAGCTCGCTGAGGATCGCCTGGCCCGCGGCCCCTGCGTGAAGCGGGAGCCCCATACCGGGAGCCAGGCGATACTGGATCCCGCCAGGAGCCTGGTGGACGGCCGCCACGAATGCCTCTGTCGGGCGGGGTCCCTGCATGACGGCCATGGCAGTCGCGCCCGTGTCCCGGGTCAGCTCGGCCAGCACCGCGGGGCCCTCTCGCAGTACGCCATGGCTGCGGTGAGCCATGCCCGCGATCACCCGCAGCCGAGGGCCGACGGCGTAGGTCCCCCCACCCTCGGCCCTCACCAAGGAGAGGTCGGCGAGCGCCTGAAGTGCCCGGTTGACGGTGGTGCGGCTGGCGCCCATCTCCTCGGCCAGCTCCCTGACGCCCCAGCCCTGGCCCGGGAACCGCGAGACGAGCCTGTCCAGGATGACCATCAGGCGTCGTGTGGGATCCGAGGAACCGGGGAGGACATGACGATCGACAACCATGGTCTCAGCCTAGCCGGGTCCGGCCGCTGACCTGGCCGTCACGTGGCGTTCTGCAGTGCCACGGACTCGGTGTCCTCGGCGCGGGCCAACCGCTGGGACACCACCCGGGTGGAGCCGTCCTGGCGCATGGACACCCCGTAGAGGGCATCGGCGATCTCCATGGTGCGCTTCTGGTGCGTGATGACGATCAGCTGCGACGACTCCCGCAGCTCCTCGAAGATGACCAGCAGACGCGAGAGGTTCGTGTCGTCCAGCGCCGCTTCGACCTCGTCCATCACGTAGAAGGGACTCGGGCGGGCCTTGAAGATCGCCACCAGCAGGGCCACTGCGGTCAGGGACCGTTCCCCTCCGGAGAGCAGCGAGAGCCGACGGATGCGCTTGCCCGGAGGACGCGCGTGGACCTCGATGCCGGTGTTGAGCATGTCCTCCGGGTTGGTCAGCTCCAGCCGCCCTTCCCCGCCGGGGAACAACCGAGCGAAGACCCGCTCGAACTGCTCCTTGGTGTCGCCCCAGGCTTGGGTGAACACCTGCTCCACGGTCTGGTCCACGTCTGAGATGATGTCCAACAGGTCCTGCCGGGAGGCCTTCAGATCCGCAAGCTGCTCCTGCAGGTAGGCGTGCCGCTCCTCGAGGGCGGCGTGCTCCTCCAGGGCGAGGGGGTTCACCTTGCCCAGCGCTTTCAGGTCTCGGCGGGCACGCTGCAGCCGGGCCTCCTGCTCCCCGCGGTCGTAGGGGCGCGGCTCCGCCTCCTCGTCCTCCGGGTCGGGCACGGGCTGGTCCGGGCCGTAGTTCTCGATCAGATACTCGGGGCTGAGGCTGAGCTCCTCGTGGCCCCGCTGCTCCGCGGCTTCCAGGCTGAGCCGCAGCTCCGTACGGGTCAGCTCCGCCTGGTGCAGACGCGCAGTGACCGTGTCGAGCTGCTCAGCCTCGGCGCTGCGCGCGGTGCGCAGGCGCTGGATCTCCGTAGAGACCTCGCGGTGCCTCTGCTGAGCCTCGTCGTGGGCGTCCTGGGCACGCGCCAGCACGGAGGCGAGCCGATCCACGGCCTCTTCAGCCTCCGCCTGGACCTCCTCGGCCTCCTGAGCCCGATGGTTCCGAGCCTCCGCGACGCGCCGAGCCTCCTCACGTCGGGACTCCTCCGCCTGAGCGCTGCGGCGCAGTGAGGCGGCACGCTCCTGGAGCTGATTGAGCTGCTCCTCTGCGGCACGAAGGGCCAGTCGCGCCTCGACCTCGTCACGACGATGCGTCGACGCCAGTTCCGCCAGGCGGTCCCGCTCCGCGGTGGAAGGGTCCTCATCGATGTCGTCGCTCTCGGCTGCGGCCAGGCGGGCGCTCGCCTCGTCGAGCTGCTCCTGGGCCTCATCCCGGGCTTCTCCGGCCTCGAGGATCTCCGTCTGTGCGGAGGCGATGCGCTCCTCGGCGCGAGACACCTCCGCGCTGAGCCGTCCCAGCTGCTCCGTGGTGGCGGTCATCTCGGCATCGTTGGCGTGCAGGGCCTCCAGGCTCTCCTCCACCGCCAGCTCCGCGGCGCGGACCTCGGAGGCCTGGGCGTCCGCCTCGGCAGACACCTGCGCGAGCTCCCGCTCGGAGGTCTCCGCGGTCTGCGTCAGCTCCGTGATCTGAGCCGAGATGGCCACATCGGAGTTCTCCAGTGCGGTGCCGCCGATGTGCTCTCCGAGACGCAGCACATCCCCGGAGGCCGTCACTGCGGTGTGCACCCCTTCGACGGCGAGGCACTGCCGGGCCGCCTCCAGGTCCGGGCACAGCACGACGCCGGTCGAGGGCATGCGCCAACGGCACGGAGAGGTCCTCGGGCCCGGTGATGGCCTCCGCGGCCGGCACGCTGCCCGGAGGCAGCTGCGGTGCGGTCACGGGCTCGGAAACGGGAGCGACGCCGAGCGATCCACCGGGTGGACGAGGTGGGCGCGCCCGCCGTCGTGATCCGCCAGCCACGCCAGGACCTCAGCGGCCCGGTCGGCGTGGGCCACCACCAATGCCGTGTCCAGGGACCCCAGGCAGGCGGCCAGCGCCTTCTCCCAGCCCCCGGTGACGCTGAGGCGGTCTGCCAGCGGCTCGACGTCGTCGTGCTCCCGCCGCAGGGCGCCGGCACCGTCTCGCGGCGCCCGCGCCGCGGAGAGTCCCGAGAGCCGGGCCCGATATTCGCTCACGGCGGCCTCGAGACGACGCCGCTGGGCCTGCAGCTCGTCGTGACGGGCCCGGAGGGTCTCGTAGCGGCTCTGAGCCGTCTCATAGGCGGCGTCGAGGCCCTCTTCACCGGTCTCGATGCCGGCGACACGCTGTTCCAGGTCGGAGAACTCCGCTCGAGCACGCTGCTGCGCCTGGCGAGCCTGCTCGCTCTGCTCCTCGGCTCGACGGCGGCGCGCTTCTGCTGCCTCGATCCGCCCCTGGGCCGCATCTGCGCGGCCCCGCAGCGTGGCCAGGCCCGCGCGTCGGTCGGCGACGGCGCGCAGCTGCTCCGTCAGGCGGGTCTCCTCCGTCTTCAGCGCGTCCTCGCTCGCGGCGCGACGCTCACTGGTCTCTTCGAGCCGGCTCCGGGCCTGGTCCACCTCGGCCTGGGCGGTCTCGGCCTCCTGCGTGACCTGCTGGGCCTGGGCGCGCAGCTGCTCGGGGTCGCGGCCGGAGGTGTCCACCGTGGCGGAGGCGTAGAGACTGCGTGCCCGCTCGGCCGCGACGGAGGCGACCGACCGCAGCCGCTCCTGCACCTGGGCCAGCCGGTGGTGTCCGGCCAGCAGCTTCTCCCCCCGCAGACGCAGGGCACGGGCCTGCTCGTCCCATGCTGTGATCTGCTCGTCCTGGCCCTGCAGGGAGGCCCGGAGCCGTTCCGCCAGCGCCCTGTCCTCCTCCTCGCCGCGCCCGGACTCATGGAGCGCGGTGGCGGCCTGCACGAGGTCGTCGGCGATGAGCCGGGACAGAGCATCCCGCACGTCGTGCTGGATGCGCTGCGCCCGTCGGGCCACCTTGGCCTGACGGCCCAGCGGCGCGAGCTGACGGGAGATCTCAGAGATCAGGTCCTCGAGCCGGTCCAGGTTGCCCTGCATGGACTCGAGCTTGCGCACGGTGCGCTCTCGACGCCGTCGGTGCTTCAGCACCCCGGCGGCCTCCTCGATGAACCCGCGCCGCTGCTCCGGGGTGGCGTGGAGGATCTGGTCCAGCTGGCCCTGGCCGACGATGACATGCATCTCGCGGCCCAGCCCCGAGTCGGAGAGCAGCTCCTGGATGTCCAGGAGCCGACACTTCTGACCGTTGATCGTGTACTCGGACCCGCCGGTGCGGAACATGGTCCGGCTGATGGTGACCTCGGTGTACTCGATGGGCAGCGCGCCGTCGGAGTTGTCGATGGTGAGGCTGACCGACGCCCGTCCCAGAGGCTGCCGCTCGGCGGTTCCGGCGAAGATGACGTCCTCCATGGACCCCCCGCGCAGAGACTTCGCCCCCTGCTCCCCCATCACCCAGGCCAGCGCGTCCACCACATTGGACTTTCCGGAGCCGTTGGGTCCCACCACAGCGGTCACGCCAGGTTCGAACTCGAAGGTGGTGGCCGAGGCGAAGGACTTGAAGCCCCGGATGGTGAGCGTCTTCAGGTGCACGCCCGGTCCTCCTCCGTCACATCGTCTGGGTCACATCGTCTGGGTCACATCGTCTCCGTCACACAGTCGGCTCTCGGCAGCCGCGTGCCGCGGGCTGCTCAGCCCTGCGGGGCGAAGTCCGGCATGCGCTCACCGAGTCCGAAGAGCTTCTCGACGGCGGCGACAGTGCGGGCGGCCGCCTGGCCGTCCCCGTAGGGGTTCACGGCGTTGGCCATCGCCCGGTAGGCAGCGGCGTCGTCGAAGAGCGTGGACACCTCGTCCACCACACGGTCCTCATCTGTTCCGATGAGCCGCACCGTGCCGGCGTCGACCGCTTCCGGTCGCTCGGTGTTCTCGCGCATCACCAGCACCGGCTTGCCCAGGCTGGGAGCCTCCTCCTGAACGCCGCCGGAGTCGGTGAGCACCACCGTGGCCAGGCTCATCAGGCGCGTGAACTCCCCGTAGGCAGCGGCTCGGTGACGATGACATTGTCGTGGCCGGCCAGTGCCGGCAGGATGGCTTCACGCACCACCGGGTTGCGGTGGGCCGGCAGCACGATGAGCTTCTCCGGGTACCGCTCGGAGAGCCGGGCCAGCGCGCGGCCCACACCCTCCATGGCGGAGCCCTGGTTCTCCCGCCGGTGCGTGGTGACCAGCAGGACCTCCTGACCGGAGGCGGCGGCATCCTCGAGCTGACTGTCGGAGAACGGCACCTGCTTCTGGGCGACCTCCAGCAGCGCATCGATGACCGTGTTTCCTGTCACCACGACGTCCTCCTCCGCGACGGCCTCCCGCAGCAGGTTCGCGCGGGACTGGCCGGTCGGCGCCAGGTGCAGCGAGGTGATCTGCGAGGTCATCTTCCTGTTGGCCTCCTCCGGGAACGGAGAGAACAGGTTGAACGACCGCAGGCCGGCCTCGGCGTGGATCACCGGGATGCCGACATAGAAGGCCGCCAGGGCGCCGGCGGTGGTCGTGGTCGTGTCGCCCTGGACGATCACCGCGTCCGGCCGGTCCTCGGCGAAGAGGGCGTCGAGGCCGGAGACGGTCCGGGTGAGCACCCCGTTGAGGGTCTGCCGCTGCTGGATGATGTTCAAGTCATGGTCCGGGACGATCCCGAAGAGCTCGTTGACCTGGTCCAGCATCTCGCGATGCTGGCCGGTGACGGTCACCCGGCACTCGAAGTGCTCGCTGGCCTGCAGGGCCTTCACGATCGGGGCCATCTTGATGGCCTCCGGCCGGGTTCCGTAGATCGGCATGATGCGCTTCATCGCCGGTGTGCTTCCCCTCTGATGGTGATTCTCGTCTGCTCGCTCGTGGGCGTCGTCGCTGCCGGAGTCGCCGACTCCAGCCTATCCCCTGCGACGCGCCGCGGGCGGAGACCCTCCGGGCCGGGGACGGGCGCGGCCCTGCGCTACTGTGGTGGCGATGAGCAGCTCAGCAGACTTCTCCGGGGAGGCCCTCCAGGGACGCCGACTTCAGCGCGCACGCCACGCCGCGGCCTTCCGGGACCCCGACTCCCCGCCGCGTCGCCTGATCACGCGCCTCCCCGACGTGGACTGGGCGGCCCCCCGCGAGTTCGAGGGCGCCCCATCGGCCACACGGCAGATGTTCGCCGCCGCTCGGCGCAAGAAGGTCACCAAGCATGAGGTGCAGCACGCCTTCCGGACCTTCACACTCAACGGAGACGTCATCGGCGGACTCAACCACCGCACGCATTCGCTGGTGAGCGATCAGGCCAAGCGTGCCTGCCGCTCCCGGCCGCTGGCCAAACAGCACCTGCAGGCCGTGGAGGTCCCCACCCCGGACGGCCGGGGATTCCGGGTGCGCGAGCTGGACGAAGCACTGGCCCACCGGGCGCAGCTCGACGGGCCGGTGGTGATCAGACCGGCCACCGGGTCAGCCGGCGTCGGCGTCTCCTGGGGAGTCCGGACCGAGGAGGAGTTCCGCGCGGCCTGGGCCTACGCCGGAGCCGCCCGGACCAATCCGCTGTACCGGAGCCTCTCGCTGCTCGTCGAGGAGCAGGCCACCGGCATCGATGTGCGCGCCTACGTGGTCGGGGAGAAGACAGTGGCGGCCGTCGCCCGGCTGCCGCTGTTCATCGTCGGTGACGGGCGCGCCACGGTGCGGCGCCTCGTGGACGACGCCGTGGCGGCCCGGGCCCGCAACGCCCATCTGGCCAAGCACCCGCCGGAGGTCGACGACGACGCCCTCGCCGACCTCGGACTCCGCGCCTCCGAGGTGCTCCCCCGCGGGCAGCACCGTGACGTCAGCGGCACGTCGAATCCGCTGCAGGGCGGGATCACCGTGGACATCACGGCCGAGCTGCGCGAGGCCCATGCCGAGCTGGCCGTGGAGGCGATGTGGGCGCTGCCGGGGCTGCGCGCGGCCGGAGTGGACCTGCTCATCCCCGACCTCGACGGCGACGACGGCGCGGTCGTCGTCGACGTCGCCGACGACGCTGACATCTCTCTGCATCGCTATCCCTCGCACGGGAGCCTGCGCCGTCCGGCCAACGCCGTGGTGGAACAGATGATGCGGCGCGCGAGGCGCTGAACCGTGCGCCCCGTGGGACCTTCTGCATCTCCGCCCTCCCCATCCACGTCGGGCTCTTGCGAGGACCCGGCTGCGGGCCGCGGGGCGACGACGTCGCTGACTCAGGGCCTTCCGGATCGTCGTCGGCTGCCTGCGTTGGAGGGCACCAGAGGCCTCGCCATCCTCGGCGTGGTGCTCTTCCACCTGTTCGGGGCCGGGCGTGTCTCCGGCGGCATCGACATCTTCCTGGCCGTCTCCGGCTTCCTGTTCACCGGTATGCTGCTGCGCGAGGCGGCGAGCACGGGCCGCATCGCCCTCGGCCCCTACCTGAGCCGCCTGGCGCGGCGCATCCTCGCCCCGGCCGCGCTCGTGATCACAACGACCACGGTGGCCGGACTGCTCATCCTGCCGGTCACCCGCCACGGTCAGCTGCTCACCGAAGCCCGCGCCTCGCTGCTGTGGCTGGAGAACCTGGAGCTCATCCGGTCCCAGCTCTCCTATGAGGCGGCCGGGCCCGAGACGAGTCCGTTCCAGCACTTCTGGTCCCTGTCCGTCCAGGGGCAGTTCTATCTGCTCTGGCCGCTGGTGGCCGTGGCGGCGGTGCTGCTCGCCCGCCGTATGGGCCGTTCGGCCGCCGCGACGATGGGGGTGCTCACTGCTGGTGTGCTCATCGCCTCGTTCCTGTGGGCCGCGCACCGTCAGCACGTGGACCCCGCTGAGGCCTATCTGTCCTCCAGCACCCGTGCCTGGGAGCTGGCCTTGGGCGGGCTGATGGCACTGCTGGCCGTCCGGTTCCGGCTGCCTGATCGGTTCCGCTCCGCCGCCGCCTGGACGGGACTGGGGCTGGTGGTCAGCTGCGGGTTCGTCCTCGACGGCGCCGCGCTGTTCCCGGGTCCGTGGGCGCTGTGGCCGCTCTTCGGGCTCGCCCTGATCCTCGCGGCGGCGCAGAGCTCCTCCTCCGCGATCGCACAGCCTGCGCCGCTGCGGCTGCTGTCCTCCCGTCCGCTGGCCCGAGTCGCCGACCTGGGCTATGGGCTGTATCTGTGGCACTGGCCGGCCCTGATCCTCTTCCTCGAGGCCACCGGGGCGGAGTCCCTGGGGCTGCCGGGGGCGCTGGCGGTTCTCGCGTTCTCCCTGACGGCGGCCTGGGCCACGCACCGCTGGGTCGAACGGCCGCTGGCCCGACTCGGCCGGAGCACGCCGGGCCAGCACCCCACGCATGGGCCGTCTGCAGGTCGCGGCGCGTCCCGGTCCCAGCGTGTCACCCTGGCGCTGGCCGCCACGACCCTGTCCCTGGGAGCGGTGGCGACGACGGCCCACCTCCACCTGACCACGGCCCCGCAGGAGGACGGTCTGGCGATGCAGGGCATGGACCGGGCGCTCTACCCGGGAGCCTCGGTGTCCGGCTCCTCGGCCGCCGTCGCCGGGACTCCGGAGCTCGACGAGGTCCCGGCCTTCCCCGAGCTCACGGGCCTGAGCCGCAGAGTTCCCGAGTACGCGACCCGGGACTGCCATCAGCGCACCGGGAACCGGCCGGGGACCTCTGAGGTGCTGGTCTGTGAGGACCTGGACGCCCCGGAGGACCCCCGGGCCACGATCATGCTGGCGGGCGGCTCCCATGCGGGCCACTGGCAGCACGCCTGGCTCATGCTGGCCGAGACGCACGACTGGGAGATCCTGGTGGCCACCAAGGGCGGGTGCGTGTTCCGTCATATCGAGGACGTCGAGGACAACCAGTGCGCCCAGTGGAACGCCGGCTTCGCCGAGGTGGTCGCGGACCGGGAACCCGACGTCGTGGTGACTCCCGGCACCCGCATCCCCCGCGAACCGGGAGAGGAGTTCGTCGTCGAGGGTGCCCCGGAACGGTGGCAGGAGATCACCGACGCCGGTGCCGAGCTGCTGCTGATGCGCGGCACGCCTCGCCAGCTCGACGACGTCCCCGACTGTCTGGCCTCGGGCGGGGATGCCCACAGCTGCGCCCCCGACGGCTCCAAGTTCGCGGAGGTCGACCCGCTGAGCACGCTGGAACTGCCCTCCGGAGCCTCCACGGTGGACCTCACGGATCTGTTCTGCCCTGCGGGTCGATGCGCGGCCGTCATCGGCAACGTGGTGGTCTATCGGGACAGCCACCACCTGACGAACGAATACGTGGAGACGGCGGCTCCGTACCTCGAGGAGCGGGTGCGCGAGGTCATGCCGCATCTGTTCGAGCCGGAGGCCCAGGCGGTTCGACCGCCGGGCGCCGAGGACCCCGCTGATACAATGGCTGGCGCTCCGCGGGAAGAAGACTCCCTGTGAACGCCCCGCAACAACGGACCCGGCGGATGGCCGGACCCGCGACGACGCCCCTGGAAGGAACGTGGTGATGGCCACCCCGACAGCAGAGCGCTCGGCCGCCCCGACGCACGTGGACGAGCCTCGCCAGGCCGGACACGTGGTGCAGCTGGATGGCAGCTCCTTGGTCCGCGTGGGCGCGCGCCCCCGGCTCCTGGACTACGTCCAGCGGCTGTGGGCGTTCCGGCACTTCATCATCTACGACTCCCATTCGAAGGTGCAGACCGCCAACTCCAATGACGCGATGGGTCGTGTCTGGATGGTGGTCAACCCGATCCTGAGCGGCCTGGCCTACTTCCTGGTGTTCGGGCTGCTGCTGGACCTCTCCCGCGGGATCAGCAACTTCATCGGCTACCTGATCATCGGCGTGTTCATGTTCCGGTACACCACCTCGGCGGTGTCCTCCGGCGCCAGCTCCATGGTCAGCAACCAGTCGGTCGTCCAAGCCTTCAACTTCCCCCGGGCGAGCCTCCCGTTCGCGATCAACGTCCGCGAGCTCTTCGCCAATGTGCCCATGCTGATCGTGATGGCCCTGTTGGTCATCACCATCGGCGACATCCCGTTGGCGGACACTCCTCCGACTCCGGTCAGCGTGGACTGGCTGTGGCTGTTCATCTTCCCGGTGCTGGCGCTGAACTTCCTGCTCAGCACGGGTCTGGGCATGCTGCTGGCCCGCGCGGTCTCGGCCTACACCGATGTGAAGCACATGATCAGCTTCGGCATGCGCATCTGGTTCTACACCTCGGCCGTGTTCTTCACCGTGGACCGTTTCGCCGGGTCGCCGGGAGGCGAGTACATCGAGTTCGTGATGTACCACAACCCCATGTTCTGCGTGCTGGACATCATCCGCTCCACGTGGCTCTACGGCGAGATGGCGGACCCGTATCGCTGGGTCGTGCTGACCGTCTCCTCGGTAAGCATCTTCATCATCGGATTCCTCGTGTTCTGGCACGGCGAGGAGAAGTACGGGAGGGAGCGATGAGCACCCCGGTGCGCAACTACACGCCCCGACGCGTGAACTGGCGGTCCTCCGGAGCACCGGCCACGGAGGCTCCCGCCCCTACCGCCACCGGCGAGCTGGACATTCTGGAGGATGAGCAGCTCTTCGAGGAGATCTCGTGGGCGGAGGAGGACTCCGCGCCCGTGGTCGAGCGCCTCGACTCCTCGGACATCGCCGTCGCCGTCGACCACGCCTCGATGATCTACCGGATCCGCTCCTCCACCGAGTACCTGAACTCCACCGGCCGGTTCTCCCGGCAGCTGCGGCGGATCACCGGTTCCGGGTGGGCGAACGTCCCGGCCCTCCAGGACCTCAGCTTCGTGGTCCGTCAGGGCGAATCCGTCGGGGTCATCGGCACCAACGGGTCGGGCAAATCCACCCTGATGAAGCTGCTGACCGGGAAGATCCGCCCGACCACGGGGGAGATCTATGCGACCTCCACCCCGATCATGCTCGGCGTCAACGCGGCACTGGTGAAGCAGCTCTCCGGCCGGGAGAACATCAAACTGGGCTGCCTGGCCATGGGGCTGACGCCCAAGGAGGCCGCGGAGAAGTATGACATGGTCGTGGAGCTCTCCGGGCTGGAGGACTCGCTGAACCTGCCGCTGAAGTCCTACTCCTCGGGCATGGCCTCCCGCCTTCAGTTCGCGATCGCCACAGCGGTGGACCCCGACATCCTCATCATCGATGAGGCCCTGAACACCGGTGATGCGCAGTTCCGCGCGCGCACGAAGCGCCGCCTCGACGAAGTCCGGCAGCAGGCCGGCTGCGTCTTCCTGGTGTCGCACTCCTTGGGAACCATCAAGCAGATGTGCTCTCGGGTCCTGTGGATCGAGCAGGGACGTCTCCTGGCCGACGGCGACCCGGAGTGGGTCACCCAGCAGTATCAGGAGTACACCGAGCACAAGTCTCAGAACCGGATGCGCTCGGCGCAGATCGTCTACGAGCGCACCCTCATGCAGCTCGACCAGGTGCAGGTGGAGTTCGACTCCGGCACGCGCCCGAAGCGCGCCGGCTGAGGCACTCCGGCGGGGGAAGCCGACGCTGCCGCCGGCCGGCCGGAGTCATGCCGACCTCCGCAGCAGCCCGACGGACATGCTGACGGCCCCTGACCTGAGGACTCGTGTCCTGCAGGTCAGGGGCCGTCAGCGTCCGCCGCGGGCCCGGCCGGTGATCAGTCCTCGGACTCCTCCTCCGAAGCGGTCTCGTCCGGGCCCTGCTCGAAGCGCTCCTGCGCCTCGTCGATGAACCCCTCCAGGGTCTCGACATCCCGCGGGTCAGCGGAGAAGCCGACGGCGGTGAAGTGGTTGTTGCCGTAGCTCTCGATCACCAGGAGCACAACGCCGCCGTCAGCACCATCGTTGACCAGCAGCATCCCCTCTCCAGAGGTGTCCGGAGAGGACACCTCGAAGTCGTCGCCGTCCAGTCCGGTGCTGCGCCCCAGGTCCTCGACGATCTCGCTCTCGCAGGCCTCGAGCATGTCATGCGTCAGCGAGGCGAATTCGACGTCGTCCTCGGTGGAGAAGACCTCCACTTCGGTCATCGCCTGGTCCGTGACGTAGGTGGCGGTGGCACCGGCGACCATCCCCGCCTCGGCCAGCTCCTCGTCGCCGGCGCTTCGTGCCTCGACGCAGCCCTCCGAGGGGTCACCGAGCTGGCCGTCGAGCGGACCGAAGCCGTCGAGGGTCTCGCCGAACCTGTCCCGGGATGACGGGCTGCCCTGCAGGTCCCACCCCTCGGGCACCGCCCGTCCGGTCAGGAAGACCGTCTCCAGCTCGTTCTCGTCCATCGGCCCGCTCGGCAGGTCGTTCCCGCAGGCGGTCACCGCCAGCGTGAGCACCGCGCTCGCCCCTGCGGCGCGCAGCACGCGCCCTCGCTTCGTCGTCATCGTATCCATCGGCCTCCCCCTCATAGGTGTGTGTCGTCCACAGCCGGCCGCCGGTGGCAGCCAGCCATCTGCTCATCCCCGTCGCCTCGGCCGATCCCTGACGAGAACGAGGGACCGGCCGGGCGGCGAGTCACTCGTCCTCGTCGGCCTCGTCGTCAGCGTCGGAGTCCTCGTCGGCGTCAGCGTCGGCGTCGTCGGCCTCGTCGGCCTCAGCGTCGGCGTCATCGTCTTCGTCAGGGTCGTCGGAGTCGTCGTCGGACGCCTCCGGCTCCGACTGCGGGAAATCCACCGTCGAGGAGTCGGTCTCCAAGGTCAGGGTGGCGATGTTGTCATCCCAATCCTCGACCCGTGTCTCAAAGGTCTGGCTCAGGGTGACCTCCGTGACGTCGGCGGGCATCGCCACCGCCATCCAATAGGTCGAGTTCCAGGTGCGGGTGTCGATGTCGATCGTCCGCGAAGCGGAGTACGTCTCTCCTGCCCCATCGGTGACCGTCAGGCTGGGGGTGAGCTCCTTGAATCGGGGGTTGAAGTCATCGCTGTCCAGGATCGCGTCGAACTCCAGGAGCAGCCAGGCCTCGTCCTCCTCCGCCCAGCCGTCAGCGCCGCCGACCTCCGAGTAGGCCGTGAGCCAGGCGGACTGCAGGCTCAGATACATCGAGGCCTCATAGTCTCTCTCATCCAGCGCGAAGGGCTGGTCGGCGATCGAGAACTCGTGGTTCGTGTCCTGCTGGGTCACGTCACGGTAGTAGGCACGGGTCACCGGGTCCGCCTCGCGCTGGCCCTCGGGCAGGTCCACGACCTGGTCCCGGCCCGCCGACGAGACGACCAGGTGCGCGTCGTCCTCCGGGACGGAGGCCAGGAAGCTTCCCGACTGCTCGCTGGGTCCGCTCCAGCCGTCGTCCTCGCCGAACTCCGCCAGCGTCCTCTGCTGACCGCCGGCGTTCAGCGCCAACGCCGCTGTGGACGTCTCGTCCTCGCCGGGCCGCTCCGTGGGCTGGTAGTCGTACTCGACGAACACGAAGGTCTCACCGTCCGCGGGAGCATGGGGCTCCCCGTCCAGGCTGACTCCGATGTCGCCGTCATCCGTGTCGCCGTCGAGATGATCCTCCATACCCTCCTCATGAGTCGGGGCGCCGGCGACCGGGACGGTCTCGAGCGTCGCGACAGAGGTGATCGTCACGCGCCCCCCGGGAGTCATGACCAGGCCGTCGTCGCCCGGGCTGACCTGCTCGTCACCCGGCTGCACAAGGTCACCGGGCAGGGACTCCCCGCTGAGGATGAACCCCGAATCGGTCTGCGGCATCGGCGGCGCCGCCAGGGCGTCGATGGAGTCGGGGGCCTCGTCGCCGTCGGCATCCACCACGGGACCCTCCGGCCGGGTCCGTCCACGCTCCAGACCGGCGGTCCATCCCTCCGGGAGACGGGCCTCCATCTCGCTGTCCGAGTTCGGGCGGATCTCGAAGGTTCCGATGTCCCAGACCTCACCCTCCTGGGCCGTGCTGGTGCGCACGCCTCCGCAGGCGAGCTCGCCCGTCACGTCCTCGTCCTCACCCAGCACGAAGAAGCACCCGGCGTCCTCACTGACCTCCACGTTCTGCGTCGGGCGCGACTCCTCCCATTCCGCGGAGGCCTGCTGGAGGAACTCAGCGGCGTTCTCGAGCGGGTCCCCGTCCTCGGTGGTCGGGCCGCCGCTGCCCGTGAGACCCCCGCAGCCGGAGAGCACCAGGGCCAATGACGCCGCCCCGGCTCCGAGTCCGGCGACACGATGGCGCAGATCAGTCCTCTTCTTCGTCTGCCCTGCAGACTTTCTCAACGCAGGCTTCATCAATGATCGTCCCCCCTCGTCATGCGATTCTCAGCGATCGCACATGAGTCTATAGACCACCACTGACACGCGCAGGTCCTTGCCACCACGGGATGGTTGTGTGACGTAAGCACCGCTGGGCACCCGGCATGCGGCTCCGGGAACACGCAGGGCCCGGGACGACGCGTCGTCCCGGGCCCTGCGTGTTCTCTGACCGACCGGTCAGCCGAACCAGATGCCGATCTCGCGCTCAGCGGACTCCACGGAGTCGGAGCCGTGCACCAGGTTCTTCTGGACCTTCTCTCCCCAGTCTCGCCCCAGGTCACCACGGATGGTCCCGGGAGCGGCGGTGGTGGGGTCGGTGGTGCCGGCCAGGGAGCGGAACCCTTCGATGACCCGGTCACCCTCCAGGATGGCCGCCACGACGGGCCCGGAGAGCATGAAGTCCACCAGCGGCTGGTAGAACGGCTTGCCCTCGTGCTCGGCATAGTGGGCGGCCAGCTGCTCGGTGGTCGCCTCCAGCTGCGCCAGGGCGGCGATGCGGTAGCCCTTGGCCTCCACCCGGCGTAGGATCTCCCCGGTCAGACCCCGGGCGACGCCGTCGGGCTTGACCAGGATCAGCGTACGTTCAGTCATTCAGCTCTCCTCGTGATGCGTGTGATCGTTCTCGGGCGGGCTCGGCTCCTGCTCGGCGGCCAACCGCTCCTCCGCCCTCCATCTTTCCATCTTCTCCACGTCCAGCTGGCGTCCCTTGACCACCGCGTACCACCAGCAGGCCAGGAAGAGGACGCCGACGAAGTACATGTAGGGCTCGACCAGCCCGCCGGCCAGGATGATGAACTGCAGGATCCAGCCGAGCCACCAGCCCACCGGACGCTTCAGCAGCGCGCAGGTGAGGATCAGCAGCACGGAGACCCCCAGCGACCCGCCGAAGAGCCACCAGGCGTACCACTCGTTCTGGTGGAGCCCCCACACCATGAGCCCGAAGAAGAACATCAGCAGAGCCTCAAGGCTGAGCACGGCGGAGCCGAACATGACCCGCACCGAGCGCGGCGGCCGGGTCATCCCGGGGCGCCACTCCCGCTGGGCCCGGGTCTGGCGGCGCGGCCGCCCGCCGCGGTCGCCGTCGTCCTGAGCGGTCATCTCAGAGCTCACCTCCGCCCAGCAGCGTGCGGGCCTCACCCACCACGGTGATCGACCCGGTGATCAGGACTCCGCCCGCAGCCCCCTCGGCGGAGGAGTCCAGGCGACCGACTGCCCAGTCGATGGCCTCGTCCAGACGTTCGGTGAGGTGAATGTCCTCCTCGCGGAAGCCGACGTCGAGAGCCAGCTCCGCCAGCTGTCCGGCCGGTATCGCCCGGGGAGACGTGGACTGGGTGAAGCAGATGTCCTCCGCCAGACCGTCGTACTCCCGGTGCAGGGTCGCGAGGATCTCGCGGGCGTCCTTCTCCTGGAGGATGCCGACCACCAGCACCAGCTGTCCCAGGCCGAAGGACTCCTTGAGCGCCTGGGCGCTGGCCTCGACCCCGGCCGGATTGTGGGCGGCGTCGATGATCATGGAGGGTCCGGTCCGCAGCACCTCCAGCCGGCCCGGGGAGCTCATGTGCTCACAGGCCAGCTGCAGTGTCTCCAGGGACAGCTCCTGCTCTCCTCCCCCGATGAACGCCTCCAGCGCCGCCACGGCGACCGCCAGGTTCTCGGCCTGATGCGCCCCGTGCAGAGGAAGAAGCAGGTCGGGGTACCGGCCCGCCAGACCCCGGAGGGTCACCTGCTGGCCGCCCACCCCGGGGGCGCGGCTCTCCACGCCGAACTCCACCCCTTCGAACCGGAATGGCGCCTCCGCCTCCCGGGCCGCCTCGAGGAGGACGTCGGCCGCCTCGGGCACCTGCGCCGCGGAGACCAGGAAGCCTCCCGGCTTGATGATGCCGGCCTTCTCCAGGGCGATGTCCCGCTCGGAGTCCCCCAGCAGGTCGGTGTGGTCCAGGGAGATCGGGGTGATGACGCTGACCGCACCGTCGGCCACATTGGTGGCGTCGGTGATGCCGCCCAGCCCGACTTCGAGGACCATCACGTCCACCGGCTCATCGGCGAAGATCGCGAAGGCCAGGATCGTGACGCACTCGAAGTAGGTCAGCGGCACCTCGCCGCGCTCGGCGAGCTGCTGGTCCACCAGGCCCAGATGCGGGCGGATCTCATCCCAGATCCGGACGAAGGTCTCGTCCGGCACCGGGGAGCCGTCCAGGCAGATGCGTTCGGTGACCTTCGCCAGGTGCGGAGAGGTGTACCGGCCCACGCGCAGATCATGGGCCAGCAGCCCGGCCTCGATCATCCGGGCGGTGGAGGTCTTGCCGTTGGTGCCGCTGAGGTGGATCACCGGGGCCGCGCGCTGAGGCTCGCCGAGGAAGTCCATGGCCATACGCATCGGTTCCATGCGCGGCTCCATCTTGTTCTCCGGGGCTCGGGAGAGCAGCTCAGCGTAGACGCTGGCCACGGAGAACTGGTCCAGCGGCTGTCCCTCCACAGGGTTCAGCGACTCAGAATCTGACATGTCAGGTCTCCTTGCAGAAGGTCGAGTAGCGGGCGATCGTGCTGCAGCCGGCCGGCGTCGGGGTCCTCGTCACGCCCGGACCACGCTGATCAGCGGCTCGGAGGCGCCGTCGTCGCTGAACAGCCGCAGATCGTCGGTCAGCGTCTCCTCGCAGAGGAGATCCCGGTGGCTCTCCAGCGCGGAGATCGTCGCCGGGGTCGCCGTGACGGTGGTGCGGATGCGGTCGGAGACCTGCAGGTCGGCGTCCTTGCGTGCCTGCTGCACGGAGCGGACCAGGTCACGCGCCGTGCCCTCCGCGCGCAGGGCGGCCGTGAGACGGGTGTCCAGGACCAGGAAGCCGCCGCCGGCACCCTCGACGACGCCGTCCAGCACGGTGACGGCCTGATCGGCCAAGGCGTCGGAGACGGTGGTGGTCAGCGTGTACTCCCCCTCCTGCAGCCGGAGCCCGCCGGCGACGACGACACCCTCGGAGACCGACCAGTCTCCGGACTTCGCCCCCTTGATGGCCTTCTGCACGTCCTTGCCCAGCCGCGGGCCGGCTGCCCGCGCGTTGACCACCAGCTGCTGGCCGATCCCCCAGTCGTCGGCGGAGACCTCCGTGGCGTCGAGCAGCCTGACCTCTTTGATGTTGAGCTCCTCGGCGACGATCTGCTGGTAGGTGCCGGCCAGCGCCTCGGCGTCGGGCACCACGACGGTCAGCGTCGCCAGGGGCTGGCGGACTCGCAGCTTCGCGGACTTCCGCAGCGAGGAGCCTGCGGAGGTGATGCCCCGGGTCAGGTCCATCAGCTCCACGGCGCGCTCGTCGCGCAGGTAGTCCTCCGGGTCCGGCCAGTCGGCCAGGTGCACGGAGCGCTCACCGGTGAGGCCCCGCCAGATCTCTTCGCTGATCAGCGGCAGCAGTGGAGCCGCGACTCGTGCGAAGGTCTCCAACGCGGTGTACAGCACGTCATAGGCGGCGGTGTCCTCCTCGTAGAACCGCTGACGGGACCGGCGGATGTACCAGTTGGTCAGCGTCTCAGAGAAGGCCCGGAGCGCCTCGCAGGCTCCGGAGACGTCATAGGCGTCGAGGGCCGCGGTGGCGTCACGGACCAGATCTCCGGTCGCGGCCAGGATGTACCGGTCCAGGGGGTTCAGTCCCTCGACGTCGGCCTCGGCCGCGGTCACCCGCCGCGCCTGGTAGCCCTGCCCCCCGTTCGCGGTGTTGGCGTAGAGGGTGAAGAAGTGCCAGGCGTTCCACATGGGCAGCAGCACCTGCCGCACACCTTCGCGGATGCCCTCCTCGGTGACCACCAGGTTGCCGCCGCGCAGGATCGGTGAGCTCATGAGGAACCAGCGCATCGCGTCGGAGCCGTCACGGTCGAAGACCTCGTTGACGTCCGGGTAGTTCTGCAGGGACTTGGACATCTTCTGTCCGTCCGAGCCGAGCACGATCCCGTGGCTGATGACGTTGGTGAAGGCGGGACGGTCGAACAGGGCGGTCGCCAGGATGTGCATGGTGTAGAACCAGCCGCGCGTCTGCCCGATGTACTCCACGATGAAGTCCGCCGGATGGTGGTCCTCGAACCAGTCGGAGTTCTCGAAGGGGTAGTGCACCTGGGCGAACTGCATGGAGCCGGAGTCGAACCAGACGTCGAGGACGTCGGGCACGCGGACCATCCGCGCCCTGCCGGAGGGGTCGTCCGGGTTGGGACGGGTCAGCTGGTCGATCCAGGGGCGATGCAGGTCCGGCTCCCCTTCGGCGTTGCGCGGCACGTCGCCGAAGGCCTCCTGCAGCTCCTTGAGCGAGCCGTAGACCTCGGTGCGCGGGTAGGCGGGGTCGTCAGAGACCCACACAGGGATCGGGCTTCCCCAGTACCGGTTGCGTGAGATGGACCAGTCCCGGGCGTTCTCGAGCCACTTGCCGAACTGGCCGTGCTTGACGTTGCCGGGGATCCAGTTGATCTTCTCGTTGTGCTCCAGCATGCGGTCCTTGATCTGGGTGACCGCCACGTACCAGGAGGTGACGGCCTTGTAGATCAGGGGCGTCCGGCAGCGCCAGCAGTGCGGGTAGGAGTGCACATAGGACTGCTCCCGGACCAGCCGCCCGGCGGCCTTGAGGACGTTGATGATGGTGCGGTTGGCCTCGAAGACCTGGACTCCGGCGATGTCGGCCAGCGGCGCCTCGCCGGCCGCCGTCGGTTCGGCGAACAGGGGCAGGAACCTTGCGCCCTCGTCCACCGAGAGGATCACCGGGATGCCGGCCTCCTCGGAGGACCTCTGGTCCTCCTCACCGTAGGCCGAGGCCTGGTGGACCAGTCCGGTGCCGTCCGAGGTGGTGACGTAGTCCTCCACCAGGACGCGGAACGCGTGCTGAGTGCCCCAGGTGTCGGCGTCGGTGTAGTAGTCCCACAGCGGCTGGTACTCCAGGCCGGCCAGGTCCGAGCCGAGGTACCGGGAGACGACGGCGGCGGAGGCGTGCTCAGCGGCGGTGCCGTCCTCGGTGTCGGCGAAACCGAGGTCCTTCGCATAGGAGGCGAGCAGCTCGGCGCCCAGCAGGTGGCGCCCCGGCAGCGGCCCGTCCGCAGGAGCTTCGACGACGACGTACTCCACCTCCGGGCCCACGGCCACGGAGAAGTTGGTGGGCAGCGTCCAGGGCGTGGTGGTCCACGCCAGCAGGTTGACCCCGCGCAGGGCATCCCCATGATCACCGCCCCCTGCGATGGGGAAGGTCACGGTGATCGAGGGGTCCTGGCGGTCCTTGTAGACCTCGTCGTCCATGCGCAGCTCATGGTTGGACAGCGGGGTCTCGTCCTTCCAGCAGTACGGGAGCACCCGGAAGCCCTGATAGGTCAGGCCCTTCTCGTGGAGCTGCTTGAACGCCCAGATGACCGACTCCATGTACTCGACGTTGAGCGTCTTGTAGTCGTTGTCGAAGTCCACCCAGCGGGCCTGCCGGGTGACATAGTCCTGCCACTCGGCCGTGTACTTCAGCACG
Source organism: Nesterenkonia sp. PF2B19 (assembly GCF_001758425.2). GTDB lineage: Bacteria > Actinomycetota > Actinomycetes > Actinomycetales > Micrococcaceae > Nesterenkonia > Nesterenkonia aethiopica. The sequence goes on along the minus strand of NZ_MDSS02000004.1, from coordinate 52,913 downwards.
GAGGCGCGGCAGGCGTCGTTGAACCGGTCCATGCCCATGGACTCGATCTCGGCCTTGTCGGTCATCCCGAGCTGCTTCATGGCCTCGAGCTCGGCGGGGAGCCCGTGGGTGTCCCAGCCGAAGCGGCGCTCCACCCGGTGTCCGCGCTGCGTCTGGTAGCGGGCGACCAGATCCTTCACGTACCCGGTGAGCAGGTGCCCGTAGTGCGGCAGGCCGTTGGCGAAGGGCGGGCCGTCGTAGAAGACGAACTCCCCGCCGCGTCCTCCCTCAGCATCGGCGGGCCGGTTCTCCACGGAGGCCTGGAAGGTGTCGTCCTCGGCCCAGCCGGCGAGGATCCGCTCCTCGATGTCCGGGAAGCGCGGGGAGGCGGGCACGGAGCCGGCGGCACCGGCCGCCGGGGTGGCGCGGGGGTACACGGGTGAGGAGTTCTTCTCGGTCATGGAGGTCCGTCCTGGGTGCTCAAGAACTGGTGGGCGTCTCGTTCTTCCGCAAGGACGCCTCGGCCGGGCCGGACGCGGTACCACCTCGCTTGTCCGCCGTCGGCCGCGGCGCCTCGGCGCCGGGACCGCTCAGCGGACCTCTCCATGACAGCTGTGACGGGCTTGCCCGTCCGGATCTACTGAGGCCCGCGCTGCGGACCTGTTCTGCCGGAAGCTCACCGGTGATGGCCGGGTCGTCGCTGATGCCCATATTCTACGGGATCCCCCGGCATGACGCCGAACCGTGGAGCGCGCCTGCACTCGGGCGGCGGCCATCCCTTCCGAGCCGGAGAGGCCGAGGCTACCGTGGTGGCTTGTCACGGGACGACATCGACGTCACCGGACCGGATCGACGGGTGCGAGGAGGCGGGCCGTGCAGATCATCTGGATCTCGGAGACCGCGGCCACCGAGGCCGTGCTGCTGGTCTGCGCCTTCGTGCTCTCTGCGGTGATCGGCATCGAACGGGAGGTCCGACTGAAGTCGGCCGGAGCCCGAACCCATATCCTGGTGGGCCTGGGTTCGGCGCTGTTCACCCTGGTGTCCGCCTATGGCTTCGCTCCCCTGCTGGGCGACGAGGTGATCCTGGATCCGTCCCGCATCGCGGCCCAGATCGTCACCGGCATCGGATTCCTGGGCGCCGGAGTGATCTTCGTGCGGCAGAACATCGTCTCGGGGCTCACCACGGCGGCCTCCATCTGGGTCACCGCCGCGGTCGGCATGGCGTGCGGAGCGGGCATGCCGGTCATCGCCGCGCTGACCGTCGTGCTGTACCTGCTGGCCGTCACAGTGATCACGGTCGTGGCGCGCAGGCTCCCTCACCACAGCCGCAGCCGCGTCTTCCAGGTGCGCTACCTCGACGGCCGCGGCGTCCTGCGGGACGTGCTGGGCCGCGCCTCAGATCTCGGATACGCCTCGGCTCTGTCGCGCACCCGGCATGTCGAGGGCGACGACGGCGCCATCGTGGAGGCCACGCTGCGCTTCACCCGGCATCAGGGCGTCAGCGAGGACGAGCTGTTCCGCTCGCTCTCCGAGATCTCCGGAGTGCGTGAGGTGCGCTCGGTGCAGGAGGAGCACGACTGAGAGGCTCGACCGCATCACGCTCGGCGTCCTGCAGACCGGCCCCTTCCTGGGCTGACGCCCCCTGCTCAGCCAGAGTCCTGCTCAGCCAGAGTCCTGCTCAGCCAGAGCTCTGCGCCGTCGGGCGGACCGCCAGCCACAGCTCCATGTGGTCCTCCTCGCCGCCGTCGTCGTGCACCGTGGCGAGCATCTCGGGGGCGTCCAGCGGCTCGTACGGGTTGGCGGGGAACCACTCCCCGTAGGCCTGAGGCCACAGCTGCTGGATCTCTTCGATCTCCACGCCCTGGGAGCTGAGCACCAGCCACTGATGCGCCTCGACCTCAAGCGACTCAAGCGGCCCGTGGTCCGGCTGCCGGCCGTCGTCCGGGGGAGGTGACTGGGTCGCGGCGGCCAGCCAGTAGTCGAACGTGCTGCCGTCCTCGCGCTCCTCCTCGAAGGCGGTGCACACGGCAAGCACACCGGGCGGCCTGCCGGTGGACAGCGCGGCGATGTCCTCCAGCGTCTTCTGGCCCAACTCGTCCAGGAACGCTGTCATCGCGGGGTTCGGTCCCTGCTGGACGATCGGCAGACGACGCCGCCGGCCCAGCAGGGTGAAGGCGTCCAGGGTCTCGATCCGATAGGTCATCTGCTGTGTTCCTTCCACGGAGAGGGTGAACCGCAGCGGGGGCTGCGATCGCAGGCGAGGGGCCGCTCTGCGGGCATCCACGGGGCCGACGCCGTGGACCGCGCGGAAGGCACGGCTGAAGGCGTCGGCCGAGCGGTACCCGAAGCGCACGGCGATGTCCTGCAGCGGCTCCTGCCCGCTCAGCACCGCCGGTGCGGCCAGGGTCATACGCCGGCGCCGCACGTACTCGGACACCGGCATCCCGGCCAGCACGGAGAACATCCTGCGGAAGTGATGCTCCGAGGTCAGGGTGGCTCGTGCCAGCCGGGCGACGTCGACCGTCCCCGAGGTGCGGTGGTGCGTACCGTCGGCGATCTGCTCCTCGATGAGGGCGATCGCCCGGTTCCAGCTGTCCATCCGTTCCTCCTTCGGATCGCCTCGATCCGACTGCTGCGGTTGATCTGACCTCATCAGCTTAGGAAGACGACGACGCCGCGGACCCGATGATGCATGCCCGATCCTGTCGGGTCGGCATCGTCGGATCCGCGGCGTCTCACGAGGCGGACATGCGCGCGGGGCTCAGCCCTGCTCAGGCTCGGCCAGCTCCACCTCGGTGACGGTGAGCTCGTGCACGGTCTCCCCCTGGCCCACGAGTTCCAGGGCACGCGAGCGAGTCGCGGCGCGGATGTCGCCCAGAGCGGCCTCCACGTGGCTCAGCGCCTCGTTCGGACCCGTGACGCGTGCCGAGAGCACCTCGGTGCGCTGCTTGACCTTGGCCTCGGACTTCGCGCGGCGCAGTCCGGCCAGGACCTCAGCCACCGAAGGCAGGATCGCCGGGTTGCCGTGGACGGACTCCAGCGCCTCGGCGCTGGGCCAGGCGGCACGGTGCACCGAGCCTTCGCGCCACCAGCGCCAGACCTCGTCGGTGGCGAAGGGCAGCACCGGGGCGAAGAGCCGCAGCACCGCATCCAGCGTGGTGGCCAGAGCGGCGCGGACCGAGGCCTGGGCCTCATCGCCGCGGGCACCGTAGGCCCGGTCCTTGACCAGTTCCACGTAGTCGTCGGTGAACCGCCAGAAGAAGGACTCCACCCGCTGCAGGGCACGGGCGTAGTCATAGGCCTCGAAGGCGTGGGTCGCCTGCTCCACCACCTCGCGCAACTCGGCGATGAGCGCCCGGTCCAGCGGCTCGGCCAGCACGTCGGCGTCCTCGCCTCGGGTGACGATGTGCTCCTCGGTGACCCCGAGGTTCAGTGCGAACTTCGAGGCGTTGAGCAGCTTGATCGCCAGACGACGGCCGATCTTCATCTGGGCGACCTCATAGGCAGTGTCGGCGCCCAGCTTGGCCGAAGCCGCCCAATAGCGGACCGCGTCGGAGCCGAACTGCTCCAGCACGTCGTCGGGGACGACCACGTTGCCCTTGGACTTGGACATCTTCTTCCGGTCCGGGTCCAGGATCCAGCCGGAGATGGCGGCATCCGTCCACGGGGCGGAGTCGTTGAGGGTATGGGCCCGCACCACGGAGGAGAACAGCCAGGTGCGGATGATGTCGTGCCCCTGGGGCCGCAGGTCGAACGGGAACACCTTGGCGAAGAACTCGTCGTCGTGGCTCCACCGGCCGGCGATGTGCGGCGTCAGCGAGGAGGTCGCCCAGGTGTCGAGGACGTCGGCCTCTCCGACGAAGCCTCCGGCCTGGCCGCGCTGGGACTCCTCGTATCCAGGAGCGACGTCCGTGGTGGGGTCCACCGGAAGCTGCGCCTCGTCGGGCAGGATCGGACGGTCGTAGTCGGGTTCTCCCTCGGCGTCCAGCGGGTACCAGACGGGGATCGGCACGCCGAAGAACCGCTGACGGGAGATCAGCCAGTCGCCGTTGAGCCCTTCCACCCAGTTCTCGTAGCGGGAACGCATGAACGCGGGGTGCCAGTCGATCTCGGCGCCGCGGCGCAGCAGCGCCTCGCGCCGGTCGGCATCGCGGCCGCCGTTGCGGATGTACCACTGCCGGGAGGTCACGACCTCCAGCGGCTTGTCGCCCTTCTCGTAGAAGTGCACCGCGTGCGTGATCTTCTCCGGCTCGCCGTCGAGCAGACCGGCCTCGCGAAGCAGCTCCACGACGGCCTCCTTGGCAGAGTGGACGGTCTTGCCGGCCAGCTGCTCGTAGTGCGCGCGACCCTGCTCCGAGGAGATCCACTCCGGCGTCTCGCGGGAGAGCCGGCCGTCTCGGCCGACGACGGTGCGGGTCGGCAGCTGGAGCTCGCGCCACCAGGTCACGTCGGTCATGTCTCCGAAGGTGCAGATCATCGCGATGCCGGAACCCTTCTCCGGGTCGGCCAGCTGGTGGGCCTTGACCTCGACGGCGACATCGAACAGCGGCGAGGTCACGGTGGTGCCGAACAGGTGCTGGTACCGCTCGTCCTCCGGGTGCGCGACGAGTGCGACGCAGGAGGGCAGCAGCTCCGGGCGGGTGGTCTCGATGAAGACCTTCTCCCCCTGACCGGTGAAGAACGGGTACCGGTGGTAGGCCCCGGGCCGCTCCTTGGCCTCCAGCTCCGCCTGCGCCACGGCGGTCCGGAAGGTGACGTCCCACAGCGTCGGGGCCAGTGCCGTGTAGGCGTGGCCGTTCTGGACGTCACGGATGAACGCGCGCTGGGAGATCGCCCGGGTGCTGTCGTCGATGGTGCGGTAGGTCTGGGTCCAGTCCACGGAGAGGCCCAGGCGGGAGAACAGGTCCTCGAAGACCTTCTCGTCCTCGACGGTGAGCTTCTCGCAGAGCTCGATGAAGTTGGGCCGGGAGATGACGTCCCAGTCCCGCTGGTTCTTCGCCGGGCTCGACGGCGGCGCGTAGTCCGGGATGTAGGGCTTGGAGGGGTCGCACCGGACCCCGTAGTAGTTCTGCACCCGGCGCTCGGTGGGCAGGCCGTTGTCGTCCCAGCCCAGCGGGTAGAAGACGTTCTTGCCGCGCATGCGCTGGAAGCGGGCCAGCACGTCGGTCTGGGTGTAGGAGAACATGTGCCCCACGTGCAAGGAGCCGGAGGCGGTGGGCGGCGGCGTGTCGATCGAGTAGACCGCGGAGCGCTCGGTGTCCTCCTCGAACCGGTACACCTGTTCCTGGGTCCAGGCGGCGCCGAGCTTCTCCTCCAAGCCTTCCAGCGCGGGACGGTCCGGGACCTGCGGGGTCTTCACCGATGCCGTCGCGGTCGCTGCGGCCTCGGGACGTGCGGTCTCGATGACGGGCGAGTCTGTGCCCAAGTTCTGTTCAGCCATGCCTGCCATTGTTCCATGTCCGCCGGCCGCATTCGGCCCACCGTCCGGGGCCGGGCCCGCCCCTCCAGGACACCACGTGCGGAGAGCCCCGTCGAGGTCGCCGTCCGGGTCGCCGTCCGGGTCGCCGCCGAGATCGGCCATCTCAGCATGCGGGCGGACCGTGGTGACCTGACGCGTGTCTCACTAGGCTGGACCCATGATTCAGACGCAGTCCGCACAGCCCCGCAGAGCTCTCGTCACCGGTGCCTCGTCCGGCATCGGTGCGGCCACCGCGCACCGCCTCACCACCGACGGCTGGCAGGTCTACGCCCTCGCCCGACGCGCGGAGAAGCTCGAGCACCTCGCCGAGCAGGAAGGCATCATCCCGATCGTCTGCGACGTCACCGACGCCGAGCAGGTCCAGCAGGCCCTGGCCCAGGTCACCGCCGAGGGCGGCATCGACACGCTGGTCAACAATGCCGGCGGCGCTCTGGGCGTCGAGAAGGTCGGCGACGGCCGGGTGGAGGACTGGGACTGGATGTACCGGACCAACGTCATCGGCACCCTCACCATGGTCCAGGCGTTCCTGCCGATGCTGCGCGCCCACGGCGAGGGCACCGTGCTCAACCTGACATCGACGGCGGGGATCACCGCCTATGAGGGCGGCGGCGGATACAACGCCGCCAAGTTCGGCCAGCATGCGCTCACCGGCGCTCTACGTCTGGAGGAGGCCGAGCACAACATCCGCGTGATCGAAGTCCTTCCCGGTCTCGTGCACACCGAAGAGTTCGCCGCCAAGCGGCTGCGCGGCGACGCCGCGGCGGCCGAGGCGGTCTACCGCGGCGTCGAGAAGCCCCTGACGGCAGAGGACGTCGCGGAGGTCATCGCCCACGCGGTGAACCTGCCCCACCACATCAACCTGGACCAGATCGTGGTCCGGCCGGTGGCCCAGGCCGCCCAGCACAAGCTCATCCGCAAGGGCTGACGCCCTCCCGCGGCAGACCGCCGCGCCGGCTGCGCGGCAGGGCCCGTCAGGTCACGCCGCACAGCCGGGCCGGCGACGGCGTCAGTCGAACACCGGACGCTCGGTGCGGCTGCGCTTGAGCTCGAAGAACCAGGGGAAGCCGGCCAGCGTCACCGAGGCGTCGAACAGCGTCCCAGCCTCTTCCCCCCGAGGAATCCGGGTGATCACCGGGCCGAAGAACGCCGTGCCCTGGAAGGCCACGATCGGCGTGCCGACGTCCTGGCCCACCAGGGAGATGCCCTTCTCATGCGAGGCCCGCATCTGCTCGTCGTTGACGTCGGTCTTCGCCTGCTCCAGGAGCGCCTCGTCAAGGCCCAGCTCCCGCAGCGCCTTGGCGGTCGCCTCCGCGAAGTCCTTGTTGTCGTTGTCATGGATCTCGGTGCCGACCGCGGTGTAGAAGCGACCGACCTCCTCCTGCCCGTGGGCCAGCTGCACGGCCGTCGCAGCCCGTGAGGGGATCCAGCGGGCCAGCTGCTCCTCATCCTCGGCCGGCGAAGGGTTCTTGTCCTCGTTCAGCACTCCCAGGCTCATGACGTTCCAGGTGACCTCGACGTCACGGACATGTTCGACCTCACGGATCCACCGGGAGGTGACCCAGGCGAAGGGGCACAGGGGGTCGAACCAGAAATCTACGCGCTCAGCCATGCTCGGCTCCTCTCTGACGGGATGTCACCGGCGACGGCTTCATCCGTCGGCGGCTCGCTTCCATCCATCCCCAACTGCTGGGTGGTCCAGGTCATTCCTTCCCCACGGCGGCAAGGGAGAGCCGGCGACGCCGTCACCCTGCCCAGCCGCTCAGAGATGCCGGCTGGGCGGGACGTCGAGTCCCAGCAGCGCGTTCTCCGTGACCTCCATCAGCGCCGGGTGGATCCAGTACTGCCCTCTGGCCGCGCTGTGGGCGTCCTGTCCGAAGCTCATCGCCTGGATGACCGGCTGCAGAAGGTTGGAGGCCTGATAGCCCATGGCGTGGCCGCCGAGCAGCGTCCCGTCACGACGGTCGGCGATGACCTTGACGATGCCGGTGCTGTCCTCCATGGCCCATCCGTAGGCGGTGTCGCCGTAGTGCTGGATCTTCACCGTGACGTGCTCGGCGCCGATCTGCTCGACCGCCTGCGGCTCGGTGAGCCCCACCTGGGCCAGTTCGGGGTGGGAGAAGACGGCGGCCGGGACCGCGTGCTGACGCGAGGGCCGCAGGTCGTGCGGGTTCTCCAGATTATGGGCCACGACCCGGGCCTCGTGGTTGGCCACATGTTTGAGTTGAGCCGCCGAGCTGAGGTCTCCCAGGGCGTAGAGCCCCTCGACGGGCTCCCCGCCGGCGAGCACACGCTGCCAGGCGTCGACGACGATCCGCCCGTCGTCGTGGAGGTCCAGCCCCGCCTCCTCAGCGCCGAGCAGATCACTGTTGGGGCGACGCCCGATCGCGATGAGGACGATGTCGACGTCGTACTCCTCCTGCCGTCCGTCGACGGTGAGCAGCTGGGCCGTCGCCCCCGCCGGCTCGCCCCGTCCCTCGGGATCGCGGGCGACGACCGCGCCCAGGGTGCGCTCATAGAGCACGGTCCAGCTCTTCTCCGCCTCGGCCGAATACGCGCTGGCCAGGTCAGGGTCCAGGGCGGACATCAGACCGACGCTGCGGTTGACCTGGATGACCTCGCTGCCGAGACCGGAGAAGATCCCGGCGAACTCGCAGGCGATGTATCCCCCACCGACGATCAGCACGCGGGAGGGCAGACTCTCCAGGCGCATCACCGAGTCCGAGGTGTGGACCTGAGGCAGGTCGACGCCGGGAACCTCCGGGAGGACCGGCCTGGATCCGGCGGCCAGCACCAGCTGCTCGGCGCGGACCTCGGTGCCGTCCTCGGCGAGGAAGGAGCGAGGGCCCGTCAGGCGAACCTGTTGCTCCAGCAGGGTGACGTGGTCCAGCTCCTCAGCGCGGTAGTGCCGCCCAGCCCGCGAGATGGCGTCCACACGGGCGAAGATCCGGTCCCGGATCTGTGGCCAGTCCGCACCCCGGAGATGGAGGTCCACGCCGAGCCGGCCGGCCTCCTCGGTGCTGTGGGCCAAAGCGGCGGGGCGCACGAACATCTTGGTGGGGATGCAGCCCACGTTCAGACACGTCCCGCCGAAGGCGTCCGTGCTGCCGACACCGCGGTCGGCCAGCACCACCGGGCGGCCGTCCCAGTGCGGCGTGATGAGCGAGTTGCCGGAGCCGGATCCGATGATGGCCAGGTCAGGGGTGAGCGGAACGCCCGGTGCGGAGTCGGTCATGAGTCCATCCTATGGCCGTGACGGGGAGCTGATCCGGAGCGCAGGCTCAACGGACAGGGTTGTGACGTCCGCCTCCGCAGGGGCTCCCCTGACGCCGGAGCCGGGAGGCAGAGACCATACTGGAGCACGGAGACGTCCGGTCCTCCCGGCGTCCGCACCACCCGCCCGACCCGAAGGAGAGATCCATGATCTTCATCGTCGTGAAGTTCCAGGTCAAGCCCGAGCTGGCCGACCAGTGGCCCGAGATCACCCGAGAGTTCACCGAGGCGACCCGCGCCGAGCCCGGCAACAAGTGGTTCGACTGGTCCCGCAGTGTGGAGGACCCGAACGAGTACGTGCTCGTCGAGGCCTTCGACGACGACGCCGCGGAGGCGCACGTCACCAGCGACCACTTCCTCCGGGCCATCGCAGAAGGCGGGCCCATGCACCAGGCGCTGGTGTCCACCCCGAAGATCATCTCGCGCCAGATCGACGGCGACGGATGGGACGAGATGGGCGAGATGCAGGTCGGCTGACGACGCAATCGGCTCTGACGAGGGGCCCTGGCTGGGATGCTTGGAGGCTTCCCCGCCAGGGCCCCTCGTCGTGCCCGCTCCCCTCAGACGCGGACGGCGGGCAGCCCCGAGCCGGTGAGCTCGTCGGTGGCCCGCTGCCTGGCGGCGCTCGGCGGCACCAACCAGGAACCGACCACGCAGACGACGAAGTTCAGCAGCAGCCCGTAGGTGCCGCCGTGCACACCCAGGAACGTCGAGTTGCCGCTGAGCGTCATGGCTGCGGCCACCGCGGCGCCGGCGAGCATGCCGAAGAACACCGCCGGGGCCGAGAGCCTGCGCCAGTAGAGCCCGAGGACGAACGCCGGCGCCACCTGGACGAGGATCTCGAATTTGAGCACGAAGATCTGGTACAGCGTCCCCGGCGGATTCCAGGCGATCCACAGCAGCAGGGCGATCAGCACGATGCCGGTGACCTTTCCCACCAGCACCTTCTGCCCGTCCGAGGCCGAGGGACGCACCAGCTTGCCGTAGATGTCATGGGACACCATGGAGGAGAAGCTCAGCAGCACCGAGTCCGCCGTGGAGACGATCGCGCCGACCACCGCGCCGAAGAGGATCACCATCGTCCAGTAGAAGAACGGGTTGAGCGAGGCGACGTCGTTGGCGAGGAGTCCGACCAGCTGCTCCGAGGCGGAGACGTCCAGCCCGGGATACAGGTCGATGCAGATGATGCCGACCACGAAGACCAGCCCCGAGGTGATGAAGGGCATCCACGTCATCCGGGCCAACGAGCGTTTGAGGATCCGCTCCGAGCGTGAGGAGTAGATGCGTTGGATGGCGTGCGGGTACATCGCCGCGCCGAAGCCCACGATCACGAGCATGGACAGCCAATTGATCGAGGTCAGGGTGTCCGGGACGCCGATCTTCTCCGGCTGGCTCTCCGCGATGGAGGCGGTCAGGTCTCCGATGCCGCCGCCGGTGAGCGCCAGCGCACCGATGAGCATGATGACGATGCCGACCATCAGGATGATGCCCTGCATCGCGTCCGTGATGGCCACCGCCCGCATGCCGCCGAGCCATTCATAGACGAGCATGACCACGATGAACGCGATCACCGCCCATCCATACGGTATGGCTCCGCCGGTGAGGCCCGAGACCGCATGGCCGATCGCCACCAGCTGCTCGAGCAGATAGTTGGCCAGACCCCACAGCATCAGCACGATCGCCAGCGCCGTGACGGCTCGGGACTGGAAACGTTGGCTGATCCAGTCCGTGGGCGTCACGAAGCCGCGTGATCGTCCGACGGCGTAGAGCCGCGGCGCGAACAGCAGGTAGACGCCGATGATCACGGTGAAGAACGGGATCGACTGCAGCCAGGAGAAGCCCTCGCGGAACGCCTGGGGCGCGTATCCCACCACGGTGTTCCCGCTGTACTGAGTGGCATAGAGCGTGAAGAACAAGGTGATGAAGCCGAGGTTGCGGCCGGCGAGGTAGTACTCGCTCACGCTCTTGCCGAGTCCCTTCCCCCGGCCGCACATCCACCCGACGGTGATCATCGCGGCCGCGTAGAGGCACAGGATGATGATGGCGTCGGCACCGGCGAAGGCCAGTTGAGTGTCCATGGTCTCGTCATCCATGGGTGTCGGCCTCCTCCTCGTCCTCGACGATGTGCCACTGCGTCAGGCACACCCAGGTGAGAAAGGCGCTCAGTCCTGCCGAGAGCACCAGCACGACGACCACCCAGTAGGGGATCCCGAACCAGTACGGGGCGATGCTTCCCTCTGGCAGGTACCAGGGGGCGTTGAAGAGGACGAGCGCGGCCAGCACCACCCAGATCCACGGCCTGCGGATGGGTTCCTTCATGTCAGTCCTTCGAAGAGTTGTATACAGCGCGGCAGCGCCAGGGTTCTCCGCGGGTTCTGCGGGGTTCACGATCGGCTCTGACGAGCCGATCTGCCACCAGGGGTGATGGCGACAGATATGAGCACAGCCAAGATCGTATACTGTCTTCTGTGACAGAGCTAACACCGGCCGCCTGAGTCAGGCATCCGATCCGCGCACAGGAGAGACCGACCCCGATGACCCAGCCGATCCAGCCGACTCCGCCGGCCCAGGCCCTCACGTCCACCGCGAGCACAGGCTCAGGGCCCCTGGCCGGCCTCCGCGTGGTAGAGATGGGGCAGCTCATCGCCGGCCCCTTCTGCGGCCAGCTCCTGGGCGACATGGGTGCCGATGTCATCAAGATCGAGGAGCCCACCACCGGAGACCCGCTCCGCCAGTGGGGGCGCGCGCACCCTCGGGGAGAGTCGCTGTGGTGGGCGGTGCTGGGACGCAACAAGCGGTCCCTCGCTCTCGATCTCCGCCAGCAGGAGGGCCAGCGGATCGCTCGGGAGCTCATCGGCGGCAGCGACGTCCTCGTGGAGAACTTCCGCCCGGGCTCCCTGGAACGCTGGGGCCTCTCCCCCGCGGAGCTGATGCGGGAGAACCCCGGTCTGATCGTGGTCCGGGTCTCCGGCTTCGGACAGACCGGTCCGTACTCCTCCCGGCCGGGCTACGGGTCGATCGGCGAGGCGATGGGCGGCCTGCGCCACGTCGTCGGTGACCCGTCGACGCCGCCGTCCCGCGTCGGGATCTCGATCGGCGACACGCTGGCCGCCACATTCGCGGCACTCGGCGCCCTGTCCGCCCTGCACGAGCGCCACCGCAGCGGCCGAGGACAGATCGTCGACTCCTCGATCTATGAGTCCGTGCTGGCGGTGATGGAGTCCCTGGTGCCGGACTGGGCCCTGGGTGGGGTGCAGCGGGAGCGCAGCGGCTCGATCCTGCCGAAGATCGCCCCCAGCAACGTCTACCCCACCCGAGACGGGCTCTGGGTGATCATCGCGGCGAACCAGGACACCGTGTTTCGCCGCCTGGCGCGGGCCATGGGAGACCCTGCCCTGGCCGACGACGCGCGCTTCGCCGACCACCACGGGCGCGGCGAGCACCAGGAGGAGCTCGACCAGCTGATCGCCGAGTTCTCCTCCACCCTCGACTCCGCGGCCCTCGAATCCCTCCTGGAGGAGCACGAGGTGCCGGTGGGCAGGATCTTCCGGCCTCAGGAGATGCTCACCGATCCGCACTACGCCGCCCGCGAGTCGATCACCGCAGTGCCCCACCCGGTGCTGGGCGAGGTCCCGATGCAGAACACCTTCCCCCGGCTCAGCCGCACCGACGGCGGCATCCGCTGGCCCGGTCCGGCACTGGGGGCCCACACTGACGAGATCCTCGCCGAGCTCGGGCGCGACGCCTCGTCCCGTCAGAGCCTCCGCGACCAGGGGGTCGTGCGATGAACAGCGACAGCCGTCCCGTGCCCTCTCTCTCCGACGTCTGGAAGCTTCCTGCGCGCGCCCGCGTGGTGGAGGTCGGTCTGCGCGACGGGCTCCAGGCCGTGGAGCGGCCGCTGCCCCTGGGGGCCAAGGTGGAGATCGTCCACCGACTCATCGATGCGGGCGTCACAGAGATCGAGGTGGCGTCGTTCGCCCACCCGAAGATCCTCCCGCAGCTCGCCGACGCCGAGGAGCTGCTGCGCCGCGTCCCGCGCATCGACGGTGTTACCTATCGGGGGCTCGTCCCGAATCTGCGGGGCATGCGGCGCGCCGCCGACTGCGATCTCGACGAGGTGGCCGTGGTGGTTCCGGCAGACGACGGCATGGCACTGAAGAACCAGAACAGGTCCACCTCGGAGCTGCTCACCGAGACGCGCGAGATCGGGCGCCTCGCCGCCGACGCCGGTCAGCGGCTCATCGTCGCCGTCGCCTGTGCCTTCTTCGCCCCCAGCCGCGGCACGGTCCCCTCCGCCGAGCGGATCGCCGTCGTCGAGGGCGCCCTGGAAGCCGGGGCGGACGCCGTCTATCTGGCGACCACCACCGGGCAGGAGCATCCCGCCGAGGTCCATGACGGAGTGGCCGAGGTCCGCCGACGATTCCCGGAGCTGAGCTGCGGAGTCCACCTGCACAATCGCAACGGCTTCGCCCCCGCCAACGCGCTGGCGGCGCTCACGGCCGGCGCCGACTGGCTCGAGGCCTCGTTCTCCGGGCTCGGGGGCGACATGTGGTTCCCGGGGGATCCCACGGTGCTGGGCAACATGGCCACCGAGGACCTCCTGCATCTGCTGGGCGGGCTGGGCATCGAGACCGGCATCGACTTCGAGAAGCACCGCCGACTCGCCGCCGAGGTCACCGACCTGACCGGATTCCCCGTCACCTCCTTCGTCGCACGCGGCGGCAGCCGCGACGACCTGGCCGCCGCCACGTGGCCCGACACCCACCCGGGGAGGGCTGATGGCGACGCTGGCCGATGACCTCCTGGGACTGATCGCCTCCGGCGAGTACAGCGGCGGCCAGTGGCTGCGGGAGGGAGTTCTGGCTGAACGTCTGGGCGTGTCCCGCACACCGGTGCGCGATGCGCTGCGTGAGTTGGCCGCGCTGAGTGTGGTCGAGCTGGTTCCGCACCGCGCGCCCGGATCCGAGAGCACAGCTTCTCCGACATCGAGCAGATCTACCGCGCCCGGGCACGGGTGGAGCCCGCCGTCGTGGCCGACGCCGTCCCGCGGCTGGAGCGTGGACACCTGGAGCAGCTGAAGATCATCAGCGCTCGCATGCACACGCTGGCCCACGACCCCTCCCGTCGCGCGGAGCTCTCCCGGCTGAACAACGCGTTCCACCGGATCTTCCTGGACGCGGCGGGCAACCGGGCCCTGGCCGCCTCCGCGCGACACCTGGTGACGCCGCTGCTGGTGGCCCATGTCTTCGCGGCCTACTCGTCGGAGGCGCTGGCCCGGTCCCTGATGCATCACGACGAGCTCATCCTGGCCGCGGAGGCCGGAGACGCCGAGTGGGCGGAGGCCATCATGACCGCCCACATCCTCAGCGGACTGCAGGGCCACCGGGCCGCCCGGGCCGCTGCGGAGGAGGAGAGATCCGGCGACCCGGCCGGGACTCCGCCCGCGCTCGGATGACGTCGTCAGCAGTCGTGCGGGTGTCACACCCGGCCGCCCCCGGGAGTCGCCACCACAAAGCACCGGGGAGTCCCTATGATGGGACGCGTGCAGATCATGAGCGTGTCCAGCTTGAAAGGCGGGGTCGGCAAGACCTCGGTCACCATGGGGTTGGCGTCTGCCGCCCTCCAGCAGGGGGTCAGGACGCTGGTCATCGACCTTGACCCCCACGCTGACTCGACCACCGGGCTCGCGGTCTCCCGCGGCGCCGGCACGGAAGCGGGTCAGCTGCTCAAGGACGCCCGCAGGACGCGGGTCTCCGAGCATGTGGTGCGCTCCGGCTGGATCGACCTGCTGCCGGAGGACCAGCGCGCCGACGCAACTCTCGACGTCATCGTCGGCTCCGCGCTGTCGGCCACGTTCGACCGCCCGGACATCCGTCCGCGGGACATGCGACGCCTCCGGACCCTCCTGACAGGCCTGGAGGGCTATGATCTCGTACTCGTCGACTGTCCCCCGTCACTGGCCGGACTGACGCGCATCGCCTGGGCCGCCTCGAACCAGGTGCTCCTCGTCGCCGAGCCCAGCCTGTTCTCCGTCGCCGGGACCGAACGCACCATGCGAGCCATCCGGCTGTTCTCCAACGAGTACGCCCCCCAGCTGAAGTCAGCCGGTGTGGTGGTCAACAGAGCCCGCGCCGACTCCACGGAGCACGAGTACCGGCTCCTGGAGATGGAGCGCCTCTACCAGGAGAAGCTCATGCTGCCTGTGCTGGAGGAGAACGCCTTCTGGCAGCAGATCCAGGGCGCCGCCTACCCGGTCCACCAGTGGCCGGGCGACCAGGCTCGCGATCTGGCGAAGTCCTTCGACCAGCTCCTCGACCAGCTCCTCTGAGCGTCTCGGCGTCCTGCGCCGCGACACCTCTCCCGGACATGAGGAAGGGGCCCGATCCGCGGATCGGGCCCCTTCCTCATGTCCGGGAGTCTCTGCTCAGGAGGCCTGCGAGCGTCGCCGAGCGCGCATCTTCGCCAGCTCATCCTGCTGGCTGAAGGCGGACAGCTCCTGCTGGACCGCATGGTCTCCGGTCGCCGGAGCCGCCGCCTCATCCTCGGCGTCGGTCCGCTCCCGGGGCAGCTCGGCCAGCGACCCTTCGACCTCGCGCCACACTCTCCCCACGGCGATCCCGAAGACGCCCTGGCCGCCCTGGACCAGGTCGATGACCTCATCGGCCGAGGTGCACTCGTAGACCGACGCGCCGTCGGACATCAGCGTGATCTGCGCGAGGTCCTCGACTCCGCGCTCCCGCAGGTGCTCGATGGCGGTCCGGATCTGCTGGAGGGAGACCCCGGTGTCCAGCAACCGCTTGACGACCTTGAGGACCAGGATGTCCCGGAAGGAGTACAGGCGGGCCGAACCGGAGCCGGATGCATTGCGCAGGGACGGCTGCACGAGCTTGGTGCGCGCCCAGTAGTCCAACTGCCGATACGTGATCCCGGCCGCCGCGCAGGCCACAGGGCCGCGGTAGCCCATCTCCTCATCCAGGTCCGGCAGGCCGTCGTCGAACAGCCGCTGCTGCAGGACAGGATGCTGCGGAACTCGGCCCGGCCCCTGCTGCGCATCGCTGCGAGAATCAAGACTCACGTATACCCTCCTCGGTGCGGTCCCGCCGGGGGAAGTTCGTCGCCCTCGGCCGACACCTCACGGTGCGGACCGAGCGAGTCAGGACGACGCATGCGGAAACCTTCTTCCTCGACGGTAGAACGGCAGCAGCCGGGGGTCAAAGACATCCGCTCCGACCGTGGCGGCGTGTCGCCCGATGCGACGCCGGGGCACAGAACCCCGACGATGACGACACCTCGGGACGACGCCCACACTCTACTCCCCTCCGAGGCGCGCGCCCACAGCTGTCGACCAGCTTCCCGCTCAGGAGGTGGACTTGCCGAAGTCCTCCGGCTCCGCGCCGTCGAGGAACTTCTGGAACTCTTTGATCTCGTCTGCGGAGATCGGTCCCCGCCCCGCCACATCGGCCGCCTCGGGACTGGCGCCCGGGGGTGCGGCGGGCCGCTGACCCGGGCCGGAGGAACCGGAGTCCCCGCCGTCGCGTCCGGTACGGCGGCGTGACGGCCACAGCCCGGAGAGTGGACTCGGCCATGGTGATCCGCGCCGCAGTGCGGACCGCCACGGCGATCGCATCGGATGCGCGGGAATCGAGCACCTGGCCGCGACGCAGCCGGATGGTGCCGAAGTAGGTGGAGCTGTCCAGGAGTCCGATCTCGATCGACTCGACGCCGTCGGCCAGGCCGGTCAGCGCATCCACCAGCAGGTCATGGGTCATGGGCCGCGGGGGCGTCTGCCCGTCCATGCCCATCGAGATGGCAGTGGCTTCCGAGGTGCCGACCATGATGGCCACGTGGAGATCCTCCATCCCCGGCTCTGCGCCGCGGAGCATCACCACAGGCTGATGTGAGGGCACCTCGATGCGCACGCCCACCACGTTCAGACGGATCTGCCGCTGTGTCATCGGACTGCGACCTCCCCACCTCCGGTGCGCCGGTCGCCTCGACTGCGGTGCACGCGCGGACGCGCACGACGACCGTGCACTTCCATGGTCACCGCCCCGGGGAGCAGTTGTCCAGACCTGCCCGCACGTCAGAGCGCGTCGACAGCGGTACGGCTCAGTTCCGGTCCAACGACTCGACCGCCGAATCCATCATCGAGGCTCGGAGGTCCTTCAGAGACTGCAACATCTCCTTGGAGGACTCGGCCACCCGGGCCCGCGCGGCGGCGTCCTTGCGGGCCGCGTAGGGGGCCATCGCCCGACCGATCAGGTCCAGCTCGTTGTCTGCCGAGCGGCGGATGTTGACCAGGTGCTTGGGTTCGAGCCCGTAGCGCGCCAGGACCCGCACAGCGCGGACCGCCTTGAGGTCATGGTGGCTGTAGTTGCCGTCCGCGTCCGCCCGGATGATCCGGAACTTCTCGAGCGTGTCGAGCATGCCGCGCGTCGCCCCCGACTGCGCCCGCAGCTCCTTGCGGGTCAACGGGCGGATCCGGCCGGTGATCTGCGCGGCCATCTCCGTGGTGACCTCGCGGGGACCCACAGGGGCCGCCTCGGGAAGCTCCTCGGGCTGCTCCCCCGCGTCCAGAGCGTCCATCGTCTTCTTGATGACGTCCAACGGCATGTAGCGGTCCCGCTGCAACGCCAGGATGAAGCGGAGGCGTTCGACGTCGGCGGCGCAGTACTTCCGGTACCCGGACGGGGTGCGGGCCGGCTCCACCAGGTCGCGCTCCTCGAGGAACCGCAGCTTCGACGCCGTCAGGTCCGGAAACTCGTTCTGGAGCTCCCGCAGGACCTCGGAGATCGTGAAGACATGCGTGGTCGCCGGGTCGACGTCCTCAGCGGACGCCTTCGGCTTCCTCATGGGCGAGACACTCACGGCGCATCCTCTTTCAGGCTCAGGGGGAAGGTAGAGGAGAACAGCCTCAGGATAACGTGCTCAGCAGCAAACGCAGCTCATTTGCTTCCTGCGTAGTAGGTGAGCCGGAATTTGCCGATCTGCACCTCGTCCCCCGCCTTGAGCGTGTAGTGGTCCACGCGGTCATGGTTGACGTAGGTGCCGTTGAGGCTGCCGAGGTCCTCCAGCTCGAACCCGCCGGCGATCCGACGGAAGGTCAGATGCCGACGAGACACCGTGACGTCGTCCAGGAAGATCTCCGCCTCGGGGTGACGGCCCACGGTGGTCACGTCCTTGTCCAGAAGGAACCGGGCCCCCTGATTGGCGCCGGAGTGGGCCACCAGCAGCGCGGACCCCTGCGGGAGCGCCGCGATGGCCTCCCTGTCGTCGTCGGTCAGACGCGGCTGTGCGGCACGCGCCTCGGCAGGCGGCAACGAGATGCTCGTGGTCTCAGCGATGTTCTCTCGCTCATCCGGTGCGCCAGAAGTCGTGGACACGGCGGCCTCCCTTCCCTTCGACGATGTCGTCTCAGCCTACCTGGCTTTCATAGTCTTCGGCAGACAGCAGGCCGTCCAGCGCGTCCGCGGCGGAGAGCTTGACCTCGAAGAGCCAGCCGGCGCCGTAGGGGTCGGAGTTGACCGAGCCCGGATCGGCCTCCAGGGCCTCGTTGACGGCCACGATCTCGCCCGCCACCGGGGCGTAGATGTCCGAGACGGACTTGGTCGACTCGACCTCTCCGACCACGTCACCGGCGGCCACCGTGCTGCCGGTCTCAGGGTGCTCGACATAGACGACGTCGCCCAGGGCGTCCTGGGCGAAGTCGGTGATCCCCACGCGGACCACGCCGTCGGTGTCCGTGGTGGCGACCCACTCATGCTCCGCGCTGTACTTCAGCTCGGCCGGGATGGTGCTCATGTTCAACTCCGCTCGTCATCGGGCAGGATCCGTGCACCGCTGGTGCGGCGGGACGGACGATCCATGGACAACTTAGCACCTGTTCCGGGCCAGGTCAGCCGAGGATCCCCTCGTGGAGCGCGCGCAGCACCGCATTGGTGCGGTCCCGGGCCCCGAGCTTCTGCAGGATGACGGAGATGTGGTTCTTCACCGTGCCCTCGGCCAGGTGGACCAGCTCCGCGATCTGCCGGTTCGGATACCCTTCGGCCACCAGGCGAAGGACTTCGAGCTCACGCGACGTGAGCTCCTCCACCCCGACGTCGGCGGCGCGACCGGAGGAGGGCCGGAGCGGATCGCGCGCAGGAGTCGGTCGGTGATGGAGGGGGCGATGAGGGTGCCGCCCTCGGCCAAGGTGCGCACCGCCCGGGCGAGCTGTTCGACCGTCACGTCCTTGAGCAGGTAGCCGCGGGCGCCGTGCCGCAGGGCCTCCAGGACGAGGGCGTCGTCGTCGAAGGTGGTCAGCACCAGCACCGGCAGCTCGGAGCCCAGCTCCCCCAAGGCACCGGCCTCCAGCTGCTCCAGGAACCACAGGCCGTCGTGGCGAGGCATGCGCAGGTCCAGCAGGACCACGTCCGGGCGGGTGCGCGCGACGACGTCGAGGGCCTCGGCTCCGTCTCCGGCCTCACCGACCACTGTGGTCCGTCCCAGCTCCAACAGGGTGCGGACGCCTTGGCGCACCAGGGTCTGGTCGTCGACCACGACGACGCGAGGGTCCTCCCCGTGGCCGAGTTCGGGGGTCCCCGACGGTTCGGTGCTCATGCTCTGTCCGCCTCCTCGAGCGTCGATCCGGCGCGTCGTCCGTGCGCCGGAAGGTCCACCTGGACGGTGAACCGGCGTCGGGGGGTGACGGTCAGCGTTCCGCCGAGCAGCTCGACGCGCTCACGCAGGCCCGTCAGCCCGTGCCCCGGCGTGACGCTGGAAGGAGTGGTGCCGTCGTTGACCCCGGTGAGGACGATCCTGTCCTCCTGGCGCGCGACGTCCAGACGCAGCGTCCAGGCCTCCGAATGCTTGATGGTGTTGGTCATGATCTCCTGGGCCGCCCGCACCAGAACGTCCTGCTGCTGCTCATCGACCTCGACGTCGGTCTCCACCCGGATCCAGATGTCGAGGCTGGGCACCGCCGCAGCCACACGCTGGAGCGCCTCCGCGAGGTCACCGTGGTCGGCGGCGCGCATCTCTCCGACCGTGCTGCGGACGTCCCCCAGCAGCTTCTTGGCGAGCCCGCTCGCCCGCTCGACGTGTTCCGCCGCAGAATCGGCGCTGCGATGGCGCGCCGCCTCCAGCTCGAGGTTCAGCACCGTCAGCTGATGCCCGAGCAGGTCATGCAGGTCCCGCGAGATGCGCAGCCTCTCGGCGGTCTTCGCGGAATCCTCCAGCAGCACCGAGGCGGCCGTGAGCTCCACCGTCTTCTGCTCCAGGGCGGCCCGCATGCGGGCCTCCTGCTGCAGGCTCCAGGTGGACAGCACCGCCGCCAGGTGGATGAACAGGTAGAAGATCGGTGTGGCCACGTAGTCCACCACGCCCGCCCCATGGGCCCAGGCATGCACCGCGATCACCACGGTGTTCAGAGCGACGACACCCACGACGGCGGCCATCGGCACCACATAGGTGCCCACCGCGGCGACCACCACGAGGATGACCACCAGCATGCCCTGTCCGGGCAGCGTGAGCAGCAGGGCCCACGAGCTCAGCACGGCGAGCGCGTAGCTGGCCAGCTGAATCCTGCGGTCCGTCACTGGGGCGGCGGCGAAGAACACGCCGACGAGGCATGCGACCAGCAGCGCAGACCAGGCGAGGACCGGGATGTAGGGACGCATGCCGGTCAGCAGGACCACCACCCCGACCCCGAGGCACAGCGCGAGGATCGCCGCACCGGCGCTGAATTCTGCGCGCCGCTGATGCGACGCCGACGTCCGTCTCTGGTGGGGGCCCATAGGGTGAGACTAGCGCGTCGGGGCTGATCCCTCTCCAGTGCCGAAAGTCATGTCCGACTCCATGACCGCCGGCACTGCCGCGCCGTCGCGCCCCGGGCGAGGCTGGAGACATGACGAACACACCGACGCTCGCGGTGGATGCCGAGCATCTGACCAAGCGATACCGCAGAACCACGACCAACGCCGTCGACGACATCAGCCTGAGCATCCGTGCCGGGGAGACCTTCGGGATCCTGGGCGCCAACGGAGCGGGCAAGACCTCCACGGTCGAGATGATCGCCGGACTGCGCCGTCCCACGTCCGGACAGGTCCGCATCCTGGGGCTCGACCCCTGGCGCGACCGCACCAAGGTGCGACGGGTCCTGGGCGTCCAGCTCCAGGAGGCGTCCCTGCATGACGCCCTCACCTGCGAGGAGCTGGTGGACCTCTATCGCAGCTTCTATCCGGACCCGCTGGGCACCGAGGAGGTGCTCGAGATGGTCGAGCTGCGGAGCAGGGCACGCACCCGCTTCTCCAAGCTCTCCGGGGGCCAGCAGCAGAGACTCTCCATCGCTCTGGCGCTGGTGGGCCGCCCGGAGGTCGTCATCCTCGATGAACTGACCACCGGTCTGGACCCGAGCGCCCGCCGCCGGGTCTGGTCGGCGTTGGAGGCGCTGCGGCGGCAGACCGTGATCCTGGTGAGCCACGCGATGGATGAGGTCGAGAGACTCTGCGACCGAGTCGCACTGATCGACGGCGGGCGGGTCATCGCGCAGGGAACCCCGGAGGACCTGAGGCGCCAGGCCGGCACCTCGACACTGGAGGACGCCTTCGTGGCGCTGACCGGCCGGGCGTTCGACACCGACGACGAGGAGGAGACCTGATGAGCAGCACCCACCCGCAGCGGGAGCTCCAGGAGGAGCTGGCCGCCGTCCGACCCCACAGTCCGGGACCCCGCGCCTGGTGGCGGATGACCGTCGCCGAGGCGAAGATGGTCGTCCGGGACACCGCAGGACTGATCCTGCCCCTGGGCATGCCGGTGCTGATCCTGGTGATGCAGGCGCTGGCGTTCGGTGACGAGGCCCTGACGGATGAGCTGTCCGTCCTCGACGTCTATGTGCTGCCGCTGATGCTGCTGATGGTGGTCGCCTCGGTCGCGGTGGTCAACATGCCCAGCTTCCTGGCCACCTATCGCAAGACGCACATCCTGCGGCGTCTTGCCGTCACCCCCGCGTCACCGGCGATGGTCCTGGTCGCCCAGGCCGTGGTGAGCGTGGTGCAAATCGTGGTGGGCATCGTCCTCGCCTTCACCGTGGCCAGCGTCTTCTTCGACGCGAGCCTGCCCACAGACGTAGTCGTGGCGCTGGCGGTGATGGGCGCCGCGATCGCCTCGCTGTACGCCATCGGCATGCTGGTCGCGGCCGTCTCGCCCACTCCGAACGCCTCCCTCGCGCTCGGGCTGATCGCCTTCTTCGGGCTGGCCGCCCTCGGCGGTCTCTTCGGTGGGATGCAGAACCTGCCGGAGACCCTGCAGAGCATCGGAGTGTGGCTGCCCTTCGGCGCCGCCGTCGAGGGCCTGCAGCAGGCCTGGCTGGGGCAGACCGTGGACGGCCAGATCTGGGTGGCGTTGGCACTGTGGACCGCCGTGGGCGGCGGCGCGGCGGCGCTGCTGTTCCGCTGGGAATGAGCCCCACGCCCTCCCTGGGACACCAGAGCGAGGCGGGCGCCTCACCCCTGGTCAGGGGTGAGCGCCCGCCTCACGAGTGCGGTGCCCTCAGGACTCCCGCTGGGCGGCGGCCCGCTCGGCGTCGCGCTGGCGGTCCTCCCTTGCCATCCGGGTCAGCTCAGCGCCGGCCTCGGCGTCCCGGGTGAGGTTCTCCCCGGTCGCCGGATCGAACAGATGGATCCTCCGGGAGTCCACCCACAGCGTGGCGGCGTCTCCACCGCGCAGCCGGGACGTGGCATCCACAGAGACCACCAGCTGGGTGCGCAGCTCGTCGGCGTCCATCTCCTCAGCCAGCGTCTGGAGGACCTCGGCCACCCGGGGGTCGTTCTCATAGGAGACGTACACGTACTGCTCGTTGCCGAGCCACTCGGTGTGGGTGAGCGTCGCCTCGAACGTCGTGCCCTTGGCGAGCTGCGTCTCCGTGAGCGTGGCGGCATCCTCGAAGAAGTCCGGCCGGATGCCGGCCAGCACGATCTCCTTGCCCCGCCCCGCGTCGGCCGTCCCCTCGGGCAGCTGGATCTCCCCCAACGGTGTCTGCAGGACGTCTCCCTCCACCGTGCCGGGGAGGAAGTTCATGGACGGGGCCCCGATGAAGCCGGCCACGAAGAGGTTGGCCGGCTGCTCATAGAGCTCCCGCGGGGAGGCGATCTGCTGCAGGACCCCCTTCTTCAGCACGGCCACCCGGTCGCCGAGGGTCATGGCCTCCGTCTGGTCGTGCGTGACGTAGACGCTGGTGGTGTTGAGGCTGCGCTGCAGCTGCGAGATCTCTGCACGCATTTGGCCGCGCAGCTTGGCGTCCAGGTTGGACAACGGCTCGTCGAAGAGGAACGCATTGGCGTGCCGGACGATCGCGCGACCCATCGCCACCCGCTGCCGCTGACCGCCGGAGAGGTTCGCCGGCTTCCGTTCGAGATGATCC
Organism: Nesterenkonia sp. PF2B19; assembly: GCF_001758425.2. Taxonomy (GTDB): domain Bacteria; phylum Actinomycetota; class Actinomycetes; order Actinomycetales; family Micrococcaceae; genus Nesterenkonia; species Nesterenkonia aethiopica. The sequence continues at coordinate 29,787 of NZ_MDSS02000004.1, read as the reverse complement.
GTGAGCTCCAGCATGTGTGCCGCCTGCCGGACTCGGTCGTCCACCTCCTGGTCGGAGAACTTCCCCTTCGTCAGCCGCATCGGGAAGGCGATGTTCTCATAGACGGTCAGATGCGGGTACAGAGCATAGTTCTGGAAGACCATCGCCAGGTTGCGGTCCCGGGGAGCCTTCTCGTTGACCCTCTCCCCGTCGATCAGCAGATCGCCGGAGGTGATGTCCTCCAGGCCCACGATCATCCGCAGCAACGTGGACTTTCCGCAGCCGGACGGACCGACCAGAATGACGAACTCGCCGTCCTCGATGTCGATCGAGACGTCGTTGACGGCGGGGAAGCCGTCGTCGTACTTCTTCACGATGTTCTTCAGGGTGATGGATGCCATGCTGACGTCTCCTCCACGGTCTCGACGCTGCGCGCAGCGTCCGGGTCTTCAGGTCTGGGACTCCCGCCCTGCGGGATGCTGAGTGAGCCGGCGACGCCGGTCGGTGCGGGTACGGTCATCCCTTCACCGCCCCCTGCGTCAGGCCGGAGACGATCTGACGCTGGAACAGCAGCACGAGGACCACCACGGGGATGGTCACCACGATCGCCGCCGCGGAGATCGCACCGGTGGGCTCCTCGAACTGGGAGGCTCCGGTGAAGAACGCCAGCGCCGCCGGGACGGGGCGTGCCGCCTCGGTGGAGGTCAGCGAGATCCCGTAGACGAAGTCGTTCCACGCGATGAAGAAGGCGATGATCGCGGTGGTGAACACCCCGGGCATCGCCAGCGGGACGATCGCCCGACGGAAAGCCTGCCACTGGGTGGCGCCGTCCACCTGCGCCGCCTGCTCCAGCTCCCACGGGATCTGCCGGAAGAACGCGGCCAGCGTCCAGATGGAGATCGGCAGGGTCAGCGACAGGTAGGGGATGATCAGGCCGAGCCACGTGTCGTAGAGCCCGATGACGCGCCACACGTTGAACAGCGGTGTGACCACAGAGATCACCGGGAAGATCGAGACCGCCAGGGCCGAGGCCAGGATGACCTTCTTGCCGGGAAAGTCCAGCCGGGCGATCGCATAGGCGCACAACGTAGCGAGCACCACGGCGACGAACGTGGCGATCAGCGTGATGCCGATGGAGTTCCGCAGCGCCGTCAGGAACAGCTCCTGCGCGTTGCCGAAGAAGATCATCTCGTAGTTCTGCCACGTCCACACCGTCGGGAGGAACGTGTTGTTGCCGAGGTCTCCGGGCGTCTTGAAGCTCGTCGCCAGGATCGCGGCGACGGGGAACAGTGCGTAGCCCAGGACCACGACAGTCAGCACGGTCCAGGCCAGGCGCTGGCGGCCGGTGAGCGTTCCGGAAGCAGCCATCACTTCTTCCCTCCCTTGCCGCCGGCGTCCGTGCCGCTGGCGAGATCGACTTTGAAGAACTTGATCGCGACGAAGCAGATCAGCAGCACGCACAGGAACAGCACCACCGAGATGGCCGAGCCGAGCCCGATCTCCAACCGTCCGATCGACGTCCGGTAGGCCAACAGCGAGAGCACCTCGGTGCCCGCATCGCCTCCGGTCATGATGAACACGTTGTCGAAGATCCGGAACGCGTCCAGTGCACGGAAGAGCACCGCCACCATGATGGCGGCCTTCATGTTGGGAATCGTCACCCGGGACATCTGCTGCCACCAGGTGGCCCCGTCCACCCGCGCGGCCTCCAGGAGCTCATCCGGGACCTGAGCCAGTCCGGCCAGCAGCAGCAGCGCGATGAACGGGGTGGTCTTCCAGATCTCCGAGGCCATGATCACGGTGATCGCGGTGCCGAAGTTCGCAAACCAGTCGAGGTCTCCCCCGATGCCCGGCACGAAGCCGAACCAGCTGTTCACGAACCCGGAGTTGATGTCGAACATGTAGTACCAGGCGAAGGCCGAGACCACGGTGATGATGCCGTAGGGCACCAGGATCGCGGTCCGGAGCATGCCCCGCAGGCGCTTCAGGGCCCGGTGCATCACCAGGGCCAACGCGAAGCCGAGCACCAGTCGACGGCCACGGTGACCACCGTGATGAGCACCGTGACCAGCAGGGCGCGCCAGAAGACGCCGTCGGTGAAGATCGTGGCGTAGTTGGACAGGAACACGAAGTGTCGCTCGTCCGGGGCGGTGAGCCGGAAGGAGAAGAGCGAGTCGAAGACCGCCTGACCGATCGGGTAGGCGGTCACGGCGAGCATGATGACGAAGGCGGGTCCGGCCAGCAGCCAGCCGAGGCGCGCCTCCGCCTTGGCCCGATCGGACTTCGCGGCGCGGTGCTGCACCGCAGCCTCCCGCCGGGCTCGGCGGCTGTCGTCAGCGGTGGTGGTCACAGGAGACGCTCCCCTCTCAGCACCTCACCCACGGTGGTGTCGGCCTCGGCGGGGGTCCGCTCGGGGTCGACACCGCTCAGCGGGGTGTAGTTCAGCTGGATCGTGGTCGAGATCTCGTTGTAATAGGGCGTCTGAGGTCGCGGAGCGGCATTGTCCAGGGCCTCGCGGATGTCGTCGGCCATCGGGAAGTCCTCTTCGACCTGAGGGTCGTCGAAGGCCGCCTCCGAAGAGGGCGGGTTCCCGTTGGTGACGAAGTACTCGGTCTGGTTCTCGGGGGCGACGATGCATTCGATCGCCTCATAGGCCAGCTCGGGGTGCTCGGACTGGGACCCCACCCCGAGGTTGATCCCGCCCAGCGGAGGTGCCGACGGGGTGTCGGCATCCATACGCGGATACTGCGCCCACCCGATGTCGTCGGGCAGCTCCGCGTCGACCGTCCCGTCCTCGGCGGCCGCGTTGGTGGCCGCCCAGACGAACGGCCAGTTGACCATGAAGGAGCCGGCGTCCCGCTGGAAGAGCAGCATCGACTGGCCCTCGTCCATCGACGCGATGCCGGGGCCGCCGAGCCCTTCTGCACCGATGCGATGCAGCACCTCGGCCGCCGCTCGACCCGCGTCGGAGTCCAATGCGGTCTCCAGCTCGTCGGCCGGTGCGGTCGGGTCGGTGATGATCGACTCGCCCTGGGACTCGATCAGGGCGTTGAGCCATACCGTCATCGACTCGGCACGGATGCCCTGGACGGCGAGGTGCTTGTCCTGCTCCTCGGCGACGTCCATGATCTGTTCCCAGGTGACCGGCTCGTCCATGTCGAGCCCGGCCTCCTCCACCACGGATTCGCGGTACCAGAGGAGCTGGGTGTTCGCCCAGAACGGGATGGTGACCAGTTCGTCGCCCCACATCGCGCCGGCCAGCGCGCCGTCCAACGTGTCGGCAGTGGTGCGTTCTGCGACGTCCTCGGGCACCGGGGCAAGGAATCCGGGCTCTGCGAGCTCGGGGATGAACGGCGGGTCGAGGCTCATGATGTCCAGCGAGGTGTCCCCTGCCGCGAGGCGTCGGGCGAGCTGCTCACGCTGGGACGGGGCATCATTGGGCAGCAGCGAGGTCTGGATCCGGTAGGCGCCGTCGGACTGGTCGGTGCATCTTTCCGCGATCACCTGCTGGCCGCCGTCATCGGGGTTGATGTACCAGGTCAGGACAGGGGTGGCGTCTCCGTCACCGCAGGCGGAGAGGAGAAGCCCTCCGGCGAGGATCGCGGCCGCCGCGCGGGCCGGGCGTGATCGCGAGCGGCGGGCCGACGTCGCGGATCTCCTCCTCCGCGGACCGCCCGCGACCCTCGCAGGGCCTCCGGGAATCGATGAATCGGGCATGGACCGTCCACCTCTCTCAGGTCGGGGTGGCATCGCCGAGGAAAGGGTCAGGAACAGGTGCGCCCCCCGGCGATCGTTCTGTGAGTGCCCTCACTATATACCCCGAGAATCCCTGATCAGAGGGGTGACATACCTGCCTCAAGCACGGCTCACGCGGCAGACGGTCCTGGGCGGCTCGAGGGGGACGGGCCGCGGATGCAGGAATCCCCCGCCGGAACGGTCCGGCGGGGGATTCCTGAGGTGGGGGATTCCTGAGGTGGGGGCGCTGTGGCCCGCCTGCGACGGCTTCGGTCAGGCAGACTTCCTGCGCAGCTTCTTGACCTCGGCATGAGTGAGCAGCACAGGCTCGGCACCCTCTCGGACGACCTCCTCGGTGACGGTCACCTGCGCGACATCGTCACGACTCGGCAGGTCGAACATCACAGGATTCAGCACCGCCTCCAGGATCGACCGCAGTCCGCGGGCCCCGGTCCCCCGGGCTTCGGCCTGCTCCACGACGGCGGTCAGCGCGCCCTGTTCGAACTCCAGGTCGATGCCGTCGAGGGCGAAGATCTTCTGATACTGCTTCAGCAGCGCATTGCGCGGCTCGGTGAGGATGCGGATCAGGGCCTCCTGGTCGAGGTCCTCGACCGTGGCGACCACAGGTAGGCGTCCGATGAACTCAGGGATGAGGCCGAACTTGTGCAGATCCTCGGGTTCGACGTCGGCGTAGGTGATGTCGTCCCGGCTGATCGTGTTCAGCGGCGCGCCGAAACCGATGCCCTTCCGACCCGCGCGCGAGCCGATGATCTCCTCCAGCCCGGCGAAGGCGCCGGCCACGATGAACAGCACGTTGGAGGTGTCGATCTGCATGAACTCCTGCTGCGGGTGCTTCCTCCCGCCCTGCGGGGGGACGGAGGCCACTGTGCCCTCGAGGATCTTCAGCAGCGCCTGCTGGACACCTTCTCCGGAGACGTCGCGGGTGATCGAGGGGTTCTCAGACTTCCGCGAGATCTTGTCGATCTCGTCGATGTAGATGATGCCCTGCTCGGCCTTCTTGATGTCCCCGTCGGCGGCCTGGATCAGCTTGAGCAGGATGTTCTCCACGTCCTCGCCCACGTAGCCGGCCTCGGTCAGCGAGGTGGCGTCGGCGACGACGAACGGCACCTGCAGCTTCCGGGCCAGCGACTGTGCGAGGTAGGTCTTGCCCGAGCCGGTGGGCCCGACCAGCAGGATGTTGGACTTCCCGATCTCGACGTCGTCGAGGGGCCCCTTCTCGAGCGAGGCGGTCTTCTTCGCCGTACCGAGCGCCTGAATGCGCTTGTAATGGTTGTGCACCGCCACCGCCAGGAGCCGCTTGGCCTTGTCCTGACCGATGACATACTCGTCGAGGAAGTCGTGGATCTCCCGGGGAGTGGGGAGCTCGAAGTCATCAGGCTCCTGAACCTCGTTGAGGTACTCCTCGATGATCTCGTTGCAGAGCTCGATGCACTCGTCGCAGATGTACACTCCGGGGCCTGCGATGAGCTTGTACCGCACCTGCTTCTGACTCTTCCCGCAGAAGGAGCACTTGAGCAGATCGGCGCTCTCTCCGATTCGTGCCATGCCTCGCAATCCCCTCAGATCATCGGGTCCGGTCGTCCCGGGGCCTGTGCCGTCGGAACGGTGACCGCCCTCCCAAGGCGGTACGGATCAAGACTACGTCACCGCGGTGACATCCTTGGCGACCATGACTCGCCGTGTGTGCCGGGTCCTCCGCCGAGAGGCGGAGGACCCGGCACACACACGCAGCGCTCAGACGGGCAGCTTGCGGGAGGTGAGGACCTCGTCCACCAGGCCGTAGTCCTTCGCCGCGTCCGCGGAGAGGAACTTGTCCCGGTCGATGTCCTCGCTGACCTGCTCAGCGGACTTATCGGTGTGCTGGGCCAGCACCTCTTCCATCCAGGTGCGGATGCGACGGACCTCGTCGGCCTGGATGGCCAGGTCGGTGGCCGTACCCCGCTGGCCGCCCATGGAGGGCTGGTGGATCAGCACGCGGGCGTTGGGCAGCGCCAGGCGCTTGCCCGGGGTGCCTGCTGCCAGCAGCACCGCCGCCGCGGAGGCCGCCTGCCCCAGGCAGACGGTCTGCACGTGCGGACGGATGAACTGCATCGTGTCGTAGATGGCGGTCATCGCAGTGAAGGAGCCCCCGGGCGAGTTGATGTAGAGGGTGATGTCCCGCTCGGAGTCCATGGACTCCAGCACCAGCAGCTGGGCCATGATGTCATCGGCCGAAGCGTCGTCCACCTGGCTGCCGAGGAAGACGATCCGGTCCTCGAACAGCTTCGCGTAGGGGTCCTGACGCTTGAAGCCGTAGGGGGTGCGCTCCTCGAACTGCGGAAGGATGTAACGGGACTCCGGGGCGGGCATGTGCGGCATCGCCTGCGGGATCTGGGTGACGTCGTGGTTCATCGAAATTCTCCTGAAGTGTCCTGGTGGCCGGTCTCGTCGTGGCCTGTGTCGTCCGGGAGGTCTCAGACTCCGCCGCCGCCGGAGACGGTCGAGGAGCGCTGGGCGATCTTGTCGAAGAAGCCGTACTCCAGCCCCTCCTCCGCGGTGAACCACTTGTCACGGGCGTTGTCGTTGAGGATGGTCTCCACCGACTGGCCGGTCTGCTCAGCGGTGAGCTCGGCCATGACCTGCTTCATGTGCTTGATCAGCTCCGCCTGGATCCGCACGTCGGACTCGGTGCCACCGATGCCGCCGGAGGGCTGGTGCATCAGGATGCGCGCGTGCGGAGTGGCGAACCGCTTGCCGGGAGTGCCCGAGGAGAGCAGGAACTGCCCCATCGAGGCGGCCAGGCCGGTGGCGACGGTGACGACGTCGTTGGGGATGAACTGCATCGTGTCGTAGATGGCCATCCCGGCGGTCACCGAGCCGCCCGGCGAGTTGATGTAGAGGTAGATGTCCCGCTCGGGGTCCTCGGCCGAGAGCAGCAGCATCTGGGAGCAGATGGCGTTGGCGTTCTCGTCACGGACCTCCGACCCCAGCCAGATGATCCGCTCCTTGAGCAGACGGTTGTAGATGTAGTCGTCGCGGGACGCCGGGTCCACGGTCGACATGCTGGGCAGGCTCTCAGACATGGACGTTCCTCCACTCCAGTGTTCTCTCACGTCAGGACGGTCGAGCGGCGCCGCGAGATCGTCGCGCGCCGCGCAGGACCGTCCGTGCTGTCCCCGACATTACCTGGTGACCGCCCCGGGCCGAGGCGTGCCGCGGCGTCGTTCGCTGTTGGCGCAGGGTGCGGAGCTCCGTACTCCGACGCACCCCCTGCTCACGACGACGGCGGGCCGCCGGGCCTCTCGGCTCAGCGGCCCGCCGTCGTCGGGCTCAGTGCTGGGTCAGCACCGGTTCAGCGCGTCACGGACACGGACTCACTCCGGTCCGGCGGCTGCTCACTTCTGCTCGTCGGACTCCTCGTCCGCCGAGTCGGCGTGCTGCTCGTCGGCGGCCGTCTCGGTCTCAGCGACCTCGGCGACCTCCTCGGCGGCGCCCTCCTCCTCGTCGTCACCCTGCGGGGTCACGAAGTCGGACAGGTCGACGTCGTTGCCCTCGGAGTCCTTCACGACGGCGAGCTCGAGGACCTTGGCCAGCGCCTTGCGGCGGCGGACCTCGCCCATGATCATCGGCACCTGGCCGGCCTGGTCCAGCATCTGCGCGAACTGGTTGGGCTCCATGCCGTACTGGGAGGCCGTGGAGACGATGTACTCGATGAGCTCGCCCTGGTCGACGCCGATCTCCTCCTTGTCGGCGATCAGGTCCAGCACGATCTCGTTGCGGAATGCCTCGCGGGTCTGCTTCTCGATCTCCTCGCGGTGCTCCTCGGTGTCGTGGTCGTCGCCCTCGGCGTGGCCGCCCTGGCTGAAGTGCTGCTCCACCTGTCCCTCCACCACGGAGGCGGGGACGGGGACCTCGACGAGCTCCATGAGCTTCTCCAGGACCTTGTCGCGGGCCTCGACGCCCTGCTCCACGACGAGGTTCTCCTCGGCCTTGGTCCGCAGGTCTGCGCGGAGCTCCTCGATGGTGTCGAACTCCGAGGCCATCTGGGCGAACTCATCGTCGGCCTCAGGCAGCTCGCGCTCCTTGACGGCCTGCAGGGTCACCTTCACGGAGGCCTCCTCGCCGGAGTGCTCACCTCCGGCCAGGGTGGTCTCGAAGGTCGCGTCCTCGCCGGCGGAGAGTCCTTCGAGGGCCTCGTCGAGACCCTCCAGCATGGTGCCGGCACCGACCTGGTAGGACAGGCCGGTCGCGTTGTCGACCTCTTCGCCGTCGATGCTGGCGGCCAGGTCGAGGGTCACGAAGTCGTCGGTCGCCGCGGGCCGCTCGACGTCCTTGAGGGTGCCGAAGCGCGAGCGCAGCTCGTCGAGCTGCTCCTGCACGGCGTCCTCGTCAGCGGCGCGGGCCTCGACCTCGACCTCGAGGCCTGAGTACTCGGGCAGCTCCACCTCCGGCTTGACGTCCAGCTCACCGGTGAACTTCAGAACGCCCTCGTTGGTCTTGGGGTCCGGGATCTCCTCGATCTCCACCTCGGGGCGGGACAGCGGAGCGATCTCGGCCTCGGCCAGGCCCTGCTGGTAGAACTCGTTGAGGCCGTCGTTGATGGCGGTCTGGACGACGTACTCGCGGCCGACGCGCTGGTCGATGATCGGCGCGGGAACCTTGCCCTTGCGGAAGCCGGGGATCTGAACCTGCTCCGCGATGCTCTTGTATGCGGCCTTGATCTTGGGCTCAAGCTCCTCAGAGGTCACCTCGACGGTGAGCTTGACTCGAGTCGGGTTCAGATTTTCAACGGTGCTCTTGACCACGTGGGGGCTCCTGATAGATGACGACTGATCATGTCTGATGCGAGCTCTGGCAGAACCCGCAGCGTCGACCGCGGCCGAGCGGCGCCGCGAGCTTCGATGCTCCCGCTGCGCCTCGGCCGCCGTCGGGGTGACAGGATTTGAACCTGCGGCCTCACGCTCCCAAAGCGCGCGCTCTGCCAAGCTGAGCTACACCCCGATCGCCCGCCACCCGGACTGCGCGGCCCCCCGCAGCGCGGAGGAGACGGCGCCCGACAGACGGCACGGACCGATACACAATAGCGCGCCGCCGTCGGTCACGGCGAATCCGCGCCGCACTCTGCGGCAAGAGCCCGCGTCAGGTCTTCCATCAACAGCGCCTGCGTCCGTTGGTCCTGCTCGGCGTCCGGCTGAGGCCAGCTGGACAGTTTGACGATGACCGTGGACGACTGCGGATCCAACCAGAGGTGCTGACCATGGATGCCGAGGCCGGTGACGTTGCCGCGCCGGTTTCCCGTGCACCACCACTGCCGCGTATAGGAGCCGCCGGGGTAGACCGAGGTCCAGCCCTGGTCGACCATCTGGCGGGGATCTCCGCCAGCCAGGATGCTCTCGGCCCACTGCGCCGCGACCACGCGCCCTCCGGGCGCTCGTCCGCCGGCCAGCACCATCTCTCCTACCCGGGCGAGGTCGCGCGCCGTGCAAGAGACTCCGCCGTCGGCATGGGCGAATCCCGATCGATCCACCGTCACCATGGCATCATGATCCGGGCGAAGTCTGGACCACACACGATCAGCCAGCTGGTCTACGTAGCGGGCCCCGGTGGCCCGCTCGATCGCCCAGGCCAGCACATCAGTGGTCGCCGAGCAGTACTGGAAACGCCCCTGGGGACCCGCGCCGGTGAGCGTGCGCAGAAAGCTCCACGTGTCACCAGGGTCTCCCGGCCGGGGCCCTCTCCAGCCAGCGCTGCGGTCATGACGTTGCAGCTCGGATCGAGGGTTCAGATAGTCCTCGTCGTAGTCCACGCTGACTGTCATATCCAGCAGGTCAGCGATTGTAGCTCGGGCATAGGCACCCTCAGCCAGCTCCGGTACGAAGCTGATCACGCGGTCCTCAAGACTCCACAGACCGTCCATCGTCAGCGATCCCGCCACGAGCCCGCACAGCGACTTTGACACGCTCATGATCAGATGCTGGTCATCCGGCCCGCAGCCGGGGGCGTACCACTGCGCGGCGACCTGTCCCTGACGGACGACGAGCAGAGCATCCGTGTGAGTCTCTTCGAGCCGATGCGAGAGATCTGGAACCCGCATCAGCAGCCTGGGCATCTCCCCCGCTTCATCACCTGCCGCAGCGCGGGAACCCGTCGACCGGCGATGGATGCGCGCTGACGGCAGGACCTCGGAGAGGTGGGTGAACGCCCAACGGACGTGCGGGGGTTCCTGCCAGGTGTCGATGGTGGGGCGAAGCGGCACTGCCGGCCTGAGCCGGTTCACCGGCGCGGACAGGTCTGCCTGGGGAGGACGTCCACCCTGGGTCATCGCGCTCCTCCTCGCCGCTCATGGGCGACCGACCACCTGTGCATACGCCGACCTCCCCGCGTCATGGTGGCATACACGGCGCCCGCGACGATCGCTGAGACCGGCACAGAGAGGTCCAAGCCTCCCAGCGCCGCTGAGAGCGGGCCGGTGCCGAGCTCGGTGGTGAGGGCCAGCGTGCCAGAGGCCATCCCTGCCAGGAGTGCGGTCAGTCCGGCGGGGCTGCACCCGGCCACACCCCAGTAGGGGCTGTTCGCCGTCGCGTCCAGCAGCCCCGGCCCGTCATAGCGGTATCGACGCATCAGTGCGTCCATACACAACAGTGTCATCGTCGGGGCCGAAATCACGATCAGAAGCTGCAGCAGCAGGTTCACCGCTTCGAGCAGTCCGGTGGAGAACACCAGCACGAGGGTCAGTCCGGTGGCGACCAGGCCCACCGCCACAGCCGCGGTGGTCCTCCTCATCGGGAGTCCGATCGCCTGCAGCACCATGGATGCGGTGTAGGTGGTCATGGCGTTCAGCGCCACCGTGTTCAGCACCACGCCGAGCACGAAGAGCACGCCCAACCAGGCCGGCAGCAGCCCCAGCAGGGCGTGCTCCACCCCGATCTCGAGGGCCACAGGGCTCATGGCGGTGGCCAGCAGCGCTCCGACGGCCGTGAAGACGATGCACGGCAGGGCGCCGCCGGCGGCGATGGCGATGGCGATCCGCCATCGCGGAGTCTCCTGGGGGAGGTATCGCGCCATGTCCGGGCTGTTCGAGAAGGACAGCGGGGTCGAGGCCAGCACGGCGAAGCCGATGCTCAGCACCACCCAGAGGTGGATCCCCTGCAGCGGCTCCGGCTGGCGGAAGCCCCAGTCGACCGCTGTCAGGCTCACCGCCGTGACCAGAACGAATATCACCAGCAGGATCCCGGTGATCCAGCCATAGGCCCGGGTGATGAGTCCATGCCCGTATACGGCCACCAGCACGGTGGTCACGGAGACGACGATGGTGACGGCCACACGAGCCGTTCCTGAGTCGGCCAGTCCGGCCATGGTGACGATCTCGGCTCCCATGTAGGTCGACGCCAGCCAGTTCAGCGCGAGGAACACCGCAGAGATGAGACCCCCGTAGACGACCATCACGCCGGAGTTTCCACGGATGCCATAGACAGCACGGGTGATCGCGGAACTCGCGGTACCGGCCGCAGGACCGGCGGCAGCGGCGACTCCGGTGAGGATCCAGGGCAGGTTGCCCACCACGATGAGGATCATCGCCTGCCACAGCTCGAGCCCCATGAAGATCAGTGACGCACCGATGGTGAAATTGAGCACGCTGACCATGGGAGCGGCCCACACGAAGAGAAGGTCCCGAGGACGTCCTCTGCGCTCGTGCTGCGGCACCAGCCTGATGCCTCGTGTCTCAAGCTGCACCGATGGTCTCGCCGGGGCATGCCCTCCATCGCGCCTCCCCCCAAGACTCGCCTCGGCCGCACCACCTGCCTCCCGCAGAGAGATCCGGACTTCAGCATGCCCGGGCATCTCCTGGGCTCGATGGTCGTGTGCCATGACATCTCCCTGCTCCAGTGCACGATCCGCACCGGTCACGCCGGTTATTGGTCTTATGACCAACACTCTGTTGGTCACTCATCCAATAAGATGGAAGGCATGGTGTCAAGGGTCACATCCACGAACTCCCGCAAGGCCCCCGGCGAACGTCGGGACGAGATCATCGCGGAAGCTGCCCGACTGGCGGTCACAGCGGGCCTCGAGAAGATCACTCTGCGGGCCGTCGCCGCCGGCATCGACGTCAGGCCAGGCCTGATCAGCCATTACTTCCCCACCGTCGAGGATCTTCTGGTGGTCGCGTGCGAACGCGCACTCTCGGACGAACGCACTCGACTGATCCCCGCAGAAGGTGCACCGCTGACACGGCTGGCCCGAATGATCGCCCGGCTGGAAGGTGGCCACGCCGACGATCTGGCCCGACTGTGGCTCAACGCCCGCCATCTCTCTCGGCATCACCCGCGCCTCGGAGAGGCACTCGTGGCCCAGGAGGAGCAGGACAGAGAGCGTCTGATGGGGCTGATCCGGGACGGCATCGCCGAGGGGGCTTTCCCTGCGCAGGATCCATTCGCCGCCTGCGTCCGCATATTCGTCGCCGTCGACGGCGCCGGGGCGTACGTGAACTCACCGACACCCTTCGACCATGTGACCTACCACCGATTCATCACCGACGTCGCCCAATGGGCCCTCGGGATCACCGATGACTCCCTTCGTCAGGCCGTCGACTGTGCCACCGCCGAACTGATCAGGCCCTGAGACGTGGACGCGACACCACAAGTGCCGGAACGGAAGAAGCACACTTCACGAGCCGCCCGGCACCTGCGATCTCACAGCAGAGACGCCGCTCGCCCTCGCCGTGTCGCCACCAGCATCACGAGCGGACCAGATCGATCTTCGGTCCGTGGAGCGTCGTCACTCAGGGCTCGTAGTGGATCGGCGCATTCGGCCCCAGCGGCAGGTCCAGCCACATCCAACCCGTGGTCATCAGCGTCCAGGCCGCCATGAAGGCCAGCGAGTACGGCAGCATCACGGAGATCAGGGAGCCGATGCCGATGCGTTTGTCATACTTCTGCGCCACTGCGATGACGATCGCGAAGTAGGTCATCAGCGGGCTGAGGATGTTCGTGGCGGAGTCCGAGACCCGGTAGGCCGCCTGGGTGAACTCCGGAGAGATGCCCAGATGCATCAGGATCGGCACCATGACCGGGGCGAGCATGGCCCATTTCGCCGAGGCCGACCCGACCAGCAGGTTCACCACGGCCACGAAGCCCATGAACAGCAGGATCAGCGGCAGCCCGGTGAGATTGATGGACTCCAGGAGGTCGGCTCCGCCGACCGAGACCAGCAGGCCGATGTTCGACTGGTTGAAGTAGGCGATGAACTGGCCTGCGGTGAAGGCCAGGACCAGGAACATGGCCATCCCGGCCAGCGTCTTGGAGACATGGTTGATCACGTCCGTGTCATTGCGGACCACCTTCGTGACGATTCCGTAGACGAGCCCTGGCACGAAGAACGCGATGATGATGACCACCACCAGGGAGCTCATGAACGGCGATTGGACGACCGCGCCGTCCTCGCCGCGCAACACACCGTTCTCCGGGACGATGAGCAGCAGGAGCAGACCCACGGTGATCACCAGCGAGATCCCGGCGGCGATCATGCCCTTCTTCTCCACGGCGGTGATCTTCAGGGCCGAGCGGTCCTGATCCGCCAGGACGCCTTCGCCGTGCCAGGAGCCGAGGCGCGGCTCGACCACGAACTGGCTCACCAGGGTGCCGACGACGGCCAGCAGCGCGGTGGAGGCGATGATGAACCAGTAGTTCATGGCGAGATTCATCTGCTCGGCATAGGCCGGGTCCACGGTCGCGGCGGCCTCGATCGTGAGCTCACCGAGCATGACGTCGGTGGCCGAGAGCAGCAGATTCGCGCTGAACCCTGCCGAGACGCCTGCGAAGGCGGCGGCGATGCCGGCCAGAGGGTGGCGCCCCACGGCGATGAACAGGATGGCCGCCAGCGGGGGCAGCACCACGTAGCCGGCGTCGGAGGCGGCCGAGGACATGATGCCTGCGAAGACGATGCCGAAGGTCACCAGGAACCGCGGGATGGACAGGATGAACGTCTTCAGCGCCGTGCCGATCAGCCCGCTCTGCTCGGCCATGCCGATGCCGATCATGGTCGCCAGGACCACACCCAGCGGTGCGAAGTTGATGAAGTTGTCCACCGCTGAGGTGAACATCCATTCGATGCCCTCTGCGGAGAGCAGGTTGAAGACCTCGACCTCCTCGCCCTCCAGAGGGTCGGTGACGCTGATCCCGGCCTGCGAGAGAGCCCAGGACAGCACGACGACGAAGGCCGCGAGCAGAGCGAACAGCGTGGCCGGGTGCGGCAGCTTGTTGCCGAGGAACTCGACGAGGTCGAGAAAGCGCTGGAAGAGGCCGTGTCGCTTCCCCGAACCGGTGATGGGTCCGCGCGCGGCGTCCTCGCCCTCGGGTCCTGACGCGCTTGAGCCGGGTTCCGGCTCCTGAGTGGTGGTGCTCATCGGGTGGGTGTCCCCTCGGATTGTTGTGCACAAGACAAGACACCCGACGGCGGGTCGGCCGGCGGGTGCTGAGGCACACCATATTGCGTCGACTTGTGATGTGCGTCAACTCTGACGCACCCGTGAGCACTGTCACAGGCGTCTTCCGAGGACAGTGACCAGCAGTGATGTGCCTCCGAGCCTCCCCGGAACGTCCGAGCGTCTCGGCGCGCCGGACCGGCTGGAGTCCGCTCCATGCGGCGGGCCGCCGCTCCTCCCGGCAGGGAACTCCGTCACCTCCTGTGGGTCTCGACGGCGCGCACGGGCGCATCCGCACGGCCGGCTTCTCCTGAGCGGTCGATGGTCCCGCCCGACGACCATGCCTGACGATTGCGTCGCTCCAGGTCAGACCTGGTTCGATCACACTGGTGTGCTGTCATCCTGCCAGGCGCGCCTGCCTCGGTCGGTGCCGGTTCCGACCCCGAGATCTCGTGGAATCCGGTGAGGCGCGCTGGTCTTGTGGGCCCTGTCATCGAGGCATACTCTGGCGGCATCCGCTCAGGAACCGCCGAGCGGGCAGAGCACTGAGGAGTCCTGTCATGACCAGTCTCGCCACCGTCACGTCCTGCGCCGCCACGTCGTGCGCCTTCAACGACGGCGCCTGCCGCGCTGATGCCGTCACCATCACCGGTTCCGCCGGCTCCCCCAGCTGTGGGACCTTCATCGCCCTGGATGTCCGCGGCGGTCTGCCGACCGCTGAGGGACACGTGGGGGCGTGCCAGCGCTTGGAGTGCGTCCACAACACCGACCTGATGTGCTCCGCCGAGGCCGTCACTGTCGGTGGTGACACCGCGAACTGTCTCACCTACTCACAGGAGTGAGCTGACGGGGCGCCCGAGGGCTCGGGGCCTCAGGCCACCTGCACGCACCAGGCCCGCAGCGCGGCCTCGAATCCGGCCGCATCCGTGACCGGCTGGTCGAACGCGATCAAGACGGCCCGCACCTGATCGCCCTCGCGCACCAGCCACGTGCACCCCTCGGCGTCGACGTCGAGCAGCATTTGCTCCACTGACCCGTCGAGCTCCCGCGGAGCCGGCAGGGTCCGCCCGAGGATGCCGCGCCGCACACCGTGCGCGAGTTCTTCCATCAGCCGCGCCACGACCTCGGGGGCGAGTGCAGCGGCGGTGTCCAGCGCGCTCCATTCTTCGATGCCCAGCGGCCATGCCCCTGGCTGCGCCACCTGGTCCCACGGAAGCTTCTCCACGTCCTCGCGGGCGTGGACCAGAACGCTGTCGCTCTGCACCATGGCCACCCGCGCGAATGGCGCCGCGGCGGCTGCGACCAGCTCGTCTGACAGGGCGTGCTCGGTGAGCGCATGGTGGGCGGCATCGGGACTGAGCATGTGCACGCGACCCAGCGCATGGAGACTCGCGACCTGCACCCGGACATGCGCCTGCGCACCGAACTGGTCGATCTGCAGCCGGACGTCGGCCTCATCTCCTTCGGCAGCGGTCGGCGTGCCCTCTGATCCCAGGACGACGAGCCAGGCGCCGACGTCGGTCATCCCGTGGGCGAGGACCGCAAGCTCCCGCTGTGGCTCCTCTCGATATGCCACGAGACTCAGCCGACCGGCGCCCGCCAGCAGCCGCTGGGCCGTCGACGTCGCGCAACGACGGCGCAGCGCCACCCCGTCGACCAGGCGCGCCACATCGCGCGCAGTGCCTGCCCTCTCACCGGCCATAGCGTCTCCCTCGGATGGGTCGGAGGAGCCGGACGCCCGCTCCGCAACAGATCCTCATCCATTGAAGCACAGCCACAGACCTTTAGGGCACACAATCATGAGGTAATTCACGCCCTCGATCCCTCGTAGGGCCCCCGTGCGCCACGCCGGCTCACGATCAGTGCAGGTCAGCCTTCCGGCTGGTGACCGTCACCGAGAAAGCTCGATCACTCCCAGCGGACGTCATCGGGCGACTTGTCACCCCGCAGACCCCTCCACACGGCCCGACTCAGGGAGGCGGCCGTCTGGCCGGGAGAGCTCTAGGCCACGGCGTCGCTGTCGCTCAGGTCCTGCAGCGGGTCCAGCCCGTCTGCCACGCGCCGCAGGACCTCATCGCATTCGAGCTGCCGCAGATCAGGATCCTCCAGCTCCTCCCAGGTACGAGGCGCCGCGACGGTCGGACGCGGACGTCCTCGCAGGGAGTAGGGGGCCACGGTGGTCTTGCTTCGGCTGTTCTGGCTCCAGTCGATGAACACCTTGCCCCGTCGGGCGGACCGGTCCATCCGACTGACCACCTGGTCAGGATGCTCCTTCTCAAGCGCCTGCGCGAGCTCCTGGGCCACAGCGGACACCTCGGGAGAAGTGCGTGAGCCGTCAAGCGCCGCATACAGGTGGATCCCCGCCGAGCCGGAGGTCACCGGGATGCCGGTCAGCGCCATGCCGTCCAGCAGCTCGGCGCACCAGCGGGCCACCTGGGCACAGTCACGCAGGTCCGAGCCGTCTCCGGGGTCGAGGTCGAGGACCATGCGGTCCGGTGGCTGCGGGTCGCCGGCGTCGTCGACACGCCACTGGGGGACGTGCAGCTCGAGGGCCGCCACCTGACCGAACCATGCCAGCACCGCCTCATCGTCCACCAGAGGGTAGGTGGTGGTGTGATCCTGGTGCTGCTGATCGATCCGCGGCACCCAGTCCGGGGCGGAGTCTTCGAGGGCTTTGCGGAAGAAGGGCTTCATCGGGCTCTCCGCCGTGCCGACACCGTCGGGCCACCTCTTGCGGGTGACCGGGCGGCCACGAAGGTGCGGCACCATCACCGGAGCGACAGCCCGCAGGTACTCCTGCACGTCGGCCTTGGTCATACCGGTGGCCGGATACATCTCCTTGTCCAGATTGGACAGGCTGAGTCGTCTCCCTGCCACCGTGGCGCGCCTGCGCTGTGCTGACGAGCCTGTCGACATCGGGAACCTCCTGTCTCCGACGGCCGTTCCGATCACCAGTGTCAGGCACCTCCGTTCCCGGCGGAACCGCTGCGGCGCCTCGCAAGGCCGTAGGAGGCTCCAGGGAACGGTCCTACACAGGTACGACAGGGTCAGCCAGGGCCAGGAGGAGAGGTGGGCCTGAGCCAGGCGTAGGATGGCGCTATGGCTTCTCGTGCGTTCGACGGCCCGCAGAAGGATCCCGGGATCGCCCTGGTGCTCACCATCCTGGGCTTCTTCTTCGTGGCAGGGCTGCAGTACTTCTACCTGGGGAAGATCCTCAAAGGGATCCTCTTCCTGCTGACCCTGGGATTCTTCTACATCGGCACCATCATCTCGCTGTTCACCATCCGGGGCGAGACCCGGCGGGTCAACAGGCAGCGCCTGTTCGGCCTGCGCTGAGGCGCTGCCTCACAACATCACCGGGCCAGCTCAGCGAGCGCCTCTGCATCGCGCAGCGTGATGACCCCGTAGCCGACACCGATCACGCCGCGCCGCTCCAGGTCCTTGAGCACCTTGTTCAGCGAGGGCCGCTGGACGCCGATCATCGCGGCCACGGTGCGCTGAGGCAGCAGCACCTCCCCCTGCACTGCCTCATCCAGCAGCACCTGGGAGATCTGGGCGGTCAATGACCGACCCAGCAGGCCGATGATGCGGTTCTGGCTCATCGCCAGGCGCTCGGCGATCGAGGAGAGCCATCGGCGGGCGATCGCCGGATGGTGCCCCAGGAGGCGCTCGAAGCCGTCGGCCTCCAAGTGCAGCGCGGTGACCTCCTCCAGTGCTCGGCCCGTGTACGGGAACGGCATGTCCAGGAGCAGCTGCACGTCGCCGTCGACGTCCCCCGGATGGAGCACGTGGACCACGGAGCGACGCTCCCCCGCCCCCGCGATGAGCTCGACCCGCCCGCTGCGGATGATCCACACTCCCGCCGACTCGGGCTCGGCTCCGGGGGCCATCCCGTCGGCGAAGAGCTTCTGCCCCGGCTCGAACTGGCGAGTGGTCAGGTAGGTCGCGATGGCGGAGACATCGGTGGCGCTCAGGGGCGCCGATGCACCGCGGCCCACGCAGCGCGCCACCCAGGCGGCCTGCCGCAGAGCGGCCATCTCGGCGTCGGGGCCCGCCGTCTCGGCCGTCACCTGCTGCCAGGGAAGGGTGAGGAATCGTGAAGGCGCCATGGCATCGATTATGTCATCAGGCTGACATTCGGGTCAGTACCTC
This sequence comes from Nesterenkonia sp. PF2B19, assembly GCF_001758425.2. GTDB lineage: Bacteria > Actinomycetota > Actinomycetes > Actinomycetales > Micrococcaceae > Nesterenkonia > Nesterenkonia aethiopica. Next base: position 11,498 of record NZ_MDSS02000004.1, on the reverse strand, counting down.
GCGTTCGGCGTCGTGGAATGGAACCACCGGGGAGACGCCCCGGTGCCGCACCTGCGGCATGTGGAGAGGAGAGGGACATGACTTCCACTCAGGGAGCCCACGCCGCCGGAGCGGCGGGAACGCTGACACGCCGTGCTGTCCATGGCGGCCTGGGAGACTGGCGGGCGGCGTCGTCTTCGGCATGATGATGGCGGCGATGGGGATGTTGCCCATGGTCGGCGCTCTGGTCGGTGTCGAGAGCGCGCCGTCGGAGGCCTGGTGCACATGGGCATCTCGCTGCTGTTCGGCGTCGTGTTCGGCGTCGTGATCACCAGCGCTCGGCCTGCACCGCTGCTGCTGCTCGGTGCCGGCTACGGCGTCGTGCTGTGGGTCGTCGGTGCCCTGCTGATCATGCCCGCCATGCTCGGCATGCCGGTGTTCATGATCAACGCCATGACCCTGCAGAGCCTCGTCGGGCACCTGGTCTTCGGGCTCGTGGCGGCGGCCGCCGCCTGGCTGCTGCGCCGTCACTCCGGGAGCCTGGACCTCGGGGACATGCGGGCCCAGCACGCCTGACCGTCAGGTCCTCAGCACCGTGCCGACGGGTGTCTCACGGTTCCGTCGGCACGGTGCTGAGCTGGTGCGATGAGGATCACAGGCGGAGAGGACTCCTCGAGTTGGCAGGGCCACGAAGCCGGTGCTAGAGTTTCATGTCGTTGCGCAGATGACTGAGCAACGGATCGCGGAAGCGACGACCTGCAGCCGAGGGCCTCTAGCTCAACTGGCAGAGCATCAGACTCTTAATCTGCAGGTTCCGGGTTCGAGTCCCGGGGGGCCCACTCTGACGAGTGCAGGTCTCGCCTCCGCGGGAACCCCGTCTCCAGCTGGAGACGGGGCTTCCTGCGTCTGCGCCGGGGCCATGTCGACTCGGGCCGTCGCCGTGCGCCGGGCCCGGGCTCACACGGGATTCATGTCCTCGAGCCGGTCCAGGAAGAAGTCCACGAACTCCGTGAAGTCCCGGACGTCCCGCCGCTGGTCCAGCGTGACCTCGGGCAGCTCGTCGAAGCTCACGCGACCCCGGACGTCCAGGACCACGCGGTGACCGGTGGACAGGGCGATGGTCACAGACGCCCGCTCGGCGTCGCCCTCAGCGGCCATGCCCGCCAGGTTCGTCATGTTCACCGGCAGGGGCACCGTCGGCGTCGCGTCGTCCGCCGGATCCGCGGCCGCCCCGGTGATCCGTGGCATCGCTTCGGCGAGATCCACCGGGCACAGCACGATCTCAGTGGGCTGGCGCCGGTAGCCGACCAACAGGTGCTCGGCCATGCTCACGGCGTCCTGGACCGAGTCGGCGCTCTCCCCGGGAGGGACGGCACGAGCATCATTCGCCTCGAGATTGGCGGCGTAGAGGATGTTGTAGGAGCCGAAGTTCATCACCGAGACGTCGAAGGTCCCGCGCAGGGCCGCGACCAGGCGTTGCTCCTGCTCTCCGCGGTTCGGCTGCTCCACCATGGCGGCCAGTCTACGGACCACGGCGGACCGCGCCCAGGACCCTACACACCGTTTCCCCCACCGCCGCGTCCCGCAGGCCGACGATCGACAGGCCGACGATCGATAGGCTGGGAGGTGCTCCACGGCGACCCGAGGACATCTCGAGCCCGTCCGAGGAGACGCCCGTACTGCGCCGCCGCCGGCGGCACCCCCACGTCGAAAGGTTCCCTGCATGGCACAGCGACTAGCACCTGGTGACGCAGCACCCGAGTTCACCCTGCCCGCGGTCGGCGGAGGCACCGTCAGCCTCGGCGACCTCCGCGGACAGAAGGTCATCGTCTACTTCTACCCGAAGGCCTCCACCCCGGGCTGCACCAAGGAAGCCTGCGACTTCCGTGACTCGCTGGCGTCGCTGCAGTCCTCCGGATACGCCGTGCTCGGCCTCTCCCCCGACCCGGTCTCCGCACTGGAGAAGTTCACCGCGAACGAGTCGCTGAACTTCCCGCTGCTCAGCGATGAGGACCACCAGGTCGCGGAGGCCTACGGCGCCTGGGGCGAGAAGAAGAACTACGGCCGCGTGACCGAAGGGCTGATCCGCTCGACGATCGTCGTCGACGAGCACGGCGCGGTGGAGCTCGCCCAGTACAACGTGAAGGCCACCGGCCACGTGGCACGGCTGCGCGACAAGCTCGGGGCCTGAGACGCCGCACCGCGCTGGCGTGAGCCGCACCGCCAGCCCGGCGGGGCGGCTCTTGTAGACTGATGGGCCGCGGCCGCCACAGTCTCGACGGCGCGCCGCGGCATCGGCGGGCGTGGCGGAATTGGTAGACGCGCTGGATTTAGGTTCCAGTGTCTTTGACGTGGGGGTTCAAGTCCCCCCGCCCGCACTCACTCGGTCCGGGGGCGCCGTCGTCCGCCGACGAGCACCCCGGCCACCACCAGCACGGCCCCGACCAGCTCCAGCCCTGCCGGTCGCTCCCCCAGCAGCGCCCAGGCGGCGACGAGGCCCACCACCGGCACCAGCATCGAGTAGGGCGCCACCGTCCCGGCCGGATGCCGCCTCAGCAGCCAGACCCACACCACCGGCGCCAGCAGCGAACCGACCAGCACCGTATAGGTCAGTCCCGCCCACGCGGGGGCCGCCTGCCAGGAGATCGAAGCGGCCAGGGCGTCTCGGATCTCCTCAGGCCCTTCGACCACGAGGGACAGTCCCAGCAATGGGACAGGGGGCACCACGGCCATCCATAGCACCAGGGCCAGGGGATCCTCGGCCTGAGCCCGCCGGGAGGCCAGGGTGCCCGCAGCCCAGCCCACCGCACCGAGCAGGACGAGAAGGAACGGTGCCCACTCTCCGCCGCCACCGCCGCGCGCCCAACCGGCCAGCGCCAGGCCCCCCAGCGCCAGACCGGCACCGGCGGCGGCGCTGCCGCTCATCGGCTCGCGCAGCAGGATCACCCCGAGCACCAGGGTCAACGGGGCCGCGCAGGTGAGCACCAGCGAGGCGACGCCCGCGGGGAGTCCCGCCGCCATGCCGAGATACAGTCCCACGAACTGCACAGTGCCGGTGCCCAGCCCGAAGCCCAGCAGGTGCCGGAGCCGCACCCCCGGCCACGGGACGCAGATCACCGCGGGAAGCGCCAGCAGCAGGAAGCGCGCTCCGGCGAGGAACAACGGCGGGAAGTGCTCCAGGGAGATGTGGATGGCGATGACGTTCAGTCCCCAGCACAGCGAGGCCAGGACAGCGAGAGCACGGTGGGTCAGGGTCACGGCTCCATCCTCGAAGCCTCGACCCCTCAGGTCTACCTAATACTTCTTACGCGATCATTTAGGCTGACTGAATGGAGATCCGTCACCTGGAACTGCTGCGCGAGCTCTCCGCACGGGGCAACCTCGCAGCCGTCGCACGCGCCACCCACCGCACCCCCGCCGCACTGTCCCAACAGCTGCGCACGGCCGAGCGAGACCTGGGGGTGAAGCTGGTCGAACCGGTCTCCCGAGGGATCCGCCTCACCTCTGCCGGTCAGCTCCTCGCCGACGGCGCCGGCGACATCCTGCACCGCCTAGCGGCCCTGCGGGCTCAGCTCGACGCCGCCACCGGGGAGCCCCGCGGCACCGTCGCCGTGCAGGCTCTCCCCAGTGCCGGCGCCGCGCTGCTTCCGGACCTCGTGCAGAGGTTCTCCGAGACCGCCATCACCGTCGAGCTCAGTGACTTCCTGTCCATGGACCGCTTCGCAGACTTCGCTCGGGACGCGGACGTCGTGGTCGGTCACCGGACTGTGCCGCAGCAGGACGACGCCTCCGACCTCATCACGACCGTGCTGGCTCGGGAGCCTCTGGACATCGCACTGCCGAGCGACCACCCCCTGGCAGCCGAGGAGCATCTGCATCCCCGCCAGCTCGTGGACCTTCCGTGGATCGGGGTGCCCACCGGCTACCCCTTCGATGCCGTCCCTGCGGCAGTCGAGCAGGCCACGGGGCGGGCGGTCCACCGAGCAGTGCGCCTGCGGGACAACCACCTCGTGGAGGCTCTGGTGGCCCGTGGAGCGGGAGTGGGCGTCCTGCCGCGGTTCTCCTCCCGCATCGGCCCGGGAGTGACTCTCCGACCCCTGCGCGGCGTCCCGGCCGAACGGACCATCATCGCCCTGAGCCGACCGGAGAGGCATGCCCGCCAGGCGGTGCGCACCGTGCTGGCGGAGCTCGAGAGGATCGGACGACGACTGACTCCCCCGCGCTGACTCCCCCGCACCGACCGGCCCCTCCCGGGCGCTTCAGGCTGTGCATTTCAGGCCGTGCGCGCGGAGATGCGGCGCCTGCATCGTGCCGGCGTCCGACCGCACAGGCGGTAGCATTGTCAGGTCCGTCCGCGACTGTCACGAGGAGACCTGCCCGCATGGCCGAAGAGCTGAACCGCCGGCAGATGCTGGGAGCATCGACGGCGGCGGCCGCCGCCGGGCTGTTCCTCGGGCCGACCGCCGCCTCACCCGCGGCCTCAGCATCGTCGACGGCGCCCTCCCACGACGACGCCTCCCGGGATGAGCGTCGTGACCGCACCGCCGTCATCGCAGGGGTGTCGGCCGTCACCTCCCTGGATCCGTCGCTCGCCGTCGACACGGAGACCGAACGGGTCTGCCGGCAGGTGTACGAGGGCCTGCTGGGCGTAGACCAGGAGACCGGCGCCACCGAGCCGCTGCTGGCCCGTGACGTGGATGTCGACGAGGCCGGGCTCGTCCACCGTTTCACCCTGCGTGAGGGAGTCCTCTTCCACGACGATACGGCCCTTGACGCCGACGCCGTGGTCGCCAACGTGGAGCGGTGGGGGCGGCTTCCCGAGCTGCATGGCTCCGGCAATCTCCGCCGCACCGCAACCCTGCCGTTCGAGGCCATCTTCGGCGGCTACCTGGGAGACGAGGACTGCGTCCTGGAATCGGTCGAGGCCGAGGATCCGTCCACGGTGGTCCTCACGTTGAGCGAGCCGATCGTGTTCCTCCACCAGGCACTGACCCTGCCCGCCTTCGGGATCGTCTCTCCTGCAGTCCTCTCCGACGATGACCCGGGCCTGGTGGCCCGCTCCCCGGTGGGGACCGGAGCCTACCGCGTGATGGAGACCCATGAGGGGGACGTCACCTTGGAGGCCTTCCCCGACTACTGGAACGGCCCGGTCACGGCCTCCGCCGAGGAGACTCCGGACGGTCCGGCCCCCGAGCGCGTGGAGATCCGCGCCATCCCTCGGTCCTTCGATCGGCTGCGGGATCTGCAGCGGGGCCAGGTCGACGTCTATGACTACATCACTGCGGACAATCTGCGCCCGCTGGTGCAGTCCGGGCGCCTGATCCTGCAGCGTGATCCGTTCTCCGTGCTCTATCTGGGGTTCAACCTGGCCCATCCCGTGATGGAGGACCATCGGGTCCGCGAGGCCGCTGCGCGGGCGATCAACCGCTCCGACCTGGTGAGCGAGCACTTCCTGGAGGGGACGCGCCCGGCGCACCAGTTCACCCCGGCTGCCCTGGGCGTGCATTCCGAGACCGCGGAACGGTACGGCCGTGACCTCCAGGAGGCCCAGGATCTCCTGGACGACGCCGGCTATGACGGGGAGCCGCTGCGCTTCTACTATCCGATGACCGCGACCCGCAGCTACCTTCCCCGCCCCGAGGCCGTCTACGCCTCGCTGGCCCGCGATCTCACCCAGGCCGGCTTCGTGATCGAGCCCCGCCCCGTCCCCTGGGACGCCGGCTACCTGGAGGAGCTCCTCGAGGACGACGACCGAGCGATGCACCTGCTGGGGCGCAACGGAGGCTACCGGTCCCCGCACTCCTTCTTCGGTCCGCTGTTCCAACGCTCCTCCCGAGAGTTCGGCTATGACTCCGACGACGTCCAGGACCTGCTGCACCAGGCGCGTTCCGAGACGGACGATGAGCAGCGCGCGACGCTCTACCGCGAGGTGGCCGACGTCGTGGCCGAGGACCTTCCCGCGCTCCCGCTGGTGCATCCGATCTCCGGTCTCGCCCTGGGACGACGCGTGGCCGACTACCCCATGTCTCCGGTGCTGTTCGAGCCTTTCCGGCAGATCCGCATGAGCTGAGCTGATCCGTCCGTCACACTGCCCGCCCAGATTTCATGGCTCGAGTTCCCCGGCGGTAAAGTCTCCTCGGAGCCCGTCCGAGTTCAGCCGCCCCCGGTGCACCGGCTGACCTGCGTGGCCAGCACCCGGCTGGCCCACCCCCACCCGCCGGACAACCTCAAGGAGAGTTCTGTGGCCACGTCAACGTCGACCAGGTCGACCAGCGCGGACAAACGGTTCGATGTCATTCTCATCGGAGGTGGCATCATGTCCACCACCCTGGGGAGCATCCTCCAGGAGCTCGAGCCGAACTGGTCGATCGCCCTGTACGAGACTCTCGACCAGTCGGGTCAGGAGTCTTCGGACCCCTGGAACAACGCCGGCACCGGCCACGCCGCACTGTGCGAGCTGAACTACACCCCGCGCGACGCCGACGGCAGCATCTCCCTGACCAAGGCCCGCGGCATCAACGAGCAGTACCAGGTCTCCCGGCAGCTGTGGTCCCACTGGGTGGAGTCCGGCACGCTGGGCTCGCCACGGACCTTCATCAATGCCCTGCCGCACATCAGCTTCGTCTGGGGCGAGGACAACGCCCGCTACCTCAAGGACCGCTACGAGGCCATGAAGGCCGAGCCGCTGTTCTCAGACATCGAGCACACCGAGGACCTCGACGAGATCGCCTCCTGGGCCCCGCTGCTCGCCGAGGGCCGCGATCCCCAACAGCGCGTGGCGGCGTCGAAGATCGACTCCGGCACCGACGTCGACTTCGGCTCGCTCACCCGGCAGCTGGCCAACCACCTCAACGAGGCCGGTGCGGAGGTCCGCTACGGCCACGAGGTCACCTCCATCTCCCGCGGCTCCGACGGCCGGTGGCAGCTGAAGGTGCGCAACTCGGCCTCCGGAGAGAAGTTCACCGCCACGGCGCGGTTCGTGTTCGTGGGCGCAGGCGGCGGGGCGCTGAGCCTGCTGCAGTCCTCCGGCATCCCAGAGATCAAGGGCTTCGGCGGCTTCCCCGTCTCGGGCAAGTTCCTGCGCAGCACAGACTCCGCCGTCGCCGACCGGCACCACGCCAAGGTCTACGGGCTGGCCTCGGTGGGCGCCCCGCCGATGTCGGTGCCGCACCTGGACACCCGGTTCGTGGAGGGACGCCGCACGCTGATGTTCGGCCCCTACGCCGGGTTCTCCACCAACTTCCTGAAGAACGGCTCCATCACCGACCTTCCGTTCTCGGTGCGTCCGCACAACCTGCTGCCCATGATGCAGGTGGGCGCGGCCAACACCGATCTGGTGACCTACCTGGTGAAGGAGGTCTCCAAGTCCGCGAAGAAGAAGATCGAGACCCTGCGGGACTTCTACCCTGAGGCCGAGACGGACTCTTGGGAGCTGATCACCGCCGGCCAGCGTGTCCAGGTGATGAAGAAGAACGGTCAGGGCAAGGGTGTGCTGCAGTTCGGCACGGAGCTGGTGGCCGGCGCCGACGGCACGATCGCCGGCCTGCTGGGCGCCTCTCCAGGCGCCTCCACCGCGCCCTCCATCATGCTCAAGCTGCTCGAGCGCTGCTTCCCCGCCCAGGTGGAGTCCTGGAAGCCGCGGCTGCAGGACATGGTCCCCTCCTACGGGCGTCTCCTCAGCGAGGACCCCGCCCTGCTCTCCGAGGTCACCGCCGCGACGAACCGTTCGCTGCAGCTGGAGAACTGAGCTCGCCCGCGCGCCATCGGCGGCCGCCATGGACCGGTGTCCTGTCTGAGAGAGGCTGACGTGTCCCGACTCCTGCATCCCGCACCCGAGACCTGGCGCACCCCGTCGGGTCTCACGGCGCACCTGTGGCGTCGGCCCTTCGCCGACAGGGCACCGGTGCTTCTGGTGCACGGCTATGCGTCGAACGTGCTCTACAACTGGGTCAAGACGGGCTGGCTGGATCCGTTGGCCGCCCAGGGCCGAAGCGTGCTCGCCGTGGATCTCCCCGGGCATGGTTCCTCGGCCGACGTCGACCCGACCGGTCTGAGCGTGCAGGACCTGCTCGACGACCTCCACGGACTCAGCACCGAGATGGTGGCCGATGAACCTCGGGCGACGCCATCGCGGTCCACGGCTATTCCCTGGGGTCACGGCTGGCCTGGCAGCTCGCGGCCGCTCACCCGGAGCTCGTGGCCTCGTTGATCGTCGGCGGCGCCCCGGCCGCCGATCGACTGGCCGGGCTCGACGCTGAGGCGGCGCGCCGGTGGGCCGCGACGTCGTCGTCCCCCAGGATCCGCTGACGCGATCGGTGGTGACCGTCGCCGCCGCCATGCCCGACCAGAATCTTCCGCATGTGGTGGAGCTGCTCCTCGCGGTCGCCCGGACACCCTTCGACCCCGCAGCAGCCGTGCCTGCCGCACCGACCCTGGTGGTGGCCGGTGCCCGGGACGAGATCGCCGCCGGCTCGGCACGTCTGGCAGAGCTGGTGGTCGCCGCGGGGCACCCGGCACGTCTTGTCGAGGTCCCCGGTCGCGACCACGTCAACGTGCTCACCTCGCGGATCTACAAGGACGCTGTGCTCGACGCGCTCCCCTGAGAGCCGTCCGGGCGGGGCCCGGCATGGCGGCGCATGCCGCCCCGCAGCCGCTGGCCACGGCGCAGGGCCACGAGGGCTGGGGCGGCAGCACGGCGATGACGACGACGGAGCTGAAGACCCCAGCACCTGCCTCTGCGAGAAGCCCCGCGGTGATCAGCCCGACCACCAGTCCGATGAGCAGAGAGCCGGCCACGCTGCTGAGAGTCGAGACGAGCTCAGCCGTCGGAGCCCGTCGAGCGACCACCCGGTAGACCTCCACCAGCAGGACGCCGGCAGAGGCTCCGAGCATCAGGTAGAGCCCGACCGCCGCGCTGGCCCGCAGCAGCGTCCCCACCCAGGAGCCGCCCTCGGCCGGCCCCACGGCGAGCAGCGCCGTCAGCAGCCCCGCCGTCAGCAGCAGCAGCAGCGCGAAGAGCCGGCGCCGCCGCAGGACGTCGAGGGCGCGCAGGCGCCGAGGCAGGCGCCGGGAGCTGAGCATCGCCGCTGCGGCGCACAGTCCCAGGAGGAGGCCCAGGGCCTCCGGACGGTGGGACTGGGAGGAGAGGACCAGAGCCGAGATCGCGGAGCCGCCGATCGCCACACCGAGCCCCAGGCTGACGAGGAGAGCTCCGACGACGCTGGGGCCGGCCCCTGCACGACGAGGCTGCACAGCCCGGGTCGGGTCCCCAGGCCGTTCCGGACACATCCCCCGGGCCTCGGCCACCATCTGCTGGCCGTGCTCCACCGCCGGCCATGGCACGCGCAGCGGCTCCAGAGGTCCCTCGGGGACCTCCGCCGAGCCCCCCGCCGCAGTCCTGCACGCATCCCCAGGGTCGGAGAGCGGGTCCGCCACAGGGTCCATGGCGTAGGCAGGGACTGCGAGCGCTCCCAGCAGCGCCGCCATCATGAGCCCGGCCCCTGGCCCCAGCCCGCCGCTGAGCAGCGCCGCGAGCACCGGAGCCAGCACCAGCAGCAGCTCGTCCACGGCCGCTTCGCGGCGCATCCAGGCGCCGAGCCCGACACCGAGGTCAGGGCGGTGATGATGGAGGTGCCACCCGCGGGCCCGGCTCATCGCACTGGCCGATGGGGCGGTCAGTCCGGCCCCGAGGGCGAAGATCACGGCGACGGAGATCACCAGGGAAGAGGGACCGTCCGCCGCATCCGTCGCGACCGGGGTGGACCCGGCGGCGGTCAGCTGGAGGCGAGGCAGCACCGCCAGGACGAGGACGAGCAGGATGACGTGCGCTCCAGCGGTGGCGAGCAGCACAGGCCGTTGACCGTGGCGGTCAGCGGCTGCGCCGGCGATCGGCACCGACAGGGCCAGACCGATCAGGGCGAAGCTGGTCATCAGCGCGGCCGTCATCGGAGAGCCGGTGCCCGCCGCGGCCAAGAGCATCCCGGCCGGAAGCAGGGCCGCCGGTGCCCGCGCGGCGACACCGAGCCACTCGACCGGCCCCGGACTACGCATCCATGCCTCCCAGTCTCGAGAGCACCTCCGTCCCGGCCTCAGGCCCGTCGTCCGCCGGACCTCCCACCGGGTGTTCCGGGGAGTCTATGGCACCGGGGAGCACCATCCGCGCAGTGGAGCCGGTGCGCCGCCGGATGACGCGCAGCTGGGTGGGGATCGCCCGGTGCATCTCCGTGACATGACTGACCACCCCCACCCGGCGCCCCTCTCCCTGGAGCCGGTGCAGGGCCACCATCACGTGGTCGAGGCTCTCTTCGTCCAGAGAACCGAAGCCCTCATCGATGAACAGGCTCTCGAGGCCGATCCCGCCGGCCTCCGACTGGACGACCTCGGCGAGCCCCAGCGCCATGGCCAGGGATGCCATGAAGGTCTCGCCCCCGGACAGGGAGGAGGTGGGGCGCTGGTGGTCGCTGTGCTCATCGTGGACCTTCAGCTCCAGCCCGTGGCGGCGGCCCGGCCCCTCGGCGTCGTCATGGAGGAGACGGTAACGACCTTCGGACATGGTCTGCAGGTGCCGGGTGGCAGCCGCAGCCACCTTCTCGAGGCGGGCAGCCAGGACGTAGCTGGTCAGCGTCATCCGCCGGGGGTTGTCCGGCCCGCCTCCACCGAGCGTCTCCGCCAGCTCGGCGAGACGCCGGTGCTCGATCAGCTCGGAGTCCCGTGAGGCCAGAGCCGCACGGAGCCTCTCGGCGGCCTCGGCCACGGCGTCCCGACGGTCGGCGGCCCGGTCCCGCGCCGTCCGCTCAGCGTCGCGCCGCGTCGACGCCGCCTTCGCCTCCTCGACCGCTTCGGTGACCGCATCTTCTGCGGGGGTCGTCGGCTCGCGGCGACGGACCTCCCGCGCCGCGGAGATGTCCTCGGACTCCTCGGCGAGCGCCAGACGTCCGGCCTGTCGGTCCCACTCCTCCACCTGCTGGTGGTGCTGCCGCCGCAGCGCAGGGTCCAGGATCGCGCCGTCCAGCGCCTCCCGCGTGCCCAGCCCAGAGTCCACCAGCTGTCGGTGCGCCTCGCTGTGGGCCTCCTGCGCCGTCTTCTGGGCCGATCGCCAGGCCTCGATCCCCTCGGAGGCGGACCGGCACGTCTGGTGCAGGGTGTCGAGAGCGTCCAACCGAGCGGCGACGCTGCTGTGGGAGCCGCGCAGTCGGCCGAGCATCTCATCACGGTCTGCGAGCTCCGCGGTGAGCCGTTCGACCTCCTGGGCGGCGTGCCCGACCGCGAGCCCGGCCGCTTCGTGGAGACGCCGCTGCTCGGCCAAGTCCTCCCGCAGCGCCGTCCTGGAAGCCTCGCGCCGGCGCTGATCGCGCCACGCCTGGTCCGCGGCGTCCCGCCTGCGCCGCGCGTCGGCGAAGGAGGCCTCCGCCTCATCACGACGCCATGGCCGCGTTATCGCCGGCGGCACCGACTCTGCCCATGGATCCGACCAGGCGGTGGTGCTCCAGAGTCCGGAGGTAATTTCTTGGAGCGGAACT
>NZ_MDSS02000049.1 GCF_001758425.2 Nesterenkonia sp. PF2B19 | reverse complement strand
CGGACTCCCCGGCGCTGCTGGAGGGGCCCCCGGCTGCGGGAGCTGGCCGGCGCCGTCGTCGGCCCGGAGGTGGAGCTGTGGCGGGCCCCCACCGACAACGACGAAGGCGCGTCCTTCCCCAGCTACGATGCGGTGGACGCCGACGACTACCTGGCGGGAGAGGCCCGGCACGTCTCGGCGGCGGACCGCTGGCGGCAGGCCGGGCTCGACCGGCTGGTGCGCCGCGTGGTGTCGGTGGACGCCGGTGAGGAGGAGGTGACGGCGCGCCATCGGGTCTCCGCCGCGCAGAGCCGCGCCGCCCTGGACGTCACCGAGACCTGGACCGCCCAGCGGGCGGCGGACGGCGTCGTCGAGGCGGTGTGTGAGGTGACTGTGGTGCCGAACCGTGGCTGGCAGGACGTCTGGCCGCGCGTGGGGCTGCACCTGCAGCTGCCGGCAGACGTGGACGGCGCGTCCTGGTTCGGCCTGGGCCCGCATGACTCCTACCCGGACACGGCCCGGTCAGTTCGCGTGGGACGGTTCAGCGCGGGGATCGACGAGCTCACAGTGGACTACGCGCGGCCTCAGGAGTCGGGTCATCGCCCCGGGTTGCGGGAGCTGGTGCTGCGCCGGAACGGTGAGGACTGGCTGCAGGTGATCGCCGAGCCGGACGCCGCCGGTCGGCGCCCTGGGTTCACGCTGAGCCGGCACTCGGCCCACGAGATCGCCGCCGCCGGGCACCCGCATGAGCTGCCGGAGTCCGCGGTGACGCATCTGTACCTGGATGCCGCCCAGCACGGCCTGGGCTCGCGGGCCTGCGGTCCGGATGTGTGGCCCACCGCGATGCTGCGCCCCCAGGCGCGGACACTGAGGTTCCGGCTCCGAGCGCTCTGAGGGTCTCTTTCCCCGGTGGCCCGGAGGGATTGTCGCTAAACGTCGCGTCAGTGGCGATATTCCGACAATCCCTCCGGGGCCACCGTGTGTGGGGGTGAATCGGGTCAACAGAATGCTCATACCCCGATGGGGTACACTGGTGCCGCACCTGAGGATGAGAGCGGTTCTCAGTACAGGGCGAGGCTCTCTGGAGCCGGAGTCCTCGGGTGGAACGATGCACTGCCGCCCACCCGAAAGGATGGATCACCATGCCCCGCCGCCGCACGCTGACCGCAACCACCTCTGTCGCTGCCCTCGGACTGCTGCTCCTCACCGCCTGCGACTCTGGGGAAGATGCCGCGCCCCAGGAGGAGCAGGGCCAGGAAGTCGAGCAGGAGGTCGAGCAGGATGAGGCTCACGACGCCGGCCATGACGCCGATCATGACGCCGATCGTGACGATGCTGCTGTCTCCGATGACCACAATGCCGCCGACGTCGACTACGCCCAGGGCATGATCGCCCACCACGAGCAGGCGATCGAGATGTCCGAGATCCTGCTGGAGAACGAAGGGCTCGATCCCGAGCTGGAGAGCCTGGCCGAGGACATCAAGGCCGCGCAGGGGCCCGAGATCGAGCAGATGAAGTCCTGGCTCGAGGCCTGGGAGGATGGCGAGCATGCCGACCATGAGGCCGAGGACCACGCCACGGACGGCCACGCCACAGACGGTCAGGACGGCCATGACGGGCACCGGGACTCGGAGGCGCATGGCGGGCACGACGGCATGCTCACCGAGGATCAGCTCCTGGAGTTCACCGATGCCGAGGGGGCGGAGGCCGAACGGCTGTTCCTGGAGGGCATGATCCTCCACCACGAGGGTGCCGTCGAGATGGCGGAGGAGCACCTGGAGCAGGGCCAGAACCCTGAGGCCCTTGAGCTCTCCGAGCAGGTCATCGAGGATCAGTCCGAGGAGATCGAGCTCATGGAAGGCCTCCTCGAGGACTACTGACCCCTCAAGAACGCGATGGCTCCGCGCTTTGGGCCCTTTTCAGCGCGGATCACGCGTCATAAGGGCCCAAAGCGCGGAGCCATTCTGTGTATGGGCGGGGGCTCAGTCTTCGACGGCCCAGAATCCGTCCATCAGGACGTCGGCCACCACGGTGTTGTCCACGTAGTCCCCGCGCACCGGATCGGTGCCCACGATCTCCTCGAAGAACGCCTCCGAGCCGGCGCCGCGGACGAAGAACGGCACCACCTGGTTGGTGTGGTCGCCCGAGTACCAGCCCAGGTCGGGCAGTTGGCCGGCCTCCCCGGTCATCGGGGTGAAGCCGGGTTGGTCATCGGGGCCGGCCAGGTATCCGGTCTCGTGGTCGGCGGTGACGATCACCAGGGTCTCCTCCCAGGAGGACTCGGTCTCCACCCACTCGACCACGGCGTCGACGGCATCGTTGAAGTCCTGGACCTCCTCGATGTCCCGGGCGGTGTCGTTGGCGTGGCCCGCCCAGTCGATGGCCCCACCTTCGACCATGAGGTGGAAGCCCTCGTCGTTCTGGCTCAGGATGTTCAGCGCGGCCTCGGACATGGTGGGCAGGTCCACCACTGTGTTCTGCTTCACGTCATAGGGCTCCTGTGAGTCGCCGGATCGTCCGTGCTGCAGGGTGGAGGCGACCTGCGCCAGGCCGAAGGCGCGCTCCGGCAGGTGCTGGGCCTTCCCGCGGGCGTACTTGGCGAAGTCGGAGTCCTTGTCCGTGAACTCGAACTCCGTCTCACCGCCGGCGAGCCGCTCGAAGTCCTCTTCGGCGATGTAGGTGAACTCGGGGTCCTTGAGCTTCTTGCTGTCGTCGTCGTAGTGAGGGTGCCCGGCGCCGAAGATGACGTCCAGGTCGGAGTCGATCATCTCGTCGGCGATCTCGTGGTAGTTGTTCCGCGACTCATTGTGCGCAGCCCACGCGGCCGGGGTGGCGTGGCTGAAGGGGACGGAGGAGACGACGCCGGCGGAGCGGCCGGTGGCGATGGCCCGTTCGGAGAGGTTCTCGATGACCTCGCCGTCGGCGTCCAGCCCGATCGTGCCGTTGGTGGTCTTCTCTCCGGTGGCCATCGCGGTGCCTGCCGCCGCGGAGTCGGTGGCGCCGGTCTGCACCCAGTCGTGGTCGGACCATGCTGCCTGCGGGTCGTACTCTCCGCCGGCGGCGTAGGTGCTCAGGGCCAACATGTCCCAGTCCTCGTAGGTCTGCACCGCCTCGCCGGGGAGCTCCTCGAGAGTCTCGGGGTCGGCGTCGCCCTCGACCTGGTAGCGGGTCTGGCCGGTCTCGTACAGGTTGGTCGCGGCCAGGTGGTTGTAGCCCATGCCGTCGCCGATCATATAGATGACGTTCTTGGGGCCCTGTTCGGCATCGGCGCTGGCCGGTGCGGGGGCACCCACGCCGGCGAGGGCCGGGGCTGAGGCACCCAGAGCTGCGGCGCCGAGCGCGACGGCGGCGGCGAGGCTGACGCCTCGGGACAGGTGGGACGGTGCGGGTGACATTCTGCTCCTTCATCGGGGCTGTGCGTTCCGTGGAGGACGTTAGGGCTCGGATGTTCACAGCCCATGGCGTGACGGTGAATCGATGGTGGCGGACGGGTGACCAGGAGATCGGGCGTCGCTGACATGGGCGTCAGGAGGCGGGGGTGTCAGGAGTCGAGGTCGTGTGAGGTGCCATCGGTGTGACGCATCAGACAGAAGTATGCACTTGTGCAAGTTTGCATGAGTGCATATTATGTACGTGTGCAAGAACCAGTGATGTCTCAGCGAGAGCGCAACCGGATCGACACGTGGAATGCGGTGCATGAGGCCGCCCAGGCCATCGCCTGGGACGAGGGCCCGCAGGCCGCCACGGTGGAGCGGATCGCCGCCAGCGCCGGCGTCTCCCGTCGGACGTTCTTCAACTACTTCCCCACCAAAGAGGACGCGATCCTCGGCACCCGGGCGCCCGAGGTCACCGAGGAGGCGATCCGGCGCTTCCGCGGCTCGGAGGCGGACGAGCTCACACGCGTCGTCCACCTCTTCGTCGCCGTCGTGCGCACTGCCATCCCGGAGAGCACCTCCGCGCAGCGGCGCCGCATCATCGCCGAACACCCGGGGCTGCAGAAGCGCGTGGCCCTGCTGCTCTCCGAGGTCGAGCGGCTCGTCGCCGAGGTGATCCAGGCGCGGGTCACGACGGCGAGGACGTCGCGCTTGCCCAGCCTGACGACGACCAGCGCCTCGAGGCCCTGCTGATGCTCGCCGGCGTCATCGCCAAATTCGCCTTCCACCGTTATCAGGACTCTTCCTCCGCGGAGGACCCGCGCCACTTCCTGGAGGAGTCCATCGCCATGTTCAGAGAGGTCGTGGACACCACCCGATGAGCGCACCAGAGACTGACACGCAGGAGGAGCCCGCCGCACCGGCCCCCGAGTTCCCCCGGCCCGCAGGGCGCGGGCTGGCGCTGATCTTCGCCGCCCTGATGATCGCCATGCTCATGGCATCCCTGGGCCAGACCGTGCTTGCCACGGCGCTGCCCACGATCGTCGGGGAGCTTCACGGCGTGGAGCACATGGCCTGGGTCATCACCGCGTTCATCCTGTCCTCGACCATCATGATGCCGGTCTACGGCAAGCTCGGCGACATGTTCGGCCGCAAGCCGCTGTTTCTGGTGGCCATCAGCATCTTCGTCCTCGGCTCCGCCGTCGCCGGCGCGGCCCAGTCCATGGATGTGCTCATCGCCGCCCGCGTGGTGCAGGGCATCGGCGGCGGCGGTCTGATGATCCTCTCGCAGGCCACCATCGCCGACGTCGTCCCCGCCCGGGAGCGCGGCCGCTACATGGGCGTCATGGGTGGAGTCTTCGCCTTCTCCTCGGTGGCCGGGCCGCTGCTGGGCGGTTGGCTCACCGACGGGCCCGGCTGGCGCTGGACCCTGTGGATGAACATCCCCCTGGGCGTGCTCGCGCTGCTCGGCGTTGCGCTGCTGCTGAAGCTGCCGAAGCCTCCGCAGGGCGAGGCAGGTCGGATCGACGTCTGGGGGATGACGCTGCTGGGTGCGGCCACCGCTGCCGTCGTGCTCGTGGCCACCTGGGGCGGAGGGGACTTCGCCTGGACGTCCCCGGTGATCCTGGCGCTGATCGCCGTCGCCTGGTGGCCGGGCTGCTGTTCGTCTGGGTGGAGTCGCGGGTCGCCGAGCCGGTGCTGCCGCTGATGCTCTTCCGCAGCCGCAACTTCAACCTCACCATGGCCGCCGGCTCATCACCGGGGTGGCGATGTTCGGCGCCCTGGGCTACATGCCCACCTACCTGCAGATGGTCACCGGATACAGCCCTGCCGAGGCCGGGCTGCTGATGATCCCGATGATGGGCACGCTGCTGATCACGTCGATCATCGTCGGCCGGCGGGTGACGATGGCCGGCCGGTACAAGCACTTCATGGTCATCGGCAGCATCATCACCGCGGCCGGCCTGGGGCTGCTCTCCACCGTCCACGCCGATTCGCCCATCGTGTTCGTCTGCCTGTACCTGGGTGTGATGGGCCTGGGGCTGGGCAGCACCATGCAGCTGCTGACCCTGGTGGCGCAGAACTCCTTCCCGCTGCGCGCCGTCGGGACCGCCACCGCCGGACAGAACTACTTCCGACAGGTCGGCGCAACCCTCGGTTCGGCGGTCATCGGCTCGCTGTTCGCCACGCGCCTGACCACCATCCTGGCGGACAAGATGCCGGCCGACGCCGTCGGAGAGGGAGGGTCCAGCTCGCTGACTCCGGCGCTGGTGTCTCAGCTTCCTGAGCCGATCCACACCCTGGTGGTGGAGTCCTACAACGAGGCGCTCATGCCGCTGTTCCTGGCGCTGGTGCCGCTGGCGCTGCTCGCCACGGTGTTCCTGCTCTTCGTGAAGGAGAAGGCGCTGGCCACCACCTTGGAGAGGTGAGTCAGACATCACCGTGGCGAGGTGAGTGAGACACTGGCACCGTGATGAGTCCGGTGAGGAGTCCAGCGTCGAGCCCCGTCATGAGGTCGGTGGTGGGCCTGTGGCGGTCCTCCCACCCCGGCCCGACGCTGGTCGTCACGACCCTGGCGGCGGCCCTGGCGCTCGCGGCGGGCGTGGAGACCTGGCGCCTCGTGATGCTCGCCGCGGCGGTGTTCGCGGGGCAGCTCTCGATCGGGATCTCCAACGACGCCATCGACGCCGACCGCGACCGGGCCGTGGGGCGGACGGACAAGCCGATCGCCTGCGGGGAGGTCGGTCTGCGCACCGCATGGACCGCCGCCGTCGTGCTGGCCCTGCTGGCCCTGGGGCTGTCGGTTCCCCTCGGTGCGGGGCTCGCCGCAGCCCATGCCGTGGTGCTGGTGAGCGGATGGTCCTACAACGCCGGTCTGAAGACGGGGCCGCTGTCCATCGCACCCTACATCCTCGCCTTCAGCTGCTTCCCCTCCCTGGCCACCCTGGCGGCCGAGGAGCCGCAGCTCGCTCCCGGCTGGGCGTGGCTCGCCGGAGGCGCGCTGGGCGCGGCGCTGCATCTGACCAACGTCCTGCCCGACCTGGACGACGACGCCCGCACCGGAGTCCGCGGCACGCCCCACCGGCTGGGGTCGAGGACCTCCGTCGGGCTGGCGGCGGCCGCGGTGCTGCTGGGCGCGGCCTCCGCCACATTCGGGCCCGCAGGGGGCAGCATCCCCGACGTCACGGTGATCGGCTGGGTGGTCCTGGTCCTCGTCGTGGCGGTCGTGCTGATCAGCCTGGTGCTCGCGCGGGCAGGGTCCACCGGCCGGGTGCTGTTCCGTCTCGTCATGCTCGCCGCCCTGCTGTTGGCCGCGCAGCTCGTGGCCTCCGGACACGCGCTGGCGCCGTGACATCACCTGCCGTGACATCACCTGCCCTGACATCACCTGCCCTGACATCACCTGCCCGGATCGCCCCCTGATCAGCCGTGATCGGGAGGTCGGCTCCACGTCCTGGCGCCGGCGTCGAATCCCATCGCGTAGGCGCGGGTGAAGAGCTCACGGGCTCCCGGACTCAGCATCGCCCGCAGGCCGCAGCGTCGGAGGGCGTCCCGAGCCGGCGTCGCTGGCCGGCCCAGACGCAGGTTGACTCCCGCCAGCAACGCCGCCCGGCGGGCCGAGCGCATCCTGGAGAGCTCCCAACGTCGCAGGTCAGCCTCAGCGCAGACACCGGTGTGCAGCCAGGCCGCCAGCAGCGGAGCCAGGGCGACGGCGTCGAGCAGCCCCAGATTCATGCCCTGACCCCCGATGGGGCTGACCTCATGGGCGGCGTCGCCGACGACGAACACCCGTCCCTGGCGCATGGTCGGCGCCACCAGGCGGCGCACCCCGAAGCTGGTCACCTCACCGGCGATGACGCCGTCTGTGGAGATCCGCCCACGGTCGGTCAGCGCCTGCTCCATCCGGGCCGAGCGGGTGAGCGAGCCCTCGTCCGCCCCCGGAGGGTCCCAGGCGACGAATCGCCGGCGCCTCCAGGGAGGGGGAAGGACTCCAGCACGCCGGCCTCCGTGAGGTGCACCACGGCGGTGGCGCGGGAGTCGTCGTCGGGCACCTCGGCATCGGTCATCAGATAGCGGTCGGGGTAGGTGTGTGCCTGCAGCCCCGGGTGTACGAGGTGCCGTGAGCGGGCCCCTCCGGCGAGGACGACCAGCGGGGCGTGCCGCTCCCCGGCGTCGGTGCTCAGCTGCACGGCATCACCGACGGAGGCCAGCCCGGTGACCCGAACCCCGCGCACCGGCTCCGGCGCTGAGCGCGCCAGGACCGCCTCGGTGGCGGCTGCGGAGCGTCGCGACGAAGGGGAATCGCGCCGAGAGCCGGTCGAAGCGCACAGTGCCGAGCAGGCGCCCGCGGGAGCGTGCCTGCCCGTGGCCGACCCGTACGGCGTGCTCCAGGAGGCCTTCTGTGATCCCGGAGCCCTCCAGGGCGGTGAGCACCGGCGGGTGCACACCGATGGCGCGGGTGCCGGGGCTCGGCTCCGTCCGCTGTTCCAGCAGCTCGACGTCGACTCCGTGGCGCCGCAGCTCACCGGCCATCAACAGTCCCACGGGTCCCGCCCCGACGACGATCACCTCAGGCACGGCCGGGTGCCTCGGCGAGCAGGCGGAACGGTGTCGGCGCGGTGACGGTCCACTCCGGGCCCAGCGCGACCGCGAGCTCCTCGCGCCGGTGGCTGCGTCGGATCGAGCGCAGCCCGTCCGTCCGCAGGAAGGTGCCCGGAGCCAGCGGGGTGATGCCGACCGCGTAGAGCCAGTAGGCCCGTCGGCTCCGCGCGATGTCATTGTGCAGGACCACGCCCGAGGAGAGGGCGCGGGAGGCGCGGGCGAATTCGACCAGCTCGGGCGCCTCCAGGTGGTGGAGCACATGGTTGGAGATCACGAGGTCGAAGACGTCACCCTGGTGGAGGAGGTCCTCGGCGTCGGCGCACACGAACGTGGCGCCGGGGATCGCTCGTGCGCATGCCGCCCGGTGTGCCCGGGGGTCCGGGTCGGCGCCCGTCCACTGCACGTCGAGCCGGTCTCGGGCTGCCAGGCCGGCCAGGCGGGCGATGACGTCCCCGCCGCCCGAGCCGAGGTCGAGCACCCGGGCAGGTCGGTCCAGGTCGGCCAGCAGAAGGCGCAGGCGAGTGCGGTAGAGGGAGTCCCAGCCGGAGACCACACGGTTGACGATTCCGAAGCGGCGAAGGGTCGCGTGCAGCCGCTCAGGGTCGCAGTCGGGATCGTCCATGAGTTCGCGCAGCGTGTCATCGCGTCGTGAGAGGTCCATCGGGGGAGGGATCACCTCGTCCTGTGCATCAGGGCGGACTCCACGGTCAGGCCGGGCCCGAAGGCAAGAGCGGCGATCGGACCCTCCACGGCCGGATCCTCCAGGAGTCGTCCCAGGATGAACAGGATCGTCGCGCTGGACATGTTGCCGCAGTCCCTCAGCACCGCGCGGGAGGCCTGCAGCGCCGTGGGCTGCAGCGCGAGCCCCGACTCGACCCTGTCCAGCACGCTGCGCCCTCCGGGGTGGACCGCCCAGATGCCCGGCCGGGCCTCGTCGCCCAGGAGGCGGTCCACGGCGTCGTGGATCTCGCGTCCGATGATCCGCGGGACCTCCGCCGAGAGGGTCATCCGGAAGCCGTGGTCCCCGATCGTCCAGGACATGTCCGACTCACCCTCCCTGGTCAGCGCGGTGGCGAAGCGGTCCAGGACCAGCCCGCCCGTGTCACGGGAGATGTCGCCGGCGGTGACCAGCGCCGCGGCCGCCCCGTCGGCGAACACGGAGGCCGCCACCACCTGCTCCGGGTCCGAGGTCTCGCGGACATGGAGCGAACACAGCTCCACGCACACGACCAGGACGACGGCGCGGGGTCGTCCCTCGGCGATCTGGGAAGCCAGGCGCAGCGCCGGCAGTGCCGCAGCGCAGCCCATGAATCCCAGGTGAGTGCGCTCGACGTCGGGTGGGAGGCCGAGATCACGCACGAGGTGGTAGTCGAGGCCGGGGGCGAAGAACCCGGTGCAGGACACCGTGATCACGTGGGTGATCTGATCGGCGGCGACGTCGCCGCGGGTCAGGGCGTCGCGGGCGGCTGCCGCGGCCAGCGGAGGGGCGGCGCGCCGGTAGAGGTCGTTGCGGACGCCGGTCGTCGGGGACAGCAGTGTGCCGTCCTCGTCGATGAACACCCCGTCGGGCGAGCCCGCCAAGCTCTCCAGTGCGGTGTGCCTCGTCTGGATTCCTGACGCGTCGAAGGCGCCCCCGATGAGGCGGCGGGTGAGTCGGTCCGCGCCGGGCTGACGGGCGAAGAAGGCGCGCAGTTCCGGCTGCGGCGCCGAGGTCGCCGGCAGCGCCGTCCCGATGGAGGTGATCTGCGCAGACATGTGCCCACTTAACCATGTGCAGGACCTCGCCGTCGGGCTCCGGGGGAGGTGGCCCCTTGCATTAAATGAACGACAGTCATATTGTGAGGCATACCGCATGACGCGGGTCACAGGTGGCGGCCGCCTCAACGGCGCGGCGACCGCCACCCGACCCGTCCGCCCGGGCACCGCCGGGCGGACGTCCCCTTCACCTGCACGCCGCCGTCGAGCGCACTCCGCCATGCCGCGGAGGTCCGGCCCGTCGCGCACCGTTCCACCGAAAGGCACCCCATGCCCGCCACACCCGTCGAGGAGCCGGAGACCCGGCTCGGACCGGCCGCGACCAGCGCCGCGCCGCCCGACCGGCAGAGTCCGGAACCCCCACCCAGCCGGAGACCCGCGGCATCGAGCTCATCGACGAGTCGAGCCGCCGGGGACGCCCCGGGGCCCTCTTCTGGGTCTGGGCCGCACCCAACGCCAGCTTCCTCACGTTCACCATGGGTGCAGTGATGATCGCGGTGCTGGGGCTCTCCCTGGTCCAGGCGTTCATCGTCATCGCCGCGGCCTCGGTGGGGTGGATCCTCACCGGCATCATCGCGGTCAGCGGCCCGGCCGCCGGCACGTCCGGCTCCGTCATCAGCCGCGCCATGTACGGCGTGCTGGGCAACAGGCTCGTCGTGGGCCTCTACGGCTGGCTGCTGGCCGCCGTCTACCTCTCGCTGACCTGGTCCGCGGCCTCCATCAACGGGCTCGGCCTGCTGGGGCGGATGGGCCTGGCGCAGACGGCGACCCTGGGTGTCGTCGTCGTGCTGGTGGTCTCCGGGCTCACCGTGCTGGTGGCCGTCTACGGGCACGGGCTGATCCTGAAGACCTACCCGTACATCACCAACTTCCTGGTGGTCATGTTCGTGATCACCTCGCTGTTCATGATCCCGCACTTCGACTTCAGCCACGCCCCGGCGGAGCCGCTGGGCGGCATGCACCTGGCCATGATGATGACCATCGGCTTCACCATGCTGGTCTCCACGCCGGTGTCCTTCATCAACAGCCCTGACATGGCCCGCTACCTGCCGAAGGAGACCCCCGGTTGGCGGGTGGCCGCCGCCACCGCGCTCGGCGGCGCGCTGCCCGGCATCGTGTTCACCTCGGTCGGAGCGCTGATCGCCACCGGCGCCGGCTTCGACATGGTCCTGGACCCCATGGGCGCCTTCGACGCCGGACTGCCCGGCTGGTTCTTCCCGCTGTTCACCATCGCGGTGATCGTGGCGGCCATCGCCCTGAACGCGATGACCACCTACAGCGCCTCGATGGCCCTGCAGGCCCTGGGCATCCCGATCCGCCGGATCCCCTCGGCGCTCATCATCGCCGTCATCGGCACCGCACTGACCATCGTCTCCGTGGCGATCTACGACTTCACCACGGCGGTCTCCCAGATGCTCCAGGTCATCGTGGTCGCCGCCGGTCCGCTCATGGCGGTCTTCGTGGCCGACGTACTGATGCGCCGCGGCCGGTACGACGGCGTTGACCTCCTGGACGCCTCGCCGTCGAGCAGCTTCTGGTACCGGAAGGGCTGGAACCTGGCCGGGCTGCTGAGCTTGGTGCTGGGCGGCGTCGCCTCCGCGATGTGCCTCAACAGTGAGGTCTACGTGGGTCCGGTGGCCGCGGCCACCGGGCTGGACCTGTCCATTCCGGCCGGGCTCGTGATCGCCGCCGGCAGCTACGTGCTGCTCTCCCGCACGCGCCTGACCGCCCATGTCGCCTGACCGCCCACGTCGCCTGACCACCTGTCTCGCCTGAGCCACGAGGAGCCTCACCCACCATGGTGACCACGATCTACCGCAATGCCACGATCTTCACAGCCGACGACGCCGGCACCCCCGGCGCCCCCGGTGCGCGGGCGGAGGCCTTCGCGGTCTCCGCGGGCCGGTTCACCCATGTGGGCGGCCTGGAACAGGTGCGGGAACAGGCGCGAGCCGGCGTCGCCGCCGACGGTGACGAGGTGCTCGAGGTGGACCTCGGCGGACGGTTCGTCGGACCCGGCATCATCGACTCCCACACGCACCTGACCACGTTCGGGGAGGCCGTGGGGAAGGTGCAGCTGCGGGACTGCCGCACGCTGGAGGAGATCCGCCAGCGGCTGCTCGCCGCCCATCGGGCCGACCCGCGGACGCCTCGGATCCTAGGTGCGGGCTGGCTCTTCGACGCCGTCGGGGACGAGCACCCCACGGCGGCGATGCTCGATGAGGTGCTCCCGGATGTGCCGGTGTACCTGGACGCCAACGATCTGCACTCGGTGTGGGTCAACACCGCCGCCCTGGAGGAGATGGGCATCGACGCCCACAGCCCGGACCCGGTGGGCGGACGCATCGCCCGGGACGCCGAAGGGCGCGCCACCGGCATGCTCTACGAGACCGCCGGCCGACAGTACGCGCGGAACTTCCTGGAGCGGATCACCACCCCCGAGGACCAGGTCCGATTCCTCGAGCTAGCCTTCGCGGCCTATCTGGAGTCGGGGGTGACCACAGTGACCGACATGGCCATGAACCGGGCCGACGTCGCCGCGATCCGTGCCCTGGTCGCCCGAGACGGCGGACTGCCGTTCCCGGTCACGGCGCATATGATCATCGAGCCAGGGGAGGACACCGCGGCGGATCTGGCCGGGATCGAGGAGATCGTGGCCCTGCAGCAGGAGATCGCCGTCGGGCCCGAGGCGGACTGGTTCCGGATCGCCGGGGTGAAATTCATCATGGACGGCGTCATCGACGCCTGCACGGCGACCATGCGGGCCCCCTACGCAGACGGGACGAACTGTGACCCGATCTGGACCGCCGAGCGGCTGCGTCCGGTGGCGCACGCGGCCGACGAGGCCGGACTGCAGATCGCGATGCATGCCATCGGGGACCGTACCAGCGAGATCGCCCTCGACCTGCTGGAGGACTGCGCGATGCGGCGGCACCCCCGGCGCCACCGCGTGGAGCACCTGGAGACCGTCACCGAGGAGACCATCGGACGCATGGCCCGACTCGGAGTGACCGCCTCCATGCAGCCGGTGCACTGCGACCCGGCCATCATGGACAACTGGAAGGCCGTGCTCGGAGACCACCGCAGCGAGGAGGGCTTCCCCTGGAAGATGGTCCGCGACGCCGGGGTGGCCATCACCCTGGGCACCGACGCCCCCACCGCGCCGCACGAGGCGCTGCCGAACCTCTACATCGCCCTGACCGGCGGCTCCGCGATGTCGCCCGAGCTGCCGCCGTACCACCCGGAGCGGGCCTTCACCCCGGAGGAGGCGCTGACCGCGCTCACCGCGGGGGGAGCCTGGGCCGGAGAGATGGAGCACCTGCGCGGACGGATCCGGCCCGGGCTGGAGGCGAACTTCCTGGTGCTCGACGCCGACCCGCGCCGGGAGGCGCCCGAGGCCCTGCTCAGCACACAGGTGCACAGCACCTACGTCCAGGGAGTGCAGCGGCACCGGCGCTGACTCGGAGCTGTCTCCCATACGGGGTGCGGAACGAGCCGGGACTCCTTCCTCGTGGGGCGGAGACGTGGTGGACTGCGCGGTGTGACCGAGTACAGGAGGTTCCCGCCGGCGGCGGCCCTGGCCCACGTCGTCGAGCACTACTGGTCTGTCGTCTCGGAAGCGCCGGTTTCGGAGGCGCCGATCCCTCCGGCGGCGTCGCCACGACTGGCCGCGGTGCTGGTCCCCAACGGTCGGCCCACACTCCAGTTCTGTCTCGGTGCCCCCGGGACCCGTCGCGCCCTGGACGCCCCGCCGGTGTCGAACGCGGACGTCTACCTGCCGGTGAGCACCCGCCCCTTGGTGATTGAGCAGGAGGGCCCCTCACACTATGTCGGTGTGCAGTGCACCCCGTGGGGAGGGCGGGCGCTGTTCCCGCAGCTCACGGGCGAGCAGCCCGTCCAGGTGGAGGACGCCGCCGGCTCGTTGCCGGACAGGCGAGGGCTCGCGGAGGACCCCATCGGCGCGCTCGACGCCTGGCTCAGCGCTCTGGGGTCCTCGCCGATCCCCCAGGAATCGCTGCTGGCCGCCGCCGTCAGGCGCATCGACGCCGATCCTTCCGAGGTGGAGGTCAGCGCCCTGTGCCGTGAGCTCGCGATCTCGGCATCCACGCTGTACCGCGCGTTCCGGCGCGGCATCGGCCTCGCCCCGAAGCAGTACATCCAGGTCATGCGACACCGGGCGTTCACCGACCGGCTCCTGGCCGAGACGGACGGGGAACCGGCCGCGCTGGCCGCCGCCCTGACCGGCTACGCCGACCAGCCGCATGCCGCGCGGGAGTTCGCCCGATTCACCGGTATGACGGTGTCCTCCTTCCGGGACACCTATGACGGCATCGCCCGGCTCATGGCCCGCACCGACGAGGTCGCCGCGCACTGACCGATTCGTTCAAGGCAGCCGCGCACGGCGTCCCTACGCTGGAGCCATGGGACACATCATGCACGTCGAGCTGACCAGTGCGGCGCCCCAGGCGACCGCAGACTTCTACTCCCGGGCCTTCGGGTGGCGCACGGAGGCGTCGCCCTTCCTCCCGGACTACCTGCTGGCGCAGACCGGTGACGGGCCCGGAATCGATGCGGCCATCATGAGCCGCGAGCACCAGGAGCAGGCCGCCATCATCTGGATCCAGGTGGAGGACATCGACGCCGCCCGCGCCGCCGTGACGGAGGCCGGAGGTGATGCGTCAGGAGAGGTCCATGACCTCCCCGGGGAGGGACGGGTCGGGTACGTCACCGACCCCGACGGCGTGGTGCTCGGACTCAAGCAGCCCGCCTGAGGCTCCGGCGGCGGGCATGCCTCTACAGTGGAGGCATGGAGGAGACCCTCACCGGACGCCGCATCCAGCAGGTCGCCGCAGCCGCCGCCCGGCAGCTGCCCTGGGTCACGTGCACCCACCCGTTCGGGGAGGAGCACGACGTCTACAAGGTCCGCGAGAAGGTCTTCCTCATGGCCACCGACGTCACCGGAGAGCCGATCATCACCCTGAAGGCTCAGCCCGATGCCTCCGAGGTGCTACGCGAGGAGTTCCCCAGCATCCGCCCCGGCTATCACATGAACAAGCGGCACTGGATCTCCGTGGCCGAAGGACCGGGCGTGACCGCTGAGCTGATCGAGGAGCTGGTGGTGACCTCCTACGACCTGGTGGTCTCCACCATGGTCGTCTCACGCCAGCCGATCCGCTTCGGCCTGGGTCCCGACGACGGCTGATCGGGCAGGGTGCCCGTGGCGCCCGGGCGCCCGCTCACGGCGCCTCGGGGATCCAGGTCCCGCGCCGGGAATCGAACACGATGTGGGTCTCCGTGTTGCGGATCGCCGGGTGGACCGTGATGTGGTCCAGCACGAAGTTCTTCAGCTCCTCGGCGCTGCGCACCGCCACGGTGAGCATGAAGTCCGCCCGCCCGGTCAGGTGCACCACTTGCAGCACATGGGCCGTGGTGACCATGCTGTCCAGGAACTGGTCCACCGCTTCGCGGGAGTGGCTGCTCATATACACCGTGATGACGGCTTGGAGGGAATAGCCGAGCTGGGCATGGTCCAGGTCCAGCCGCGGAGGGCCGATGGTGCCCGCATCGCGCAGCCGCCGGCGTCGGTACGCGCAGGTGGACTCCGCCACGCCGAGCCGGGAGGCCAATGCCTTGTTGGTCAGCTCTGGGCTGGCGCTGAGTGCGGCGATGAGGGCGTGATCGAGCCCGTCCAGGGTCTCCGGCGTGAGTTGCCGACTCGACGACATGACCCCTCCTTCCGTTCGTCAACTATGCCGAGAACGCAGCATATCTCGTGATGGATGAGCATGTAAGCAAGATGTCTTGCTGAAGACTGTGTCCTCAGCAATCATCATGACCCATGAGACGCGAATCACACAGCCTGGACACGGCCGCGGTGCACGCCGGTCGTGACGACCTCGCCGCCCTCGGCGTCCACGCACTGCCCCTGGGCCTCTCCACCACGAACCCGCTGCCCGGCATCGAGGCCGGCGGGCTCTCCTATGAGGCGCTGGCCTCTGGGGGTGAGATGCCCGAGGGCGGCAGCGCGGTCTATGCGCGCCTCTGGAACCCGACCGTGGCGCGCTTCGAGGACGCCCTGGCCACCATGGAGAACGCCGAGGCCGGAGTGGCGTTCTCCTCCGGGATGGCCGCCGTCACCGCGTCGGTGCTGGCGCTGTGCCTGGGCGAACAGAAGCCGCATGTGGTCGCGGTCCGCCCACTCTACGGGGGCACCGATCACCTGCTGGCCTCTGGGATGGTGGGAACCGAGGTCACCTTCTGTGCCGCGCATGAGGTGGCCGCCGCGGTCCGTCCGGACACGGGGCTGATCATGCTGGAGACCCCGGCCAACCCGACCCTGGAGCTGGTGGACATCGCCGACGTCGTCGCCCAGGCCTCCGGCGTCCCGGTGCTGGTGGACAACACCTTCGCCACACCCGTGCTGCAGAACCCGCTGGACCACGGGGCCGCGCTGAGCCTGCACAGCGCCACCAAGTACCTCGGCGGCCACGGAGACGCCGTCGGCGGGGTGGTGGCCTGCTCGGAGGAGATCGCCGCCGGCCTGCGGCAGGTCCGGGCCATCACCGGCGGGATCCTGCACCCGCTGGCCGCCTACCTCTTCCACCGGGGGTTGGCCACGCTGCCGGTGCGGATGCGCGCGCAGCAGGACTCCGCCCGGCGGATCGTGGACTGGCTCTCCGGCCACGACGCCGTCGCCGAGGTCTGCTACCCGGGTCTCCACGGCGATCCCGCCGGGGTGCTCGGGAGGCAGATGCGGGGCACCGGTGCGATGATCGCCATCCGGCTGCGCGGCGGCTACGCGGCCGCCGAACGGCTCGCCGGGGACGTCTCCCTGTTCACCCACGCGGTCTCCCTGGGCGGGGTCGACTCCCTGATCCAGCACCCGGCGGCGCTGACCCACCGGCCCGTGGCCGCCGAGGCGAAGCCCGATGCCGACGTCGTCCGGCTCTCCATCGGGTTGGAGTCTCCGGAGGATCTGATCGCCGACCTCGCCGGTGCGCTGGTGTCTCCGGCGCTGATCGGGGAGGATCGGTGACGTGGACCACAGACCGATGACGACGCACCCGATGGACGAGGACCGGCAGTTCGAGACCTCGGACCAGTACGACCCGCCGACGACGAACTCGCGACCCCTGCGGGCCTCCTCCTCCGCCGACGCCACCGTGCTCGACGAGATCGCCCAGCGCGTGCTGTGGCTGGCCACCGGCATCATCGACGCCGCCAATCGCGGGCGGGAGAACACCGACGGGCTCAAGGTCGGCGGGCACCAGTCCTCCTCGGCCTCGATGGTCGGCATCATGACCGCCCTGTGGTTCTCCCAGCTGACCAGCCGGGACCGCGTCTCCGTGAAGCCGCATGCCTCCCCGGTGCTGCACGCCATCAACTACCTCCTCGGCGACCTCGACGCCTCCTATCTGACCCGGCTGCGGTCCCTGGGCGGGCTGCAGCCCTATCCCTCCCGGTCCAAGGACCCGGACACCGTGGACTTCTCCACGGGGTCGGTCGGCATCGGCGCCACCGCGCCCGTCTGGGCGGCCCTGTCTCACCGCTACCTGGCCAGCCGCATCGAGGACACCCCTCCGGCCGGGCGCTTCTACTCGCTGCTCGGGGACGCCGAGATGGACGAGGGTGCGGTGTGGGAGGCCATCATCGACCCCGAGGTGCGCCAGCTCGGCGAGGTCGTATGGATCGTGGACCTCAACCGCCAGTCCCTGGACCGCGTCATCCCGGACTCCCAGATCCAGCGGCTGCGGGGCATGTTCGCCGCCGCCGACTGGCAGGTCATCACCTGCCCGTGGGGCCGCCGACTCCAGGAGACCTTCTCCCGCCCCGGCGGCGAGGTGCTCGAGCAGCGCATGCGCACCATGCCCAACGAGGAGTACCAGCGGATCCTGCGCGCCCACCCTGCGGAGATCCGTGACCGTCTGCTGCGCGGCTGCCCCGCGCAGGACGCCGCCGCGCTGACCGAGCTCCTCGCCGGTCACGACGACGGCGCGCTCGCCGAGCTCGTGCGCGACCTCGGAGGTCATGACCTTCAAGAGCTGCAGGCCGCGTTCGCCGCCATCGACGACACGCGGCCCACGGTGGTGTTCGCCTACACGATCAAGGGCCGTGGACTGGCCACCGAGGGGCACCCGAACAACCACGCCGCACAGCTCACCGAGGAGCAGATGCAGGAGCTGGCCGAGGCCTCCGGCACGTCGCTCCAGGACCCGTGGGTCCGCTTCCCGGAGGACACTGCCGCCGGCCGGCTGTGCACCGAGGTGGCCCGGCGGCTGGCCCGAGAGCCCATCACCCCGGCCGTGCCCCCGACCGTCCCGGCCGAGCTCGGGTGGAGTCCGAAGGCGGTGACCTCCACTCAGGCCTCTCTGGGTCGTTTCCTCTCCGATCTGCGCCGCGCGTCACCCGAGGTGACGGATCGGGTGGTCACCGTCAGCCCCGACGTCGCCAGCTCCACCAACCTGGGCGGGTGGATCAACAAGACCGGGGTGTGGTCCCTGGCCGGGCGGCACGACTGGTTCTCGGATGACAGGGAGCGGCTGCTCAAATGGCAGGAGAAGCCGCAGGGCCAGCACATCGAGCTCGGGATCGCCGAGGTCAACCTGGTCAGCCTGGCCGGGGAGCTGGGGCTGACGGGAGAGCGCTGGGGTCAGCCGCTGATCCCCATCGGGGTGCTCTACGACCCGTTCATCAACCGGGCGCTGGAGCCGTGGACCTTCGGGCTCTACGCGGGAGGCCGCTCCCTCATGATCGGCACCCCCTCCGGGGTGACCCTGGCGCCCGAGGGCGGGGCGCATCAGTCCATCAACACACCCTCGGCGACCCTGGAGATCCCCGGGCTGACCAGCTGGGAGCCCGCCTTCGCCCAGGATGTGGAATGGGTGATGCTCGAGGCCATGCGGGACCTGCTGGACCCCGACGGCGGCTCCGCCTATCTGCGGCTGTCCACCCGTCCGGTGGACCAGTCCCTGGCGCAGGTGCCGGAGGACGAGCTGCTGCGCCGTCGTCGTCGGGAGCAGGTGGTGGCCGGCGGGTACCGGCTCTCCGCGCATCCTGCTGCCGAGGACGACGTGACCCTGGTGGGGGCCGGCGCGATCATGACCGAGGTGTGCGCGCCGCCGACGCTGGCGGGGCACGGCGTGCGCGCCGGCGTGGTGTGCGTGACCAGTCCGAGCCGGCTGTTCCGTGCGCTGCGGGCCCGCCGCGAGGTGTCGGTGACGCCGCGCTCGGCGATCCTGGAGACGCTGTTCCCCGCGGCGCATCCCCGGCCGCTGGTCACCGTGATGGATGCCCACCCGCACACGCTCGCGTTCCTGGCCGGAGTGCGCGGCGATGAGACCCACACGCTGGGGGTCACCGCGTTCGGGCAGGCCGGCACCATGGCGGAGATGCACCGGCTGCACGGCATCGACGAGGACTCGATCGCCTCGGCCGCCCTGGGGCTCCTGGGCCGCTGAAGGGCTGTCCCTCCCGTCGGCTCCAGAGGCAACCTGGCCTAGCGCTGGGTGCGCAGCAGGTCCTCGGCGCGGACGGCCACGTCGGTCTCGCGGGCGGCCAGAGTGTCGATGAGCTTCTCCACATGGACCACGCGGGACTCCCAGTCCTCGCCGCGCTGCTCGCGGCGGGGGAGGCGCTCCAGGGCTTGGACCTCGCGCCAGGCGGTGGCCAGCTCGGCCTCGTGGAGGCGCTGGTCGGCCTCTTCGGCGCGGCCTGCGGTGGGGGAGTCGCCGCCCAGGACGGCGACCATGTCTAGCCGGGAGAGGTCGAGGCCGAGGGCCAGCTCGTCGAGCCGCGAGCGCAGTCCGGCCAGCTGACGCCGCACCCGGCGGGTCCCGATTCCGCGACGCCCGGCCTCGGCCACGGCGACGCCGATCATCAGCAGCGTCTGGGCGCCGGACCAGGTGGCGACCGCCACGAGCCAGAACAGGGAGGTGGTGTCCACCTTCACCGACTCCTGGTGGTTGTACTCCATGGCGCGGCCCAGGTCCTGCAGGGTGTTCGCCACCTGGTCGCCCAGGGTGATCTCGAAGTCGCCGCCGCCGGACACCAGCAGGTCCGTGGCGCGGAAGGAGTAGGCGCCCAGGCGGCTGTCCACGCCCGAGCTGATCTCTCCGGTCATCGTGTAGCCCACCGCGAAGGTGTTCTCGTCGAGCAGCCAGACCGGCAGGATCCCCTGACCCAGGGCCACCTCCCCGGTGGCGGGGTCCAGGGCCTCGGGGTCTTCGGCGCCGACCTCCTCCTTGATCCGCGCGTGAGCGTTCACGATGTCCCAGTAGTCGATGTCGATGCGGTAGTCGTGATCCGCGCGCGGCGTGTAGCTGATGTAGTCATCGGCGGGCAGCAGCGCCACATGCAGGTCGAGATGGTCCGGCAGCAGGGCGGCATCCTCGCTGAACTCGACGCTGCGGGCCATGGACTCCCGCACGTACTCCAGAGTCAGGGAGTCCTGGTTGGAGGGTCGGATGTCGGAGGGCTCCTCGAACTCCGGGACGGCGCCGAGGTCGCCGACGACGTCCAGGGCCGCCAGAGGCTGGTCGCTTCCAGGGTCCGGCCGAAGGCGGTGTTCACGTCGGCGCGCTCGACGGCGGCCCATCCGGTGAGCAGCCCGGCCGCCACCGGGAGGATCATGCCGACGGTGGCGACCACGGCCTGCCAGCCCTCCTCGCTGATGCCGCCAGTCGAATGTTCTGCGGAGAGCTCGGTGTGGTCGAGTGCCGCCAGCACGCGCTCGGCGGACCACATCGGCCCACCCGCGGCGCCGTGCTGCAGTCCCAGGGTGGAGCGCAGCTCGTCCAGTGAGTCCGAGGCTCCTGCGGAGCTGGCCTGCACACGACGGCGGACCCGCTCCTCCGCGTCACGGCGGAGCGCCTTCTTCCCGGGGTGGTCCTCGCGGCGATGGGTCTTCAGGGCCCCGCTCAGGGCGGTGCAGGCGCCGACGATGCGCCGCTCCACCGCCTCCCACCTCTCCAGCAGCTCGGCGTGCTCGGCGACCAGACGCGCGCCGTCGCTGTCGCCGTCGTCACCGCCGCTTCTCGCGGGGATCGTCGCGGCCTCCTGGTTCAGGGCCAGCAACTCGTCGCGGGCACTGCGGAGGCGGTCCAGGCTCTCCCCGGTGCCCTCCCCTGCGGCCCGGGCGAGTCGACTTCGCTGGGCGAGCACCTCGTCCACCGACTGCAGCAGCGGCAGCGCCAGCCGGTCCAGCACCGAGCCGGAGCCGGCGTGCCCGGCGCGCAGCTCCGAGGCGGCGGCCAGGGCGTCGGCCCGCCGTTGAAGCTCGGCGGTCTCCTGGTCGAACTGTTCCAGGTCGGACCAGTCCGGAGTCTCACCGACGGTCTGGCCCGAGGAGCCGCGCGGAGCCGGGCCGCCCAGCCAGGCATGCTCCAGCTCCTGCTCCCGGCGGGCCAGGCGCAGACTGTCCGTCCGGATACGGTCCCAGTCGGACTCCAGGGCGGCCACGGCGTCGTCGTCGGATGCGCCTCCGGAGGGTGAGTCGGCGAGCGCGGCGCGGGCGGCCTCGAAACGCAGCTCGAGGACGTCGAGCTCCAGGACCACGCGGGCCAGGCGCAGCTTCGCCCGGGAGAGGCGTCGCAGGCGCCGTCGTTCCAGGCCCCGGGCGCGCACCCAGCCGGAGAGGTGCGCGACGCCGGCCAGCAGGGCAGCGCGGCCGCGGAGACCCACGTCGCCGGCGAGCGGCCGCCCTCGTCGAAGTGCAGGTCCGCCGCCGTCAGCGCCGCCCCGACCACGGCGTTGGGCCCGTGGCCGATGGTGCGGTTGTTCACGAAGGTCTCGCGCACCGTGGAGGCCACCGAGTAGCGATCATCGGAGTCGAGGCCGCTGATGCCCACGCGGGTGGCGTCGGCGAGGAACAGGTCGGGGTCCTCCGGGTCGTCGCCCACGGAGAGGATCATCTCGGCGTCGTCGATCTCGCCGTGCATGTACTCGTCCCACTCGAGCTCGCGGTCCACCACCCGCACGGTGAACGGCTGGTAGCTGGCCACCCGGCCCTCGGCGGCGGCCTCCACCGTCTCCTGGGAGATCCCGTAGGGGAGGTCGTCCTCCACGATGAAGGACACCTCGGCCTCCGGCTCGGCGGTGACGCGCTCATAGCCCACGACGCCGATCCCCACGGAGGCGCCGGCCAGCCCGAGGGCCAGAGTGGGGGCGACCCAGGCGGGGAGTCGGCCGATGACGTCGACGGGCGAGGGTCCGCCGGAGGAGGTGCGCGTCATCGCCTCAGTGTACGAGATCCCGTCAGGCCTGGGCCGGTGCGGAGTCGGAGCAGTGGGCCTGGAGCGCACGCATCGCGGCCGCCACTCGCGGGTTCTCCTCCGAGCCTCGGCGACGGGCGAGCAGGATCCGACGTCGTGGCACGGGAGATCCGGCCAGGGGGACCTGGACGACGTCGGGATGCGGGATCGTCATCGCCAGCCGGGGCACCGCGGCGATGCCGGCACCGGCTGCCACCAGCGCGGTCGTGGCGGTGAACTCCTGCGCCAGGTGGGCGACCCGCGGGGCGTAGCCGACGGCCCGGGTGGCGGCCAGCAGCTCGGCATAGGCGTCCTGGTGCGGATGCCCGGTGATCCAGTCCTGGTGGGCGGCGTCCTGGAGGGTGACCGTCTCCGCCGCGGCGAAGGGGTGGGCCCGGGGGACCAGCAGGTCGAGGGGGTCATCCTGGAGGCCGGTCACCGTGAGGTGATCTGCGGACAGCCCGCCGGTGGAGTCGTCGGCCACGTAGATGCCGAGGTCCACCGCCCCGGACTCCAGGGCGGCCACGAGCTCGCCGGAGTAGACCTCCTTGACCACCGGGCGCAGCTGGGGGTGCTGAGCCCGCAGGCCGGGGAGGGCCGGGGCGATGATCGAGGAGATGGCCGTGGGGAACCCGCCGATGCTGATCGGTCCGCACAGCTGTGTGGCGGCGGTCGCCACATCACCGAGGGCGGTCTCCCACTGGGCGTTGAGCGCGCGGGCGTGGGCCACCAGCCGCTCGCCCGCCGGGGTGAGGCGGACGCGCCGCCCGTGACGTTCCAACAGGTCGACGTCGAGCTCGCGGGCCAGTTCCTTGAGCTGCCGGGAGACTCCGGAGGGGGTGCGGTACAGAGCCTCGGCGGCGGCCGTGACCGTGCCGTGCTCACAGACGGCGATGAGCAGCTGGAGGCGCGAATCAATCATGTACCTATAGTGCATGAAATCAGGAAAATGATGAACCTGGACTCCGTGATGATGTCCCCGTAGAACTGAAGGTATGACACCACATGCCCCCGCAGAGACGACTCTCGAGAGCCCGCGACGGCTGGCGGCCATCCTGCTGCTGTTCGCGGCGGTGATGCTGGTCGGCGGGACGGACATGACCAAGGTCGTGGTCGCCCTGCCGGAGCTGACTGCCGACGTCTCGCTCGACCCCGCCGGGTCGGTCTGGGTCGCTGACATCTACCCCCTGGCGGCCGGCGCCGTCCTGATGACCAGTGCCGTGCTCGCCGACCGCTTGGGGCGGCGACGCCTCTACCTGTCCGGGCTGGTGGTGGCCGTCCTCAGCGCCGCGCTGGTCGGCTTCTCCTCCACCGGTGCGGCGGTCATCGCCGGGCGGATTGGCCAGGGCGTCGGAGCGGCGCTTCTGATCGCCGGCACGGTCGCGATCATCCGGGTGACCTTCCCTGGGGGCCGTCTGCGCGCCCTGGCCTACGGGGTCTGGGTGGTCGGCTTCAGTGCGGGTTCGGCGCTCGGGCCGCTGGTGGGCGGGGTGCTGGTGGACCTGGCCGGCTGGCGCTGGGTCTTCTGGGTCAATGTGCCGGTGCTCGGCCTGTGTCTGGTGGCCGCCGCCGTCGTGTTGCGCGAGTCCCGCAATCCGGACCCGCCGCGCCTGGACGGGCTCAGCATCGTGTCTTCGATGGCCGCCGTCGGGCTGCTGGTGGTGGGGATGAAGACCCTGGCGCGGCCCGAGTCGCCGGCCTGGGCCAGTGTGGCGGCGCTGCTCGGCGGGGCGCTCCTCGCGGTGGTGTTCGTGGGCCGCCAGCTGCGCATGCCGCGGCCGTTCCTGGACGTGCGGCTGCTCGCCGACCCGCTGCTGGGCACCTCCGCGGTGATCATCCTCGCGACGCTCGGCGTCTTCAACGGCGCCCTGTATCTGCTCACGCAGCAGCACCAGCTGGTCGACGGACTCTCCGTCGTGCGCACCGGCATCGCCCTGCTCCCTCTGGTCGCCGCCAGTGCGGCCGGAGGGCTCCTGGGGCCGCTGCTGCACCGATGGATCTCGCAACGACCCCTCATCGTCGTCGGACTGGGCCTGGTCGCCGGCGGGCTGCTGACGGTGGCTGCGCTCGACGGCGTCGGCAGGTCGGCGGGCATGGTGCTGCTCGGGGTCGGGGCCGGGATCATCATGTCCATCGGGGCGAACGCGCTCATGAGCGCGGCGCCGAGACCCGGACCGCCGACGCCGGCGCCATCCAGGAGACCGCCTTCGCACTCGGCGCCGGAGTCGGGATCGCCGCACTGGGGACGCTTGCGATCCATCACGGGGCGGAGGCGGCGACTGGGAGCTCCGCGGCGGTCCACGGTCCCGGCGCCGAGGCCGCCCTCGGGCTGGGTGCGGTCCTCTACGCCCTGTTCGCCATGGGCGCGGGCCTGATGATCCTCAGCACCGCCGACGGCGATCCGGAGACGGCCGCCGAACAGGAGCCTGTGCGCAAGGCTGTGGGGGAGGCGCAGCGTCATCAGGGTGCGCGGCGCGAGCGCGCGGATCGTCGCCCGCGGAATGCTGAGGGGGCTGACGTCCGGCGCGAGCCCGTCGAGGTCGGCGGTCGTCGCGGATCGGGCGTCACGTCCCGTGCGTCGTCGAGGTGACCGCCCTCCCCGTCTTCAGGGGCGGAGGCCGGAGCCTTGTGGTGTCGGTGCCCATGGTATTGCCTGGAGGGGTGAGTCCCGGTTCCTCCCCGCCGGCGCGCGACGCCACCCTCGACATCGCGAAGGCGCTGGCCATCATCCTCATCGTGGTCGGGCATGTGTGGCGCGCGCTGGAGCCGGCAGGGCTGGTGCAGGATCCTCTGCTGACTCGGGTCGACTCCGTCATCTACATGTCGCACCTGTCGGTCTTCGCCTTCGCAGCCGGGCTGTTCGTGGCCGGTGGGATGCGCCGTGACGGGCCCTGGCACTACGCCCGCGCCCGCACGGTCACCTTCCTATGGCTCTACACCCTGTGGTCCACCCTGCAGCTGCTGATGAAGATGGCTGTGGGATCCTCCGTCAATGACCCGGTCTCGCCGGGAGAGCTGCTGCGGATCTGGGAGCCCAAGGAACAGTTCTGGTTCTTCGGATGGCTCACCCTGATGATGCTGCTCGCGGCCGCAGCCCGGCCCTGGATCAGCCGTCGGGCCGCCGCAGCGGCCCTCGGGGCGGCCGCCGTCGGCTCGCTGGCGGTGTGGGGGCTGAACTGGAACGTCCTCGGCGGTGAGGGCCTCGCCCTGACGGTCTTCTTCTTCGCGGGAGTGGTGCTGACCGGGCGCCGTCTGCTCGGCTGGATGCAGGGTCTCCGTATCGGACCGGTGCTCCTCGTGCTCGTCGTGGCCGGCGCCGTGTGGGTGGTGCTGGGCGCCACGCTGCTGGGGACGCCGCCCACGGCCTACGGGAGTCTCCGCACCGTCTCCAGCGTGGCGCTCGGCGTCGTCGGCTCCAGTGCGGGCGTCGTCGCCGTCCTCGCGGTGTCCTGGCTGCTGGCGCGGAGGTCCGCGGGCATGCGCTGGCTGGCGTGGATCGGTGAACGGTCGCTGGTGGTGTTCGTCGCGCATGTGTTCTTCACGGCGAGCACGCGCATCGCGCTCAGCGCGGTGGGGGTCGACTCCCTCGGCGTCCATGTGGTGGTGCCCACCCTCGCCGGCGTCGTCGGGCCGTTGGTCCTCTACGTCGTAGCGCTGCGGCTGCGGCAGGACTGGGTGTTCGAGGCTCCGCGGTGGTTGAGGCGCCTCGCCCGTGCTGACCCGAGCCCGGCTCCACGTCCGTGAGGGCTGTAGGATCTCACCGAACTTGTCAGAACGGCAGTGCGCTGACCTGAAGTTTGACACATGCCGGGAACTGGGTTTTTCTCACTAACTTGTCATGATCCTCAGACTCCTAGCTCCGCCGCCCATATCTCACTTATCAGTTCCTCCGTTAGTTTCGCCTGCTTGTCTGGGCCCCGCGAGTCGGTAAAAGAAGTCCCGTAGGCTGTCTGAACCGCACTGGGATTCTTGGAGACTCCATCGTTTGGAAAGGATGATGGAGACATGCCACAAGAGATCAAACCGGG
This sequence comes from Nesterenkonia sp. PF2B19, assembly GCF_001758425.2. Lineage (GTDB taxonomy): Bacteria > Actinomycetota > Actinomycetes > Actinomycetales > Micrococcaceae > Nesterenkonia > Nesterenkonia aethiopica. The sequence goes on along the minus strand of NZ_MDSS02000049.1, from coordinate 22 downwards.
CAACGCGACCACGCGCCGATAC
>NZ_MDSS02000048.1 GCF_001758425.2 Nesterenkonia sp. PF2B19 | reverse complement strand
GAGTCACCCCACATGCTTTCAAAGCATGTGCAGGCCCCTACATCCCCGCTATATCAACGATCCCCGGCCGCGCTGTACACACATTTTGGCCTATAACCCCCAGGCGAAAGCCTATACTGGGCGAATGAGCGTGTTGTCGTGGGCGCTCCCGCCACGTCACGCGCCTCAATCTCGGACACCGCTCGCTGTGATCGCCGACGATTGTCTGCTCGATCTTCGGGTGCTTTCTGGCACGAACCCCACGCAGATTCCTGCGGCAGTGCCTCACGTGCTGGCGTGTACGATGCTGACAGACGAGCACGTCGCCCTGGACGCCAGGAGATCGAGGAGGCGATGGAGTGCTGAGCGACGAGGACCGTGACCTCCTGCTGCAGGCCACCGAGCTCGTGGTCACGACTCAATTCGGTTCGACGCCAATGCTGCAGCGGAAGTTGGACCTCAGCTACGCCCAGGCCGAACGGATCATGCAGGTCCTGGAGTCGCACCAGGTGGTGGGGTCCGCCCAGGAACCCAGACCGCGTGAGGTGATGGTCTCGGTCGACAGGCTCGCGTCCGTTCTCGACCGCCTCAAGGGTGAAGGGGGCGCTCCATGACTCGCCGACTCACGCGCGAGCTGAGCATGCGCAGGGGTGCGCCGGAGCGCCGCGTGATTCGGCTCTTTCCCGACTACGGTCGAACGTGGCCGCTATGGGAGTCGTCGACACCGACATGGGACGTGGGATACACCACTAATCCTGAGACTTACGGCCTCTCTGGGCAGTTGAGCCGAGACATGGCCCGGTGGAACGCTGTCTGGGAGCAGCAATTCGATCCAGTCGAGGGGTGGGACGACCGCGAGAGTCGTAAACAATGGCGCAGAGACGGTGAACAGATCGCGTCTCGCCTCCGCCACGAAGTCGCCTCGTTCGCCGATGTGCTCTACGAGCCGTGGCCGCTCACACAGAGGACCCCGGAGTAGACACCCTCAACCGAGTCGAGTTGGCCACGAAGGCTTCCTCAGCGCGCCTCTGTGGCTTCGGGGAACAGCCGCCTCAAGCCGGCAGCAGCTCCAAGACCAGCGTTCGACACCACATCGCCACCTGTGAGCGTCTGGTGAATTCCGCCAGCACCTTCATGACGCGACCCGGTCGACGTCACACACCTCCTGCCACATGGCCGCCCCTCAACGGCATCAAGGCGCCAGCGGATCAGCGCCCGAACTCCTCCTCCGGGGAACCTGCCGGGATGCCATCGGCCGGATCAACCCACTCGACGACCACATCTGTATGAGCCACCTCCGGCGGAGCGGGAACGATCTCGTAGTCGCTCATGTCGATGTAGGTCGTCTCTGCCGAGACTGGGAGCAACGAGTGCACCGCGTATGCTCCGAGACCAGCCAATGCGAAGCCTCCGAGGATGCTGAATGCTGCGAACTTGATCATGGGTCTTTGTCCTTTCGTCTGGAGCCAGCGACGCACGTCGAACAGGCGTGTGGCCTGCGTCCAGCGGGCAGACGCGGAGCGGCAGAGGATGCCGACCAGAAGGTCACCGCGCTTGAGGTTCAGCTCATCAGCGTGGTCGAGGTCGTGCGCCCACTCCTCGCGATAGCGCTCACGCGCCGTCCGAGGTGCCGTCACTGTCGCCAGGCCCAGGAGCAGACGGGCCCAGGTCCCGCACTGAGCGACCCGGTGCCGCGTGGGGGCCTTCATCGTCATGCAGTCCCCCACCGGGGCGAATGACGGCCCAGCGTCTGCTGACGTGTCTCCGCCTTGGCGACGTAGCGGCGCGCCGGCGTACGGGCTTCGGCAGCCAGCACATAGAGACGCCTCCGTGGACCCCGCCGCTGTTCATCCGTATCCCATTGGGACTCTACCCATCCCGCTGACTCCAACTTGTCCAGGATCGGATACACGCTCCCCGCCGGACGGCCCGTCAGCTGGATGACCTTCAGACCCCACAGCTCCTCCCCGAGCTGCTCCAGGAACACGCGTAGCACATCAGCTGTAGCCGGGGTGATCCTTCCGATATCCTCCATGCGTCAAACCCTAGCTATATAGATTTAGGATGGCAAGGCGCCTCGCCCGGCCGCCACAATGGGGCCGCGCATGCAGGCCGATCCCTTCCGCATCGCACACTCCCCTTTCGATTCAGAGAACACAGAACTCCCCAGTCGCTCCAACCGGCGCGTCTGCACTCGACGACTTCGTGCCGCACAGGGGTTCGCTTGTGGTGCACACGCCCCCAATCGAGCGTCACTTCGTCCACCTGAGGAATGCGCCGATCCGTACGGCAATCTCTTCAGGCGTCAGACCCTCAGTGTCGAGTCGGTGCACTGAGGACTCAGCTTCGGCCTCGAGCCGAACGGCAGCTGCCCGGCTCTTGGCAGCATGAGCGTCCAGACCGGCCCCCTGCTCTCGTCTACTGAGCCGATTGCGCACAGTGCGCGTGGACGCCTGGAGCAGCACGCCTGTGACGCGGGGATCATCCCCCATCGCTTCCGCGATGGCGGTGACCTCCAGGACCGAGACGGTGTTCGTGAAGATCAGCCGGCGATAGCCGAGAGCCCTGTAGTTGGCCCAGACCGCCGCGAGGTTCGCAAAGGCGATCCCTGAGTCCCACGGCGCGGGGTATGCAAGGTCCAGCGCATCGCCCTCCACAACGGCATGCTGAACATCGCGCGCCGAGAGAAGGTCGTGAAGCGCGAATGCGGCGGACGACTTCCCAACCCCGGATGCTCCACCAATGAGGACCAGCTCTGATCTGCTCATGCAACCAGGATGCCCCACTCCCCAGGCACACAGCCATCAGCCAGTTCAGCCGGTCCCGTCGCGGACATGGCGGGCCCGCCGGAGCGCTGCACCGGTCGAGATGGAACAGCGCGCTCAGCGCCACACCCCCACGCGACGCACGCCTGCGCCGCAGGCTTCCCTCGCGGACGCCACCCTCCATCCTCACCCCAGCCCCAGATCAGGCCAGCATCGGAGGCCGCCAGGAACTGTTGACAGAGGAAACCGACCTATATAGTCTCCCGAAAGTACAAAACGTGGCGCACATCACAGGTTGCTCCGCGGGGGTCTCGTGGTCGGACACAACCGGATTCACCACAGCACCCCGCATGCGATTGACACCGCTGCCGGTTCGCCCGAGCAGCGTCATCACCGATCTTCCCTGAAGAGAGCATCAACCCACTGAGGAGTGCAGAACATGACCAGGAAGAGAACCCTCGCAGTGCGCTCGGCCGGTCTCGGCCTCGCCGTGACCCTGCTGGCGACTGCGGCCACCGCCGTCGCAGCCTCCGGCGATGTCCCGGCGGAGTCCGGCGCCGACGCGACCGCCACCGGCTCCTGTCCCCTGCCGGAGAGCTACGACTGGACCTCCACCGGCCCGCTCGCAGAGCCGCCGGAAGGGTACGTCTCGCTCAAGGACTTCACGGTCGTCCCCTACGAGGACCAGCACCTGGTCTATGCCACCACCCACGACACCCGCGACCAGTGGGAGTCGATCGCCTTCGAACCGTTTGATGACTGGTCGGACATGGCGAGCGCGGAGCAGACCGTCATGACGAACTCCACCGTGGCGCCCACGCTGCTCCACTTCGAGCCGAAGGACACCTGGGTGCTGGCCTATCAGTGGGGCCCCTGGCCCTTCATCTACCGGACCTCAGACGACCCCACCGACCCGGACAGCTGGTCCGAGCCCGAACCGCTCTACACCGGGGAGATCGAAGACTCCCCCACCGGGCCCATCGACCAGGCCCTGATCGGCGACGACACGGACATGTACCTCTTCTTCGCCGGAGACAACGGGCACATCTACCGGGCTGACATGCCGCTGGAGGACTTCCCTGGGAACTTCGGCGACGACGAGACGATCATCCTCAGCGACACCACAGATAACCTCTTCGAAGCTGTCCAGGTGTACAACGTGGCCGGGCAGGACCAGTACCTGATGATCGTCGAAGCGATCGGCGAAGACGGGCGTTACTTCCGCTCCTTCACCGCCGACAGCCTCGACGGGGAATGGACCGAGCAGGCCGGCAGCGAGGATGCTCCCTTCGCGGGCAAGGCCAACAGCGGTGCCACCTGGACCGACGACATCAGCCACGGCGAACTCATCCGCACCAGCGCCGATCAGACGATGACGATCGACGCCTGCAACCTGGAGTTCCTCTACCAGGGCCGCGATCCGGAGATCGACGGCGAGTACGGCCAGTGGCCCTACCGCCCCGGTCTGCTCACCCACCAGACCGAGCCGACCGAGCCGAGCACGATCAGCGGCTTCGAAGCGCCGGTCGGCGGCGCGGACGAGGTCACCACCATCAAGGCGGGGCGGACCGTGCCACTGAAGTTCTCCGTGCAGTCGTCTGACCCGGAGCTGAGCGCACCGGACGCGGCGACGGTCACGACGACTGAGATCTCCTGCGACACCGGTGAACCCGTGGACGGTGCGGAGCCCAGCGAAACCTCAGTCACCTCCGACGACGGGACCTTCCAACACGACTGGAAGACTCCTCGCACCCCCGGCTCCTGCTTCGAGGCGACCGCCACGACCGAGGACGGCGCGAGCATCAGCGCTCAGTTCGCACTGCGCTGAGTCATCCACGTCTGGGGCCGTCGCCGGGCGGCCCCAGACACGCCCACGCGGCGACCAGTTCCGGCATCTGCTCCAGATACCGCCCCAGAGAGTCGACCATGGACACACGCAGCACCTCGACCCGCAGAAGAAAGAGCATCGCCTTGACCACCGCACTCATGGTGGGCCTCTCGAGCCTCGGCCCGGCAGCAGTCGCGTCCCCGAGCGAGAGGGCCGCTGACACGGACCATCGGGTGGTCGGCTCCTCCGACCAGGGAGACGGCACCTATCTGAACCCCGTCATCTGGGCAGACGTCCCCGACCCCGACGTGATCCGCGTCGGCGACGCCTTCTACATGTCCAGCACGACGATGCACATGAACCCCGGCGTCCCGATCATGAAGTCCTACGACCTGGTCAATTGGGAGACCGTCAGCTACGCCTACCTCGTGCTGGACGACCTGCCCGAGACGACGCTGGACGGCTCCGACATGTACAGCCAGGGGACATGGGCGAGCACGCTGCGCTACAGGGACGGCACGTTCCACCTGGTTGTCTTCTCCTACACGACGGATACGACGTACTTCTTTCAGACCGAGGACCCTGAGAACGAAGCCTGGCGTCGCACAGAGGTCGACGGCGTCTACCACGACCCGAGCCTCCTGCTGGACGACGACGGCCGCAACTGGCTCGCCTACGGGAACGACCCGCTGCAGATCATCGAACTGAATGAGACCGTGACCGGCTTCGCCGAGGGCGCGGAGCCCGAAGTGCTCCTGGAGACCATCCACGCCCCGGACCCCGAGACCGGAGTGACGCCGACGGAGGGACTGGCCGAGGGCTGCCACATCCAGAAGATCGAGGCGACCTACTACATCGAATGCATCACCTGGCCGCCGGGCAAGCCGCGCACGCAGGTCGCCCACCGTGCGGAGAGCCTGGACGGCCCGTGGGAGTCCAGGACGATCGGCCAGGAGGATGTGCGCATCGGGGACAGCGGCGGCGGCCCGGCTCAGGGCCACATCGTCGAGCTCGAGGACGGCAGGTGGTACGGCGTGGTCTTCCGCGACAGCGGAGCCGCCGGCCGGATGCCGTGGCTGATCCCCATCACCTGGGTCGACGGCTGGCCGATGTACGGGGAGGACGGCACCGGGCAGCACATGACCCGCGAGGGCGAGAAGCCGATCCCGGGCTTCGAACCGGCCAGTGTGGTCTCCTCCGACGAGTTCACCAACGATGCTCCCCGGCCGACCTACACCGAGGCTGAGGCCCCCGACCTCCCGGAGTACGCGTACAACGGGTCGAATCTGAGTCTGGATTGGCAGTGGAACCACAACCCCGACAACAGGTTCTGGTCGCTGACCGACCGCGAGGGATGGCTGCGACTCACCACGGGACACCTCGCCACAGACCTGTTGGACGCCCGCAACACGCTCACGCAACGGACATTCGGGCCGACGTCGTCGGCCGAGGTGGCCCTGGACGTGAGCGGCATGAACGACGGCGACCGGGCCGGGCTCTCCCTGTTCACCGCGCGCTACGGCGCCATCGACGTGCGGATGGACGACGGTGGGAAGTCCCTGGTCATGGTCAACAGCTCCTCCACCACGAGCCGCACCGTCGTCGAGAGCGTCCCTCTCACCGGCGACACGGTCTACCTGAAGGCGGAAGCCGACTTCACCGAGCAGGTCGACCACGGGACGTTCTACTACAGCATCGACGGCGTGCACTGGGAGCAGTTGGGAGACACCCAGCAGATGGCCTACGGTACGGACAACCACTTCATGGGGTACCGGTTCGCGCTCTACAACTATGCGACCACGGAGCTGGGAGGCCACGTCGACTTCGACTACTACCGGATCAGCGATGAACTGACCGGAGTTTTGGAGAACACGGAGGCCTCCGCCTCCGTCGAGCGGGCCCCTGGATCGACGAACACGCTCACCATCACCGTGACGGAGACCTGGTCGCGCGGCACCGTCCGGGAGATCGAGGACACCTTCGAGATCCGGAACAACGCGGCAGGGACGTACGACGTCGGCCCCTACCGCGTGGTCGTCGACACCCACGGCGGCACGTCAGTCCGCGAGGTGGAGATCACTGTGTGAGGCGCGGGACCCGCTCTTGGCCGAGTCCCGCGCCTCACTCCTGACGCCAGGACAGCCCCTTCTCCGCGAGCGCCTCGGTGAGGATCCGGACGGCCTTCGGCCCGACGCCGTGGATGGCCAGCAACTCCTTCGGGGTGTGCGCGGCGGCCTCGGCGAGGCTGCGCACGCCGTGATGCGATAGCTCGCGTGCGGCGGTCTTGCCGATGCTGTCCGGCAGGTCGCCGACGGGCCTGATGTCAGGTGTCGCCATGGGTCATCCCTCCGTGTCAGGTTCCTCTGCGTCAGGTGTCGCGCAGTCAGGTGTCGTATAGAAGACGGTGGTGCGTCGGGCGGCGGCCTGGGCCATCTCCGGCGATGTTCCCGCGGCCTCGGAGGCCCGACCCCACGCCTCGCTGCTGCCCGCGATGAACTCCGCCGCGGCCGGCGTGGTCACCCACAGGGACTGCTCGGCCGGCACCGTACTTCCGGTGCGCAGGTGATGAGCCAGACCCAGCAGGGCCAGATCCCACCCGACGCCACCGGCTCCAGGCCCGTAGGTGCGCCAGAAATCCAGGGGCACGATCCCACGATGCTCCAGCACCAGACGCGATGCCTGAGGAGGGCCGGCCCCGTCGGCTGACCCGGCGTCGCCGGCGCTCTCTGGCGCCTCCTCGCAGCGCAGCTCCACCTGGGAGACGTCCTCACCGAACTCCCAGCTCAGCTGCAGCTCGCCCGCGGCACCGGCACCAGGCGACGCGCACCGCTCCACCGTGCCGGAGGCGTTGCCCTCCACGCTGAACCGTCCGCCCAGCCGAAGGTCTCCGCCCACGACACCGAACCATCGGCTCAGACGATCGGCCTCCGTACAGCACCGCCACAGCTCGCCGACCGGGACGGGGAACCCCTGGACCAGTCGCGTGACGGCCAGGATTCCGTCGTCGCGCTGCCGGACGTCGAGCTCCCGGAAGACGGCGTCGAGCTGCCCGGCAGGCTCGATGATGACTTCCCCGGAGGCCCCCGCTGTGCTGTCGCTCATGAGGTCATTCATCCAGACTCCCAGCCGTCGAGGCAACCGATGAGTGCCCGATGACAGACCAGGTTCACCGGCAGGTCTGTCCCTGTTCGCCGAGATCTGTTTGGATGGACAACGATCCAAGTATCTGATTCGAGGGAGCCTCCATGCGCACAGCTGCGCCCACAGACCCCCAGGACCCACACCCGACGCGTGATCGCCGGCGCGGCAGATTCGCCGCCGGACTCGCGGCAGGCCTCGTCTCGGGCCTGGCGGCGACCCTCCTCACTCCGGCAGCCGCGAGCGCCGCACCCGACGCGTCGACCGATGAGGTCGACGCCGAGGCCAGCTCCGAGGCCGGCGGCGACGTCGTCGAGCTGAGCATCGTCGGGGTCAACGACTTCCACGGCCGTCTGGAGGCCTCCGGCAGCGTCCCGGGCGCCGCGGCGCTGGCCTGCGCCGTGGAGCAGGTCCGCGGGGAGAATCCCCACACTCTCTTCGTCTCCGCCGGGGACAACATCGGCGCCACCACCTTCACCTCCTTCATCCAACAGGACCAGCCCACCCTGGATGCCATGAGCACCATGGACCTGGAGGTCTCGGTGCTGGGCAACCACGAGTTCGACGCCGGCGCCGCCGACGTCGACGATCGGGTCATCCCGGAGGCCGGATTCCCGCACATCGGGGCCAACATCCGCGATGCCGACGGCGAACACCTCTTCGAGCCGTACCACCTCACCGAGGTGGGCGGAATCACCGTGGGCTTCATCGGCGTCATCACCGAAGACATGCCCGGGCTGGTCAACCCCGCCGGAATCGAGGGCATCGAGTGGACCTCCGTCTCTGAGGAGGTGGACCGGTATGCCGAGCAGCTGACCAACGGCGACCCGGAGGACGGAGAGGCCGACGTCGTCGTCGTGCTCGCCCATGACGGCCTGCCGGGCACCGACCCGGGCAGCGCGCAGGGCCGCCCGTTCGGGGACCTGGTGGCCGATCCGCATCCCGCAGTGGACGCCGTCTTCAGCGGCCACACGCACCAGTCCTACGCGCACGACCTGGACGGCCTGCAGCTGGTCCAGGGCGGTGAGTACGGCGAGCAGCTCTCCCGGGTGGACCTCTCTGTGGACACCTCCACCGGTGAGGTCGTCGAGGCCTCCTCCGAGACGATCGATCTCGTCGTAGACGACGCGCCGATCTGCGAGCCGGACGCTGAGGTGGCCGGCAACGTGGACGACGCCGTCGAGGTGGCCGACGAGCTCGGCTCGGAGGTGGTCGCGGAAACTGCCGGCGAGGTGCCGTTCCGGCGGGCGGAGAACGGTGACGGCTCGGAGAACCGCGGCGCTTCGTCCACCCTCGGCGAGCTGGTGGCCGACGCCCAGCTGTGGGCGGTCCGCCAGACTCGACCCGAGGTGGACTTCGCGATCACCAACTCCGGCGGCCTGCGCGCCGATCTTCCCTCGGGCGAACTGACCTACCGAGACCTCGCCGACGTGCAGCCCTTCGCCAACACCCTGACCACTGTGGAGCTCAGCGGCACCCAGGTCCACGAGCTCTTCGAGCAGCAGTGGCGGGAGGACGGCCGGTTCTCCAAGCACGCCCAGTCCGCCGAGGTCAGCTACACCTTCGACCCCCAGGCCGAGATCGGCCAGCGGATCACCGAGGTCCGGATCGACGGAGAGCCGGTGGACCCGGAGGGCAGCTACGAGGTGGCCATGAACTCCTATATGGCCGCAGGAGGCGGCGGGATCGACGTCGGCCTGAAGTCCGGCCGGACCCTGGACACCGGGATGAACGACCTCGAGGCGTTCGTCTCCTACGCCCAGGATCGGGGATCCCTGGACGCTGATCTCGAACGCCGCGCGGTCGCCGTGACCTGGGACGGGGACCCGGAACAGACCTACGGGCCCGGGGAGGAGATCTCGCTGCAGGTGGCCGGACTGGCCTACAGCTCCTCTGAGGTGCCGGCCGGGGATGTCGTGGAGGTCGAGCTGGGCGGCGTCGAGCTGGGTGAGTTCCCGCTGGACACCGGGATCGTGGACCACCAGGACCTCCGGGGCCAGGCCGAGATCGTCGCGGAGGTCCCCGACGGCGTGGAGACCGCCGACGGGGTCGCCGAGCTGCTGCTCACGGAGCCGGTCACCGGAACCGACGTGGCCGTTCCCGTCCGGGTCTCCGAAGATGTCGCAGAAGATGTCGCAGAAGATGTCGCCGAGAAGGAGGAGAGCCCAGGCGATCGGGACGGGACCGGTGAGGACGACAGGACCGGCGTCGTGGACCTGAACATCCTCTCCATCAACGACTTCCACGGTCGGCTCGAGCGCAGCGGTCCGGTGGCGGGCGCCGCGGTGCTGGCCTGCACCGTGGAGGAGATCCGCGCCGAGAACCCGAACACGTTGTTCGTCTCCGCCGGCGACGACGTCGGCGCCTCCACCTTCACCTCCTTCATCCAGGACGACGAGCCCACCCTGGAGGCGCTGAACCTGATGGGCCTGGATGTGGCTGCGCTCGGCAACCACGAATTCGACGGCGGCGCGGCCGACGTCGACGACCGCATCATCCCCACCACGGACTTCCCACATCTCGGGGCCAACATCCATGACACGGACGGCGAACCCCTCTATGACCCGTATTGGATCACCGAGGTCGACGGCGTGCGGGTCGGCTTCATCGGGGTGATCACCGAGGACATGCCCTCTCTGGTGAGCCCCTCCGGCATCGAAGGCATCGAATGGGCCGACATGTCTGAGTCCGCCAACCGGTACGCCGAGGAGCTGACCTCCCAGGACCTGGCCGACGTCGTCGTCGTGCTGGCCCACGACGGCATCGGCGGCACCACGCTGGAGGACGCCGACGGGCCGTTCGGCACGCTCGTGGAAGAGGCCCACCCGGGGATCGACGCGATCATCTCCGGCCACACCCACCAGGAGTACCTGCTGCAGACGGACAGCGGCATGTGGGTCACTCAGGCCGGCCAGTACGGCGAGGCGCTGGGCCAGCTGGAGCTCAGCTACGACCTCGATTCCGACGAGCTGGTGGCCTCCGAGGCCTCTCTGCTGCGGCCCATCGACCCGGAGGACCCGGAGTCTGCCCGCTGCCAGGGTGACCCGGAGATCCAGCAGATCGTGGACGACGCCGTGGAGATCGCCGACGAGCTGGGCGCCGAGGTCATCGGCGAGGTCGACGGCGACGTGCCGTTCGTCCGGGCCACCGACGGCGACGGCGGCCAGAACCGCAGCGCCGACTCCACTCTGGGAGGCCTGGTGGCCGACGCCCAGGCATGGTCCGCGCGGCAGACCGCCCCGGAGGTGGACTTCGCGCTGATGAATCCGGGTGGCCTGCGTGATGACCTCAGCCTCGGCACCATCACCTACAGAGAACTGGCCACTGTCCAGCCCTTCGCCAACACACTGGTGGTCCTGGAGCTCGACGGCGCCCAGATCCGCGAGGTGCTGGAGCAGCAGTGGCGCGAGGACGGGGACATCAGGCTCTCCGGATCCACCGAACTGCGCTACACCTATGATCCTGCCGCGCCGCTGGGAGAACGCCTCCTGGAGGTGCTCATCGACGGCGTGCCGCTGGAGGACGCGGAGACCTATCAGGTCACGGTCAACAGCTTCCTGGCCGGCGGTGGAGACGGGTTCACCGCCTTCACCGAGGCGCAGTCCGCCACCGACACCGGCATGACCGACCTGGTCGGCATCATGGACTACGTCCGCGAGCACACTCCCCTGGCGCCCGAGCTGGCCCGCCGCACAGTGGCAGTCACCTGGGAGTCCGATCCTGGTGCGGTCTACGCCCCAGGAGACCAGGTGGCGCTGCAGCTGGGCGGCCTGGCGCACAGCCACCCGGACGTTCCTGCCGGTGAGACGGTGCAGACCCGGCTGGGCGACGTCGACACCGGCGAGTTCCCGCTGGATCTGGACTTTGTACCGGGAGGTGATGAGCGGGGACGCGCCGACGTGGTGATCGAGGTGCCGGACACGCTGGAGACCGCGGAGCCCGGCGAGGCGCCGCTGGTCATCCACGAGCCGGTGACCGGCACGGAGCTGACCCTTCCGCTGACGGTGGAAGCCGGCGTGGGGGACGGGGCCGGACCAGACGGCTCTGGCGCCACCACTGACGGCGGTACGGATGGCAACCCGGACGGCGGCGGTGCCGGGAGCGATCCCGGCAGCGACGACGCCAGCGACAGCCCGCGCGCATCCGATGGCGACGGAACCGCCGATCCGGGCAGTCCGGAGGCCGGGAACGTCCGCTCCCCCGCGCATGAGGGGGCGCTGGCGAGCACCGGCGTCTCCGGGGCGCTGTGGCTCGGCCTGGGCACGCTCGTGTTGCTGACCCTGGGCGCCGTGCTGGTCCTGCGTGCTCGGCGAGGAGGGAACGGATGAGTTCGACGGGACGGCCCAGGCGTTCGCGGCCCCGTGTCATAGGCCCGCCCTAGGCTTCCCCCACAGACCCGACCACCACCGATCCCTGCACGAACTGAGGATGAGGACACCGCTGCCCCATGCACACACCAGGTGACACCACACCCCGATCACGCCGACCCCGCATGATCGCCGGTCTGGCCGCCGCGGGACTTGCCGTCTCGCTCATCGGCCCCGCCCCGGCCTCCGCCACGACCACCTCCGCCGACGCGTCCGAGGCCTCCGACGGCGAGCACGTCGTCATCAGCGAGGTCTACACCACCGGAGCGGGCGAGGATGCCGCGTTCAACGAGCGGTTCATCGAGCTGCACAACCCCGGTGACGAGGCGGTGGAGCTGGACGGCTGGTCGGTCTCCTACCGGCCCGCCTCCCGCGGCGAGGAGAACCTCACGCCGTCGGGACATGTGGCCCTCTCAGGCACCATCGAGCCGGGTGGCCACTACCTGATCGCCAACCCCGGGCTCAGCGCGGGCGACGGCGCCGACCTCCCGGATCCCGACGCCCGCCTCTCGGGCGGCACGGCCATCCGCGACGGCGTCATCTGGCTGTCCTCCACCGAGGAGCGCCTGGACGTGCCGTTGGGCGATGTCCAGGACCACGAGGACGTCGTCGACCTGATCGGCTACGGCGAGGCCAACACCTACGAGACCGCCGCCGCGCCGTCGCCCTCCGGTGGTACGGACGTCCGGTCCATCGCGCGGGCCGAGGACGGGGCGGACACCGACGACAACTCCGCCGACTTCGCGCTCTCGGAGACCATCACCCCCACCAACAGCGCCGGCGAGCAGGCCGTCCACGAGCCGGAGGAGAGCGAGCGCCAGGACCCGGCGGAGCTGGAGATCAATGAGATCCCGCGCAGCGTGGACCCGGCCGAGAACGAGCTGCTGGAGCAGCCGGTGACTGTGCGCGGCGTCGTGACCGCCGCCTACCCGACCGGCGGCTTCGACGGCTTCACCCTGCAGACCGAGGGCACCGGCGGCGACCTCGATCTGGACGCCCACGAGGCCTCCGACGGCATCTTCGTGTACTCCCCGTGGCGCGCGGACGACGTGGAGGTCGGCGACTTCGTGGAGATCACCGCCGATGTGACCACCTACTCCGGTCAGGTGCAGCTCTCCCTCTACCCGGGCTCCTCACAGACCCCCGAGCACGAGTTCGCGCTGATCGCCGACGAGCCCCACGAGGAGGTCAAGCCCGCCGTCGTCGAGATCCCCGAGACCGACGCCGAGCGGGAGTCCCTGTTGGGCATGCTGATCGACCCGCAGGGCACCTACACGGTCACCGACCACTACACGCTCAACCAGTTCGGTGAGATCGGGATCGTCCTCGGCGACGAGCCGCTGATCAGCCCGACCTCCGCACACCGTCCCGGGCCTGAGGCGGACGCCCACGCAGAGGAGAACGCGCAGCGGATCATCTACCTCGACGACGCCGCGACCACGACATTCCACCGCTCCCCCGGCTGGGACCAGGAGCTGCCGTACCTGAGCGCCGACGAGCCGGTCCGGATCGGCGCCGAGGTCGAGTGGCACAACACCGTCGTCATGGACCGTCGCTTCGATCAGTGGCGGCTGCAGCCCACCGGTCACCTGACCCCGGAGACCGCCGACGCCGTCCAGCCCGCCAGGTTCGAGGACACCCGTGTGGGTCGCGAGACTCCGATGGAGCGGGACGGTGACCTGCGCATCGCCGGATTCAACGTGCTGAACTACTTCGTCACCCTCGGTGAGGACGAACAGGGGTGCGAGTACCACGCCGATCGGGACGGCGAGCCCACCACGGCCGACTGGTGCGAGGTGCGCGGCGCCTGGTCCACCGAGTCCTTCGAACGCCAGCAGGCCAAGATCGTCGACGCGATCAACGCCATGGACGCCGACGTCGTCGCCCTCCAGGAGATGGAGAACTCCGCGCGCTTCACCGACGACGCCGACCGCGACCTCGCCCACGCACGCCTCGTGGAGGCCCTCAACGAGGACCTCGGCACGCAGACCTGGGAGTTCGTCGCCAGCCCGGAGGCGACCCCCACCCCCGAGGACGAGGACGTGATCCGCAACGGCTTCATCTACCGGGCGGACGCCGTCGAGCCGGTGGACGAGTCGGTGATCCTCTTCGACGAGGCGTCGCCGACATCATGACTCCCGAGCTCGAGGCCTTCGACCTGGCCGAGGTCTACTCCAACGCCAGAGAACCGCTGGCCCAGGAGTTCCAGCCGGTGGGCGCCTCTGAGGACGAGCGCTTCTTCGCGATCGTCAACCACTTCAAGTCCAAGGGCTCAGCCCCCGACGGCGGCCCCAACGCGGACTCCGGCGACGGCCAGGGAGCGTGGAACGCCGACCGCGTGGAGCAGGCCCGCGCCCTGGTGGCCTTCGCCGATGCCCTGACGGAGGACACCGGCACGGACAGCATCTTCCTGATGGGCGACTTCAACTCCTACGAGAAGGAGGACCCGCTGCAGGAGATCCTCGACGCCGGTTTCAGCAACGTCTCGGCCGAGACCGGCCAGCACAGCTACATGTTCGACGGCCAGGTGGGCTCCCTGGACCATCTCTTCGCCTCGGAGGCGGCCACCGAGTCCGTCTCGCAGGCCGAGATCTGGAACATCAACGCCGTGGAACCGATCGCCCTGGAGTACAGCCGCTACAACGGCAATGCCTCGGACCTGTTCCGGGCCGACCGGTGGCGCTCCTCCGACCATGACCCGATCGTGGCGGACCTGCGTCTCAGCGGCGCGGAAGATCCCGAGGGCGGCGAGGACGGCTCCGGGGACGACGGCTCAGCCGGTCCTCCCCGGGGGCCTGGGAACTCCAACGGACAGGGCCACGGCCCCGGTGAGGGCCGGGGGCACGAGCGGGTGGACCACCCCGGCAACGGCCCTGGGCAGAACAACGGGAACGGCAACGGCCGCCACGGCTGACCGTCCCAGGCGCTGAGTTGGTCCGGAGTGTGCGGTACTCAGCTCGATCGAGTCGAGTACCGCAGACTCCGGACCAACTGAACCAACTCGACCAGCTGGTCTAGGCAGGGCAGGCCCTCAGCGGGACTGCTGGCCCAGCGGGGAGACGATCGCGTCCACCCGCTGGAAGGACTTCAGGTCCGAGTAGCCCGTGGCGGCCATCGCGCGGCGCAGGCCGCCCATGAGGTTCGAAGAGCCGTCGGTGTGGTGGCTGGGACCCCAGAGGACCTCCTCCAGCGGACCGACAGTGCCCACCCGGGTGCGGTGACCGCGCGGGAAGTCCGGGTGCACCGCTTCCTGGCCCCAGTGCCAGCCGCGGCCCGGGGCCTCTTCGGCTCGGGCCAGCGTGGTCCCCAGCATGACGGCGTCGGCGCCCATGGCCAGCGCCTTGACGATGTCCCCGGAGGAGCCGAGGCCCCCGTCGGCGATCACGTGCACGTAGCGCCCGCCGGACTCGTCCAGGTAGTCACGCCGGGCGGCGGCGACGTCGGAGATGGCAGTCGCCATGGGCACCCGGATGCCCATGGCCCGGCGCGTGGTGGTCGAGGATCCCCCGCCGAAGCCCACCAGCACGCCGGCCGCACCGGTGCGCATCAGGTGCAGCGCGGGGGTGTAGCCCGCCGCCCCTCCCACGATCACCGGCACGTCGAGCTCGTAGATGAACTCCTTGAGGTTCAGCGGGTCTCCGTTCTGGGACACGTGTTCGGCCGACACCGTGGTGCCGCGGATGACGAACATGTCCACCCCGGCCTCCACCACAGTCTGGTAGAACTCCTGGGTGCGCTGCGGCGTCAGCGAGCCGGAGACCACGACGCCGGCCCCCCGGATCTCCGCCAGGCGGGCCTTGATCAGCTCCGCCTTGATCGGCTCGGAGTAGAGCTGCTGCAGGCGGCGCGTGTTCTCCGGGGACACCTCGTCATCGGCCAGGCGGGAGATCTCCTCCAGCACCGGCTGCGGGTCCTCGTAGCGGGTCCACAGGCCCTCCAGGTTGAGCACCCCGAGCCCGCCCAGCCGGCCCAGCTCGATCGCGGTCTCCGGAGACATCACGGAGTCCATGGGCGCCCCGATCACCGGGGTCTTGAACGTGTACGCATCGATCTGCCAGTCCAGGCTCACGTCCTGCGGGCTCCGGGTGCGGCGGCTCGGCACGACGGAGACGTCGTCCAGCGCCCAGGCGCGCCGTCCGCTCTTGGCCAGACCGATCGGGATCTCGTTGCTCAACTGGTGCTCCTTGCTCTCGCAGGGGTTGTCGGGTCGTGGTCGGCAGGACCGGGACGGTCCCAGAAATTCACAGGGCCTCCTGAGGCACGGGCTTCGTCCGTCAGCGGACCGCGCTCGTCAGCCGCGTGGCTCACAGGGCGTTCAGGCCCGCGCCCCCGAGGGCGGGGTGGCCCAGGACTCGCGGACATGCGCCGCCGCCCAGAAGCGGTGCTCATAGACGCAGCCCCGCTCGAAGGCGGCCATCATGCGGGCGCGGACGCCTGCGTCGGATGCGTCGACGAGCTCCTCGAAGATCCCGATCGCCTCCTCCACTGCGCGGTCGAAGGCCGGATCCGAGTACACCTCCACCCAGCTGCGGTACGGGTGCCGGTCCATGCCTACCCCGATGCTCTCCACCAGGTGACGGCCCACCTCGGCGTACACCCAGAAGCAGGGCAGCACCGCGGCCACGGCCACCGCATGGTCATCGACGGCGGCGGTGGCCACCAGCCAGGAGGTGTAGCCCTGCGTGGTCGGCGAGGGACGCGGTGCGCCGTCGTCGTCCGCCATGCGGCGGGCCAGTGCGGAGAACTCCTCCGAGCCCATGAGCTCCGCCTGCATGGACTGCTCCTCAGCGATGGTGTCCGAGGTCGCCCGAGCCCAGAATCGGCGGTGCTCGGCCGACGGCGCGCGGGCCGCCAGCAGGGTCATCGCCTGGCCGTAGCCGGCCAGGTAGGCCGAGTCCTGCAGCAGATAGTGCACGAAGGTCTCCGCGGGAAGCGTGCCGTCGGCCAGCTCGGCCAGGAACTCGAGCTCGGAGATCGCGGCCAGGGCCTGCCGGGAACCGCGCCAGGCGGCCAGCCCGTGCTCCCCGGCCCGCAGTGCCGGAGAGTCCACGTACGAGGCCAGGCCTACGGCGGCGCCGGAGTGGGAGTCGGTGGTGCTCATCGCGTCCGCCGGTCAGCGACGCCGGTAGTTCGGCGATTCGACGGTCATCATCACGTCATGCGGGTGCGACTCCTTCAGCCCCGCCGAGGTGATGCGGACGAACCGACCCTTGGCCTTGAGCTCGCCGATGGTGTGCGCGCGACGTAGAACATGGTCTGCCGCAGGCCGCCGGTGAGCTGGTGGACCACCGCGGAGAGCGGCCCGCGGTAGGGCACCTGGCCCTCGATGCCCTCCGGAATGAGCTTCTCGTCATCGGGGACGTCGGCCTGGAAGTAGCGGTCCTTGGAATAGGAGGTGTTCTTCCCGCGGGTCTGCATCGCGCCCAGCGAGCCCATGCCCCGGTAGGCCTTGAACTGCTTGCCGTTGTAGAACACCAGGTCGCCCGGGGACTCGGCGGCGCCGGCCAGCAGCGAGCCGAGCATCACTGAGCTCGCGCCGGCCACCAGCGCCTTGCCGATGTCTCCGGAGTGCTGCAGCCCGCCGTCGGCGATCAGCGGCACACCGGCCGGGATGGCGGCCTTCGCCGCCTCATGGATGGCGGTGATCTGCGGGACGCCGACCCCGGCGACCACGCGGGTGGTGCAGATGGATCCGGGCCCGACTCCGACCTTCACGGCGTCCGCCCCGGCGTCGATGATCGCCTGGGCGCCTTCCCGGGTGGCCGCCTGGCCGCCGATGACGTCCACTCCTGCGGCGCGCGGCTCGGCCTTGAGCTTGGCGATCATGTCCAGGACCCCACGGGTGTGGCCGTTGGCGGTGTCGACCACGAGCACGTCCACGCCGGCGTCGATCAGCGTCATGGCCCGCTCGAAGCCCTCGCCGAAGAACCCGACGGCCGCCCCGACGCGCAGCCGCCCCTCGGAGTCCTTGGTGGCCTGCGGGTACTTGTCCGCCTTGTCGAAGTCCTTGATGGTGATCAGCCCGGTGAGCCGGCCGTCGTCGTCCACCAGCGGCAGCTTCTCCACCCGGTGCTCCGAGAACAGTCGGATGACGTCCTCGCGCGCGATGCCCTCCTGGGCGGTGATCAGCGGCTGCGGGGTCATCTTCTCGTAGACCTTGGTGGTCAGGAAGTCCTCGGGCGCGACGAAGCGGGTGTCGCGATTGGTGATGATGCCCAGCAGCTTCTTCTCGGAGTCGACCACCGGCAGGCCGGAGACCCGGTAGTGGGCGCAGAGGTCGTCCAGGTCCTTCAGGGTGGCGTCCGGGGTGATGGTCACCGGGTCGGAGATCATCCCGGACTCGGAGCGCTTGACCTGGTCCACCTGCTTGGCCTGATCGTCGATGGAGAGGTTGCGATGCAGGATGCCGACGCCGCCGAGCCGGGCGAGCGCGATCGCCATCGGCGCCTCGGTGACGGTGTCCATGGCGGCCGAAGCCACCGGCGTGTTCAGCGTGATGTTCCGGGTGAACTGCGTGGAGGTGTCGGCGTCGGACGGGATCACGTCGGTGGCGCCGGGCAGCAGGAGGACGTCGTCGTAGGTCAGCCCTACGAAGCCGAAGGGGTCGTGTTCCTCTGCGGTGGTCTCTGTCACGGGTGTCGCCTCTCCAGGGTGTCGTCGATGCGGGTCGCTTGAGGACCGGCGGCTGCGGCGTCGTCGGTGTTCGGGCCACAACAAGTCTACTGCCGCGAGGATTCCTGTGCGTCGCGGCCGATTCCGCGGGATGACGCGGCCGCACGGACCCCACGGTGGCCCGCCGGCGTCCCTCAATGTGACAACGTATGAACTTATCTGTTCATATTTCTGAAGATATCCCGCATAGTGGTGTCAGGCACTTCTGCACCGGAAGCAGCACCACACAGACTCTCAAGCACCGCACAGACCCGCAGCGAAAGGCATCAGCACATCATGAGCACCGATGAGGCACCCTCCCCCGAGCAGACGTCGAGCTCCGGCCGACGATCCAGCGGCAAGCTGGCCATCGCCTTCGTGGCCGTGGCCGCCCTGGCCGCCACCGCCGGGGGCGTGGTCACCAACAGCATCAGCGGCGGAGACGACGGCGCCGCCACCAGCACCGACTCCGGCTCCGGGGGCGGCGAGCAGGCCACCACGGTGGCGAATGTTCAGGTCGCGGGTGAGCACCGCGGCTACGACGAGGTCCACCAGGGCGGCGACGAGGACCTGGAGAACGTCCTGGTCTCCACCGACTGGCTGGCCGACCGCCTCGACGAGGGCGACCTCGCCGAGCAGGGCATCGTCCTGATCGACGTCTCCGAGGAGCTTCCCACCTCCGAGCTGACCCCCTACTCCGAGGCCCACATCCCCCAGGCGCAGTACGTGAACTGGTCCACCGAGTTCACCCAGCCCAACACCCGCGAGTTCATCTCCCAGGACGAGTTCACCGAGCTGGCCCAGTCCCTGGGCATCGACGACGGCGACACCGTCGTGCTCTACGGCGACTCCAACAACTGGTTCGCCGCCTACGCCGCCTGGGTGTTCAAGCTCTACGGCGCCGAGGACGTCCGCCTGCTCGACGGCGGCCTGCACAAGTGGGAGGTCTACGACGAGCGCGAGCTGACCGAGGAGGTCCCCGACGTCGCCGAGGGCACCTGGGAGGCCCAGCCGCAGAACCTCGACATCCGGGCCCTGCAGCCGGAGGTCCTCGAGGTGGCCGAGGAGAACGTCGACGGCGAGTCCGCGACCACGCTGGTGGACATCCGCTCCGCCGACGAGCACGACGGCGCGATCGGCGTGGACCCGGAGATCTTCGAGGGCGAGTCCACCTCCATCTGGGGCCACATCCCCGGTTCGGTCAACGTCTCCTGGGGCACCATCGTGGACGAGGAGACCGGCCAGTTCCTGCCGGCCGACGAGATCCGGGCCATCTACGAGGACGCCGGCGTCGACCTCGACAGCCCGATCATCACCTACTGCCGCATCGGGGAGCGTGCCTCCCACACCTGGTTCGCCCTGAGCCAGATCCTGGGCGCCGACACCCAGGTCTACGACGGCTCCTGGACCGAATGGGGCAACTCGGTGGGCGTGCCGGTGGCCAACAACACCGACCAGCGTGCCGGCCTGTGGGGCAGCGGCGGCTCGTGAGCACCACCGCTGAGACCACCTCGACGGAGCCCGTCCGCCACTCCGGCGGACCGGGCTCCGTCTCGGTCCGTGCCGACCGTCCCCTGGGCTGGACCCGGGCGGACACGGTGCGCACGTCCGTCGCACTCGCCGTGGCCGCGCTGCTGCTCGGACTGGCCGGCTGGCTGACCATCACCGACGGCGAGGGCCTGGGCGGATCGAACGCCGCCTTCGCCCTGCTGATCGGTGCCGGCCTCGGCATCCTGTTCGAACGCGGCCGCTACTGCTTCTTCTGTGTGTTCCGTGACTTCTTCGAGAAGGGAGACTCGCGCGGGCTCTACGCCGTGCTGGTCTCCATCGCCGTGGGGATGATCGGCTACGCCGTCGTCTTCTCCATGCGTGTGTCCAACCCCACCGGGGGCACCATTCCCTCGGACGCCCACATCGCCCCGGTCTCCCTGGCGCTGGTGATCGCCGGCCTGGCCTTCGGACTCGGGATGGTGATCTCCGGGGGCTGCATCGCCGGGCACCTGTATCGGCTCCCCGAAGGGCACCTGCGCTCCCTGCCGGCGCTGGTCGGCGTCGTGCTGGGCTTCGGCGCGGGATTCCTCTCCTGGGACACCATGTACTCCGGGTTCATCGCCGGGGCGCCGGTCCCCTGGCTGCCCGCCGGCGGCGGCTACACCACCGCGGTCGTGCTGCAGCTGGGCGTGCTGGTCGGACTCGGGATCTGGCTGCTGCGGTGGAACCCGCCGGTGACGGGCCGCGGGGACCGCGTGGTCGACGCCACCGAGGTCCGCCGCCTCGTGTTCTTCAAGCGCTGGCCGGCGCTGGCCACCGGTGCCGCCGTCGGGATCCTGGCCGTGCTGGCCTACTACAAGGACCAGCCGCTGGGCGTGACCAGCCAGATCTCCTCACTGACCCGCACCGGCATGGACGCCGCCGGGCTGCTGCCGAACTTCATGCCAGGCCTGGACGAGCGCCTCGCCGGCTGCGTGGCGGTGGTGGTGCACACCATCACCACCAACGGGTGGCTGATCGCCGGCATCGTGCTGGCCTCGCTGGCCGCCGCGCTGCCGGGGCGCCGGGTCAAGGTGGAGCCGCTGACCGGCTGGAATTCGCTCACCGCGGTGATCGGCGGAGTCCTGCTGGGCTGGGGTTCGATGATCGGGCTGGGCTGCACCATCGGCGTACTGCTCTCCGGGACCCAGGCGATGGCGCTCTCCGGCTGGGTCTTCGGCGCGGCCGTGGTCGTCGCCGCCGGCGTCGGGTTCAAGCTTGGGCTGCATCGCCGCGCCAACCCTGGGGTGTACCGCTGAGCAGGTCCCTCAGGGAAGGCCACGGACCCGCAGTCCGGCACGTCACAGGGACGGCCTTAGCACTCTGCTTGACCGAGTGCTAAGGCCGTCCTAAAGTTTGTGTTGGCACTCGAGGCCATCGAGTGCTGATGCGGCGTCGGCGTCACCGGCGCCGAAGGCCTGAAGGGGCGCCGTCCGGCACCGCGACGACGGATCGGTCACTCCCAAGGCGCGCAACAACCCCGGCCTGGGGCACGGCGTCGGCGTCACACGACGCGCGGCCCGGGCCTGTGAACAGACCCGATTCGACATCACGCAAAGGAGAGTACTGACGTGTCAGTCTCCATCAAGCCCCTCGAGGATCGTATTGTTGTCCGCCCCCTGGAAGCTGAGCAGACCACCGCTTCCGGTCTGGTGATCCCGGACACCGCCAAGGAGAAGCCCCAGGAGGGCGAGGTCGTGGCCGTCGGCCCGGGCCGCGTCGACGACAAGGGCAACCGCGTGCCGGTCGACGTCGCCGAGGGCGACGTCGTCATCTACTCCAAGTTCGGCGGCACCGAGGTCAAGGTCGGCGGCGACGAGTTCCTCGTCCTCAACGCCCGCGACGTCCTGGCTGTCGTCGAGAAGTGATCGCGGATCCTCCGCACACCTCTCGAGACCCGCAACTGACTCGCAAAGGAAGCAACTCATATGGCAAAGCAGCTTGAGTTCGACGATGCCGCCCGGAAGGCACTCGAGGCCGGCATCGACAAGCTCGCCGACACCGTCAAGGTGACGCTGGGCCCCAAGGGCCGCAACGTCGTCCTGGACAAGTCCTGGGGCGCACCGACCATCACCAACGACGGCGTCACGATCGCCCGCGAGATCGAGGTCGAGGACTCCTACGAGAACCTCGGCGCTCAGCTCGCCAAGGAGGTCGCCACCAAGACCAACGACGTCGCCGGCGACGGCACCACCACCGCCACCGTGCTCGCCCAGGCCCTGGTCAAGGAAGGCCTGCGCAACGTGGCCGCCGGTGCCGCTCCGGGTGAGATCAAGCGCGGCATCGAGACCGCCGTCACCGCGGTGACCGAGCGTCTGAAGACCAACGCCCGCGACGTCGAGGGCCCCCAGGTGGCCCACGTCGCCGCGATCTCCGCCCAGAACGACGAGGTCGGCGAGCTCATCGCCCGCGCCTTCGACGCAGTGGGCACCGAGGGCGTGATCACCATCGAGGAGTCCTCCACGACGTCGACGGAGCTCGACATCACCGAGGGCATGCAGTTCGACAAGGGCTACCTCTCCCCGCACTTCGTCACTGACGCTGACCGTCAGGAGGCCGTGCTGGAGGATGCCCAGATCCTCATCCACCAGGGCAAGATCTCCAACATGCAGGAGTTCCTGCCGCTGCTGGAGAAGGTGCTGCAGTCCAAGAAGCCGCTGTTCATCATCGCCGAGGACGTCGAGGGCGAGGCGCTCTCCACCCTGGTGGTGAACAAGATCCGCGGCACCCTGAACGCTGTGGCTGTCAAGGCTCCGGGCTTCGGCGACCGCCGCAAGGCCATGCTGGAGGACATCGCGATCCTCACCGGCGCCCAGGTGGTCTCCCCCGACCTCGGTCTGAAGCTGGACCAGGTGGGCACCGAGGTGCTCGGCTCCGCACGCCGCGTGACCGTCACCAAGGACAACACCACCATCGTCGACGGCGCCGGCTCGAAGGAGGACGTCGAGGCCCGTGCCGCCACGATCAAGGCGCAGGCTGACGCGACCGACTCCGAGTGGGACCGTGAGAAGCTGCAGGAGCGGCTGGCCAAGCTGGCCGGCGGCATCGGCGTCATCAAGGTCGGTGCGGCCACCGAGGTGGAGCTCAAGGAGCGCAAGCACCGCATCGAGGACGCCGTGTCCTCCACGCGTGCCGCGCTCGAGGAAGGCATCGTCGCCGGCGGTGGCACCGCGCTGATCAACGCGCTGTCCGCCCTGGACGAGGACGCGAACGTCCAGGCGCTCGAGGGCGACGCCGCCGCTGCGGTGGGCATCGTCCGCCGGGCGCTGGTGCAGCCGCTGCGCTGGATCGCCCAGAACGCCGGCGAGGACGGCTTCGTCGTCGCCTCCAAGGTCGCGGACCTGGAGCCGAACCACGCTTCAACGCCAAGACCGGCGTCTACGGCGACCTGATCGCCGACGGCGTCATCGACCCGGTCAAGGTCACCCGCTCTGCCCTGCAGAACGCCGCCTCCATCGCGGCGCTGGTGCTGACCACCGAGACGCTCGTCGTCGAGAAGAAGGACGACGAGGAGGAGTGATCTCCGCACGCTGAGATCCCTCTGCCGAGACAGGGGCCCTGGCCACGTCACCCGACGGGCCAGGGCCCCTTCTCTGTCCACGGGCTCTCTGCGCTGAGTTGGTCTGGAGTTTTGGGTACTCGACTCGATCGAGTCGAGTACCCAAAAAAAAAAAAAAAAAAAAAACTCCAGACCAACTCACGGGAGAGTGGAGCGGCTCCTCCACAACCGCGCAGCCCACGACGACGGCGCGCCGCCCTCTCCACAGGACGCCCCTCCCCCTACTCGTCTCCTGGACCTGCGCGGCATCCTCTGAGCATGCGCCCACCATCACCCCTTCCGGAGGAGCTCAGAGGCCGCACGTTCAGTCGCGCGGAAGCACGCGCCCTGGGAGTCCCCGACCACAGACTCCGCGCCCGCGACGTCGAGCATCGCAGTCGGGGCATCTACCGTCACCGTCCCGACCTCGGCCCAGGCGCCCTCTCGCCCCGCGCACCGGTCCCGCAATCGGTCCGTCGGCTGTTCCCACCGGGTTCCCCACCCGGCCGCCCGCAGGATCAGCACGCCCTCGACATAGACCTGTGTCGAGCCGCCTGCTCCCGGTCACGCGTGCTGTGGATCAGTCATCACTCCGCAGCCCGGTTCTACCGACTGCCGCTGCCAGCGAGGTCGGCACGGGACGCACGTCTGCACATCAGCGGACTGACCCGTCATGTGGCTCTCGATGCCGACGTCGACGTCGCCCATCACTGGCCGTGCCCCGCGGCGGGCGAGGTCGTGGAGACCCTCGGGATCCGTGTCTCGTCCCCAGAGCGTGTGTTCATCGACATGATGTCGAGTCTTGGTCGCGAGGAGCTCGTCGCCCTCGGCGACAGTCTGGTGCGCCACCCCCGGCCCCAGTACGAGGGCCGCGAGGAGCCATGGACCACGGTGCCCCGACTGCGGCGGACGGTGGACCAGCACAAGGGCGCCCGGGGTGTCGTCGTCGCGCGCGAGGCGCTCGAACTCATCCGCGTCGGATCGGATTCGCCAGCCGAGACGCGCATGAGATTGGCGCTCACGGAGGCCGGGCTGCCGGAGCCCGAGCTGCAGATCAGGCTCGATCCGACGGACCCGGACTCCCCCTCAGGGGATATGGGATATCGCAACGCCCGCATCCTGCTGCAGTACGAAGGGGCGCACCACTTCTCGGCTGAGCAGCAGCACCATGATCAGTACCGCGATGGCGCCTTCCGCGCGGAGGGATGGACGGTGCTGTCCGCCAACCGACTCGACCTCGCTGAGGGCTTCCGTGGCCTGTCGGGACGGGTCAGGGATCTGCTGATCGCCCCGTGAATGCGTCTGGAGTTGTGGAAACTCGACTCGATCGAGTGGAGTTTCCACAACTCCAGACCAACTCAGCGGAGGGGAGGGAGGGAGGGAGGGCGGGCTGGCCTCAGCGCACGGGCACCGGGGCCGACTCACCGCCGTCGCCGGGCTGCGGACCGGCGTCCGGGTGGGTGCCGTTCGCCATGCGTCGGCCCGCTCCTCCCAGAACTCGGCGTTGCGCACGCCCACGGTCCGCGGGTCGAACTGCGGGTCCTTGCCGGCCTTCATCTGGGCCCGGTAGTCCTTCAGGGCCTTGAAAGCCGGCTGCTGGATGAGCAGGATGCCCACGATGTTCAGCCAGGCCATGATGCCCACACCGATGTCGCCGATGGACCAGGCCCGGCCCTCGGCGCCCATGGCACCGTAGAAGACCACGATCAGGATGACCACCTGCAGCACGGCCAGCAGCGCCCGCTGGACGCTGATGCTGCGCACGTTGCGCATGGCGTAGGTCAGGTTCGTCTCCGCCATGTAGTAGTAGTACACCAGCGTGGAGAAGGCGAAGAAGGTCAGGGCGACGGCCACGAAGATCGTGCCCGCCCCGGCGAACACCGTGTCCAGGGCGAACTGGGTGTACGGAGCTCCAGCCTCGACACCGTCCGGCAGGTTGGAGGCGTGCTCGATCAGGCCGTCCTCGGTCTCCACCTGGAACATCCCGGTGGAGAGGATCAGGAACGCGGTGGCCGAGCAGACGATCAGCGTGTCGATGTAGACGGCGAAGGCCTGGACCAGACCCTGCTTGGCCGGGTGGGAGACCTCCGTGGCGGCGGCCGCGTGCGGGCCCGTGCCCTGACCGGCCTCGTTGGAGTAGATGCCGCGGCGCACACCCTGATCCACGGCGTAGCCCAGGATGCCGCCGAAGACGGCGTGGGCTCCGAAGGCGGACTCGAAGATCAGGCGCAGCATGGCCGGGATCTCAGAGGCGTTGGCCAACAGCACGATGAGCGCGATGATGATGTATCCGATCGCCATGATCGGCACCACGGTGGCGGTGAAGTGGGCGATGCGCTTCACACCGCCGATGATGATGATCCCCAGCACGATGGCCAGGAAGACGCCGATCATCCACCGGTCCAGTGCGGGGAAGGCACTGGTGAGCGCACCCGACATCGTGTCGGTCTGGATGCCGGGCAGGAACACGCCCAGCGCCACCACCGAGACGACGGCGAAGATCCAGGCGTAGATCTTCAGCGGGATGCCCGCCCAGGTGTGCCGGTAGGCCCTCTCGAAGTAGAAGGCGGGACCGCCGCGGTACTCTCCGGTGCGTGGGTCGCGCTCCTTGAAGATCTGGCCGAGGGTGGACTCCACGAAGGAGGTGGCCGCACCGAGCAGCGCCACGATCCACATCCACATCACTGCACCGGGCCCGCCGGAGGCGATGGCCACGGCCACACCGGCGATGTTGCCGGCGCCCACGCGGCCCGACAGGGACATGGTCAGCGCCTGGAAGGAGGAGATCCCGTCCTTCGAGCTGCCTCCCCTCACCAGGGCCCGGATCATGTCCGGGATCCTGGTGAACTGCACCAGCTTGGCGCGGATGGTGAACAGCAGACCGGCGCCGAGGCACAGCCACACTAGATAGGGGCTCCAGACGACGTTGTCTGCCCATTCGATGAAAGCGTCCATGGGTTTCCTTCCCTCATCATCACACTCGTCGCGGCGGCGCACGGGGTGGTGTGGCCGGGCGCGGACCGTCGGCTCGGCGCGAGCACGGGTGTCACGGACGGTCTGTGAGTGTCGGAGCTCACGTCGAGCTCCGATCGCAAAGAGTAGCACCGTCCTGTTTCGACGGTATGTCTGCCAGGACGGCAGGGCGTGATGCCGCTCACATCATGCCACAGCGGCAGTGAGGTCGCCGCATCCGGTGCGCGCTCTCCGTCCTCCTGCCGGGCTGACCATGCCGGGCTGACTATGCTGTGCTGGGTGATCAGCCCGACTCCCCCGGCTCAGCCCTCCCCTGGCCCGCCCGCCCGCGTCCCCTCCCGTCGCTTCCTGGCCTGGGAGGTCGTCCTCGTGCTGGGCGTCTCGCTGGGGCGCAGCGCCGTCTACGCGATTCTGCAGCTGGCCGAGCGGCTGGCGGAGGCCCCGTTGGCGGAGCAGACGGCCACCGTCCACTCCAGCCGGTCCCGCCACGAGCTCTTCGACCTGACCTACCAAGTGCTGGACAGCATCTTCGCCCTCGTGCCGGTGGCACTGGTGCTCTACCTGATGTTCCTGCACGGAGTGAACCCGTTCCGTCGCTTCGGCCTGGACCTGCGCCGCCCCCGCCGAGACCTGGCCCTGGGGGCAGGCCTGTTCCTGCTGATCGGGGCGGGCACTCTGGTGATCTATGTGGGCGGCCGCACCGCCGGGGTGACCATGGAGATCATCCCCGCCGACGTCACCGCGCACTGGTGGACCACTCCGACGCTGCTGATCGCCGCAGTCCGCCATGCCCTGGTGGAGGAGGTCATCATGGTCGCCTATCTGCTGGACCGGGCACGGAGGATCTGGCCGGGGCTGACGCGTCGTGGGTCCGCCCCGAGAGCTCCCTGCAGGCCGCCCCCGCCCCGGCCGGCCACCG
>NZ_MDSS02000047.1 GCF_001758425.2 Nesterenkonia sp. PF2B19 | reverse complement strand
CGCACCGCGGGCCGCCGGGTGGGCGCCCTGGTGACCTCAGGGGCCATGCTGGCCGCAGTTCCGCCGGCGTGCTGGTCCTGCTGGTGCTGCTGCCCCTGGCCGGGCTCATCCCGGCGTGGCGGCGTCGTCTCCGCCCGCTGATGGTCGAGATCATCGGCGACGCCTGGCTGTACCGGTCGGCGGCCCTGGACGAGACTGTGCTGCCCCGACTGCGGCGCATCGTGGAGGAAGCCTCGGCCCGCGCCGATCGTGTGGTCCTGGTGGGACATTCCCAAGGCGCGGAGCTCAGCAGGCGAGTGGCACTGCAGACGACGGCGGCCGGGTGCGTATGGCTCGGCTCCGGGGAGCACCAGCTCAACACCGTACGCATCGTCGCCGCCTCCGGCTGGCCGACCCTGCTGGTGTGGCCCGCGGTCCTGGCCTGGCCGGCGCTGGTCCACCTGGTGATCTCTCGCGGCGGGGACGTGGTGGCGCTCGTCGTCGCGCTGCTGTACGTGCTGATCACAGCGAGTGTGGTGCGTTGGGTGCGCCGGCGACCGGACGACGTCGGGCAGGTCCCGCAGAGTCGGATCTGGCACGTGAAGTCCCTGCTGGACCCCGTCTCCTGGGGCACGGTGTTCCCCGCCCGGCTGGAGGCCGCCAGGGAGCAGGACGAGTCCCCCTCCCCCGGAGCCGGCGCTCTCGAACTACCCGTGGTGTGCGTGCGCTATGTCCCCAAGCACCCCCACCGTCCCTGGTGGGCGGAGCATGTCACCTACCTCGATCGGGCCGCCACCGGTGCGGTGCTGATCGAGGCGGGGCTGCCGCGCCCCGTCCCCGTGCTGCCGCCCACGCCGGCCCGGGTCCGCACCTGGGTGGTGCTCGCCGCGGGCTGCCGCAGGCATCGTGCTGCTCTGGACCACCGCCCGACTCACCGCCTGGCCGCTGCTGATGCTGGGCTGAGGCGCTGGTCCGTTCCGCTCACCAGACCCGTCAGCGACCCGCCGCGTAGCCCTGCGCGCCGCGCGGGTTCGCCGCGGCCGCCAGTCGGCCTGTCTGCGGATCCCGGGTGACCACGGAAAGCCTCCCCAGCGACCACTCGCCGGCGCGAGTCACCCTGTGGCCGCGTCGCTCCAGTCCGCGGATGACCTCCTCGCCGAGCCGGTCTTCCACGACGGCGCCTCCCGGCTCCCAGGTGCGCGGCCAGAAGGACCCCGGTGCGGAGGTGGTGTGCAGGCTGGGCGCGTCGATGGCCTGCTGAGGCGTGTGCCCGCCGATGAGCAGCCGCAGCAGCAGGGGCAGCTGCCACTGGTCCTGCTGGTCCCCTCCGGGTGTGCCCATGGCCATGACCGGCTGTCCGTCGGTGAGGACCAACGTCGGCGACAGCGTGGTGCGGGGGCGCCGCCCCGGCTCGAGGCGAGACGGCGAACGCTCGTCCAACCACGTCATCTGCAGCCGGGTGCCCAGGCAGAATCCCAGCCCGGGGATCGCCGGGGAGGACTGCAGCCAGCCGCCGGAGGGGGTCGCCGAGATCATGTTGCCCCAGCGGTCCACCACATCGATGTGGCAGGTGTCGCCGCGGCTCGCCCCATCGGCGCCGACCGTCTGTTCTCCCGCCCGGCTGACGGTGGGCTCGCCGACGCCGGCCGGCCCTTCGGCGTCGCCGGCCTCGCGCAGGGGCGGCAGGACGGTCTCACGTCCGGGCAGGTCTCCGGGACGGAAGTCGACGGCGGCGGTCTCGCCGATCAGCGCCCGCCGAGCGGCCGCATGCTCGGCCGAGAGCAGGTGGTCCAGGTCCACGTCGTCGTGTCCGTAGTGGGCGTCCCGGTCGGCCAGGGCGAGCTTGAGTGCCTCCAGGACGAGGTGAGCTCCACGCTCGGTGCCGGGGTCCAGCTCTGTGTCGTCGTAGGCCTCGAGGATCTTCAGCGCCTGCAGGAGCACCGGCCCCTGCCCCCACGCCGGGGTCTTGGCGATCGTGTGCCCGCGGAACTTCACGGTGGCCGGTGCCTCGTAGCCGGCGTCGAAGGCGGCGAAGTCCTCGGCCGTGATGACCCCGGCGTGCTCTCCCCCGTCGGAATGCCGGTGCGGCGAGGCGGCGAACGCTGCGGCCTTCTGCGCGACCCGTCCGGTCTTCCATTCGGCGCGGGCGGCGTCGATCTGGGCGGCGCGGTCGCCGGTGTCGGCGCCGGCGGCGATCAGCCCCCGCAGCACCCCGGCGTACTCCGGGTTGCGCATCAGGGTCCCGGCGGCGGGCACGATTCCGTCGGGCATCCACAGGGCGGCCGAGGTCGGCCAGTGCTGGGTGAACAGGCCGGCCACGCTGCGGATGGTCGCGGCGATGCGGTCCAGCACCGGCGCGCCATGCTCGGCCAGGTCGATCGCGAACTCTAGGACCTCGGACAGCTCCCAGGTGCCGTGGTCGCGGAGCAGCACCAGCCATGCATCCACGGCTCCGGGCACGGCCGCGGCCAGGGCTCCGGCTCCCGGGACGGTCTCCAGACCGAGCCCGCGGTAGTGCTCGATGGTGGCCGCCGCAGGGGCCGGCCCCTGGCCCATGAGGATCCTCGGAGATGACGGCTCCTCCGCCGTGGCGAAGACTCCGGTCATGTCCCCGCCCGGACCGTTGAGGTGCGGTTCGACGACGTGCAGCACGAAGGCGCCCGCAGTGGCGGCGTCGAAGGCGTTGCCGCCGCGCTCCAGCACGGCCTGGGCGGCGGCGGTGGCGAGCCAGTGGGTGGAGGCCGACATGCCGAAGCGCCCCTCCAGAGTGGGGCGGGTGGTGTCGGCCGTGGCGTGGGTGAACGTGGTGCTCATCGGCGAGCAGGTCCTTTCGGCGTCAGGGGCCGCCCTGTCGGCTCCTGCGCGGAGCCCGGGCGGGACGACCTTGGTTGTCCACCGCAACAGTATCGGATCCGGTCCGACGGCCGCGGCCGCTCGTCACACCCGGACCTCGTCACACCCGGAGGTTCAGGCGATCCCCACCCATTCCTTCTCACCGTCGGCGAAGAACTGTTCCTTCCAGATCGGCACCTCTGCTTTGATCTGCTCGACCAGCTCCGCGCAGGCGGCGAAGGCCTCCGCACGGTGGGCAGAGGCGACGGCGGCCACGAGGGCGTGGTCGCCGATGCGCAGGTCGCCGATCCGGTGGGCGGCCCAGATCCGCACGCTCGGATGCGCGGCGGCCACGTCCCGGGCAACCCGGGTCAGCACCGCGTCCGCACTGGGGTGGGCGGTGTAGGACAGCCGGTCCACCGAGCGGCCGCCGTCGTGGTCACGCACGATGCCGGAGAAGTCCACCACCGCCCCCGCCGTGGCGGCCCAGACCTCGTCGTGAGCCTGACGCGGGTCCAGCGGCTGCGCGCTCAGGGCGGCGCAGACCACCCGCTCCTCGGCGGGCAGCGCCTCGGCGTCGTGCGGGGCGCCCTCGCGGCTCAGCGGGGTGCGCGGCTCAGCGGTCACCGTCAGTTCCCCATTCGTCGTGCTGACGCAGGTCGGCGACCTGATCGCACAGATGCGGGAGGATGTCCACCAGCACCTGCATGCCCTCTCGGACGGCCTTGGGCGATCCGGCAGATTGACCACCACGGTGCCCTCCGCGACGCCGGCCACTCCCCTGCTCAGCGACGCCAGCGGATTGTGCGCCCGCCCATGGGCGCGCACCGCCTCCATGATCCCGGGGATCTCCTTGTCCAGCAGCGGCAGCGTGTATTCGGGGGTGAGATCGTCAGAGGTCAGCCCGGTGCCGCCGGAGGTGATGATGACCGCCGGGGCCACCTGGACGAGCAGCTCGGAGAGCGCGGCGAGCACCCCCTCGCCGTCGGGGATGATCACGGGCGGCCGACAGCCGAAGCCGATGGAGTCGGCGAACTCGGCGATGATCGGCGCGCTGTGGTCCTCCCGCACTCCCTGGGCGGCGCGGGTGGAGACGATCACGGGGGCGATGATCCGTTCGCGGCTGCGGTCGTCCTCGGCGGGAGTGGCCGCTGAGAGGTGCTCATGGTCAGTCATGTCTGGTCCATTCTCCATGTCGTCCACCGGATTTGTGAATCACCTGCTGGTCGGTGATCACAGCGGCGCGGTCCACCGCCTTGATCATGTCGTAGAGGGTCAGCACTGCCACAGACACGGCGGTGAGCGCCTCCATCTCCACCCCGGTGCGTGAGGTGGTGCGCACCTCGGCGGTGATCAGCACGGCTCCGGGTTCGGGCTGATCGACGTCGAGGTCCACGGTGACCTTGCTCAGCGGCAGCGGATGGCACAGCGGCACCAGCTCGTGGGTGCGCTTGGCTCCCATGATCCCGGCAATGCGGGCGGTGGCCAAGGCATCCCCCTTGGGCAGCGCCCCGTCGGCGAGCTGGGCGGTCACCTCTGCGCGGGTGCGCAGGATCGCCTGGGCCCGCGCCGTGCGGGCGGTGACGTCCTTGTCCGAGACGTCCACCATGTGGGCGCTGCCGTCCTCGCGGACATGGGTCAGTCCGGTGCTGGACGGCTCGGCGGACGAGCTCTCAGGCTGGCTCATGGGAGTCTCCTTCCGGTGAGCAGCAGGGCGTGGCGTTCGGCTCCTGCCGGCACTTGGGTGTCGTCTTCGGTGAGCTCCACCAGCACGTCGGCGCGTGCCAGATGCCCCAGCAGATGCGAGCTCGGCCCGCCCACCAGGCGCACCGTCGGCAGCTGGGCGGCGTCGTCGGTGGAGGCGGGTGAGAACTCGGCGCGGCGGTACTGGGTCACCCCGGGACGGGACTCCACCGCCTCCGCCAGGGTGACGGCGATCCTGTGCGGCGGCGGACACGAGGCGTCGAGGCTGGCGAGCGCCGGCCGGAGCAGGGTCTCGAGGCTGACCGCGGCAGCTGACCGGGTTGCCGGGCAGGCAGACCACGGCGACGGC
Source organism: Nesterenkonia sp. PF2B19 (assembly GCF_001758425.2). GTDB lineage: Bacteria > Actinomycetota > Actinomycetes > Actinomycetales > Micrococcaceae > Nesterenkonia > Nesterenkonia aethiopica. Next base: position 23,050 of record NZ_MDSS02000047.1, on the reverse strand, counting down.
GGGTCGCCGCCCGTCGGCGGGGATCAGCCCCCATCCTTGGGGGCCGCCGGGCTGCTGGCGGATGGAGCCGAACTCGATGCCACGGTCGGCCAGGGACTGGCGGACCACCTCGAAGGCGCCGGCGCTGATGCCGCCGGCGGTGACCAGCAGCTGGGGGTCGTACTGACTGATCAGCTCCTCGACCACATCGGTGAACGTGGCGACGTCGTCGGAGGCCGTCGAGGCCGCATGGGCCTCCACCCCCAGGCTCTCCAGTCCGGCCATCAGCAGCGGGGTGTTGGCATCATGCAGCTGGCCCGGCCGCAGCGTGCTCCCCGGGCGGCGGACCTCGTCCCCGGTGGCGAGCACGAGGGCGCGTGTCCGGGGCCGGACGGACACCGTCGCTCGCCCCAGGGCGGCCAGCAGCCCGAGCCGGGCCGGTGTGAGGGCCTCACCGGCGCGCAGCACCGTCTCGCCGGCTTCGACGTCCGATCCGGCGGGACGGATGAAGCGTCCCGGGCTGAGATCCTCGGCGGTCAGCTCGGTGAACGTCACCGACCTCGCAGTCCGGCCGCTGGGCGGACCGGAGGTTCCGGGGTCTGACTGCGGCAGCAGATCCTGGAAGCTGCCGGCGGTGGTGCGTTCCACGGGGATGACGACGTCGGCGCCCTCCGGGAGCGGCCGCGCGGTCATCACCGCCGCCGTCGCGCCCTCGGGCAGCGACGGCGCGGCGGATCCGGCTGGGACGACGCCGGCCAGGGGCAGCGACCGTTCCTCGCCCGGGGTGAGGTCCGCGGAGCGCACGGCGAAGCGTCCATCTGCGAGTTGTCGAAGCCCGGCAGCGGGGCCTCGGCGATGACATCGGCAGCCGCGACTCGGCCCACCAGACCGGGTTCGATGACGCGGAGGGACTCCCCGCCGTGTCGCGCCGGGTCCTGCAGGGCGGCGGACAGCACGGTGCGCAGCCGGCCCACATGCTCGCTGACGGAGGCGCGCTCACGGGTGGTCGCCGACCCGGTGGTGGGCCGTGACGAGGGCCTGGGTGAGGAGGGGGCCGGTGACGAGGATGCGGGGGCAGGCGCCATGCCTGCGAGTCTAGTGCCCCGCGATGACACGGGCGTCTCCCCGCGATGGCGGGGGCGTCTCCCCGCGATGGCGCGGACGTTTCGCCGTCAGCCTCCGCTCCCCGGCCTGCCTCGGGGCGGATCCGGCAATGCGTACGACACACTGTGACCCGTAACATGGAGGGCATGGAGGAACTGGCCGCCGACGCCCCCGACGCCGCCGATGCGCTGGGCCCCGCCGTGATGCCCGACGACGGCCGATCCGTGCCTGCCCTGGCCGCTCCGGCGCCGGTGTCTCTGGGGATGCCGAGTCTGCCGTCTCGGCGCGGCGAGCCGCTGCCCGGCGCCGAGGCCGCCGACCCTGCGCGCGGCCTCATGGACAGCTTCGGACGGCGCGCCACCGATCTGCGGATCTCGCTGATCGACAAGTGCAATCTGCGCTGCACCTACTGCATGCCCGCCGAGGGACTCCCCTGGCTCTCCCGCGACCAGCTCCTCACCGCCGAGGAGATCCGTCGCCTGGTGCGCATCGGGGTGGACACCCTCGGAGTGCGGGAGCTGCGGCTCACCGGCGGGGAGCCCCTGGTTCGGGCCGATCTGGTCGACATCATCGCCGGGATCCGTGCCGACCACCCGCAGCTGCCCATCGCCATGACCACCAACGCGATCGGCCTGGAGCGCAAGGCCGAGGAGCTGGCCCGGGCCGGACTGGACCGGGTCAACGTCTCCCTGGACTCCCTGCATCGCGAGACCTTCGCCCAGCTGACTCGGCGGGACTCGCTGGACAAGGTCCTGGTCGGCGTCGAGGGGGCCGCGGCGGCCGGGCTGACCCCGTTGAAGATCAATGCGGTGCTGATGCGCGGGATCAACGACCACGAAGCCCCTGACCTGCTGGCATGGGCCCTCGAGCAGGGCTACGAGATGCGCTTCATCGAGCAGATGCCGCTCGACGGCGACCAGAACTGGCGTAGGGAGGGCACCGTCTCCGCCGCCGAGACCCGTGCGCTGCTCTCCGAGAGGTTCCAGCTGCGAGCCGACGCCCTGCCCCGGAACGGCGCTCCGGCCGAGCGCTTCGACGTGCTCGACCTCGACGGGACCGTCCTCGGGCGAGTGGGGGTGATCGCCTCGGTGACCGAGCCGTTCTGCGCCGACTGCCGACGCACCCGCATCACCGCCGAGGGCAAGGTGATGAGTTGCCTGTTCTCCCGGGAGGAGTTCGACCTCGCCCCTCTGCTGCGCGACCCCGAGGCCGATGATGAGGACGTCGCCCGGCGCTGGGCGGAGGCCATGTGGCTCAAGCCAGCCGCGCACGGCACCGACCGCCCCGGCTTCGACCTGGACAGCTTCACCCGCCCGGACCGTTCGATGTCCGCGATCGGAGGATGACCCGATGACCAGCACCTCACCGGTGAGCCGCGCCCGTGTGGACAGCGCCGAAGAGAGCACCGCCGGAGAACGCACCGCCTCGACGCTGACGGTGCGCCTCTTCGCCGCGGCCGCCGAGGCCGCCGGCGCCGAGACGCTTCATCTGCCCCTGGAGCAGCCCGCTGCGCTGGGGACGGTGCTCGATGGGCTGCCCGCCAGCGCGTCCTCAGGTGATGGCGAGCAGCTCGGGCGCGTGCTGCGGCGCTGTTCCTTCCTGGTCAACGGAGTCCGAGCACCGTCGAACGATCGGGAGCTCGCCCCCGGCGATCAGCTCGACGTGCTGCCGCCGTTCGCCGGCGGCTGAGTCGCTCCCGAGGCCTGTGCCCGTCCAGGAGTCAGTTCCCCGCACATCTCCGGGAGCCTGACACGTCTCAGGGCTTCGCGGCGTACGGGATTCTGACCCCCGGATGCCCCACGAGCCCGATCAGTGGAGCTCGACGTCCTGCAGCTCGACCACATTCCGGTCGCCGAGCGGCTCCTCCAGCTCCACCACCACGGAGACGTAGACGGCCTCCTGCGTGCAGGGCTGGTCCTCCGCCTCGGGCAGTCGGCCGGAGACCGTGGCGATGCGGACCTCCTCGGCATCCTCCTCCACCACGGAGCGGACCCCGTAGCAGCTCAGATTGCCGGAGTAGAACATGACCTCCAGCTCGGTCTCGGAGATCTCCTCGTAGTCCTCCCAGGTGGCCTGCACCTCGCCGACCAGCTCGGGGGCTTCCTCCACCTGCCGCGCCTCGGGCTCCGGCAGGGTGGTCTCGCCGTCGTCAGCATCACCGTCGTCGCCCGAGGCCTGGCCGTCGTCGGTCGGCTCGTCGAGATCCGTCTGGGCGATGTCGGAGTCGGGCTCCTCCGGCGCGTCATCATCAGTGTCCTCCCCTGCCCCGCCGCACCCGGTCATCAGCAGGGCGGCCAGCGCGGGCAGGGCCCAGACCGCGGCGGTGATGCCGCGGCCCGAGCGGCCGCCGCCCGCCCGAGCGCGAGGGGCGGTCTCATCGGGGGTCAGGCTGTGCTTGAGGTTCATGGGGCTCTCCTCGGCTCGGGGGAAACGGTGCGCAAGGTGTGCTCTCCGGGCCAGTGGGCGCTGAGCGCATGCATCGCGGCGCGCGGGTCCTCCACGCTGATCACCGCGGCACCGTCATCGGTGACCACGCGCAGGGTGGGGCCACCGACCACATACTGAGTCTCGCCTGCGTTGCGTCTCCGGCCCAGCGGCGCGGTGAGTCGCGTGCGGCCGCCGGTGCGGATCTGCCGGACGGCGTCCCAGCCGATGGTCTCCGAGAACCAGAAGCCGGCACTCAGGCGCAGGCCCGAAGGCGTCACGCTCAGCCGCACGCGCAGCACCGTGGACCAGGCGAAGCTCAGGCAGCCCAGCAGAATCCCGACCAGGAGGGGCAGCGCACTGCCCGTGGACCATCCCCAGGCCAGGGTCGGCAGCGCCACGGCGACGGCGGCCAGACCGGCGATCAGCTGCTGCCGCCCGGAGAGTCCGACGTCGCTGATGAAGGTCTCCTGGCCGCGGCTGTCTGCCGTCATCGGCGCTCCTCTCCGGTGCTCGGCTGCGGGGACTCTCCAGTCTAGGAGCGGACCCGCGGCACGTCACCGCCTCAGCGGTCGCGTCCGGGCCGCACCACGGTGGTGGCCCGCGGCGAGTCTGCCAGCCGAGCCGCCACCTGACGCACATCTTCGGCGCTGACGGCCTCCAGCTGGGCCAACGTGTGGGAGACGTCCACGAACTCGCCACGGACCAGTTCGGCCCGGCCCAGCCGGGACATCCGGGAGGAGGTCTCCTCCATGCCGAGCACGGTGCCGCCGCGCAGCTGTCCCTTGGCGCGGTTCAGCTCCTCCTCGGTGACCGGTTCGGTGGCGATGCGCTCGAGCTCGGCGGCCATGACGTCGATGACGCTGTCCACCTTCTCCGGCAGGCAGCCTGCGTAGAGCCCGTAGCAGCCGGCGTCGGTGTAGGCCGCGGAGAAGGAGTAGGTGGAGTAGGCCAGGCCGCGGCGTTCGCGGATCTCCTGGAACAGCCGGGACGACATGCCGCCGCCGAGGATCGCGTGCATGACGGAGAGGGCGAAGCGGTCGTCGTCGGAGGCGGAGAGGCCCCGCCCGCCGAGGATCACCTGCGCCTGCTCCACCGGCTTGACGTGGTCCTCGACCCCGGCGCGGACCGGGATCTCCACGTCCTGCCCCACTCGGCGCGGCGCCGGGTCCCGACGGATGCTGGTGTCCCAGGCGGAGGCGTCCAGGGCGGCGTCGACCATGCGGCAGAGCTGGTCATGGTCGAGTCCGCCGGCGGCGGTGATGACCAGCTCGTCGGGCCGGTACCAGCGGGTGAAGTGCGCGTGGACGTCCTCCCGGGTGGCGGCCCGGATGTCCTCGGGCGTGCCGCCGATGGGGCGGCCCAGCTCGTGGCCGTCCATGACCTGGGCGGCGAACCGTTCGTGGACGACGTCGTCGGGGTCGTCCTCCGCCATGGCCAGCTCCTCGAGGATCACCCCGCGTTCGGTCTCCATCTCCTGGGGGTCCAGGGAGGCGGAGGTGACCATGTCGGTCAGCACCTCCACCGCCATGGGCAGGTCCGCGTCCAGGATCCGCGCGTAGTAGCAGGTGGACTCCTTGCCCGTCATCGCGTTGGACTCGCCGCCCACCGCGTCGAAGGCGGCGGCGATGTCCAGGGCGGAGCGGCTGGGGGTGCCCTTGAACAGCAGGTGCTCCAGGAAGTGGGTGGAACCGTGCTGGTGCCCGGCCTCGTCCCGGGAGCCCACGGCGATCCAGAAGCCGATGGTCACCGATCGCTGTCCCGGCATCTCTTCGGTGAGCACCCGCACGCCGGAGGGCAGGACGGTGCGGCGGACGGTGGAGCCGGCGTCGGAGTTCAGGATGCCTTCGGTCCGGGGTTCGATGGTCACGCGCATGGGGTGGGAGTGCTCCTGGTGGGTGGTCGGCACGGCACGCCGGGCGAGCTCGCCCGGCAAGGTGCCAGGGTAACGCAGGCGCCCGTGCCAACGGCACTCACGACGACGGCGCCCGCGTCCTCCGCGCCAGGCTGACGCGCCGGCCGCCGGTGGAGTCCTGGGCTCAGTCCTGCCCTGTACTCAGTCGTTCCCTGGGCGCCCGCCCCAGCCGGCGAGCACCTGCTGGGCGTGTTCCCCGAGGACGACCTGCAGCAGCGGACCGAAGCTGACCCGGGAGACGCCCAGCGCGGTGAGCCGTTCCAGACCGAGCCCGTCCGGAATGGCGCCGCGCTGCGGGTGCGCGGTGACGTTGACCGGGGTGTCCACCGCATCCAGGATCGCGGTGAGCACGTCCTCGCTCGGCAGGCCCACCGGGTAGAGACTGTCGGCGCCGGCCTGCTCCAGCAGGGCGAGTCGGTGCAACGTCTCCGCGAGCGGGTCGGCGAAGTCCCCGGCGTGCTTGTAGACGTCGGTGCGGGCGTTGATGACCAGGTGCACCCCGGCGGCGTCGGCCGCCTGCCGGATGGCGGCGATGTAGTCGGCATGCTCTTCGGCCGAGCGCATGGCTCCGCGGGAGTGCACGGTGTCTTCGATGTTGATGCCCACCACACCGGCCTCCAGGGTGCGCTCCACCAGCTCACCGGCCGGGGTGTCGTAGCCGGACTCCAGGTCGGCGGAGACGGGGAGGTCCACGGCGCCGGTGATGCGGGCGATCGCCGTCAGCGCCTGGGCCAGGCTCATCTGCTCCCCGTCGCCCGCTCCCAGGGAGTCGGCGAGCGGGTGGCTGCCGACGGTCAAGGCGGAGAAGCCGGCGTCGGCGATCTGCCGGGCGGACCAGACGTCCCAGGCCGTGGGCAGCACCACCGGAGCATCCTGGTGGTGGAGGTCGAGCAGGGTCTGAGCGCGGGCGGCGAGTGCGGTGCGGGGGTCTGTCATCGAGGGGTCCTGTCTGTGTGTCTGGTGTCTGTCTGGGGTCTGTGGGTAGTCAGTGGGAGGTCAGTGGGTCAGCGTCCGAGCACGTGGCGCAGCCCTTCGGCCAGGGTGTGGTGACGGAAGGCGTAGCCAAGCTCGAGCGCCTTGTCCGCACTGACGCGCTGATCGGCCATGACGAGCTCGCGGGCGCCCTGGGCGCCGAGCAGCAGCTTCGGCCCGAATCTGGGCACAGGCACCGCGGAGGGGCGCCGCAGCACCGCACCCAGGGTCCGGGCGTAGTCGCGGGCTGTGACGGGTTCCGGAGCCACGGCGTTGACCGGTCCGCGGGCCGCCGGGGTCAGCGCGAGATGGACGATGAGCGCTGCGACGTCGTCCAGGCTGATCCAGCTCTGCCACTGTGACGTCCCCAGCGGGCCACCCAGGCCGGCGGCGAACAGCGGCAGCATCTGCTGCAGGGCTCCCCCGGAGGGCGACTGCACGATGCCGGTGCGCACGGTGACCACCCGCACCCCGGAGCTCTCCGCGCGCCGGGCGGACTCCTCCCAGGCCCGGCAGGCCTCGGCCAGGAAGTCGGTGCCGCAGCGCAGGTCCTCGGTGAGCATCTCGGCCTGCTGGGTCCTGTCATCCGGGGTGGCCCCGTACCAGCCGATCGCCGAGCTGCTGATCAGCGCCCTGCCGCGCGGCTGAGCGGTCTCCAGGCGTGCCAGCGCATCGGCGATCAGCGTGGTGCCGTCCACCCGGGAGGCTCGGACCCTGCGCTTATGCTCCTCGGTGAAGCGGGCGGCCAGCGGATGGCCGGCCAGGTGGATGACGACGTCGACGTCGGCCAGCGCCTCCTCGTCCAGCAGCCCGGTGTCGGGGTCCCAGCGGATCTCGGCGGGGTCCTCAGGGTCGGTCCCCGCCCCGCGCACCAGCCGACGCACCTCCAGCCCTGCTCCGCCGAGCAGCGCGCACACCTGGGTGCCGATCATTCCGGAGGCGCCGGAGACGGCGACCACCTGGGGGCCCGGGGTGGCGTCTTCGGTGTCACAGTCCAGGTGGGAGCGACGCTCGCGCTGCTGGGAGGCCAGGTGCCCGGTGCTCTGGTGGAAGGCCAGGTCTTGGACGGTCTGGTGCGCACGATGGTCGATGATGCGGCGCAGCTCGGCCTCGAACACCCGGTGGACACGACGGCGCACAGGCCCGGGCAGCCGTGGGGCGGCGGGCATCTCGTAGGTGATGGTCTCGTGGAGCACCGTTCCGGGGCCGTCGTCGTGGAACTCTCGCTCGTGGCGCCAGCTGCGCATCGGTCCGGAGACCATCACGTCGGTGAAGCCGTGGCCGGGGCGGAAGTCCTCATGGCGGGACACCCAGGTCACCCGGCTCGGGATGCTTCCGGGCAGCACGGTGCCGAGCATCCCGGCGGCGGCGTCCGCGCCGGTGCCCAGCAGCGTGGGGAGGGTGAGGCTCAGTCGGGAGGTGGCCCCGTCGACGGGTCCGTCGGCGGGCTCTTCGAGCACCTCGCCGGCGAAGGGCGGCACCAGCCGGGTCAGGGCGCCGGGCCGGGTGTACCAGGCGAAGACGTCGTCCCGGGCGAAGGGAAGGTGGGTCTCCTGCTCGACGCGCGGCATTGGGCCTCCCGTGACTGGTGCGTGCCGCCTGCGACCCTCTGGGACGCTTCGGCTCCCCGTCTTGGTGAATCTACCACTGCCCACCCCTTCCCCGGGATGCCCCGACGGCGGCCGGGCTCCTCATTCGGCAGACGGAGCCGAGCCCACCAGGAGCGTGTCAGGCCCCTGTGGCAGAGTGAACGGCGTGAGCAGCACAGAGAGCACAGACCCCGCCATGACCCCCACCCCCGGCGCCGCAGGAGAGGCTTCCGAACCTGCCCCCTCCGTGGCAGGCGCCGCCGTCTCCGACGTCTCCGTGGACCCGGCCTTCCACGCCGAGGCCCGCGAGCGCCTGGCCGCCCTGACAGGTCGGGATTCGGACTTCCGCGCCGGTCAGCTGGAAGCCATCGCCGCCCTGGTGGAGCAGCGGCGTCGGGTGCTGGTGGTGCAGAAGACCGGCTGGGGCAAGTCCGCGGTGTACTTCCTGGCCGCTCATCTGCTGCGCCGCCGGGGTCGCGGGGTGAGCCTGATCGTCTCCCCGCTGATCGCCCTGATGCGGGATCAGATCGCCGCGGCGACGCGGGCCGGAGTGCGGGCCCAGGCGGTGAACTCGGCCAACGCCCACGAGTGGGACTCAGTGCTGGAGGCCCTGGCCGCCGATGAGTTGGACGTGCTGCTGATCTCCCCGGAGCGGCTGGCGAATCCGCGGTTCCGGGACGAGGTGCTTCCGGGGCTGCTGGAGCGGCTGGGAATGCTGGTGATCGATGAGGCGCACTGCATCTCCGACTGGGGGCATGACTTCCGCCCGGACTATCGGAGGATCGGGGAGATCGTGCGCAATCTGCCGGCGGCGGTGCCGGTGCTGGCCACGACGGCGACGGCGAACTCCCGGGTGGTGGACGACGTCGCTGCCCAGCTGAGCCCGGCCGAGGACGCCAGCGGCAAGGAGGTCATGGTGCTGCGCGGGGGCCTGAGCCGGGATTCGCTGCGGCTGGGGGTGCTGATGCTGCCGGACTCGGAGCAGCGGATCGCCTGGCTGACCCAGCACCTGGGCTCGCTGACCGGCAGCGGGATCGTCTATGCGCTCACCGTCTCCCAGGCCCAGGACCTGACGCGGCACCTGCGGGAGCACGGCCATGAGGTGACCGCCTACACGGGGCAGACGGATCCGGACGAGCGCCAGCAGCTGGAGGCCGCGCTGAAGGAGAACCGGGTGAAGGCGCTGATCGCCACCTCGGCGCTGGGGATGGGCTTCGACAAGCCGGACCTGGGCTTCGTGGTGCACCTGGGGGCGCCGTCGTCGCCGGTGTCCTACTACCAGCAGATCGGCCGTGCGGGCCGTGCCGTGGACAACGCGGATGTGCTGCTGCTGCCCGGCCGGGAGGATGTGCGGATCTGGGAGCATTTCGCGCAGGCCTCCATGCCGACGCAGGAGCGGGCGGATGCGGTGCTGGCTGCTCTGGCCGAGCGCCCGGACGAGCCGCTCTCGGTGGGTCGGCTGGAGGCGATGGTGGAGATCCGCCGCTCCCCGCTGGAGCTGCTGCTGAAGGTGCTGGAGGTCGACGGCGCGGTGCACCGGGTGCGTGGCGGCTGGGTGACCACCGGTGCGGGGTGGCGGTACGACGCCGAGCGCTATGACACGATCCTGCGGCTGCGCCGGTCCGAGCAGCAGGCGATGCTGGACTATGAGCGGCTGCCGGCCGGGCAGTGCCGGATGGTGTTCCTGGCCGCCGCGCTCGACGACGCCGCGGCGGTGCCGTGCGGGCGCTGCGACACCTGCGCGGGTCCCTGGTATCCGACCGCTCTGGATCAGAGCACGGTCTCGCAGGCACGGGCCTCGATGGACCGGGTGGGGGTCGAGATCGCCCCGCGGAAGCAGTGGCCCACTGGCCTGGCGTCGCTGGGCATTTCATTGAAGGGGAGGCTAGGCCCCGGCGAGGTGGCCGACGAGGGCCGGGCGTTGGCGCGCCTCTCGGATCTGGGCTGGGGCCCGGCGGTCCGGGAGGCTGTCCAGGGTGAGGACGCCGAGGTCCCGGACCGGCTAGCAGGTGCGGTGGTGCGTGTGCTCGCCGAATGGGACTGGGCGCGTCGCCCGGATGTGGTGGTCTCGGTGCCGTCCCGGCGGCACCCACGGTTGGTGGACTCCCTAGCCCGGGGCGTGGCCCAGGTGGGGCGGCTCCCCAACGCAGGGTCCCTGGAGCCGGTCGACGGCGGCCCGTCCAGCTCGCCTGAGGCCAACAGTGCGTTCCGGCTGGCGGGGCTGCTGGGCCGGTTCCGGGTGCCGGAAGAGATGTCTTCTCAGGTGCAGGGCTCCGCGGTGCTGCTGGTGGACGATGAGGTGGTCTCCCGGTGGACGCTCACCGTGGCGGCCCGGGAGCTGCGCGGAGCCGGGGCCGAGCTGGTCCTCCCCTTCGCCCTGGGCATGCGCGGCTGACGGCCTGCACGACGCTGGGGTGTGCCCCCGCGCCGCGGTTCAGTGCCGACGCAGCGCGACGTCGGCGGCGTCCTCCCGGCCGAAGGCCCAGAGGATCAGTTCGCCCGGGGCGCCTTCAAGGGTGATCATCGGATCCTTGGAGGACCCGTGGGTGACCGAGCCGTGTCCGGGGCTGATGAAGGTGATCCGCCGTCGGTGCTTCCGCGCAGCGGCGAGGAACAGGGTCCGGGCAGCCTGCCGCCACAGGCGCCGCTGGACCGCCTCCGGGACCCGACGACGGCGCGGCTGCAGTGCGGTGCCCGTACCGACTGAGGCGTTGTCGTCTGGTGAGTCGTCCTCACCGGGTTCGGCGTCGGCGGTGCCGGACTCCTCAGACTCGCCCGGTGTGATCTCGGAGGCCACCCGGACATCGGCGCGCAGCACATCCTCGGTGTGGACGAAGAACTCCACCGTGTTGACCGCATCGTCCACCGCCCGGGTCCGTGCCGGATGCCAGGAGGGCACGCCGGCCGCGATGCGGTCCAGCAGCTGCTCGAAGCTCATCTGCTCGAACTGGCGGTACTGCTCCAGGGCCTTGGCCCCGACCACCGGCAGCTCCTGGCCGAACACCAGGTGGGGCCGCGCATCACGGGCCGCCACATGCACGGCGAGGTCATGGGTGGTCCAGCCCTCGCAGACGCTGTCGGCGGCCGGGCCCTTCTCCCGCAGGGCGCGGACCAGGGCCTGACGTTCGGCTGCGGCGGTGGAGGTTCGGGGCATGCAGGGCTCCTGTCGAGGGAAAGGGTGTCTTCGGTGCGTCAGCCGCCCCGGGGGCGGCTCCAGGCGGGCAGGGATCTGGCTCTTCCGGGAGCGCGACTCGCCGGGACATCCCTACCACGGACGGGTCAGCGGCGCCGGCATCCCAGGACTCCCTGGCGGCGCGACCCAGAGCTGGCCGCCCACCGTGATCCGGCCGACCGCGTAGGCGTTGCGCAGGGAGGGCTGATTCTCCGGGTGGATCGTGCCCCACAGCACCGTGCCCGGACCTGGCGCAGGGAGGGCTTCACAGAGGCGTTGCAGCACCGCAGGCCCATAGCCGAGGCCGCGGTGCTGCTCATCCAGACAGATCTCTTGGACCATGTGTCCGGTCAGCCCGAAGTCGTCGTCCCGGGGCGCGGCGACCACCCCGGCAGGTTGGCCGTTGGCGAAGATCTCGAACAGGGCGCCGTCCTCGGCCGCCTCGGCCAGCTCCTCAGCGCGTGCCGGGGTGGCCCACCGGCCGCCGTCGGGATGGGCCGCATAGATCTCCTCGACCCTGGCCGCAGCCAAGGTCACATCCATCGGCTCCAACGAGATGCGCGGGTGGGAGGCCACCCGGGTGCGGTGGTTGATGTCCCGGACGAGCCCGGCCACCACATGGTGGTCCACCGAGACCGGACCCGAATCCGGCAGCTCCTCGATCCCGGTGCGCAGCCCTTCGAGCTCCCCCACCGTCACGCGTGCCGTCAGCGGACGGAAGGCGGCCAGGTCCTCCACCGCGTCGGCGGCGATGGTCAGGATGTTCTGCGGGGTCGGGTTCAGCGAGGAGGCGATGACGTCGACGAAGGGGCAGGTGAGGTCGCGGCCGCGGAACCTGATGCCGATCACGGACCAGCCGCCGTCGTCGTGGGTGAGGCGCCGATCCGCCCAGAGCAGCGGGTCCTCGACGTCGACGTGGACCCCTTCAGCAGAGGCGGCCTGATCCGCCTGGACGAGATCCCGCACCTCTGCCCCGAACTCGGGGTTCTCCACACGCTCGGCATCCGGCTCCAGCGCTGTGCGCAACTGCCGATGCAGCTCATCCGCGGCGTACCAGTCCTGCAGCTGCGGGCCGATCCAGCGCGCCCGGGCCGCGGCGAGGTCTTCGAGAAGGTCATCGCGAAGTTCTCCCATGTCACGACACTACCGGAGACCATCGATCCTGCCGAGGGGCGGCCTCCCGCGGGAGGCCGCCCCTCGCCGTGGACCAGACCCGCCGTCGAATCAGAACAGCTGCCGCCAGTTGGCCCGGCCGAGGTCCACCAGCTCGTCCCCGCGCCCCGAGAGCACTGTGCGGATGGCGTAGAGGGTGAAGCCCTTGGCCTGCTCCGCGGTGATCGCCGGCGGCATGGACAGCTCCTGACGTTCGGTGACCACGTCCAGCAGGGCTGGGCCGTCATGGGCGAAGAACTCCTCCACCGCGGCGGGCAGCTGCTCCGAGGTCTCCACGCGGATCCCGCGGATGCCCATCGCCTCGGCGACGTCGGCGAAGTTCGGGTTGGTCAGCCCGGTGCCGTAGTTCACGAAGCCGGCGGCCTTCATCTCCACCTCCACGAAGTTCAGGGAGGAGTTGTTGAACACCACGGTCTTCACCGGCAGCTGGGCCTGGGTCAGCGTCAGCAGCTCCCCCATCATCATGGTGAGCCCACCGTCGCCGGCGAGCGCCACCACCTGTCGGCTCGGGTCGGCCGCAGAGGCCCCGATGCCCTGGCTCAGCGCATTGGCCATGGAGCCGTGGGAGAAGGAGCCGATGAGCCGGCGTCGGCCGTTCATGGTCAGGTAGCGGGAGGCCCACACCACTGGGGAGCCGACGTCGGGCAGGAACACGGCGTCGTCCGCGGCGGCCTGGTCCACCAGCCGGGCCAGGTACTGGGGGTGGATGGTGCGCTTGGACGGGGTGGCCAGCGAGTCCAGGTCCTTGCGGGTGCGCCGGTAGTGCTTGGTGGCGGAGTCCAGGTGCTTGGAGTTCCGGTGGGCGTCCAGGCGGGGCAGCAGCGCCTCGACGGTCTCCTTGACCCCGCCGACCAGCCCGACGTCGACACGCGTGCGCCGGCCGATCTGCTCACCGCGCACATCCACCTGCACCACGGTGGCGTCTTCCGGGTAGAACTGCTGGTAGGGCAGATCGGCGCCGAGCACCAGCAGCGTCTCGGCGGCCTCCATGGCGTGATATCCGGAGGAGAAGCCGAGCAGGCCCGTCATGCCGACGTCGTAGGGGTTGTCATACTCGATGTGCTCCTTGCCGCGCAGCGCGTGGACGATGGGCGCCTGCAGCCGGTCGGCGATCTGCAGCAGCTCCTGGTGGGCACCAGCGGTTCCCGCTCCGGCGAGGATGGTGACCCGCTCGCAGCCGTTGAGCACCTCGGCCGCGGCGGCGAGGTCGCCCTCGGCGGGGATGATCTGGGAGCTGGCGGCGCGGATGGCCTGGGGTTCGGCCTTGATGTCCTGCAGGGCGACGTCACCGGGGATCACCAGCACGGCCACGCCGCGCTTCTCCAGGGCCTCACGCATGGCGATGCGCAGCAGCCGCGGCATCTGCTCGGCGTGGGTGACGTGTTCGACGTAGACGCTGCACTCCCGGAACAGCTCCTGCGGGTGGGTCTCCTGGAAGTAGCCGGAGCCGATCTCCTCGCTGGGGATGTGCGCGGCGATGGCCAGCACCGGGGTGCGCGAGCGCTGGGCGTCGTAGAGCCCGTTGATCAGGTGCAGGTTGCCCGGGCCGCAGCTGCCGGCGCACACCGCCAGCTCCCCCGTGAGCTGCGACTCCGCGCTGGCCGCGAAGGCGGCGGCCTCCTCATGCCGGACCTGGACCCAGTCGATGGTCCCGGCGGCACGCAGCGCGTCGGTGAAGCCGTTGAGCGAGTCTCCCGGGATCCCGTAGACCCTCTGGACCCCGCTGGCGTGCAGGGTGTCGACGATGTGGCGTGCGGATGTCGGCATGGGAGGTTCCCCTTTCCGTGACGGATCGCGGCCTCGGCTCGCCGGATCCTCGGCGGGGGCCGCCTCGGGCCGAGTCTAGGACTGTGCACCGCTGATGGCTATGAACGCCATCACAGGGTTCCGCACGGGAGCGCCCGCATCTTACGCGGGTTCGTCCCCGCGAATACGCCGGAGTTGCACCCTTCCGTCCCCGTGGAGTTCGTCTGTCCATGGGGTATTCAACGGGGACATACGAACCCAACGGGGACAGACCGGCCTGGCCGTCCCGAATGACCCGTTCCTCACACTTTTATACTGACCAGTCAGTTTAAGAGTATGCTGGGGTACATGCTGGAACTCCACGACGTCGCCTTCGACGGCCATCATGGCCGCCTGGTCGAGCCGACCTCCTTCTCCGTTCCCGACGGCGGGCTCGCCGTCCTGCAGGCGCCCACCGCCATGATGCGCACCGCCCTGGCACTGATCGCCTCGGGCCGCATGGCGCCGGATGCGGGCGAGGTGCGCATCGACGGGGTCGCCGAGCTGCGCCCGCTGCGGCTGCGCACGGCCCTGGTGGACGCGCCCACCATCACGGCCCCCGAGCACCACATGACGGTCAAGAACGTGGTCTCCGAGTTCCTCGCACTGCGCCCGCTGCGCAGCCGCGTGGGCAAGAACGCCCGCCGCATCGGGGTCCGCGCCTGGCTGGCCGAGCACGACGCCGAGGATCTCGCCGGGGCTCGGATCGACACGCTGGAGCCCCTGGAACGCGTCGGGCTGCTGCTGGAACTGGCCTTCTCCGACCCCCAGGTGCGCTTCGCCGTCGTGGACTCCCCCGACCGTCATGAGGTGGACCGCGACCAGCTGCTGGACTTCCTGGAGGACCGGTGCAGCGTGGACCATGACCGTGCCGTGCTGGCGGTGCTCGAGGAGGCGCCGGCCCGGGAGGACATTCCCTGCGGGTTCGCCGGGCACCACGAGGGGCCGTTCGTGCTCAGCGCGGAGCACGCCGAGGACCCCGAGGCAGAAGCTGCGGGCGTCACAGATGCTGCAGGTGAGACTGCAGCCGCGACCCAGACGACCGACGATGACGTCGAGGCGACTGCTGCAGAAGAGATCGCCCGGGACGACACAACCCCGGACGAGACATCACCCGACGACACGGAACCCGACGACACCACCCCGGACACCGACCTGGACGACCTGCTGGAGGACAAGCGATGACGTTCCTGCGCCTGGTGCGCTCCGAGTTCGCCCGGATGACCAGCAGCTTCACCCCGCTGATCACCATCTTCGGGCTGGCCCTGGTGCCGGTGCTCTATGCGGGCATCTACCTCTACGCCAACTGGGACCCCTACGAGAATCTCGAGGGCGTGGACGCCGCACTGGTGAATCTGGATGAGGGCGCGGACTTCGACGGCGAGCATCGCACGGTCGGTGACGACGTCGCCGAGGAGCTGATCGACGACGCCTCCTTCGGCTGGGAGGAGGTCGACTCCCGGGAGGCCGCGGAGGCCGGCGTCGCCTCGGGGAAGCACCAGTTCGCGCTGATCATTCCGGAGGACTTCTCGGAGGCGCTGGCCTCGCCGTCGAGCTTCGAGTCCGCCGATCAGGCGATCCTGGACATCACCACGAATGAGGCGAACAACTATCTGCTGAGCAACATCGTCTCGGTGCTGGCCTCGGAGATCCATGAGTCGGTCTCCAGCGAAGTCGGGCAGGAGACCGCTGACGCGATGCTGACCGGCTTCGGACAGATCCACCGGCAGCTGGTGGACGCCGCCGACGGCGCCACCCAGCTCCATGACGGTGCTGGGGAGCTGCGCGACGGCGTCGACGAGCTGCATGACGGCTCAGTGGAGCTGGCAGACGGTGCCGGGGAGCTGGACGACGGCGTGGACGAACTCGCCCTGGGCCTGGGGCAGCTTTCCGAGGGCACCGAGCAGCTCTCCGTCGGTGCCGGGCAGCTGTCCACGGGCGCCTCGGAGCTGTACAGCGGGATGTCTGAGCTGCAGGAGGGTGCGGATGCGGTGGACACTGCCGCCGAGCAGCTCTCCGACGGCGCCTCCGAGCTGAACACTGGGATCAGTACGCTCCACGACGGCGCCGAGCAGGTGGCCGACGGCAATGAGGCGCTGTCCGCGGCCTCCCATGAGGCCTCCGACATCATCTCCGAGTTCGAGGCGTCAGCCGAGGGCCGGGTGGATCAGGCGGTCCAGGATCTGCTGGACGCAGGCGTGATCGAGCAGGAGCAGGTGGATGAGGCGCACGAGGCGCTGGGCTCAGTGGCTGAGGATTCGGAGCTGCTGACCCGGGCACAGGAGGCCCGCAGCGAGCTGGGTGAGGCGCAGGAGAACATCGATGCCCTGGCCACCGGCTCCCGAGAGGTCGCCGACGGGGCCTCGGAACTGCTCACCGGCAGCTCGGCGCTGGCTGACGGCGCCGCTGAGCTGTCCGCCTCCACCCCGGACCTCTCCGAGGGCGTGGGCACCGCCCGGGATGGTGCCCTGCAGCTGAGCTCCGGGGCCTCGGACCTCTCCGACGGCGCCGATGAGGCCCACCAGGGTGTGGGCCAGCTGATCACCGGCACCGGCGAACTCAATGAGGGCGCCACGGCGCTCTCCGACGGCGCGATCGCCCTGCGGGACGGCCTGGCGGAGGCCTCCGACGGGTCGGTGGAGCTGACCGACGGCGCCCAGGAGCTGGCTGAGGGGCTCGACGACGGGGCCGACGAGGTGCCGAACCCTGACGAGGATGAGCGTCAGGAGATCAGCGAGGTGATCGGCAATCCGCTGAAGGTCAATCAGACCGCGCAGGCGGAGGCCGGCAACTACGGGGCCGGGATGGCGCCGTTCTTCCTGGCGCTGTCGCTGTGGATCGGTGCGCTGGTGATGCTGCAGGTGCTGCGGCCCACCTCGCCGCGGGTGCTGGCCTCCAATGCGCCCTCGGCCTCGATCGCCCTGGGGTCCTGGATTCCGTTCCTGCTGCTCTCGCTGACCCAGAGCCTGCTGCTCTACACCGCAGTGGTGTTGGGACTGGGCCTGACTCCGGCGCATCCGTGCTGGCGCTGGCCCTCCTGTTCGCCGCCTCCATGGCGTTCTCCGCCCTGGTCCAGGGGGTGGTGGCGCTGCTGGGGAATCCGGGCAAGATGCTGATGATCCTGCTGCTGGTGCTGCAGCTGGTGGCGTCCGGGGGCACGTTCCCGCCGCAGACTCTGCCGGAGCCGCTGCAGGCGCTGCACCCGGTGCTGCCGATGAGCTATGTGGTCGACGGGCTGCGTCACGTGATCTACGGTGCGGACTTGGCCACGCTGTCCACCTCGCTGGCTGCGCTGCTGGCCACCACCGGTGTGGGGCTGACTCTGCTGGTGCTGGCGATCCGGAAGAAGAAGATGTGGAGCCTGAAGCGGCTCCAGCCGGCCATTGAGGAGGCGGCATGAGCGCGAGCACGGTGGAGCGCCCTGCGGGGCGGGTTCGCCGCGGTTCGGCCCGGGTGCGGCTGCTGCAGGCGCTGATGTCCCTGGACGATCACCGCAGCGTGCAGGAGCATTCGGTGGACGAGCTGGCGGCGATCGCCGGGGTGGCCAAGGGCTCGGTGTACTACCAGTTCGGCTCCAAGGAGAACCTGGTGCGCCAGATGCTGGTGCACGGGGCCGAGGAGCTGCAACGCATCATGGATGAGCTCGACGACGGCGAGGGGTTGGCCACTGTCCGGGCCAGCCTCACTGCGCAGATCCGTGCGGCCTTCGCGTTCCTGCGCGAGTACCCGTCCTTCACGGGGCTGGTGGCCTATGCGTTGGCCCGACGCCGGGACGACGAGTCCCAGCAGCTGCGCGCCGAGAAGGAGGCGATCGTGGGTCTGCTGACCGACCGGCTGGCCCGCCTCGATGCGGCGAAGGTGGCCGAAGGGCTCGCGGAGGCGCCGTCGTCGTCGGCTCGGCTGGAGATCATGGCGACCTCCCTGCTCTCGGCGGCGGTGACGTTGAGCATCGAGCAGCACACCACCCATCAGGAGTGGTCCGAGGAGGACTGTGTGCAGGCGCTGGTGGCGATGTCCTCCGGCGGGCTGGGGTGATGCGCACTCCTGCACTCCGCTGACGCGCCTCGGCACCTGCGGAAGAAACTGCCGTCCCCCCGCGTTCATACTTGTAGCAACAACCAACCGGTGGCCGGACTGCGGGCACCGCCGACGCCGCAAGGATGAGCTCTCATGCCGAACCTCTCCCCCGACTCCATCCCGACCGCTGACGGCCGCGCGCTGAACCCTGCCACTGCCATGGATGCGGTCACCCTGCGGGTGGGTGACCTGGAGGCGATGTCCGCCTACTACGAGACCGCCCTGGTCATGGAGCCGCTGCAGGAGCGCACCCGGGGCCGGGAGGTCCACCGGGTGCTGGGCCGCGGTGCCACGCCGATGGTGCGGCTGATCCACACTCCGGACCTGCCCGGCGTGGACCCGCACGAGGCAGGCCTGTTCCACACGGCATTCCTGTTCGACGACGCGGCCTCCCTGGCCGCGACCGTCCATCGTGCCGCGCAGCACCCGCAGTCCCGGTACGTCGGCTCGGCCGACCACCTGGTCAGCGAGGCGTTCTACTTCACCGACCCGGAGGGCAACGGCATCGAGCTCTACCGGGACAGGCCCCGGGAGACCTGGGAGGTCTCCGGGACGCAGGTCCGCATGGACAACCTCCCCCTGGATCCTGCCGCGTACCTGCGGCGCCACCTGGATCAGGAGGTGCTCGACGCCGGCGCCGCCCGCGCAGGCAGGGTGGGGCATGTGCACCTGCAGGTGGGTGACGTCGCCCGGGCGCGTGAGTTCTATGTGGGCGCAGTGGGCTTCGATCCGACCGCCAGCTGGAACAGTGCCCTGTTCGCCTCGGCCGGCGGCTATCACCACCACGTGGCGATGAACACCTGGAACAGCCATGGAGCCGGGCCCCGGTCCTCGCGCCTGGGGTTGGGTGACCTGGCGATCACCGTGCCGGGCCGCGAGGACCTGGATGCCCTGGTGTCCCGGTATCGCGCACAGAGAATCGGCTTCGCCGATGAGGGGCACCGGGTGGTCACCGAGGACCCGTGGGGCACCCAGGTCTCGGTGGCCGTGCCGGGCACGGAGACAGAGGAGCTGCTCAGCCGGTGAGGCGCCCTATTCCTGGATGTGCATCGGCGCCACGTTCCCTCGACGCGTGGGACGGCTGAGTCCGCGCTGATACAGGGTCAGCCCGAGTTCGCCGAGGATCCGGGAGGCCTCCCTGCCGGTGGAGGCAGGGACATGGGCCGCCACCCAGAGGACTCCTCCGTCGGTCGGCGCGACGCCGGGCCGGCGGGTGATGAGCACAGAGGTCCAGCCTTCCCTGCCGTCGCCTCCGTGGGCGGCCCTGGATTCCAGTCCGGAGACCGTCCACTGGGGCACCTTCTTCGGCCCGTAGCCGGGCAGCGCCCAGGCCAGCCTGAGGGTTCGAACACCTGGGACATCCAACCCAGGACGCGGCGTGCGGCTGCCGGATTCAGCCCGAACTGTCCCCGGTCCGCCACGTCCTCCCCCAAGAGTCCGCCGTCGCTGGTCAGCAGCATGAGCAGCTGGCGCAGCTCGTGGGCTGAGGTCTCCCCGATGAGCAGGTCACCGCGGGCGGTCTCCGGGTCCTCGAGGCTGGTGATCTGCGTGTGGAACATTCGCTGGTCCGGGAAGGCGAACCTGTCGAAGAACGCCCGGGCCTCCGCCGCGAGGTCCACTCGCCTGGTCTCCAGGGCGTCCCGGACGGCCAGGGACGTGGCGGCGTCGGAGGTGCCGATGATGAGTCCGAGGGCGTCATGCAGGCTCAGCGTCAGGGTGTCGGCCCCCTCGCCGCTGTGTCCGCTGGAGCCTGGCGGGATCTGCAGAGGTCCGACGACGGCGGCGCGCCGGTGCGCGGTGGTGATCCTCACCGGCATCTCCAGCAGGCCGGGGTCGGCGGCCTCCATCTCAGCGAGAGTGACCGCGGCCAGCAGCTTCCCAGCCCCGGCCAGCGGATGGAATTCGCGGTGGCCAAGGACGTCACGGCCTACCGTGCCGCCGTCAGGCCCTCCGCCGGTCACTCCCCCGACTGCGGCGAGGACGCCCGGGTGGGCCGCTGCGGCTTCCCGCTGCGCGTCGGTGCCCGGAACGTCCGCAGGGACGCGAAGCAGGCTGGGGACGCGGGCGGGGTGCGTGCTCCGCGCGTCCGACTCGGCGCGGAGCCGCTGCCCGCAGACGAGTCCGTCATGCCAGTCTTCGATCGCCTGCCCGATCTGCCCGAAGAGCTCGTAGGCGGCGATCCGGCCGGGTGTGCCGTCGGGCAGCTGGGCGGGGATGGTCTCGGCAAAGACGGCCACGGCGGCGACCGGGGCGCCGTCGTCGGTGGTGGCCAGCCCGATCTGGGAGAGACTGCGCAGGCCGCGCCCGTTCTTCTCGGCGACGCGCAGGCGGGTGGTCTGCGCGCCGAGCAGCGGGGTGTAGAGCCCGTGCATGAGTTCGACGGCGAAGCGGCACAGCTGCGGGGTCAGGTGCAGGGCTTGGGCGGCTT
Organism: Nesterenkonia sp. PF2B19; assembly: GCF_001758425.2. Taxonomy (GTDB): domain Bacteria; phylum Actinomycetota; class Actinomycetes; order Actinomycetales; family Micrococcaceae; genus Nesterenkonia; species Nesterenkonia aethiopica. The sequence continues at coordinate 2,432 of NZ_MDSS02000047.1, read as the reverse complement.
CGGCGTTCTGGGTGCCGCGGCCGAGCTGGGCCAGCAGGTGGGCTTGGTCGGCGGCGGTGGTGACGGTCATCTGCTCGATGCTGTGGTGCCAGGTCAGCTCGCCGCTGCGAGGGAAGATCTCCCGGTGCAGAGTGTTCCGCATACCCGCCCAGGCGCAGTAGTCGTTGACCTGCTGCAGCGCAGCGGCGGCGCGGTCGTCCTGGTGGAGGCCGGCAGGCCGGGCGGGGCCGGCCTGTGTCGCCCCGCCGATGGCGTCGAAGACCAGCTGGGTGCAGATGTTGTCCGAGGTGATCATCATCTGCCGCAGGTGGTCCTCCAGGGTGAGTTCGACCCCGGCGGCGAGATCCTTCATGATGCCGGCCTGGACGCCGTCCTTGAGGTCCTCGGTGATGGGCAGCCGCGCATCCAGGGCCAGCCGGCCCTGGTGAACCAGGGCGAGGCAGGCCAGCAGGACGCTGACCTTGCGGGTGCTGAAGGAGGGCACCTCCACGTGGGCGCCGTCGCCGATCGTGGCGGGGTCCTGGGAGGTCAGGTCGCGGATTTGCCAGTGGACGGCGAAGGGCTGCGCTGCGGTGAGCGTGCGGATCCGCTGCTCGAGGTCAGCCCAGTGGTCTGGCGCGCTCATCTCACTCCTGAAGGTTCCGGCGGTCCGCCCCGTGCTGGGCGCCTACTCCTCGACGCTACACGGTGGTGCTGACCTGGGCGCAAGAGTTCTTCATCAAGAAATGTCAGTGGTGGGTCTCATGATTTCTGTACGCGGAGAACCCAGCTTCTCGAGAGTGATTCCATCACCCGCTTCCCCATCGACGGCGACAGGTCTTCGCGCATGATGCACCGCACCGTTCTGTGAGGAGAAGACCATGTTCACCACCACCGATGTCCCGATCAGCACCCGCACCTATGCCGGCACGACGGCGTCCCGTCGCCTCGCCGCCGGCTCGATTCCGCTGGTCGCAGCCGCCTTCGCCCTGACCGCCTGCACCGATGCGGAGCCCAAAGTGGTCACCGAAACGGTGACCGAGACCGTCACCGAGGAGGTGGAAGTCGAGGTGGAGGTCGAACCGGAGGACCTCGAGGAGCAGCGCGAAGCCGCCGACGCCCGGGACGAGGAGCTGGACACCCGCGAGACCGAGCTCGAGGACTGGGCCGAGGAGCTGGAGGAGTTGGAAGAAGCCCTCGCCGCACGAGAGTCCGACGTGGAGACGGCCGAGGAGGCCGAATCGGACCCTGACGACGAGTCAGAAGCGTCAGGGCCGACGATCCCCGGAGACGGCGTGTACATCGTCGGCAGCGACGTCGAGCCCGGCACCTACACCACTGAGCCCGGATCCTGGGGCTGCTACTGGGCGCGCCTCAGCGGGACCAGCGGCGAATTCCACGACATCATCACCAACGGCTTCGTCGACGACGGCCAGGCCCTGGTCACGATTGCCGAGACTGATGTGGCGTTCGAGACCTCCGGCTGCGGGGTGTGGGAGAGGCAATAGTTGTATGTGACTGGCACAAGGCTGGCAGAAGGACTAAGACGGCGAGTCACGCTGGTTCGGTCAAAGGGGGCTCATCGCAGACGAGGGTGTAGCAGGGGTCTGAACCCTCCGGTGTCTAGCAGGGCTCGGGTGATGTAGCTGGCCAAGTTCCGGAATCCCAGGGCTGTGCCGCGTACGTGTTCCAGGCGTCCGTTGATCGCCTCGGTGGGTCCATTGGATGTGCCGGGCCGATCGAAGTAGGCCAGGATGTCGGTGGCCCGTCGATGCAGGGTCCGGCCCAGCTTCTTCAGCTCGGTCAGCCTCGCCGGGCCTCCGCGGCGCAGAGCGGCGATGACCTCGGTGAGAATCTGCTTGCCCGTGGGCTTCGATAGGCACCGGTAGGCAGTGACGATCTTCTGATAGATCCGCCAGGTGGCCTCGACTTCGACATGCTCATAAGCGGTGAATACGGGCTGAAGCTTGTGGTCCTGGCGCTTGGTGAGTAGGTCAGCTCCAGTGCGCAGCGTGCGCCTAGCCCCGTAGAGAGGGTCGCCAGAACGTCCTCGGTGTCCGGTGGTCTCTCGCTGAACCCGCTGCCGGCTCTGGTCCAGCGCGTCGCCGGCCAGAGCAACGACGTGGAAAGGGTCCATCACCGCAACGGCGTCGGGGAGTTCTTCGGCGGTGGCGCTCTTGAACCCGGTGAACCCGTCCATGGCCACCACCTCGATCTCCTGGCGGAACTCGTGAGTCTGGGCATCGAGCCAGGTGGTGAACACCTTCTTCGAACGGCCCGGGATCATGTCCAGCAGCCGGGCAGGGCCGCGACGCCCTCTGACTGAGGTGAGGTTGATGACCACGGTCACGTAGTGCCTGGGTTCAACCAGTCGATGCAACACCGGCCTGTTGAAGTGAGCGTAGCTGCTCCTCGAAGACCTCGGCGGGTGTCTTCCAGCCGAGGACCTTGCG
>NZ_MDSS02000046.1 GCF_001758425.2 Nesterenkonia sp. PF2B19 | reverse complement strand
CGCGCGCCGCGAGCCGTGGCGGCTGCTCACGCCGGCCACCCCGACGCCGCCACGGGACAGCCTGCCGGCGGGTGGGACTGGCTGGTGCTCCCTGGGTTCGCCCGCACCGCCGACGGGTACGCGGCCCGCCGGATGAACCTGCCGGGCGCGCAGATGTCCGCGCTGCGCGGCTCCGCCGTGGCCGCCGCCGTCGACGCCGTCTCCCCCGATCTGTTCATCGCCGACCGCCACCCCTTCGGCGTGGGCGGCGAACTCACCGAGGCACTGGAGCTGCTGCGCGGCCGCCCGGGCTCCCGCACCGTGCTCGGCATGCGGGACGTGCTCGACACCCCGGAGGTGGCCGCTCGTGAGTGGGAGACCGTCGGCGGCGCCGAACGGGTGGCCGAGGCCTATGACCAGATGTGGATCTACGGGGACGCCGACGTCGACGACCCGCGCCGCACCGGGGAGATCCCCGCCGCCCTGGCGGCGAAGGGTCGCACCACCGGCTACCTCGCCCATGGCAGGCCCGATGACGAAGGCGCCCCGGCCGCGCGACCCTACGTGCTCACCATCGTCGGCGGCGGCTCGGACGCGCCCACATCGCCGCCGCCGCCGCCCAGGCCCAGCCTCCCCGCGGCCACCGGCACCTGATCGTTGCGGGACCGCAGATGCCGCCCGAGGATGTGGGGCGGCTGCGCGAGCTGACCGCCGACCGACCCGAAGTGGAGCTGCTGCGCAGCGCTGCGCATGTGCCCGCACTGGTCCGGGAGGCCTCCGCCGTGGTCTCCATGGCGGGCTACAACTCAGTGGCCGAGATCATGGCCACCACCACGCCGGCCCTGCTGGTCCCCCGGCATACGCGCCGGGCCGAACAGCCCCGGCGGGCGGCGGCCCTGGCCGACGTCGCCGCCGTCGACACCCTGGACGCTGCTCAGCTGGATCCGGAGGCGCTGAGCCGCTGGTTCGCCCACGCCGCGGGCCGCCGCACCCTGCGCGACCGGATCGATCTGGACGGGCTGACGCGCGTGGGAGACCTCGCGGCCGCGCTGATCTCCGCCAGCCGGACCACCGACGCTCGGACCATCCGCACGTCCGCACACCCTCCGGCGGATCTCGTCCCTCTCTCCGGATGCTGACCCCATGATCTGAGCACCGAGACTTGACGCCGGATGTGACACGAGTTACATTTCTACGTAACACGAGTTACAACGGCAATGAGAGGCAGGTGACGACGGCGAGATGGACCACCACCCCAGTGGCAGCGGACGGCCTCGCGCCGCCACCATGACCGACATCGCCGATCGTGCCGGAGTCAGCAGAACCACCGTGTCCTTCGTGCTGAACGACCGGAACCGGCACCACATCTCTGACGAGACGCGCCGCCGAGTGCTGGAGGCCGCGCAGGCGCTGGACTACCGCCCCAACGCCACCGCACGTGCCTGGTGAGTCAGCGCAGCGGGCTCTATGGCCTCGTGACGGAGATCGTCACCGCGCCCTACGCCGTCGACGTCATCAAGGGCGCCCAGCGCACCAGCTGGGACAGCGGACGTTTCCTGCTGATCGCGCCCAGCGAGGATGATCCGGCCGAACTGGCCTTCGCCGTGGAACGACTCCTGGAGCAGCGGGTCGAGGGACTCCTCTTCGCGGCGACATGGCACCGCCCCGTCGCCATCCCGGATCAGGCGCGCACGCTCCCCTGCGTCCTGGTGAACTGCTTCGACCCGGAGCACGAAGTCATCAGCATCGTCCCCGACGAAGTCGCCGGAGGCCGCAGGGCGGCCCGAGCGCTCCTCTCCCACGGACACCGCCGGATCGGGCACATCACGCTGGAACCGGGCATACCCGCCCAGGTGGGCCGGCTCCAGGGGTTCCGGGAGGAACTGGCCGCCGCCGGCGCCCCCTTGGACGACGCCCTCATCGCCACCGGGGATGGAACGGCCGAAGGCGGATACCGAGGAGCCTTGCAGCTGCTCACCGGCGACCGGCCCCCGACCGCCCTGTTCTGCGGCAACGACCGAACCGCCATGGGCGCCTACGACGCCCTCCGCGACCTCGGGCTGGACGTCCCGGGAGACATCTCCATCATCGGCTTCGACGACCAGGAGCTCATCTCCGCGCATCTGCGCCCGGGACTGACCACCGTGGCGCTTCCGTTCACCCAGATGGGAACCGAGGGGGTGAACATCCTCTCCAAGCTCACAGCGGGCAGCCGACTCACTGACCGGCAAGTCCTGGTCGACTGCCCGCTGATCACTCGTTCGTCCGTGGGAGATGCCCCGCGCTGACGAACTGTCTCGTCCACCGTCACTACTTACGGAAGACATCACCCATGGTATACGCCCGCCTTACCTCCGCGCGCCGTCGCGTCGGCGCTGTGGTCCTGCTCGGTACGCTCGGCCTCGTCGGATGCGGCTCATCCACCGCGGACTCCGCGGCCGAAGGACCGCCCCTCACCATCCCCCGCGAAGACATGGGGAACTTCACCCGGAACTTCAACCCGTTCTCGCCGAACTCCGCGCCGATGACGCATGAGGCCATCTACGAAAGCCTGCTGATCTACAACCCGGCGGCCGGGGACACCGTTCCCTGGCTCGCCGAATCGTGGGAAGCTTCCGAGGACGGCCTCACCCTGACCTTCCACCTCCGCGAGGGGGTGACCTGGTCCGACGGCGAGCCGTTGAGCGCCGAGGACGTCGTCACCTCGGTCGAGCTGCAGAAGGAGCTCCTCGGCGGCTTCGAGTACCTGGATTCAGCGACCGCCGACGACGAGTCGACCGTGTCCTTCCACCTGGACCGGCCCTTCTCCCCCGCACTGCATCAGCTGGGCCAGATGAGCATCGTGCCCGCCCACATCTGGAGCGAGCACGATGACCCGGGCGAGGATCTCAACGAGGAGCCCGTCGGCACCGGCCCCTACACGGAGGTCGTGTCCTTCCAGTCGCAGTCCTTCGAACTGGGCCCCAACCCGGAGTATTGGCAGCCGGAGAAGCAGCGCATCCCGGGCATCCGGATGCTGGCCTTCGCCGGCAACGACGGCGCGAACCTGGCCGCCATCAGCGGTGACGTGGACTGGGCTCCCCAGTACATGCCGGACATCGAGACGACGTTCGTCGCACAGGACCCGGAGCATCGACACTACTGGTTCCCACCCACCGGCGCACAGATCAACTGGCAGCTCAACACCGCCCAGGAGCCCTTCGACGACCCCCAGGTGCGCAAGGCCCTGAGCATGGCCATCGATCGGGAGCACATCGTGGAGGTCGGCATGGCCGGCTATGCCATCCCTGCCGACTGCACCGGCCTCGTCGGCACCTATGAGATGTGGCAGGATCCCGCCCTGGTCGACGACTGTGAGTGGACGGAGCACGATCCCGACGCCGCAGAGGATCTGTTGGACGAACTCGGCTTCACCGCTGGGGCGGACGGGGCGCGCAGCACCCCGGACGGCGACCCCTTCACCTTCGACATCTCGGTGGGCTCGACGTCGTCGGACTGGCTGTCGGTGGCGAACATCATCTCCCAGAACCTCGCCGACATCGGCATCCGCGCGTCGGTGGACTCCCCGGACTGGGCCTCGGTCGTCGCCGCCTATGAGTCCGGCGACTTCGACACCGGCATCGTCTGGAGCGCCAACGAGCCCTCTCCCTACCAGTACTTCCGCACTCTGATGTCGCCGGAGACGGTCACCGACATCGGCGACCAGACCTTTGAGAACTACCACCGCTTCGGCGACGACCGCGCAGACGCGCTCCTCGACGACCTCGCGGCGGCCTCCGAGCCGGAGGAGCAGCACGAGCTCGTCGGTGAGCTGCAGGCCCTGTACGACGAGACCGCTCCGGTGATCCCACTGTTCCCCGGCCCGGAGTGGGGCGCCTACACGACCGAGAACTTCGTCGGGTGGCCGGATGAGGACGACCCCTACGCCACCCTGAGCACCCGCTCCCCGACGACCGTGCTGGTCCTCACGTCCCTCGAACCTGTCGAGTGACCCCGACATGACCGTCACGCTCGGGCAGGGGCGTCCCCGGACGCCTCTGCCCGAGTCAGACCCGAAAGGTTCGTCATGGGATACATCCTGCGCAGACTCGGCTTCTACGCCCTTGCATTCTGGGCCTCCATCACCCTCAACTTCATGCTGCCCCGGCTGATGCCCGGAGACCCGGTCACCCGCATGCTCTCCCGGTCGCAGCAGCGTCTCGAACCGCATCAGGTGGAGTCCCTGCAGCGGCTCCTCGGCGTCGACACCGGACCGTGGTGGGAGGAGTACCCCGCCTACATCGGCCGCGTGCTCACCGGAGACTTCGGCGTTTCGATCTCCCAGTTCCCGACCCCGGTCAGCGACGTCATCGCGTCCCAGATGCCGTGGACCCTCCTGCTGGGCGGCGTGTCGCTGGTCATCGCCGTGATCCTGGGCAACCTGCTGGGCATCCTGGCCGCGTGGCGACGCGGCAGCGTCCTCGATTCGCTGCTTCCGCCGGTGATGATCTTCATCGGCTCGTTCCCCTACTTCTGGATCGCGATGGGCTCGCTGTACCTGTTCGGCATCGTCCTGGGATGGTCTCCGCTGCGCCATGCTCACTCGGTGGGTATGACGCCGACATGGAGCATCGAATTCGTCCTCGACGTCGCCGCTCACCTCATCCTCCCGGCACTGTCCATCGTGCTGGTGTCACTGGGCGGATGGATGCTGGGCATGCGCAACACGATGATCGCGACCAACGCCGAGGACTACATCCTCATGGCGCAGGCCAAGGGGCTCTCGACGCCCCGGATCATGCTCCGCTACGCGGCGCGAAACGCCCTGCTGCCCTCGGTGACCAACATCGGGCTCAGCATCGGGTTCATCGTCGGGGGCGCGCTGCTCACCGAGGTCGTCTTCGCCTATCCCGGGGTCGGCTACCAGCTGCTCGGCGCCGTCCAAGGCCTCGACTACCCGTTGATGCAGGGGATGTTCCTCACCATCACTGCCGCCGTGCTGCTGGCGAACTTCCTCATCGACATCGTCTACACGCAGCTCGACCCGCGCGTGCGCACGAGCTAAGGAGACCCACCATGACAGCTCCGACCACCTCCCAGGAGCCTGCTGCCCTGTCGGCCCCGGCTCCCACCGGCTCCGGTGCTCCCAGCGCCTCGCCCCGGGCCTCGACCCCGTGGCGTCTGCTGCGCACTCTGGGGCGGAACGGCAAGGCCGTCGTCGGCCTGAGCATCCTCCTGATCTTCCTGGTCCTGGCTCTGCTGGCCCCTGTGCTGTATCCGGACGACCCCTCCCGCATCGTGTCCGGAGGAGCTCAGTCCCCCTCAGCGGAGCACCTGCTCGGGACCACCGCCAAGGGTCAGGACGTCCTGGCGCTGACCCTCTGGGGATCTCGACCCTCCCTGCTCGTCGGTTCATCGTCGGGACAGCCGCCACGGCGATCGGCATGGTCATCGGCCTGATCAGCGCCTACTTCGGCAGGGTCGTCGACGAGACCCTCTCACTGCTGACGAACATCTTCCTGCTCATCCCAGGACTTCCGCTGCTCGTGGTCCTGGCGGCGTTCCTGCCCCAGGGGCTGGGCACAGTGATCGTGGTGCTGATCATCACCGGCTGGGCCGGCACCGCGCGTGTCCTCCGCTCCCAGGCTCTCTCCATCCGCGGCAAGGACTACATCGACGCCGCCGTCGTCAGCGGAGAGCGGACTACACGCATCGCCGTCCGCGACATGCTGCCCAACATGGCCTCGATCGTCATGACCACGCTGCTGGGAAGCGTCATCGGCGCCATCGGCGCGCAGGCCGGCCTCGAGTTCCTCGGCCTCGGCGACGCCAACACCATCTCCTGGGGGAACAACCTGTACTGGGCGAACACCGACGGCTCGCTGATGCTCGGCCAGTGGTGGATCTTCCTCCCCTCGGGCCTGGCCATCGCGCTCGTCGCCTTCGCCCTGGCCCTGTGCAACTACGCGGTGGACGAGCTGACAAACCCCCGCCTGAGACGAACGCGGTCGGCCGCACGCCGACGGTCTGCCCCGACTGCAGGAGGTCCCCGATGAACACGATCCTGGAGATCGACCGCCTGACGATCGACTATCACGGAGAGGAACGCACCGTGCGCGCCGTGGACGCGGTCAGTCTGCAGATGCAGTCCGGTGAGATCCTCGGCCTGGCCGGCGAATCCGGCTCCGGCAAGTCCACCGTCGCACATGCCGTGATGCGGCTGCTGAGCGATTCTGCGCAGATCGTCGAGGGCTCCATCCGCTTCGCCGGGACTGACGTCGTCTCGCTGGACCGGCGCGAGCTGCGAGCCTGGCGGTGGAACGACGTCGCCATGGTCTTCCAATCGGCGATGAACTCCCTCAACCCGCTGATGCGCGTGGGAGACCAGATCGTCGACGTGCTCAGGGCACACACGGCGATGAGCCGCAGCCAGGCCAGAGCACGCACTGCGGAGCTCCTCGAGGGCGTGCGGATCCCACCGGACAGGATGCGTTCCTACCCGCACCAGCTCTCCGGGGGTCAGCGTCAACGTGTGGTGATCGCCATGGCCTGCGCGCTGGAGCCGCGGCTGCTGATCCTGGATGAGCCGACCACGGCGCTCGACGTGGTCGTCCAGCAGGAGATCCTCGCCCAGATCCGCGAGCTCCAGGAGAGCCTCGGATTCGCGGTCCTCTTCATCACCCACGACATGTCGCTGATGCTGGAACTCTCCGACCGGATCGGCGTCATGTATCGCGGCCGCCTGGTGGAGCTCGCACCGGCGACGGCGATGCGGACAGATTCGCAGCATCCCTACACCCGCGCGCTCATGAACGCGTTCCCCCCGATGACCGGTCCCCGTGTGCCGCTGACCGGGCTGGCCGAAGGGACCCGATTCGTCGACATCGGCGACCTGGAGGCCGTCGCCCCGGGGCATCTCGTGGCACCGAGCCGCACCGTCGACACCGCAGATGAACATTCCGAGAACGAGGTGCCCGCATGACCTCCCCCCAGGATCCTCACTCAGTCTCGCCCGCGCGAGGCGAAGAGTCGCCCGCCATCGAGGCCCAGAACCTGTCGAAGACCTTCACCAGCGGCAGTCTGCTGTCCCGCCGACGGGTCCATGCCCTGCGCGACGTCTCGCTGGCCGTCCGCCCCGGTGAGATCGTCTCCCTGGTCGGAGAGTCCGGCTCCGGAAAGTCCACCCTGGCCCGTTGCCTGGCGCGCCTCGAACAGCCGGACGGCGGAAGGATCCTGCTCCACGGTGAAGACGTCCTCCGGACGGAGCCGCGCCGTGCCTCCAGGAGGTACCGCAGCACCGTCCAGATGGTGTTCCAGGACCCGTTCGGCTCCTTGAACCCGACCCATCGTGTGGAGCATGTCCTGAGCAGGATGCTGCAGCTCCATCAGCCGGACGTGCCCTCACAGGGCGCCGCGCTGAGGGATCTCCTCCACTCTGTGGGGCTCGACCCCGAGGTGCTCTCGGCCTTTCCGCACGAGCTCTCAGGAGGCCAGCGCCAACGCGTCGCCATCGCTCGAGTCCTCGCCGTGGAGCCGAAGGTCATCCTCGCCGACGAGCCGACGTCGATGCTCGACGTCTCCGTCCGGATCGGGATCCTGAACCTGCTGGCCCAGCTCCGGGACGAACGCGGCATCGCCATCATCTACGTGACGCACGACCTCTCCTCCGCGCGGTACCTCTCCGACCGGACCATCGTCATGAACCAGGGTCGCATGGTCGAGGGCGGCCACACCGAGGACCTTCTGGCGCGCCCGGCCCACCCCTACACGCAGCTCCTCCTGAGCGCCGTCCCGGATCCTTCCCGCAGGACGCCGTTCGACATCGAGGAACGCCGACTCCTGCGAGAAGACGTCCGCCGATGGACCGAGGGAGAGGAGCTCACCGTCTCCTCGGTCGCCACGGACGAGCTGGAGCATTGGATCCTCCATCCCACCGATCGCGCCCTGCCCGCCCCCACGATCTGACACCGCCGCAGATCCAGCCCCGTGAACTCCGAGAGAGGATCCATGACCCAGACGACACCTGGTTCGCCCATCGAGACCCTGCCCCAGCCCCCGGAGCTGCGGGCCCGAGCAGCCCGAGACCCCCTTCGCCCGACGTACCATTTCACCGCGCCGGCCGGCTGGCTCAACGACCCGAACGGTGTCGCCCAGCACGACGGCATCTACCATCTCTTCTACCAGCACAACCCGGAGTCCGCCGCGCATCACCGGATCCACTGGGGCCACGCCGTCTCCACCGACCTGGTCCGATGGGAGGAGCGCCCGCTGGCCCTCGTCCCCGGGGAAGGAGCTGACGAGGACGGCTGCTGGTCCGGCGTGCTGGTGCATCACGAAGGCACCCCGATGCTCGTCTACTCCGGACGGCGCGGGGAGCGGGAACTCCCCTGCCTCGCCGTCGGCTCGGCGGACATGGACCACTGGACACCGCTGCCGGATCCGGTCATCGACCACCCACCGACCGGCACCCCGCTGTCCGGCTTCCGGGACCACTGTGTGTGGCGCGAAGGCGGCCGCTGGCGGCAGCTGATCGGCAGCGGCCGCCGCGGGCTGGGAGGCTGCACGTTCCTCTATGAGTCCGAGGACCTCCGGCACTGGACGCTGCTGGGCTCCCTGGCCGAGGACACGGTCGGCGAGATCGCACTCGACGACCCGGAGTGGACCGGCACGATGTGGGAGTGCATCGACTTCTTCTCGATGGTTCCCGGCGTCGACGGCCGCACGGGTCCACCGGACGGGACCACCGGTCAGCCCCATGTGCTGATCTTCTCGGCGTGGCACGAAGGCGTCACGCTGCATCCGCTGGCCGCGGTGGGCACCTATGACGGCCGTCGCTTCCGCATCGAGCACGTCCAACGGCTTGATCTCGGCGGGCGGCACGCCTACGCCCCGCAGACGTTCGTCGACGAGTCGGGACGCCGCGTGCTGTGGGCGTGGATGCAGGAAGGGCGCAGCGAGCACGCTCAGCGGGAGGCCGGCTGGTCCGGAGCCATGGCTGCCCCTCGTCGGGTCTGGCTCGATGAGAGGCTGCATGTCTGCGTCGAGCCGGTCCAGGAGCTCACCTCCCTCCGGCAGTCTGAGACCGCCCCGCGGCAGGACGGCACGACGACCGTCCTGGCTGACTCGGTGACGGTGGACGCAGAGATCGACGTCACGATCCCGGTCGGTGAATCCGTCGAGCTCCTGCTGTTCACCACGGCAGACGGCCGAGAGCAGACCCGCGTCGTCGTGGACCGCGTCAGGCCCGGCGGGCTGCGCGTCACCATGGATCGCAGTCGCGCGAGCCTGGACCCCACCACTGACCGATCGCCGCACGCCGGCGAAGTCCTCACGGAGACCGACCGGATCCAGGTGAGGCTGCTTCTCGATGCGTCGTCGATCGAGCTGTTCGTCGAGGGGGCCTCGCTCACCAGCAGGGTCTATCCGACCCGAGCCGACGCCTCCCGGCACGAGCTGCGTCTCTCCGCCGGAGCACAGCTGCACAGTGCGCCGAGCTGGACCATGCGCGACCCCTGGACCTCGACTCACTGCCAGGACTGACGCTCTGGTCGGAAGGCCAGCCCTGCGGCACCTGACACCGCCCCACTGCATCCCAGAGGAGACATTCCCATGCGCCACACCGACCCGATGCACCGTTCCCGACGGAACGCCGAGACACGCACTCCCGACCCGACGGCGAGCCGGCCCGATCGCAGATCCGTCCTGCTGGGCGCGGGCGGAGCGCTCGGCACTGCCGCCGGGGTCGCAGGCGGTGTCCTGGGCCTGCCGAGTGCGTCCGCGAGCCCGAGGCGGCCTGACCAGGCGTCAGACCGATCCCGCCAGGCGCGGTGTTCCGACGTGCAGAGCTACCGTCCCGCGTACCACCTCAGCGTTCCTGACAACTGGAAGAACGACCCTCAGCGTCCGATCTTCCTCAACGGGGAGTACCTGTACTACTACCTGTACAACGAGGACTACCTCGAGGGAGGACACGGCACGTCCTGGCGACTGGTGACGACGACTGACCATGTCGCCTTCTCCGACCAGGGCGTCGCCATCCCGAAGTTCTCCAATGACAACGGCGACTGCTGGTCCGGCTCACTGGTCATCGACGCGGACAACACGGCCGGCTACGGCGACGGTGCGGTGATCGCACTCGTCACGCAGGCCCCGGAGGGTGTCCAGGCCCAGTTCCTCTGGTACTCCACCGACGACGGCCGGACGTTCTCCCCTGGGCCGGAGGCGCCTGTGCTGCCCAACCCAGGAGTGGAGGCCTTCCGGGATCCGAAGGTCATCTGGGACGCGGCGCGGTCGCGCTGGTTCATGGCCAACGCGGAGGGTCAGCGGCTCGGCTTCTACGCCTCGGCGGATCTGCATCGCTGGGAGGAGGTGGGTGAGTTCCGCCGTGAGGACATCGGGCTGCTGGAGTGCCCGGACATCTTCGAGATGGAGGCCTCCGACGGCAGCCGGCACTGGGTGCTCGGCACCGGCGCCAACGGAAAGTCCCGCGACCTTCCGGCCACCTACGCCTACTGGGTCGGAGAGTTCGACGGCGCCGCGTTCACCCCGGACCATGATGAGCCGCACTGGCTCGACTGGGGCTTCGACTTCTACGGTGCCGTCACCTATGCCTCCCATACAGACGACGGCGACGAGGATCCTACGCTTCGACGCGCGATCGGATGGGCGAACTTCTGGGACTATCCGCACAACACACCGAGCCTGGTGACCGACGGGTACAACGGCGACGACATGATCGTCCGCGAGATCCGGCTCGCTCCGGATGCGCACGGGGGATATCAGCTCCTCTCCACACCCGCGTCGGGCCTGGAGGACTATACGACGGCCACCCATGCGCTCGGTGATCTCACGGTCTCCGGCCATCAGGACCTCGACGTCGCCGCGCGTGCCTACGAGCTGCGGTGCACCCTGGTCTGGGACCCCGCAGATCCGCCGGCCAACATCGGCTTCGAGCTCTGCCGGGCACCGGGCGGGGGCCGCCACGTGGCCGCCGGTCTCTTCTTCGACGGCGGATTCGCCTACGTCAACCGACGGCCGACGTTCTCTCCCGGCGTCGGCGGCGAGTCACAGACTCCCATCCCCGGGAACTCCGGTGAGATGGACCTCCGGATCCTGGTGGACCACAGCAGTGTGGAGTGCTTCTTCGGTGACGGGGCCGTCGTCCATTCTCACCGGGTCTTCCCGCTCGCAGACGACGACGGGTTGCGGCTGTTCGTACATGGGGGTGAGGCCACAGCACGCGGGCTCACGGTGCGAGAGCTGGCAGTGCCGTGACGTGGCGGTGGCCCCGACGAGGGGTGGAACAGTTCCATCACCGCACCATCAATCGTGGATGTGACTCTTGACACTTTCCATGGGCACCTCTAGTCTTATGGAAGTTATACGAATAACTCCACCTGAGAGGACGACATGGCGACGAGACGGCAGGCGCCGACGATGTGGCAGGTCGCCGAGCGCGCAGGCGTCTCTCAGGCCACCGTTTCCCTGGTGCTCAACAAGGTCGCCGGCGGACGAGTCGCCCGGGCCACCCAGGAACGCGTCTGGGAGGCCGTCGAGGCCCTGGGCTATCGGACGAACGCCCATGCCAAGTCTCTGCGGAGCGGAGACTCCGGCATGATCGGCTTCATCTCCGATGAGGTCGCCAGCGCCCCCTTCGCCGGGCGCCTCCTGAAAGGCGCCCAGATGAAGGCCTGGGAGTCCGGGAACGTCATCCTCAGCGTGGACACCTTCGGCGAGCAGGAGCTCGAGACCGCGTCGATCGACATGATGCAGTCCTACCGCGTCCGAGGGGTCATCTACGCTGCGATGTACCACCGCCGCCTCACCGTCCCTGCAGCTCTGGCCGGACTGCCCACTGTTGTCCTCAACGCCCAGGATGAGGCCGGCGAACACAGCAGCGTCTTCCCCGACGAGCACGACGGCGGACGCCGCGCCGCCCAGCGACTCATCGATGAGGGCCACACCCGCCTGGCCATGATCAACATCCAGCCCGCGGACAGTGAGCTCCCCGCGGGCATCGGCCGCCTCACCGGATTTCGTGCCGCGCTGGAGGCCGCAGGACTCCCCTTCGACCCCGAGCTCGTCCGATACGGCACCGGAACCGTGGAGGACGGACTGCGCCACGCCGCGGACCTCGCCGCTCTGCCAGAGCCCCCCACGGGCATCTTCTGCGCCAACGACCGTACCGCCTGGGGCGCCTACCGCGCCCTGGAACAGCGCGGCCTCGGAGTGCCGGATGACTGCTCGATCGTCGGCTTCGACAACCAGGAGACGACGGCGCCGCACCTCGATCCCGGCCTGACCACGATCGAGCTACCCTTCGAAGCCATGGCCCACCGAGCCATCGACCTCCTCCTCGACTCTCCCGACACCGTCCAGCAGGCACCCACCCAGGGGCGTCTCATCGAGCGCGCCTCCGTCACCTCCCCCGCCCCTCGCACACAAGAGGTCAGTCCATGAGCACGACCCGGTCCTTCCGTCCTCCTGGCGCATCATCCACCCCACGCGCCGCTCGTCGCACGTCACGTCTGAGGCGGGCGCTGAGATCCTGGCAGTTATACGTATTACTTCTGCCGGCGATCATCCACGTGATCCTGTTCAAGTACTGGCCGATGTATGGTGCCCAGATCGCCTTCCGCAACTACAACCCCGCGGATGGCTTCGCCGGAAGCCCCTGGGCCGGCCTCGAGCACTTCGCACGATTCATCGGCTCCTTCCAGTTCGAGCGCGTGGTGATGAACACGCTGACGTTGAACTCGCTGGGACTGCTGATCGCATTCCCCGTGCCGATCATCCTGGCGCTGATCGTCAATCAGCTGCAGTCGGAGAGGTTCAAGAAGTTCACCCAGACCGTCCTCTACTCGCCGTCGTTCATCTCCGTCGTCGTGATCGTGGGCATGATCCACCTCCTGTTCTCCCCGCGCGCAGGTCTGGTCAACAACGTCATCGAACTCTTCGGCGGAGATCCGATCTTCTTCATGGGCATGCCGGAATGGTTCCGCCCCCTCTACATCGGCTCGGACATCTGGCAGAACGCCGGATTCTCCATGATCATCTACCTGGCCGCGCTGACCGCCATCAGTCCCGCTCTCCATGAGGCGGCGCGCGTCGACGGGGCCAACAAGCTGCAGCGCATCTGGCACATCGACATCCCGGGCATCATGCCCGTCGTCACGATCCTGTTCATCCTGGCCATCGGCAACCTGTTCAACCTCGGATTCGAGAAGGTCCTGCTGATGCAGACCGACCTGAACCTGCAGACCTCCGAAGTCATCCAGACCTACGTGTACTCCGTGGGGCTGCAGCAGGCCCAGTTCAGCTACTCCGCCGCCATCGGGCTGTTCAACTCACTCATCAACCTCGTCCTGCTGCTGACGTTCAACTGGATCGCCCGCAAGGCCGGCCAGTCGAGCCTCTGGTGAGGAAGGAAGCCATGACTCAGACCGTCGCACCACCCACGCTCCCACCCACCCGGAAGCTCCCCTCGTCTCCAGCCCCGCAGCCGAGGCCACGCCGATCCCTCGTCTCCCGCTACGCCGACCCGCTCTTCAACGTCATCGCCGTCGGACTGCTGCTGGTGGCCATCGTGGCCATCATCTACCCGATGTACTTCATCCTGATCGCCTCGGTCTCCGAACCCTCGGAGATCCTCAACGGCAACGTCTGGGTGGTGCCACGCGGCTTCACCCTCGAGGGGTACGTCCAGATCCTCTCGGACGCCGGCATTCTGCGCGGCTTCGCGAACTCCGTCCTGTACACCGTCGTCGGCACGGGCGTCAGCGTCGCCGTCATCCTGGCCGCCGCCTACGCCCTGTCCCGCAAGGATCTCTACGGTCGCACTCCCCTGATGCTGCTGTTCGTGATCACCATGTTCATCGACGGCGGGCTCATCGCGCGCTACCTGGTGGTCCGGGACCTCGGCATGTTGGACACCATGTGGGCCGTCGTGCTGCCCGGGGCCGTCGGCGTCTGGAACCTCATCATCGCCCGCGCGTTCTTCGAGAACAACGTCCCCGGCGAGCTGCGGGACGCCGCCCAGATGGACGGCGCCAGCGACTTCCGGTTCTTCTTCAGCATCGTCCTGCCGCTGTCCAAACCCTTGATCTTCCTCATGATCATGATCCACCTGGTGGCGAACTGGAACGCCTTCTTCGACGCCCTCATCTTCTTGGACAGCGAGGACAAGTACCCGCTGCAGCTAGTGCTGCGCAATGTGCTCGTCCAGTCCGAGGTCTCCGCCGCCGGAGGGACCGGAGCCCTGGATTCCTACGCCGCGGCGCAGCGCCTCGGAGAGCTGATCAAGTACGGCATGATCGTCATCTCCACGATCCCGTTGCTCATCGTGCTGCCGTTCATGCAGAAGCACTTCACCAAGGGCGCCATGCTCGGCGCCGTCAAGAACTGAACCTGCCCCTCCTCCACCCCGTCCCCTTCGCAGAGAACTCGAGGAACAGCTATGCGCTCTCACCACTCATTTCCGGCCCTCACCGCAGCACTGACCGCCATCGTCGCGCTCACGGCATGCGGCTCATCAGCAGGCTCCGAACCTGTCGAAGACGCCTCTGACGAGTACGGATTCAACACCGAGGGTCTCCCGATCGTCGAAGAGACGCTGACCCTGACCTTCGGCGGGACGAAGTCCGCCCTCGCTCCCGACTACGCAGAGATGGACCTGGTGCAGCAGTGGGAGGAGGACACCAACATCGCCATCACCTGGGAGAACCTCACCGGACAGGTCTACGATGAACGCAAGAACCTGATGCTGGCCAGCGATGACCTGCCCGACGTCCTGTTCAACACCGGGCTGAGCGACGCCGAAGTCGTCACCAACGGCACCAACGGCACCCTGCTCCCCCTGGAGGACCTGATCGAGGAGCATGCCCCCACCCTGTCCGGCATCCTGGAGGAGCGTCCCGACATCCGTGCGGCGATCACCGCCTCCGACGGCCACATCTATACGCTTCCCTCCGTCGAAGAGCTCGGCATCCTGCCCTACCCGAACTTCCTCTACATCAACGCCACCTGGTTGGACGAGCTGGGCCTCGACATGCCCCAGACCATCGATGAGTACCGCGAGGCGCTCGAGGCCTTCGCCACCGAGGACCCCAACGGCAGCGGCACCCAGGACGAGATCCCCCTGTCATTCCGGACCGACTCCTTCGCCGCGAACCCCCACGACCTCATCGCGGCCCTGGGCGGACAGCCGACCAACAACGACCATCGCATCGTGCGCGACGACGTCGTCGAGTTCACCGCGAACACCGAGGGGTACCGGGACGGAGTCCGCGAGCTCGCCGACTGGTACGCCGACGGGCTGATCGATCCGGAGTCCTTCTCACAGGACGACGTCGCCTATCTCGCCAAGGGCAAGTCGAACACCCCGATCCTGGGCTCCTTCATCTGGTGGGAGGCCGAAGAGATGGTGGGCACCGATCGACTCGACGACTACGAGCTGGTCGGAGTCCTCGAAGGTCTCGACGGACAGCAGCTGGCCAGTGTGGCGAACAACCAGGAGATCAATCGCGGGGCCCTGGCGATCACCCGGGCGAACCAGTACCCGGCGGCCACGATGCGGTGGGCCGACCGGCTCTATGACCCGGTGATGTCTGCTCAGACGAACTGGGGACCGATCGACACGACCCTCGAGGAGGACGAGGACGGTC
Source organism: Nesterenkonia sp. PF2B19 (assembly GCF_001758425.2). Taxonomy (GTDB): domain Bacteria; phylum Actinomycetota; class Actinomycetes; order Actinomycetales; family Micrococcaceae; genus Nesterenkonia; species Nesterenkonia aethiopica. Next base: position 12,359 of record NZ_MDSS02000046.1, on the reverse strand, counting down.
TGCTCGTCCAGATCTCCCCGGAGAGCGGAGAGTCCGCCGGCGAGCGCCGTCAGCGCGTCGCCCCAGGCGGCCCCTTCATCGTCACGGCCGAGGACTTCGAGGACGTCGTCGCGCCCGAGCCGCGGGCCCAGGAGCGCCAGGAGCTGGTCGCCGAACACTACGAGCCCCACCGCGCCAACGACCCCTACCCCCCGGTGATGCTCTCCAATGAGGAGCTGGACCAGGTGTCCACACGCACCGCCGACATCCACACCCTGGTGCTGGAGAAGTTCGCCACCTGGGTCACCACCGGCACCGTCGACGACGAATGGGACGGCTACCTGCAGCAGCTTGAGAGTCTGGGAGTCGATGAGGCCATCGAAGTCTACCAGGCGCCTACGACCGTTACATCGCCGATGGGGAGTCCTGAACCGGCCCCGCACCCATGACATGCCCCACTTCCCCCGCTCCCGAGGAGAACCCCCTATGACCACGGCCGGAACCGTCCCCCTCGAAACCTCAGCCGGCACCGATGGCTGGCGCCCCGCAGCACACTTCGCCGCTCGCGACACCTGGTTGAACGACCCCAACGGGCTGCTCTTCCACGACGGCGTGTACCACCTGTACTTCCAGAACAACCCGCACGGCTCCACCTGGGGAAACATCTCCTGGGGTCACGCGACCTCCACGGATCTGGTCACCTGGCACGAGCAGCCCGTGGCCATCGAACACACCGACGAGGAGATGGTCTTCTCCGGCAGCGCCGTGGTGGACCACCGCAACACCGCCGGGTTCGCCGGCCCCGGGGAGACCGCCCTGGTCGCGGTCTACACCTCCGCAAGCCATACGCCCGAGGGACGGCCCCGCCAGGCGCAGTCCCTGGCCTACAGCCTCGACGGCGGATACGAGTGGACACGGTATACGGAGAACCCGGTCCTGGACATCGGATCCGGTGAGTTCCGCGACCCCAAGGTCTTCTGGTACGGCGGTGACGACGGGCATTGGGTGATGGTCGTCGTCGAAGCGGCTGACCGCCGCGTCGCCGTCTACACCTCACCGGATCTGAGGTCCTGGACCCGGACCTCGGAGTTCGGCCCGGCACACGCCACAGGAGGCGTCTGGGAGTGCCCCGACCTGTTCGAGCTGCCCGTCGAAGGAACCGCAGACTCCCGCTGGGTCATGATCGTGAGCCTCAACCCAGGAGCGATCGCCGGGGGCTCGGGGACGCAGTACTTCATCGGGGACTTCGACGGTGAACGGTTCACCCCGGAGAGGCTCAGCGCTTCCGAGGACCTCGCCGACTTCGACTGGTTCGACTTCGGGAGGGACTGCTACGCCGCGGTGTCGTTCTCGAACGTGCCGGACGGCCGCAGGCTCATGGTCGGATGGGCCAGCAACTGGGAGTATGCCGAGGTCACCCCGACCGGCCCGTGGCGCTCCGCGATGACGTTGGTGCGCGAGATCTCCCTGGCGCGGGATCCGGACGGGCGTCATCGTCTCCGCCAGACCCCGATCCTGCCCACCGATGCTCCGCGTCTGGTGCTCGCCGAGGACACTCTTGAACGGACTGCCGACGAGGCCTCGGGCCTGCTCGTCTTCTCGACCACGGTCGCCGATGACGGCTCGGCGACGTTCGTTCTCGACAGCGGGCCCGAAGCGGCACCCGGCACGGGCCTGCGTCTCACCGTCGACGCCGCCGGCGGCCACGTCGTCTGTGACCGGACCCGCACCGGAGGACCGGACGTCCATCCCGCCTACCCGTCTGTCGACGAGGCTCCGCTCCCCACCCGCCCGAGCCACGACGACGTCGCGGTGGAGGTCCTGGTCGACGGGAGCGTGGTGGAGATCTCCGTGGACGGAGGACTGGTGACGTTCACCGAGCTCGTCTTTCCCGAACGACCGTACCGGCGCCTGACCCGCCAGAACTGACCGAGGAGGACTCCCATGCCCCAGATGGCCACAGCCCGTCATGCCCTGGTGATCGGTGAATCGTTGGTCGACATCGTCACCGACCCCACCGGCCGGCAGGAGACCCACCCCGGCGGCAGTCCCATGAACGTCGCCGTCGGCCTCGCCCGGCTGGAGGTGGACACGACACTGGCGACCCATATCGCCGACGACGGGCCCGGTGAGCTGGTCCGGGCGCATGTGGAGCGCTCCGGCGTCTCGCTGAGCCTGCTCGGTCCGGAGACCGCCAGCACCTCGACGGCCCATGCCGTGCTCGACGACGACGGCGCAGCCGAGTACACCTTCGACGTCACCTGGGCTCCCGAGTCCTTGGACCTGGGCCGGCCCGACCTGATCCACACCGGGTCGCTCGCCACCAGCCTGGACCCAGGTGCCGACGTCGTGGAGGAGACTCTGCGCGGCACCCCGGAGGGAACGGTGGTCTCCTTCGACCCCAATGTCCGACCGTCTCTGGCACCCGCCCGGGGCGTGCTGCGCGAGCGGGTCGAACGCATCGCCTCACTCGCCCATGTGGTGAAGATGAGCGATGAGGACGCCGCCTGGCTCCACCCTGAGTTGAGCGTCGAGGACCTCGTGGCCCACTACGCCGGCCTCAGCGGCGGAGTCTTCGTCCTGACCCGAGGCGCCGCAGGGTGCACCATCGGGACGCGCCGGTGGCAGGAGACCCTGCCGGCTCCGGCCGTGGACGTGGTGGACACGATCGGCGCCGGAGACGCGTTCATGTCCGGTCTGCTCTACGCCCTGCTCGAGGCTGGTCTCACCGGGCCTCTGACACGGGGCGAGCCGGATCAGCAGGGTCTCCGTGCCTGTGCCCGGACTGCCCTGCGCAGCGCCGCCGTCGCGGTGTCTCGCGCGGGAGCCAACCCGCCGGGTCCGCGGGAGCTCCTCCTGACCTGAGGCCGGCCTCCGCGGCTCTCATCGTGCTCTCATGTCGCAGGACCACTCTGGAGTCACGACGTCACACCCCGGAGGTTCCCACCCATGTCCGAGTCGATTCCGTCCGCTGACTCCCCCGCCCCGGTGGTCGGCTACGTGCTGAAGATGTATCCGCGCTTCTCGGAGACGTTCGTCGTCTCGGAGATCCTGGCCCGCGAGGCCCAGGGCGAGCAGATCGTGATCTTCTCCCTGCGTCCCACCACGGACAGCCGCTTCCATCCGGAGCTCGCCCGGGTGAAGGCCCCTGTGGTGCACGTGCCGCGCCCCAGCTCGGCCACCCGCCTGTGGGACGCTCTCAGCGCCGGGCCGGCGTCGGGCGTGGCCGAGGCCTGGGAGGAGCTGCGCCGCCACAGCCATGACGACGCCGCCCAGGCCGTCGCCGTCGCACGGCTGGCCCGCGAACACGGGGTCACGCACCTCCACGCCCACTTCGCCTCGGTGGCCACCACGGTGGCGCGGCTGGCCGGGCGCGTCGCCGGGCTGCCGTACTCCTTCACCGCCCACGCCAAGGACATCTTCCACCAGGATGTGGACCCGACGGACCTGAAGGCCAAGCTCGCCGACGCCCACCATGCGATCACCATCAGCGGCTACAACCTGGCCGATCTGCGCCGCCGCTTCCCCGAGGCCACCGACACTCTGCAGCTGGTGCGCAACGGCCTGGAGCTCGAGCGCTTCCCCTTCACTCCGGACCGCGCACGTGGCTCCGACCCGGCGCGGGTGCCCCGGCTGCTGGCCGTGGGCCGGCTGGTGGAGAAGAAAGGCTTCAGCCTGCTGATCGAGGCCGTGGACGTGCTGCGCTCGCGCGGGGTCGACGTCGCCGCCGACATCGCCGGGGACGGGCCGCTGGCCGGGGATCTGACCGCCCAGATCGATCGGCTCGGACTGGACGACCGCGTCCGTCTGCTGGGTCCGCTCACCCAGGCCGAGGTCTCCGCGCGACTCGGCACCGACGACGTGTTCGTCGCCCCCTTCGTGGTCGGCTCCGACGGCAACGCCGACGGACTGCCCACCGTGCTCCTGGAGGCGATGGCCCGCGGCATCCGCTGCGTGGCCGCCGACGTCACCGCCGTCGGCGAGGTGGTCGTCCCCGGCGAGACCGGGTGGCTGGTGCCCAGCGGCGACGACGCCGCCCTGGCCGACGCCCTGGCCGACGCGGTCCAGGAGGCCGTGGCCGAGTCCTCCGTCCATGACCAGATGGTCCACCGGGCGCGCGCTCTGGTGGAGGAGCACTTCGACTCCCGCCGCCAGGCCGCCGCCCTGCGCACCCTGGTGCCCGTGGAGCGCACCGCCGCACCCGTCGGAGGTGCCCGATGAGGATCGCCTATCTGCTCGCCGACCCGGGCATCGGTGTCTTCGGCACCAAGGGCGCCTCCGTCCACGTCCAGGAGATGGTCCGCGCCCTGCGAGCGCACGGGCACGAGGTCACCGTCTACGGCACCAAGCGCGGCGACCGCCCGGGCCGGCCGGAGACCGAATCGGTCCCTGAGGACCTGGCGGATCTGCCGGTGGTGGTCGTCCCGGTGCCCGGGGCCAAGGACGCCGCGGCGCGGGAGGCCGGTGTGGCTCAGGTGGCCGCGGAGATGGCCCAGCTGGCCGCCCTCGACGGCGCTGAGGCCGTCTACGAGCGCTACGCGCTGTTCTCCGACGCCGGCGCGCGGCTGGCCGCCCGCACCGGGATCCCCTTCGCGGTGGAGGTCAACTCCCCGCTCATCGCCGAGCAGCAGACTCACCGCAGCCTGCACGACGAGGCCTCCGCCTGGGAGGCCACGCGCCGCACCTTCGCCGCCGCCGACATCGTGGCATGCGTCTCCGGCCCGGTGGCCGACTGGGTGCGTCAGGTGGAGGGCGACGCCGCGGTCACCGTCATCCCCAACGGGGTCAACACCGACCGCATCCGACCTGGTCTCGGCGCCGATGCCGACACCGATGCCGATGCCGATGCCGAGCACCTTGCTTCCCTGCGCACCTTCACCGTGGGCTTCGTCGGCACGCTCAAACCCTGGCACGGCACCGAGATCCTGCTGCAGGCCGTGGCCGCAGCCACCGGCAATGCCGCCGACGCCGGGGACACGCGCCCCTGGCGGCTGGAGATCTGCGGTGCCGGCCCTCAGCTGGACCCGCTGCGCGACCTGGCCCAGCGGCTGGGGCTGCAGGACAGCATCCACTTCCACGGTGCGGTGGCGCCGGCCCGTGTTCCGGAGATCCTCGGTCGCTTCGACGTCGCGGTCGCGCCCTACCCGATGCCCTCCCCTGGGGCCGAGCACTACTTCTCTCCGCTGAAGGTCTACGAGTACCTCGCCGCCGAGGTCGCCGTGGTCGCCTCCGCCGTCGGGGAGCTGCCGGAGGTCCTGGGCGACGGCGCCCACGGCCTGCTGGTCGCCCCGGGTGACGTCGACGCCCTGGCCAACGCCCTGGATCAGCTGGCCCGGCGTCCTGAACTGCGGGCCCGGCTGGCCGCCTCCGGGCGGGCCGCCGCCGTCGCTGAGCACAGCTGGCAGCACCGCTGCGCACAGCTGCTCGCGCTGCTGCCCACTCCGGAGCACGTTCGCATCGAGCAGGTGAGCCCCCGATGAGCGCCGCCTCCGCCGCCTCCCGCCGTCAGCACCGTCAGGCCGTCTCCCGGACCCTGCGGATGCTGCTGCCGCATCTGGGCGAGCACAAGCTGCTGATCATCCTCGGGCTCATCGCCCTGGCCGGTGATGTCGCGTTCCGCATCCTGGAGCCCTGGCCGGTGAAGTTCGCCGTCGACGCCGTCACCGAGGCGCTCGGCGCCCAGCTGGCCGAGACCACCGGCCTCGCCGGGGACGTCACCACCACAGTGGTGCTGTGGGCGCTGCTGCTGGCCGGAATCGTCGGGGGGCGGGCCGTGTGCAACTACGTCTCCACCATCGCGTTCGCCAAGACCGGGGTGAAGGTGGTCACCCGGCTGCGCACCCGGGTGTTCGACCACATCCAGTCACTGTCCCTGCGCTACCACTCCACCGCCTCGGTGGGTGACACCTCTCAGCGGCTCGTGGGCGACATGGGCCGGCTGCAGGAGGTCGCGGTCACCGCAGGACTGCCGCTGGTGGGCAACGTGCTGACCCTGGTCGCCCTGTTCGTGGTGGTCATCATCATGAACCCCACGCTCTCGCTGGTGGTGCTGGTCACCGCCGGGCTGTACTTCGTGATCTCCCGGTTCTCCTCCCCGAAGATCTCCTCGGCCTCCCGAGCCACCCGCAAGGGCGAGGGCCAGCTGGTGGGGGACGCCGCCGAGGCGCTGGCCGCCATCCGCGTGGTGCAGGCCTACGGCCTCGAGTCTGTGGTGGCCTCCAGCTTCGCCGCAGGCAACGCCACCGCGTTGAAGGCCGGCATCCGAGCCCGTAAGCTCGCCGCCCGTCTGGAGCGCTCCACCGACGTGCTGGTGGGGATCTCCACCGCCGTCGTGCTCGGCTTCGGCGGCTGGCAGGTGCTGCGCGGGGTGATGACCCCCGGGGACATGGTGTTGTTCCTGATGTACCTGAAGATCGCGATGAAGCCGCTGCGGGACATGGCCAAGTACACCGGCCGCATCGCCCGAGCGGCGGCCTCCGGCGAGCGCATCGCCGACCTGCTGGACGAGCCGGTAGAGATCACCGACCCGGACCCCGCCCTGCCGATGGGGCGGGTCTCCGGCGACGTCGCGTTCTACCGCGTCACTGCCCGCGACGGCCACGGCCGGGAGCTCTTCGAGGACCTGAGCCTGCACATCCCGGCCGGTCAGCGTGTCGGCCTGCTGGGACCCTCCGGGTCCGGGAAGTCCACGCTGGCGGGCTACCTCCTGCGGCTGGCCGACCCCGACGACGGCGCAGTGCTGGTGGACGGCTGCGACACCCGGCGGGTGCGGCGGGCAGACCTGCGACGCAACATCTCCATCCTGCTGCAGGAGTCGGTGCTGTTCGCCTCCTCGGTGCGGGAGAACATCCGCTACGGACGGCTCGACGCCACCGACGACCAGGTCGAGGAGGCGGCCCGCCGGGCGGGGGCCCATGAGTTCATCCGCGCCCTGCCGCAGGGCTACGACACCGTGCTCGGCGCCCGCGGGGACACGCTCTCTGGGGGGCAGCGTCAGCGCATCGCCATCGCGCGGGCCCTGGTCCGCGACGCCCCCATCGTGGTGCTCGACGAGGCCACCACGGGCTTGGATCCGGCGTCCCGCGCCCTGGTGGAAGCCTCGCTGCGCGAGCTCACCCGAGGGCGGACCACAGTCGCCATCACGCATGATCTCAGCACCCTCCAAGGTCTGGACCGCATACTCTGGCTTCAGGACGGTCGCATCGTCGAGGACGGCTCACCGGACGAGCTGCTCGCCGACGAGTCCAGCAGGGTCGCTCGCTGGGCGTCGACCCAGCAGGAGACCTCGCCCCGGGAGAGCCCCGAGGCGGCGGCCGTCGACGGGACGGCGGGTGTGCCCGCCGCGCGGCAGCGCGCGGAGGACCCCGCCCTGGACGAGAGGGCGAATGCGTGAGCGCAGCACGAACCACAGCGGAGCCGGCACCCGAGGACGCCGCCCGGCCGCTTCAGGCGGCGCGCGGAGCGGTCTCCCCGGAGGAGCTGGAGACACCCATGGAGTCCCCGGAGATCCCCGCGGGCGCCGCCGATCCGGATGAGCAGCTCGCCCAGGCCACCTACCGCACGATGCCGGTGCCTCCGGTGAAGATCCGCGCTCCGCAGGCGCATGAGGCCGATGTCGCCGTGGCCGAGATCGCCCAGCTGGACCAGGTGGCCCAGCTGCTCGACGACGCCGCCCTGTCCAGCTGGCTGGGCATGCCGGTGCGCGGCCGGCACCTGCGGGTGAAGCCGGAGCGCAGCGTGGTGCTGGCCTGGGAGCGCACCGATGTGGACCTCACCGGCGGGGAGCCGGTGGACGTCGACGCCGAAGGTCCGGCGCACCACGGCTGGACCGTCATCTCCCGCGACCAGGACAAGTACGCCAAGTCTCTGGCCCGCGCCGAGCGAGTGGACCAGCGCCTCACCGTCCACCAGGACGAGCCCGTCTATCGGGTCTCGGGCTCCCTGTGGTCGGACCCGGCCCTGGCCCGGGAGCTGCTGGAGGCCCGTCAGGCTCTGGCCGAGACGGCCGGCGCTGAGCTGCATGGCGGGTCCTGCGCTACAACCCCCGACGTCGGTGGTCGCCGCCGTGGAGCTCGACGGCGGCCCCCATGTGGTGCGGGTGACCGCTGAGCCCGCCGCCGCGCAGCTGGAGACCGCCGACCGGTGGCGTCGGCTCGGAGTGCCGTTGGAGCCGGTGCGCCCGCTGGGTGACCGCGGCACCGCCCTGCTGACCCCCTGGTGGGGTCAGGGCGACCTGCTGGAGCACCCCGTGGAGTCCGCGGCGGAGACCGCCGGGACCATCGTGGCGGAGCTCCACGTCCGTTCCGGCGAGCTGGGCGAGGCTCCTGACCGGGTGCTCGACCCGGATGTGGCCAAGGCAGTCCACGCCATCGGACTCATCGCACCCTGGCTGGGCCAGCGGGCCGACATGCTCGCCGAGATGATCTCCCCGCTGGTGGAGGAGGCGGAGTCGGCCGAGCTGGTGGAGCTGCACGGCGACCTCTCCCCCGACCAGGTGCTGGTCTCCGGCGAGGACGGCTCCCGGGTGCGGATCATCGATCTGGACCGCGCCGGGCAGGGCCCCGCGATGCGCGACGTCGGCTCCTGGGTGGCGTCCTGCCGCGCGGCCGACCACGTGGAGCTGGCGGAGGCGTTCCTCCGGGGCTACCGGGAGATCACCCCCATAGATGAGGAGTCCCTGGCCGCGTGGGAGGCCTACGCCCATCTTCGCGCCGCCTTGGACCCCTTCCGCCGGCGGGAGGAGAACTGGCCGCAGAAGGCCTCGCGGCGCATCTCCATGGCCGAGCGGTCGATCCACGGATGAGCGCACCCCGCACCGGGTCGGCGCTGTCGCCGCTGCCCCCGGAGCATCTGGACACCGAGGCCGGGCCGGTGACCGTGACGCGCGTGTGGCCGGAGAAGCGGTCGCCGGCCGCATCGAGTCGAACACGACTTGCGGTGGAGGCCCTTGACACCTCCGGAGCGCTGCGCGCCGGGTGGTATCACAGCGGGACCGGAGTTCTGGAGCTCTTCGAAGCGTGGAGCGACCCGCGACTGCCGCAGCTGACGGAGCTGCGTGGCCCCGGCGCCGTCGTCGTCTCTCATCGGCCGGGTCGACGGGCCGTGGTGCGTCGAAGCCCGGACGGCACCACGTCGGGTCACCAGGACGGCTCGGCCGTGGAGTTCCGCAAACTGGTGCGGCCCGGTCGTGCCCAGAGCATCCTCGACGGCGTGGCGCGCGCGGCGACCTTCGACGGCCCCTTCCGCACCCCGCGGGTGCTCGCTCATGACGAGTCCTCGGTGGCCTTCGCCGCCTTGGCCGGCGCAGGACTGCATGAGGTCAGTGAGGACGACGCCGCCGCAGGACCCGGTTGGGCCCGGGCCTGGGGCGAGGTCCTGGAGGCGTGGCGCGAGGCGGTGCTCCGCTCGGCTCCGGCATCCGGGCTGCCGGTGCATGCCCCGGGAGACGAGATCGCTGTGCTGCGCCGCTGGACGGAGCAGGCCATGCCGGTGCTGCGGACGGGCCAGGCGGAGGCGGAGCTGTTCATCGAAGCCGTGGAGTCGACCGCCGTCGCACTGCAAAGGCTGCCGCAGATGACCCCGCGGCCCGCCCACCGGGACCTGCACGACAAGCAGGTGCTCTGGTCCGCCGACCAGGGGCCAGGGCTGCTGGACGTGGACACCGCCTGTCTCGCCGACCCGGCGCTCGACCTGGGGAACCTGCGGGCGCATGCGACCTGGCGGCACCGCCAGCGCGTCTGGAGCGCGGGCCAGGCAGAGGAGGTCCTCCTGGCGGTGGACGGCACGGCCGCGGAGCTGTCCCGGGTGCTGGACTCTCCCGTGGAGGACGCCGTGGCCGTCTATGAGCAGGCCAGCCTGCTGCGTCTGCTGTGCGTCTACGCCTTCCGTCCGCGGTATGCCGCTCTGGCCGACCAGATGCGTGGCGAGCTCCACCCGGCGACCTGAACCTGGGCCGCTGGATCTGTGTCCCTCGTGTCGGGATGCGTCTCCCTGATGAATCGCGACGGCGGTTTCTATCGGTGGTCGTCCCCGCACCGGGGACAGCGCTCGGCCCGCCGCCGTCTTGTGGTCTGGACCAGGACGTAGGGTGGGCCCATGAGTGAGATCACCGAGGCCAAGAAGGCGGCCCGGGCGCGGATCCGATCAGCCCGCAGCACCCTCGACGTCACCGAGAGTGCTCGCCGCGCGGAGGCTCAGGGACGGGTGCTCGAGGAGCATGTGCCGGCCCGGGCACGCGTGGCCGCGTATCTTCCGATGGCCCACGAACCCGATGTCCGGCCGTTCCTGACCCGGCATCTGCGCCGCGGAGGCCAGGTGCTGCTCCCCCGCGTCGCGGACGATCCGGTGCCCCGCTTGGAATGGGTCAGCTGGGCCGCGCAGTCCGAGACACGACGCCACCCTGTGCTGCCTCTGGACGAACCGGTCGGCCACGCTCGGACGCTGAGTGACGTCCTGGCCGAGGGCCCGCTGCAGATGCTGCTGCCCGCCCTGGCCGTGGACACCTCCGGGCATCGCCTGGGCCAGGGCGGCGGCTACTACGACCGCATGTTCGCCGAGGTGGAGGCCGCTGACCTGCGTGAGCAGGTGTCCGCCTGGGCGGTGGTGGGACCGGAAGAGGTCCTGCCAGCCGGGTCCTTCCCCGTGGAGCCCCATGACCTCGCGGTCGACGCGGTGGTGACGCCCGAGGGGCTCCGCAGACTCCGCTGACCCGCCGGCGCCTCGCGGCGGTATAGAATCAGTGGTCGGCAGATGTCCATGCGGCGGCACCCGACCGGTGAGCCTGCCGACTGTCCCCTGACTGAGGAATCCGATGCCCACGTACTCCTACGCCTGCAAGGCCTGCGGCCACGCCTTCGACATCGTCCAGTCGTTCAGCGACGACTCGCTGACCGTGTGCCCGGAGTGCTCGGGCACACTGCGCAAGAAGTTCGGCAGCGTGGGGGTGACCTTCAAGGGATCGGGCTTCTACCGCACCGACTCGCGCGGCTCCTCCTCCAGCTCCGAGTCGTCCTCCAGCCCCTCCTCCAGCTCCTCCTCGGCGCCCAAGCCCGCTGCGGCCTCCGCCACGGCCGACTGAGGCACCGGCCCTCGACGTCGGGCCTGCCCTCACCCCACCAGGCTCAGATGCAGACGCCCCTCGTGGGCTGCCTGCGCGATGTCCTGGGCCGTGGACGGATCCACCCCGACGACCAGCACCTGACCGGCGTCGCCGGCCTGCGGAAACCAGTCGTCGCTCTCGCCTGAGGGGACCCACAGCACCAGCGCGGCACGGGCCACAGTCCGCGAGGAGGTGCCGTCCTCCAGCGACTCGGAGGAGAGGATCACGTCCACCCGCTGGCCCGGGCTGAGCATCCCCACCAGCGCCGTGTCCGCCGGGCGCACCGGCACCGCCACATGGTCCTCGGGCTGGCCCGCCAGCAGCCCCGGGCCGACCAGCTGCGACGGCAGGACCATCGCCCCGCGAGACAGCGGGACGGCTGCCTGGCGGCCCAGCAGATCCTCCACGCGGACCGGCTCCTCGCCCGGTACGGCCTCGGCGTCCACCGAGACCTCCTCCAGCACGGCGGCCGTCAACTCATCCCCGGCCGAGACATCCTGGGTCACCCGCACCGCCGTCGCCGTCTCCCCACGGGACTCCACACCCGAGGCGAGCCCGGCCAGCACCGCACCCAGCGCGCAGAGCAGCGCCAGGGGAACCCGCAGACGCCGCAGCCTGAGGCCCAAGCCTCCTCCGCGCAGCCTGCGCGCCACCCGTGGAGGGCGACGTCGGACGCCTGAACGGGGCGGCGTCGGGAATCCCGGTCTCTGGGCCTGTGCACGACGGCTCCGTCGTCGTGATCGCGCCGGCGGCGGTCCCCGCGGATCGTCGGGCAGCGACCGCGCTGCGCGAGTCGCGGGTCCGGCGGATCCGCCGGGGCGCGGCGGCGGTGGGAGGCGAGCAGGTCCTGCGGTGAGCGTCATGCCCTCCACCCTGCCGCTCACAGACCCACACGACGAGAACGTCGGGCGAGGCTGTGGATCGTCGCGCGTGTCAGCGCCGCACGCGACGGACCTGTGGAGGAACACCCCACCAGCGTCGAGGACTCAGTCCCAGTGGGGTGGGCGCTGCTCCAGGATCCATCGATCCCGCGCGCTCAGGGGCGACTTCCGGTCAGGGTCAGTCCCTCCGGAGCCTGACGCCCCCTTCGAGGCCGGGGCCGCATCGTCCTGCGCAGAGTCTTCCAGCGAGGCGGGGATGAACGCCTGCGACTCGGTCTCCTCCGGCTGCCCGGAGGTGGCGGGCGCGATGACGACGACGCCGTCCCCGGCGTCCCGAGCGCTGCGCCCCCGCCCCGTCCGGATCCGTGCCGTCGGGAGCCGGGCCGTCCAGATCCGTGCCG
>NZ_MDSS02000045.1 GCF_001758425.2 Nesterenkonia sp. PF2B19 | reverse complement strand
GCCCGCCGTGGCCCGTGCTGCAGGCGGCCTCCGCCGCCGCCGAGGCCCTCGCCGCGCTGGGCACTCTGGCCTCCGACGTGCTGACCCTGCAGCGCCCGGAGATCGGAGAGCTGCGCGAGCCCTCCGCCCCAGGCCGCGGAGGCTCCTCCGCGATGCCGCAGAAGCAGAATCCGGTGCTCTCGGTGCTGATCCGCTCCGCCGCCCTGGCCGGACCCGGACATCTGGCCACGCTCCACCAGGCCGCCGGCGCCGCCGTGGACGAACGGCCCGACGGCGCCTGGCACGCCGAATGGCCAGCCCTGACCGAACTGCTGCGCCTCACCGGGGGCGCGGCGCCCGGGCCGCGGAGCTGTGCGAGGGCCTTCAGGTGTTCCCCACCGCGATGAGTCAGAACCTGGACGCCGCGGGCCCGGGAGTGCTCGGCGAACGCCTCCTGGCCCGACTGGGCGACGCTCACCCGGGCGGACCGGCCGGGCTGAAGGCGCTGCTGGCCGAGGCTGCGCGTGATGAGTCCGACCTGACCGTCCGGCTGCGGGAGAAGCTCCCGGCCGAGACGATCAGCGACGACGAGCTGGCCGAGACGCTGGACCCCCACCGCTACCTGGGCCGCTCGGCGCAGCTGATCGACGCCGCACGGGCCCGGTTCGCCGAGCTGCGAGCGGGGCTCTCCCCCTGACGCCACGGCCCCCGACGCCTCGGCGTCGCACCACCCGCCACACCCCACTGACCAACCAGCCATCACAGGAAGAGTCGATGACGCAGACCCAGGGATCCCTCACCCTCACCCCGACCCTGCTTGCCGGCCGCATCGAGGACCTGACCTCCGGCGAGCGCCCGCTGCTGCTGGTGGGCCCTTCGTTGGGCACGAGCGTCTCGGCGCTCTGGGGGCCCGCGGTGCCTCACCTGCAGGAACGGTTCGTCGTCATCGGCTGGGATCTGCCGGGTCACGGGGCGAGCCGGCCCTCCGACGGTCCGTACACCCTCCAGGACCTGGCCGACGGCGTGGAGGAGATCCTGGCGGGAGTGGTCGCCGAACACGGAGTGTCGTCGTCGACCCCGGTGCTGGCCGCCGGGGTGTCCATCGGTGGAGCCACCACGCTGGCCCTGGCCCAGCGGCTGGGGACCCGCATCGACCGGCTGGCCGCGATCTGCACCGCCGCCCGGATCGGCACCCCGGAGGGCTGGGCCGAGCGGGCCGAGCTCGTGGCCCAGGCGGGGACCCCCACGATGGTGGAGGGCTCGGCCCAGCGGTGGTTCGCCCCCGGGTTCATGGCCGAGCACCCCCGGGTGGCCACGTCCCTGCTGCAGTCCCTGCAGCACGCCGACCGCCACAGCTACGCCCACGCCTGCCACGCCCTGGGCGCCCATGACCTCACCGGCCGTCTGGACCGGTTCACCCGTCCTCTGCTGGTGATCAACGGCGCCGAGGACACCGTGTGTCCGCCGGCGGATGCCGCGGTGATCGCCGACGGCGCGGCGGCAGGCTCCGTACCGGTGCGGGCGGTGACGCTGCCCGACGTCGCACACCTGGCCCCCGCCGAGGCCCCCGAGGCCACGGCCCGACTCCTGGAGGAGCTGCTCGATGACTGACCCCCGCCCCACACCCGCTGAAGACCCCTACGCCGCCGGCATGGAGGTGCGCCGCGAGGTGCTCTCGGATGCGCATGTGGACCGCGCCGAGGCGAAGAAGAACGCCTTCACCGAGGACTTCCAGGAGCTGATCACTCGCTACGCCTGGGGCAGCATCTGGACCCGCCCAGGCCTGCCACGCACCACACGCTCAGCCATCACGCTCACCGCCATGATCGCCGGCGGCTACTGGGAGGAGCTGGAGATGCACATCCGCGCCGCCCTGCGCAACGGCATGACTGCCGACGAGATCAAGGAGGTCTTTCTCCAGGCGGCCATCTACTGCTCCGTGCCGGCGGCGAACGTCGCCTTCGGCATCGGCCAGCGGGTCATTGCCGAGGAGCTCGGCGGGGACTGAGCATCGAGTGGCCACGAATCCCGCCATCTGCCCGATGCCACGCCGCAGATCGGGTCGAGATGCCGGGGTTCATGACCACTCGATGACGGTCAGGCGATCTCCGGGCCGGTGAATCGGGCCGAAGGCCGGATGATCTTGGAATCCTGCGCCTGCTCCAGAATGTGCGCCGACCACCCCACGACACGACCCACGGCGAACGTCGCCGTGAACATCTCGCGGGGGATTCCACATCGCTCCATCAGGACCGAGGCGTAGAACTCAAGATTGGCGTGCAGCGCCCTGCCGGGCTTGAGCTCCGCCAGCACCCTCTCGGCGGCCTGCTCGAAGTCCAGGGCCGCCTGGACACGCGAGCCGCCGAGGTCACGCACGAACTGCTTCAGCATCTGTGAGCGTGGGTCGACCGTGCGGTACACGGGATGGCCGAAGCCCATGATCCTCCGACCGGCCGCCACCTCTCCGCGCAACCACTGCTCACTGCTCCCGCCTGCTGCGTCGGCCGTGTCCAGAGCGTCGAGCGCCCGAGACGGCGCACCCCCATGGAGAGGACCCGTCAGAGAACCCAGCGCTCCGGCGAGACAGGAGGCGACGTCGGCACCCGTGGAGGCGATCACCCGCGCGGTGAAGGTGGAAGCGTTGAATCCGTGCTCCATCGCGGCGACGAGGTAGGCGCTCAGAGCGCGCTCACACGCCGGATCCGGGACGACGTCGGTGACCTGCTGGAGATACCGTCTCACCAGCCCGGGGGCAGCAGCGGGCCCATCAGCCTCTCGGCCCTCACCCCGTCCGTCCTTGAGCCGGTGGAATGCCGCGAGCAGTTCCGGAACCAACGAGACGAGCACCACGACATCCTCCATCCGCTGCGCCTCGTCCAGGTCATACAGAGGCCGCATCTCCAGCTCCTGCGACACCATCGGGAGCGCGGCCTTCAGCCCCGACACGACGTCGAGCCTCCGCGGGGCGGACGCGGAACCGACGGCGCGGCTCACACGGTCCACCAGTCCACGATGCTGCCGCTGCGTGCGCGAGGCGACATCGCGCAGCGTCGCCCCCTCCGACGCGGTCCCGCAGACCAGCAACGCCCAAGCCTCTTCGAATGTGGCGGTTCGGGCCATCTCGATCGCCGACCGATCGCGATACTGGTAATACCCTTCATGCCCCCGGACCCGGCTGATGCGCGTCTCGGTGACAGCGACATTCGTCAGGCCGCGAGGGACGTCGATCAGTGTCTCGTCCATCCGGTCACCACTCATGGCACGCTCCTTCTCCTCCGACTGATGGATGCGGGATCATGGTCTGGCGTGACGATGGCCGAATCAACGTTGATCGGATCAACATGACCCCTCAGGATGGGCCCCGCAGACTGACCTCCGTCGAGGTCGCCGGACGCCTCGGCATCAAGGTGGAGACGCTCTACGCCTATGTCTCCCGGGGCCGGATCAGCTGCACTCGCACCCAGGAAGGTTCACTGTTCGACCCCCTCGAGGTGGAGGCGTTCGCCGCCAGGAACCGACCCCGCCCCCTGCGCCGCCACGGAGCATCGACCGCCAGGCCGCTGATGGTCCTGGACACGGACCTCGCGCTGGTCGAGGACGACGAGCTGTACCTGCGAGGTCAGTCCGCCAGCGATCTGGCCCGGACCAGCACAGTGGAGCGGGTCGCCGCATGGATCTGGCACGGTGACTGGGAAGCCCCTCTGTCGTCGCCTCCGACGACAGACCTCGCACAAGTGGCGACGCTGCTGGCATCGCTGCCTGCCGGGGCAGATCGCATCGACCAACTCCAGGCCGCGGCGATCGGACTGGGCACCACCGACCCGGGACGCGACGAGATCTCCCAGGGGGCGCTGCAGCGGGCAGGCGCCCGATTCCTGCACGGCGTTCCCCGACTTCTCGGCGACCCCTTCACGCCGGGCGTGGAGACGCGGTCGGTAGCTGAGACACTGTGGCTGGCCCTGACGCCCCATCCCCCGCGCCCGGAGCACGTGCGGGCCGTGGATGCCGCGCTGATCCTCACCATCGACCACGATCTGGCCATTTCGACTTTCGCGGGACGGATCGCCGCCTCAGGCCGTGCCTCAGGCTACGCAGTGCTCTCCGCAGCACTGGGCGCCTTCGCCTCACCCCTGCACGGCAGCATCAGCGTGACGACCGTTCAGCTGCTCCGATCGGTTCTCGACGGAGCCGCTCCGGAGGATGCCCTCAGGACGGCCGTCCGCAGCTCGGCCGCCCGACTGCCGGGATTCGGCCACTTCCTCTATGCCGACGGCGACTCACGAGCCACCACCCTGCTGGAGCTCATCCCGGATCTACCCCACGGAGCCGAGGTGACGGCCGCCGTCACCGACCTGACGGAGGTCGTGAACAGGCGCAGCAGCCAGCACCCCAACATCGATCTGGCGCTGGCCGCGCTGGTCCTCGCTGCAGGCATGCACGAGGGCGACGGACCTCTGCTCTTCGGGCTAGGTCGGTCCGTAGGGTGGATCGCGCATGGGCTCGCAGAACAGACGGAGAGACCCCTGCGGCTGCGTCCCCAAGGCCGCTACACAGGCCCTTGATCAGTGGATGGGGTCAGGCGTGCAGCTCGCGCAGGGCGGGCTTGCGGATCTTCCCGGAGGCGGTGCGCGGCATCTCCTCGACGAACACCACTGACTTGGGGATCTTGTAGCGGGCGAGTCGGCCCTGCAGGTGCTCGATGATCTCCTCCGCCGTGATCTCGTGGCCTTCGCGGACCACGACGACGGCGCGGGGCACCTCGCCCCAGCGGTCATCCTCGACCCCGATGACCGCCACCGCGGCGACGGCGTCGAGCTGCGCGATCTCCTGCTCCACCTGTGCCGGGTAGATGTTCTCCCCACCCGAGATGATCATGTCCTTCAACCGATCGGTGACGTACAGGAACCCCTCATCGTCCAGGCGCCCCATGTCCCCGGTGTGCAGCCAGGTGCCCTCGCCGGTCTCGTCCAGGGCGGCCGCAGTGGCGTCCGGCCGGTTCCAATAGCCGGAGACCACGTGGGGACCCTGCACCAGGATCTCCCCCACTTCACCGGGGGCGCACCGCTCGCCGTCGGGGCGGACCACGCGGACGTCAGTGTGGAAGTGCGGCAGTCCCGCGGAGCCCTGCTTGGCCCGTGAGTGGGAGGGCGGCAGCATCGTAGCCCCGGGAGCAGTCTCGGTGAGCCCGTATCCCATGGTGAATGCCATGCCACGGTTCTCGTAGGCGTCGAGCACCCGCGCCGGCACCGCCGACCCGCCGCAGGTCAGCGTGCGCAGCGACGACAGGTCGGTGGACTCCCAGTCCGGGTGCTCGCAGAGCATCTGATAGGTGGTGGGCACCCCGGACATGTTCGTCACCCCGTGCTCCCGGATCAGCCGCAGGGCCCGTCCCGGATCGAACCGGGTCTCCAGGATGACGGCGCCACCCTTGAGCAGCACCGGCAGGGTCCCCTGGCTGAGGGCGGCCACGTGGAAGAGCGGGGAGATCATCAGCGCCACGTCCCGACTGGTGATGTCGTAGTCGGTGATGACGTTCAGCGCGTTCCAGTGCAGGTTCCCGTGGCTGAGCATCGCACCCTTGGGCCGCCCCGTGGTGCCCGAGGTGTACAGGATGACCGCCAGGTCCTCCTGGGCCACCGGCACCTGGGGCCGCTCGTCAGCTCCGGAGGCCAGGACCGGCTCATAGGCCTCCAGCACCGGCCGCGCGGAGACCTCGGCGCCCAACTGCTCGTCGGCCAGGTCCTCCAGTTCGGCGGGCACGGTCTCCTCGCCGACGATCAGCACCCGCTCCACCGGGGTGTCTGGGCAGCTGACCAGACCCTGCCGGCCGAGCTCGGCGGAGCAGACCAGCGTCCGCGCCCCGGAGTCCTGCAGCTGGAAGGCCAGCTCCGGGGGCGCCAGCCGGGTGTTCAACGGCACGAACACCGCCCCCAGGCTGCCCGCGGCGAAGAGGCATTCGAGCACCGAGGGGGCGTTCTCCCCCAGGTATGCCACCCGGTCTCCCGGCCGCACTCCGCGCTCGGCCAGGGCCTGAGCCAGCCGGTCGATGCGGGAGGCCAGCTCCCCATAGGTGAGGTCGCCGGCGGTGCTGAACAGGGCGGGCCGATCAGCCATCCGGACCCGACGTCGGTGGATCCAGTCCCCCAGACCGTGGTTGATCATGTGTGGCTCCTCCTCAGTCGACGAAGTAGATCTCCGACATCTCCGGCACCTCGCTGATGAATCCGTACTTGACCATCAGTGCGGCGACCTCGTCGATCTCCTCGGTACGGATCTCCGCCTCGAACTCCTCCATGGCGATACTCATCGCGGCCTCTTCGGGCATGTCGATGAAGTCCACGAGCAGCTCACGGGCGCCCTCTTCATCGGCCTGGGCCGCCGAGAGCGCCTCGCGCATGGCGTCATGGAAGGCCTGGGCGACCTCCGGGTTCTGGTCCACGTAGTCTCCGGAGCTGAACGCCACCATGGTGGGCATCCCCGGGACGGCGTCCTGGAAGGAATGACCCACCAGATGATTGGCGTCATCGCTGAGCGTCTGGGACATGAACGGCTCCGGCACCCAGATGGCGTCGACGTTGTCCAGCTCCAGCTGCGCAGGCATGTCCGGGAAGGGCATCTCCGTGAAGGAGACGGCCTCCGGGTCGCCGCCGGCGTTCTCCACCGACTCCATGATGGTCAGGTCTCCCTGGGTCTGCAGCGCGTTGATCGCCACAGAGGCGCCCTCCAGGTCGGTCCAGTCCTCGATGCCGCTGTCGGCCTTGGCGATGACGCCGGCGACGTCGTCGCCCTCAGCCCAGGAGTTCGTATAGCCGGAGACGATGCGGATGTCCAGACCCTGGTCCGCGGCATTGAGCACGGAGTTCGGGTTGCCGATGCCGAACTGGTACTGCTGGGTGCTCACCGCCGGGAGCATCGCGGCGCCGGCGTCGGCGTACTCGAGCTCGACGTCGAGCCCGTGCTCCTCGAAGATGCCGTGCTCGATGCCGTAGTAGATCCCCACCGACGGGGCGATCGGCAGCACGCCGACGGTGACCTCGACGAGCTCCCCCTCGGGGATCCCCTCCTCCGAGGCGGTGCCGTCGTCTGCTCCGCAGGCGCTGAGTGCGAGCAGGCCGACGGCGGCAGCACCCAGAGCGCGGGGGCGGGGGCGGCGAGTGGTGGTGGTGCGGGCGGTGGTCATGTCTTCTCCTCAGATGTGCTCACGGGAACGGCCGTGCTCAGGCATAGAAGCGGGCCAGGAATCGGGCGACCAGCGCCGGGCGCTCCTGCCCCTCGATCTCGAAGGTGGCGTCCACGGTCAGGTGCAGCCCACCGCCGGGGAGGATCGCGACGTCGGCGACAGTGCCGTGCATCCGCACCCGGGTGCCGACCCGCACAGGGGCGGTGAACCGGACCTTGTCCAGCCCGTAGTTGACCTTGGTGGTCACCCCGGTGACGTCGAGCAGCTCCCCCCAGCACGGGATGATCAGCGCCAGGGTGAGGAACCCGTGGGCGATGGTTCCGCCGAAAGGCCCCTCGGCGGCCCGCTCGGGGTCCACGTGGATCCACTGGTGGTCCTCGGTGGCGTCGGCGAAGGTGTCGACCATCTCTTGGGTGACCGTGCGCCACGCGGTGGTGCCGAGGTCAGTGCCTGCCAGGTCTGCGGCCTCCTCGAAGGTCACCACGGTCTGCGATGCGGTGGTGGTCATATGCTCTCCTTGCTGTCGGCGTGCTGTGGGCGTGCTGTGGGGGTCATGCGAGGTGCTGGGCAGGATGCGCTGCGGTCAGGTCAGACGAAGGCGCTGTGTCCGGTGACCGCACGCCCCACCAGCAGTGCGTTGATCTCATGGGTGCCTTCATAGGAGTAGACGGCCTCCGCATCGGCATGGAAGCGGGCGACGTCGGACTCCAGGGTGATGCCGTCGCCCCCGCAGACCTCCCGGGCCAGGGCGACCACGTCCCGGAGCGCCAGGGCGGTCTGCATCTTCGCCAGGGCGGAGGTCTCCTCCCGGTAGATGCCGTCCTGCTGCTGCTCGGTCAGCCGGACCACCAACGCCAGGGAGCCGGTGAGCTGACCGAGCATCCGCGCGATCTTCTCCTGGATGAGCTGGAATCCCGCCAGGGGCCGGCCGAACTGCTCGCGGCCTCCGACCTGCCGCAGCGCCGCCTCATAGGCCCCGGCCATGGCGCCGACTCCCATCCAGGCGACGTCGGAGCGCATCCGGCGCAGGCACCGGGAGACGTCGGCGAAACCGTCGATGCCGGGGAGCCGGGCGTCGTCGGGGACTTCGACCCTCTCGTACCGGATCTCCGCATTCTGCATGATGCGCAGAGAGGCCTTATGCCTGATCACCCGGACATCGACCCCTGGTGCCTCACGCGGCACCAGGAAGCAGCGGATCCGACCGTCCTCGGCGTCCCGGGCAAAGGTGGCCAGCACGTCGGCCCGGTCGGCTCCGCCGATCCAGCGCTTGGCGCCGTCGAGGATCCAGCCCGTGCCGTCGGGGGAACGGGCAGCCGTGGTGCTCAGTCCACGGGCCACATCGGAGCCGTGCCCCGGCTCGGTGAGGGCGAAGACGCCGGTGAGCTCATAGCTGCGGATCCGCTGATCCAGCTCGGCGGCGGTCTCTGGATCACCGCCGATCCGGCAGAGCGTGCGGAACAGGCTGGCCTGGGCATTGAACCAGGTGGCCACGGAGAGGTCGCAGCGGGCGATCTCGAAGCTGATGAATCCCCGCATGATCTCCCGCAGGGGCTCACCGGCCCGGGCCAGGGCCGGCGGGTCCATGAGGCGCAGACGAGTCAGCGGCGCAGTGAGCGCCTCTGGCAGGCGGGCGGAGTCCCAGGCTCGGCCAGCCGGGGGCGGACCTCGGCCTGAAGCACCGCGTGCAGCTCCTCCAGGACGGACTGCTCGGTGGAGGTGAGCCGCTCGGCGAAACCATACAGGTCGGCGTCGAGGCCTGCGGCGTAGCCTCCGGGCGCGGCGCCGGGCTGGCCCTCGAGACTCATGACCGGCTCCCTGCGGCAGCTCCGGCGGCCCCCAGCCCCAGCAGCGCCACCGCGTTCTCCTTGAGGATCAGCGGGCGGACCTCGTCCTTGATGGGCAGCTCCGCAAAGTTCCGCAGCCACTTCTCCGGGGTGATCAGCGGGAAGTCCGTGCCGAAGAGCAGCTTCTCGGCCAGTACGGTGCTGGCCAGACGCACCAGGGATTCGGGGAAGTAGCGGGGGGACCAGCCGGAGAGGTCGATGAACACGTTGGCCTTATGGGTGGCGATCGAGTTGGCCTCCTCCTGCCAAGGCACCGAGGGGTGGGCCATGATGATGGTCAGTCCCGGGTGGTCGGCGGCGACCTCGTCCAGCAGCAGCGGGTTGGAGTGCTTTAGCTTGATCCCCCCGCCGCCGGGGAGTCCCGCGCCCATCCCGTTCTGCCCGGTGTGGAAGACCGCGGGCAGCCCGATGTCCTCCAGCTCCGCCCAGAGCGGGCGGAAGGTCTCCTCGGAGGGGTCGAAGGCCTGCACGGAGGGGTGGAACTTGAATCCTCGGACCCCGAGCTCCTCGGCCTGGCGGCGGGCTTCGACGACGGCGGCTCGGCCCTGGCGTGGGTCCACGGAGCCGAAGGGGATCAGCACGTCCCGGTGGCGCTGACAACCGGTCACCAGGTCGTCGATGGAGTTGGGGCGATGCCCGAGGGCCGTGGTGGCGTCCACGGTGAAGACCACCGCGGCCATGGCCGCCCCCCGGTAGAGCTCGGCGATCCGATCAATCGACGGCGTGCGGTCGGTGGTCCTGAAATAGACCGCGGAGGCGTCGAAGAACTCATCGGGCAGGGCGCGATGTCCACACTCGTCCACCTCCAGGTGCACGTGCATGTCGATGGCGGTCACCGCATCGGGATCGATTCCGCAGTCGTATCGCATGGCCAGCTCCTCCCGAGCCCCTCAGGCCGGGTCCGGCCGGAGGGACTCGGGCAGCTCCGGCATCGACTCGCCCACCGGCTGCAGATCGGCTTCGATGAGACGGCGGCCGGCCTCCTGCAGCGCCCCCACGGTCCAGCCGCCGTCGTGGAGCTCCTCGACCACCGGCTCCGGATGGCTCCAGAGCTGCAGCCTGTCGCCGCCGATCCCGATGGCCTGCCCGGAGATCCCCTGGGCCTGGTCGGAGGCCAGGAAGGCGATGAGTCCGGCGACGTCGTCGGCGGTGCCGAAACCGAGGGTCTTCCGGAAGAAGTCCGGCATCGGCTCGCCACGCTCATCGGCCTCGACCGCCTTCTGGAAGTAGGGGACGGTCTTGGTCATCGCGGTGGCGGCCACCGGGATGACCGCATTGACGCAGACCTCGCTGCGCCGCATCTCCAGCGCCCAGGTGCGCACCATCCCGACGATGCCGGCCTTGGCGGCGGCGTAGTTGGTCTGCCCGAAGGTGCCGCGCTGACCGGTGGGCGAGCCGATGCAGATGATCCGCCCTCGGACCTGCTGGGCCTTGAAGTGCGCGTAGGCGGCACGGACGGTGGTGAAGGTGCCGCGCAGGTGGACGTCGATGACGGCGTCGAAGTCCTCGTCACTCATCTTCAGCAGGGAGCGGTCCCGCAGGATGCCGGCGTTGGTGACCAGGATGTCCAGGCCGCCGAACTCCTCCACGGCGGTGGAGACCAGCTGCTCGGCCGCCTCGGCGCTGCCCACCGGCGCCACACAGGCGGCCGCCCGGCCGCCCTCGGACCGGATGCTCGCCACCGCGGACGCCGCGGCTTCGGCGTCGACGTCGTTGACCACGACGGCGGCGCCATGCCGCGCGAGCTCCTGCGCATAGGCCAGGCCCAGTCCGGCGCCGGATCCGGTGACGATGGCCGTCTTTCCCTCAAGCAGCACATCGGCTCCTCTCGTATCCTTCGACAGGTAGGCTCCCCTGTCATGTGTGGTACATCACAACCGATACCATTGAGAAAGTCAATGGTTGTCGATCACCACATGTCCGATTCGCCCCAGAGAGGCCCGATGACCCCGGAGAACACCAGCCCCGAGCAGCCCAGCCCGGAGAACACCAGCCCGATGACGACCGGACCCGAGAGGACCGACTCGGAGAAGGCCCCCGGGCCTGCCGTCTCCGCCGCAGAGTCCGGCCGCCGACGCGACGACATCACTCGGTTCCATGACACGCCCCTGGCCCAGGAGGCGGCGTTCCTCATCGCTCGGGTGCGGGGGCTCGGCAATGCCTCGGCGAACCGTCGGCTGGCCCCATTGGGGCTCAAAGTGCGGGACTTCGCCGTGCTGTCCATGGCCTGCTCCGAGGCGCGGCCCTCCCAGCGCGAGCTCGGCCGGTTCCTGGACCTGGACCCCAGCCAGGTGGTCGCGCTGGTGGACCGGCTGGAGCGCCGCGGTGCGCTGCGCCGGGAGGTGGACCCTCGGGACCGCCGCTCCAAGATCTTGGTGGGCACGCCGGAGGGACACCGGCTCCTTGAGCAGGCCGCCGAGCAGACACAACTGGCCCACGAGGAGCTCTTCGCCTGCCTCACCGAGCAGGAGCGTCAGGAGGTCCTGCGCCTGCTCTCTGCCGTGGTCTTCGCCGCCGACCGGGCCGGCTCCTGAGGGAGCCGCCGGTCAGACCCGCGTCGAGGGGTCCTGCACAGACTCGGGGTGCTGCACGGTCACGGGGTGCTACCCGGCGGCGCCGGTGCGCAGCGGCGTGCCCGCGCCCCCGGCAGGTTCCACCGGAGACTCGGGGGCAGGTTCCGGCGCAGGACGCGGCAGCAGGAACACCGCCGCCGCACCGAGGACGACGACTCCGGCCACCGCCCCGTAGAGCTGCGCGGGCGTCCAGGCCAGGTCCAGCAGGCGCCGGCCGCCAGGGGTGCAAGGATCGCTCCGGCACGCCCGACGCCGATCGCCCAGCCGACCCCGGTGCTGCGCAGACGCGGCCCGTACTGGGCGGGAGCGAGCGTGTACAGCCCGGCGATGCAGCCGTTGATGAGCGCGCCGATGAGGATTCCGATCACGAAGGCCACCGGCATGAGCGCCGTGGCGGCGATGAGCACCGTCATGGTCGCTGCGGAGAACAGCAGGAAGCAGACCAGCACCGTCCGGGCCGCCCAGCGGCTGGCGCACAGCCCGAAGAGCACCGACCCCACGGCGCCACCGAGGGCCACCATCATGCCCAGGTTGGCGCTCTGCTCCCGGCTCAGCCCGGAGGTCTCCAGCAGAGTGGGGGTCCAGGAGTTCGCGAAGTAGAAGCCGAACATGGTGCAGAAGAAGGCCGCCCAGAGCAGCAGCGTCCGGCGCCGCCGGGCGCGCGGAACAGGTCCCCGATGCGCCCGGCAGCCTCCATGCCGTCCCGGGCGGCGTGCGGATTGCGAGCCAGCTCGGCGTCCACGGCGTCGAGGTCGTGCCCCATCCGGCGGGCCAGCTGACTGATCCGCGCGCGGTCCTTCTGCCGGGCCCTGACACGGAGGAAGTCGATGGATTCAGGCAGGACGGCGATCAGCGCCACCAGCACGATCGCCGAGAGCAACGCCCCGGCCACGAACACGCCCCGCCAGCCGAATCCCTCCTGGAGGGACACGGCGGCCAGACCGCCCAAGGTTGCGCCGACCCCGAAGCCCGCCGCGTAGATGCTCACCGCGAGCCCTCGCCACCGGGCGGACGAGTACTCACTGACGATCACGGTGGTGCACACCAGCACGCCGCCGACGCCGAGCCCGGTGACGAACCGCCAGATGCCCACCTCCAGAGCGGAGCCCGAGACGGCCACCAGGGCGGGGCCTATCGCAGCCAGTGCCACGGAGACCAGCACCGTGGGACGACGTCCCACCTTGTCCGCCACCGGACCCAGCACGAGCGCTCCGACCGCCATGCCGACCAGGGCGGCACTGAGCAGCAGGCCCAGCACGGAGCCGCTCAGCTGGAGCTCCTCACCGACGGCGGCGGCGGTGAAGGCCAGGGCCATGACGTCGAAGCCGTCAAGGATGTTGAGCACGACGCACAGCCCCACGATGAGCCACTGATAGGACGTCATCGGGGCCGCGTCGATGCGGGCGCGCAGATCCATGGGGTCTTCCTTCCGGGGCGACGGGCGTCAGGGAACGTCAGTGGACGTCGAGGGTGATGGTGGGCATCGAGGATGACGGCGGAGCTCCTTGGTCAGCCTGTGCCGCGGGGTCCTTCCGTCGCGCGACACGGGAGACGCAGGCGCAGAGCGTGGTGTCATCCTGCTTCTGCCGCTCGGAGAAGAAGACGTCACGGTGGTCGATCGCGCCGTCGAGGCTCTCGACGGGGAGCACACAGAGCCCGCATTCGCCTTTGCGGCAGTCCGACATGGCCTCCACCCCGGAACGCTCCAGGGCGTCCAGCAGGGACTCGCCGGTGCCCACCACGGTCTCCACACCCCAGGAGGGGGCGCGGACGAGGAACTCCTCCGCCTGGAACCAGCCGCTGCTGCCGAAGGTCTCGTAGCGCAGGTTCGGCAGCGGGAGCTCGCGTTGCAGCCACTCCCGACGCACGGCGTCCATGAGCCGGATGGGGCCGCACATGTAGAGCTCCGTGGCGGGGTCGACCTGATCGAGGAGCTGGGGCACGGACAGCGGCGCGCCCTCATCGTCGATGTGCAGGCGCAGGTTCTCCCCGTGGGCCTCGCGCAGCTCCTCCAGGAAGGCCATCCGTTCCCGCGTGCGGCCGACGAAGACCAGCGTGTAGTCGGCGCCGAGCCGGCGCAGGACTGAGGCCATGCCGACCAGGGCGGTGATCCCGATTCCGCCGGCGAGCAGCATATACCGGGGTGCACCCACCCGCAGTGGGAAGTTCTGCAGCGGGAAGGTCACCGGCAGGATGTCGCCGGGCTCCAGGGAGTGCATGTAGCGCGAGCCGCCGCGGGAGGTGGGCGAGAGATTCACTCCGAGGGTGATCCGACGCCCGTCCTGGGATCCCCCGACCAGCGAATACGAGCGGACGTCCCCGGAATCGATGCGCAGGTCCACATGCGCGCCGGGCTCGACTCGGACCGGCTGCTCGAGCTCGATCTCGATCCTCCGGATGCCCTCTGCAGCGGGGGCGGCGGCGTGGACACGCCCGGTCTGCCACCGGGCCTGGACGGAACCGGCCATCTCAGCGCACCGCCCTCGCACCCTCGGCGGGTGTCGCCACCGGATCGCCCGAGGATGCTCCCTGTTCCATCATCCGCTCGGCTTCGACGGCGGCCTGGATGAGGCGGCGGACCCACATGCCGCCGGCGTCGATGTTGAGGTTGTAGAACTCGTGGTCGGGGTTGGCCTCGATGGCCTCCTGCTGGGCCATCAGCATCTCCTCGTCCTCGGCGAAGACGCCGTGGACGCCGTCGCGCAGCTGTGTGGTGATGCGCTGCTGGTCCAGGCAGTAGTTGCGCATGAACGCCCAGAAGTAGAGCGAGCGGCGTCGGTCCACGGGCGTGATGGTGTTCATCACGAAGCCGTTGACCCCGCGGCTGCGGTCACCCTCCAGCGCACCGGTGCCCGCTTCGGCCACGCCGACGTCGATGCAGATGGTCGAAGGCATCTCGAAGGTGATGATCTGCCACCGGTCCACGCGGCCCTCGAAGTCCGGGAAGCGGTCCCGCATGTTCTTCCGCCAGAACGGGGGCGCCTCGATGTCCTCCATGTACCGGGTGACGGTGACGGTGCGCTCGTCGTGGGTGACGTCGATGTCGGAGGAGCTGAGCTCCTTCTGCCCGATGGAGGAGGAGTGCAGGAACTCCTCATGGGTGAGGTCCATGAGGTTGTCCAGCACGAGCTGATAGTTGGCGGCCACATCGATGGTGCGGCCGTCACCGGCCCAGTCTGGGGAGTCCATCTGGTGCATGTCCGGGATGAGCGAGGGGTCCGCCAGCGTGGGATCGCCCGGCCAGACCCAGATGAAGCGGTGCCGCTCCACCACCGGGTACGAGGCGACCATGGCTGAGGGGTTGATCGTCTCCTGGGCCGGCATATGGGTGCACCGGCCGGCCGAGTTGTATCGCAGTCCGTGATAGGGGCACTGAATGCCGTCAGCACCGACGAGCTGTCCCATGGACAACGGCGCGAGACGGTGCCAGCAGGCGTCAGCCAGCGCGACCGGCCTCCCGTCCTCGGTGCGGTAGAGCGCCAGGGGACGTCCCGCCACGGTGCGGGCGGTGATCTCCTTCCGTCCGATCTCGTGGTCCCATCCGGCCACGTACCAGCCGTTGAGGGGGTAGTCCATGTTCTTCGCGGTCGCGCCCGTGGGTCCGAGATCCGTCATCACTGCCTCCTGGTGTCCGCCACGCGACTGATCGGCGTGACTCACTTCATCCATTGACTATGGGGATAGTTATTCTGTGAGCTGAGACACACAGTAGCCAGCGATATAGTCGTCGTCAAGACCCCGCATCTGAGGAGGAAGGAGAGCGGATCGATGAGCCTGCGCGCCGCCCTGCTCGCGCTGCTGACCGCCGAGCCGCTGACCGGCTACGAGGCCGCCAAGCGCTTCGACAGCTCCGTGGGGCACGTGTGGAACGCACCGGACTCGCAGATCTACCCCGAGCTGCGACGCATGGAGAAGGAAGGGCTGGTCGACGGAGTGCAGGTGCCCTGGGGGCCCAACAGCACCAAGACGCGGTACTACATCACCGAGGACGGGGAGCGGGCGTTCCGCGACTGGATGGACACACCCCTGGACTATGGGCCGCTGCGCGACGCCGCCCATATGCAGGCGGCCTATTTCGAGTGGGCGGACGCCGAACGGACCCGCGACCACCTGCGCCGGCACATCGCGTTCTACAGCGGCATGCTGGACCGCTGGCGCGCGGCCCGCGAGGAGATCCTGGACCACAGCCAGCGCACCATTGCGGCCCGGCTGGAGAAGTTCCCTCCTGAGAGCCACGAGCGGATCGTGGCGTACAAGGCCTTCGCCTATGAGGGGCTCATCGCCCGCGGCGAGGCCGAAGCGGCCTGGGCGCGGCGCGGCCTGGAGCTCATCGACTCACTGGAGACCGAGGACTGAGCATCGACTGGCCACGAATCCCGCCATCTGCCGGATGGCACGCCGCAGATCGGGTCGAGATGCCGGGGTTCGTGGCCAGTGGATGACGCCCGCCACTCGATGCCGCCCAGGTTCATTCGGCGACGTCGAAGGGCACCTCGAGCCGCTCCCGCAGCTCGTTCACGCTGAGACCGCGCGCTTCGCGCAGGACCAGCCGGACGCTCCCGTCCGAGCGGCGGTCCAGCAGGAACACCCCGTGGTCCGTGTACACCCGGGTCACGCAGCCCAGCCCCGTCACCGGATAGGTGCACTCCGGCACCAGCTTGGGCGAGCCGTCCTTGGCGAAGAGCGTCATCATCACGAAGACCTGCTTCGCGCCCGCGGCCAGGTCCATGGCGCCACCGACGGCGGGGATCGCCTCCGAGGCCCCGGTGGACCAGTTGGCCAGGTCGCCGGCGGCGGAGACCTGGAAGGCGCCGAGCACACAGACGTCCAGGTGCCCGCCACGCATCATGGCGAAGGAGTCGGCGTGGTGGAAGTAGCTGGCCCCAGGCAGCTCAGTGACAGGGATCTTTCCGGCGTTGATGAGATCGGGGTCCACATCCTCGCCGTGAGCTTGCGCCCCCATGCCGAGCATGCCGTTCTCGGTGTGCAGGGTGACCCCGCTCTCCGGGGTCAGGTGGTCGGCGACCAGAGTGGGCTGCCCGATGCCGAGATTCACATAGGACCCCGGGGCGATGTCGGAGGCGATGAGCCGGGCGAGGTCGTCCCGGCCCAGACGGGCTGAGGGCTGGGTGCCGGTGCTCTGCTGCGCGGTCATGCGATCTCCTTCAGGGCGGCCTCGCCGGAGGCGGTCGGGATGACGGTGACGGTGTCCACGTGGATGCCCGGGGTGATCACATGCTCGGGATCGATGCCGCCCACCGGCACGAGCTCATCCACCTGGACGACAGTGCGGGCGGCCGCCGCGGCCATGACCGGCCCGAAGTTCCGGGCCGTCTTCCGGTAGACCAGGTTTCCGGCCTCGTCGGCGCGCAGCGCTTGATCAGGGCGATGTCCCCGGGCAACGGCTGCTCCAGCACATAGCCGCGCCCCTCGATGACGCGGGTCTCCTTGCCCTCAGCCAGCACGGTGCCGTACCCGGTGGGGGTGAAGAACCCCCCGATGCCGGCCCCGGCGGCCCGCAGCCGTTCCGCCAGATTCCCCTGGGGGACCAGCTCCAGCTGGATCTCCCCGGCCCGGTAGGCCTCATCGAAGTGCCACGAGTCCGACTGCCGGGGGAAGGAGCAGATCATCTTCGCCACACGCCGTTCCTTGATGAGCAGCGCCAGTCCAGCGTCGGCCTGGCCGGCGTTGTTGTTCACCACGGTCAAGTCGCGTGCGCCGGAGTCCAGCAGCGCGTCGATCAGCTCCATCGGCTGCCCCGGATTGCCGAACCCTCCCAGCAGCACCGTGGATCCGTCCTGCACCTGGCCCACCGCCTCGGCGGCATCCTCCGCGATCATGATCATCCTCGTCCTCCTCCGTCAGCGTTCTCCAGCACAACTCAGTCCGCGCGCTCCAGCACAACTCAGTCCGCGCGCTCCAGCACAACTCAGTCCGCGCGCTCCAGCACGACTCAGTCCGCGCGCTCCAGCACGACAGCAATCCCCTGGCCCACTCCGATGCACAGCGCCGCCACGCCCCACCGGACACCCTCGGCCCGCATTCGCCGGGCCAACGTGGCCAGCACCCGAGTGCCGGAGGCGCCGAGCGGATGCCCGATGGCGATGGCGCCGCCCCAGGCATTGACGATCGCCGGATCATGCGCCGTTCCGAAGCCCCAAGCATCCAGGCAGGCCAGGGACTGGGCGGCGAAGGCCTCGTTGAGCTCCACGGCGCCGACGTCGGCCCAGCCGATCCCGGCCCGCGCCAGCGCGCGGTCTGCCGCCTCCACCGGGGCATAGCCGAAGAACTGCGGTTCATTCGCGGCGGTGCCCCATCCGGCCATACGCGCCTGCGGGGTGAGCCCCAGCAGCTCCCCGCCGCGGGCCGAGCCCAGCCAGGCGGCCGAGGCGCCGTCGTTCATGGGTGAGGCGTTGCCGGCGGTCACTGTGCCGTCGTCGCGCCGAAAGACCGTCTTCAGCCCGGCCAGCGACTCGGGCGTCACGCCGTCGCGGATGGTCTCGTCCCGGTGAAGGTCCACGCCAGGGACCTCGACGACCAGTTCCGCATAGCGGCCCTCGGACCAGGCCTGGCCCGCACGGGCGTGGGAGTCTGCAGCGAAGGCGTCCTGCCGGTCCCGGCTGATGCCGTGGCGCTCGCGCAGCTGCTCGGTCGCCTCCCCGAGGGAGACGGTCCACTCGGCGGGCATCCGGTCGTTGACCAGCCGCCAGCCCAGCGTGGTGTTGACGGCTTCGAGATTCTTCAGCGGAAAGGGCCGGTCCGTCTTGGGCAGCACCCACGGCGCCCGAGACATGGACTCCACGCCTCCGGTGAGCACGACGTCGGCCTCCCCCAGGGCGACCTGCCGGGCACCGGCGATCGCCGCGTCCAGCGAGGAGCCGCACAGCCGATTGACGGTGCTGGCCGGCACCTCCACAGGGAAACCCGCCAACAGCCACGCCATGCGGGCCACATTGCGGTTCTCCTCCCCCGCGCCGTTGGCATTGCCCAGGATGACCTCGCCTACGACCTCTCCGGCCGCGGCAGGATCGAGCTCCGGGGCGCGGTCCACCAGCGCACTGATGACCAGCTGCGCCAGATCGTCCGGGCGCTGCCCGGCCAAGGCACCGCCGACCTTGCCGAAGGGCGTGCGCACGCCGTCGTAGACGAAGACATCCTGCATGACGTCCTGCATGAGAGCTCCTGCCCGCGTCCACCCCATCGGTGATGTTCGCTATGCGTACGTGTGTTCGCTTTTCGCACCCAGTGTAGACCGCCTGCTGCGCCGCGCCAACCCCTCCCCCGCCCCTCACTCCCCGTCCTGACACCCCGCCCTCATAGCCCGCCGACCCGCAGAACCGTGTCCAGATCCCCCAGTCGATATGTCACAGGGTCAGACGTCAGGGTCATGCATCAGGGCAGGGCTCGGGCCCGAGCGGGGTGCTCCTGCCGGCCTGCCAGGCGGCCGCCGCCATCACTGACGAGCACAGCAGCAGCATCCCCGTCCCCCACCACCAGGACCGGGTGGCCTCGTGGATCACCCCCACCAGCACGGGCCCGGTCGCGGAGATCGCATAGCCGACCCCCTGCACCATGCCGGAGAGCTGCCTGCCGAAGGTCAGGTCCACCGGGCGCATGGCGATCAGCGTCAGGGACAGCCCGATGCCCGCCCCCTGCACGAGACCTCCCAGCACCATGAGGAGGGGCCAGAGCTCCGGGACCGTCTGCAGCCCGGCGAAGAAGAGGAACCAGCCGGCCCCGATTCCCGCTCCGATGATCCGCGCGTCCCCGGAGATGCGCAGCATCGAGGGCACCAGCAGCGTCCCGGCGATGCCGATCAGGTGGAAGATCGACAGGGCCGTGCCGGCCGTGGCCTCGCTGAGCCCGCCCGACTCCACCAGCTGCGCGGGCATCCAGGTGGCGCCGGTGTAGAACAGCAGGGACTGCATCCCGAAGAAGACTGCCAGCCACCAGGCCCCCGGCTCCCGCCAGACGGCGCCGCCCGCCTCCGCCCGAGCACCAGCACCCGGCCCCGGAATCGGCCCTGGAGCCGGCGACGCCCCGGACGACCCAGCCGCCCCGGACGCAGGCCGTCCCGTCGTCAGCCCGCTCGAGCCCGCCCCGCCGACGACCCGCATCCGCAGCACCCAGACCACCAGCGCGAGCACCACGAAGACGCCGGGGAGGCTGATCGCCCAGCGCCAGCCGGCGTGCACCGCCACCGGGACGGCGACACCGGCGGCCACCGCCTGCCCCAGCCCGTAGGCACTGGTGGATGCAGCCATCACCTGCGGCACCTTCTCCCCGGCGTCGCGCCGCACCAGCACCGGGATCACCACGTTGCCCATGGTGATCGCCGCCCCGACGGCCAGCGTGCCGAGCAGCAGCCCCGCAGCACCGACCCAGGGCCGCAGCAGGATCGCCGCACCCAGCAGCATCAGGCACAGCAGCAGAGTCAGGTCCACCCCCAGGCGGCGCATCAGCTGCGGCACCGCCGGGGAGAGCAGGGCGAAGGCCAGCAGGGGCATCGACGTCAGCAGCGCCGCCGTCGTCGAGCTGAAGGCCAGCTCAGCACTGATGGCGCCCAGCACCGGGGGCACTCCGACGATCGGCGATCGCAGGGTCAGCCCCACCAGGATGACCGCCAGCACCAGCAGCCCCAGGCGCTCGGAGCCCGCCGGAGCGCCGGACGCGCCACGGGGCGCGGAGGTCATCACACCGCGCTCTCCGCCGCCTCCTCGTCGGGACGATAGCCCTGCTTGGCCCGCTGGACGAGGTCATAGATATGGGTGCGCAGACGGCCGAACTCGGGATCGTTGCGCGTGGTCAGCTGATCCCGCTCATCGGGGAGGTCCACCGCCACGTCCTCGAGGATCACCGTGGGCCGGGCGGAGAGCACCAGCACCCGCTGACCCAGATAGATGGACTCATCGATGTCATGGGTGACGAACAGCAGCGTGATCCCGAGCCGCTGCCACAGGTCCCGCACCAGATCCTCCAGATCGGCGCGCGTCTGGGCGTCCACGGCTGCGAAGGGCTCGTCCATCAGCAGGATGTGCGGCTCATAGGCGGCGGCACGGGCGATGGCCACGCGCTGCTGCATGCCGCCGGAGAGCTGCCACGGGTAGGAGTCCGGGACGTCACCCAACCCCACCGCCTCCAGAGAGTCCTGGACCAGCCGGGCCCGATCAGACTTCTTCAGCCCCTTCTCCTTCAGCGGCAGCTCCACGTTCTGCGCGACGGTCAGCCACGGGAACAGGGAGCGGGCGTACTCCTGGAACACCACCGCCATGCCGCCCGGGGGGCCGGAGACGTCGTGGCCCTCCAGCGTCACTGTCCCGGAGGTGGGGGCCAGCAGTCCGGAGATGCATCGCAGCAGCGTGGTCTTCCCAGCGCCCGAGGGCCCCACGATGCACACGATCTCTCCCGCGGTGGCGTCGAAGGTCAGGTCGCGTATCGCCTCGGTGTCCCCGGACGCGGACCGATAGACCTTCCGGAGGCCCCGGACCTCAAGCATGGGGGATCCCGTCGGCGGTCGATGAGCTGAGTGGGACATCAGTTTCCTCCCCTGTGGGACTGGCGCTGGCCGTGGTACCAGAAGAGCACGGGCCGTTCGATGATGCGGAAGAGCACGGACAGGACGACTCCGACCAGGCCGAGCAGGATGATGCCGGTCCACATCTCCGGCATGGCGAAGGACCGCTGGAACTGCACGATGGTGAAGCCCAGGCCGTTGTGGGCGGCGAACATCTCGGAGATGACCATCAGGATGATCGCGATGGACAGGGCTTGGCGGGCCCCGGTGACGATCTGCGGGGTCGCGCCGCGCAGGACCAGCGTGCGCAGCTGGGTCAGCCGCCCGAGCCGATAGGTCCGTGCGGTGTCCCGCAGCACCTCGTCGACGCCGCGGACACCCTCGACGGTGTTCAGCAGGATGGGCCAGACGGCGCCTGCGGCGATGACGAAGATCTTCATGCCGGTGCCGATGCCCAGGAACAGCATGAGGATCGGGACCATCACCGGCGGCGGGATGGCGCGGAAGAACTCCAGCACCGGCTCCAGGAAGGCCCGCAGCCGGGAGCTGAGACCGATGGCGGTCCCGAGCCCGACGCCGATCACCATGGCCAGCGCGTAGCCGGCCAGCAGCCGGCCCAGCGAGGGCACGACGTCGGCGGTCAGCCGCCCTTCGAACCAGGTCGGCCCGAAGGTCGCCAGGATGTCGCGCAGCGGCGGATAGAAGAAGCTGTCCGCCCGGTCCGAGGTGACCCACCAGATCACCACCAGGATCAGCGGCAGCGCCAGCAGCGTCAGGAGGCGACGCCACACCGGAAGCCGCCGCAGGGCGGCGAGGCCGCTCGCGCGGGCGGGGGCGGTCGCAGGCTGTGTGGTGGTCATGACGCGGTCTCCCGTCGGACGGAGGAGTGCCAGTGCAGGACGCGGCGCTCCACGGCGCGGGCGCCGAGGTTGACCAGGACCCCGATCAGTCCGGTGACGATGACCAGGGCGTACATGGAGGAGACCTGGCCGGACTGCTGAGCCACGGCCAGCAGACGTCCGAGCCCGGGGGTGCCGATGATGAGCTCCCCGGTGATGGTGAGGATCAGCGCCACAGTGGCCCCGAGCCGGAATCCGGTCATCGCGAAGGGCAGGGTGGTCGGCCAGACCACGGTCCGCGCGGTGGTCAGGAAGCGGAAGCGGTAGGAGCGGGCCGTATCGCGGGCGACCGGATCGACGTCCTGGACCCCGTAGAGCACCTGCACCAGGACCTGCCAGAAGGTCGCATAGACCACCAGCAGCAGGGTCCCGGGGCGACCGGTCCCCAGCATCAGCACCGCCAAGGGGATGAGCGCCACCGAGGGGATGGGCCGCAGGAACTCGATGGTCGACGCCGTGGCGTCCCGCAGGATCCCTACGGAGCCGATGACCATGCCCAGCACGATCCCGACCACCAGCGCGATGGAGAATCCGATCGCCCAGGTCACCAGGGTGTCGCCCAGGGCGGTCCAGAACTCCCCGGTGGTGATCCTGTCGGCGAGCGCGGCGGCGATCTCAGAGAAGGGCGGCAGGAATCGGGCGTCGACGGCGCCGCTGCGGGGCAGCAGTTCGAGCACGAGGATCAGGGACAGCACCCCGGCGGTGCCCCACAGCGCCCGGTTGGTCCCTCCCCGTGGCCGGCGTGCGGCAGGCGTCGTCGTCGACGGCGGCGCGGCCGTCCGAATCGTCATGGTGGTGGTCCTCCGGTCGTGGACGTCAGCGGCGGATGTCAGCGGCAGGTGTCAGCGGATGATCTCGGCGACGTCGAGCTCGTCTCCGATGAGCCCGTGCTCATGAGCGAGGTCGGCCAGATGCTGGAGCGACTCGCGGTCGATCTCCGCGGGGAACTCCGGCATGACCATGCGCTCGAGGATCTCGTCGTCGATCTCGGTGTAGGTGCTCAGGATGGCGCGGGCCTCGTCGGGGTTCTGCTGGGCGTGTTCGAGGGACTCCGTCATGGCCGCGGTGAACGCGTCGACGATCTCGGGCTCCTGCTGGGCGAAGGGCTCATCGGTGAAGTATCCGGCGATGAGCAGGTTCTCGTCGGTCTCGGCGAAGTTGTAGGTCACCACCTCAGCGCCCTGCTCCTGGGCGATGCTGGAGAACGGTTCGAGGATCCAGGCGGCGTCGACCTCTCCGGAGGCCACGGCGGCAGGCATGTCCGGGAAGCCCATCTCCACGAAGCTGATGTCCGTGGGATCGCCGCCGTCCTGGGCCACGACCTCGCTGATGGTGACGTCGCCGATGTTGTTCAGCGTGTTGACGGCCACGGAGCGGCCCTCGAGGTCAGCCGGTGCCTCGATCCCAGACTCCGGCATGGTGAGCACAGCGCCGATGTCCTCGCCGGTGTCCCCGGTGGTGGCCGCTCCGGGGGTGAGCAGTGTCAGCGGCAGGTCGCGGTCGGCGGCGATGAACAGGGAGACGGTGTTGGAGAAGCCGAAGTCGTAGTCGCCGCTGACGACGGCGGGGGCGATGGCCGCACCGCCCTGGGCCACCTCCAGCGTGACGTCGAGGCCGTGGTCCTCGAAGATGCCCTCCTCGACGCCCAGCCAGATGGCGGCGGTGTCCACGATCGGCATCACGCCCACCGTGATCTCGGTGAGTTCGCCCTCGGAGCCCGGGCCGTCGTCGTCTGCGGCGTCACCCCCGCCGCATGCGGTCATCAGAGCCAGGGCGGTGACGGCTCCTCCGGCAGTCAGGGTGCGTCGCATGGGGACTCCTCGCGGTGAACGGCTGGGCCCCCTGGCCCGTGAGGGCCCCTCAGGGCGTACCCAGAGCGAACAACAGTTCGCTATAGGCACATTACACCGCTGTGATGCGGATCACGTCAAGAGGCGCATGTGCCGTCGCGTCGCTGACCGGGCGGTATAGGCTCGTCGCATGGAAGACCACCGCACAGCGAACGGCGCGTCCACCCAGCGCACCGATGCGCCGCAGGAGACCCCGCCTTCCTCGGAAGCCCCGGACAAGGAGGAGTTCGTCAGGTCACTGGCCAACGGGCTCAAGGTGCTCGAGTCCTTCGCCGAGGCCGAGGACCCGATGACGCTCTCCGACGTCGCCCGGCGCACCGGGCTCTCCCGGGCCGCGGCCCGGCGCATGCTCAAGACGCTGGTCCACCTGGACTACGCGAGCACCGACGGGCGGCTCTTCGTGCTCACGCCGAAGGTGCTCAGCCTGGGCGTCGGATTCTGGTCGGGAAACGGGCTGCACGAGGTGCTCCAGCCGCTGCTGCGCTCCCTGGCCGCGGAGCTCAACGAATCCTGCTCCGCCTCGGTGCTGGTGGGCGACGAGGTCGTCTACATCGCCCGGGCCCACACCCGGCGCATCATGCGCATGGACCTCGACATCGGCACCCGCCTCCCGGCCTTCGCCACCTCCATGGGCAGGGTGCTGCTGGGCGGCCTCGACCCCGCGGAGCGCCGTCGGCTCCTGGAGACGGCGGACCGACCCGCGCTGACCCCGGTCACCCGGACCGGGGTCGACGAGCTCCTGGCGATCATCGAGTCCGCCGTCGATCAGGGCTGGACACTGGTGGACCAGGAGCTGGAGACAGGGCTGCGGTCAGTCTCAGCACCGGTGGAGCATCCCGACCGCGGCGTGGTCGCCGCGATCAACGTCTCCGTCTCCGCAGGGCTCGAGACACCGGAGCAGACGCGCGACCGCGTCCTGCCTCCCCTGCGACGCGCCGCAGAGGAGGCAGGCCGCTCGGTGGCCGCCTGGGAGCGGAGCACCGGCCGCCCCGTCCAGGGCTGACCAGCGCGCCCCGGTCACACGTCCCCGGTCACACAGCCCCGTCCGCGACCCCGTCCGCGACCCCGTCCGTGACCCCGTCCTGGTGCGCCGCGGCGATCACGGCGCCGCCACTCCGGCGGCGACGCGCTCGTCCAGCGGTGAGGGCACGATGTACTCCGCGCTGAGGTCCTCCCCCACGATGTCGGCGATCGCGGTGGCCGCGGCGACCTTCATCGCCGGGGTGATCCGGCGGGCCCCGGCGTCGAGGGCCCCGCGGAAGATCCCCGGGAATGCCAGGACGTTGTTGATCTGGTTCGGGAAGTCGGAACGCCCTGTCGCGACGACGGCGGCATGGCGGGCCGCGACCTCCGGCATGATCTCCGGGTCCGGGTTGGACAGGGCGAAGACGATCGCGTCGTCGTTCATGGCGGCGACCGCCTCCTCCGGCACCTGCGAGGAGGACACGCCGATGAACACGTCAGCACCCTCCAGCGCCTCGGTCACCCCACCGATGATGTTCTCCCGGTTGGTCTGTGCCGCCACACGCGCCTTGACCACGTTGAGGTCGTCGCGGTCCCGGTGGATGGTCCCCTGGGAGTCGGTGAGGATGATGTCCCCGACGCCGGCCTCCAGCAGGATGTCCGCCACGGCGATGCCGGCCGCGCCCGCGCCGGCGATCACCACACGCGTGTCGGCGAAGCGGCGCCCGGTCAGCCGGGTGGCATTGGTCAGCGCGGCGAGCACCACCACGGCGGTGCCGTGCTGGTCGTCATGCATGACAGGGCAGTCGAGAGCCTCGATGAGGCGCTGCTCCAGCTCGAAGCAGCGCGGGGCGACCACGTCCTCGAGGTTCACCGCGCCGAAGCTGGGCCGCAACCGCACCATGGTCTCGACGATCTCGTCCACGTCGGTGGTGTCGATGACCAGAGGGATCGAGTTCAGTCCGCCGAACTCACGGAACAGCGCAGACTTGCCCTCCATGACAGGCAGGGAGGCCGCCGCGCCGATGTCTCCGAGGCCAAGCACCGCAGTGCCGTCGGAGAGCACCACCACCAGTCGGGAAGCCCAGGTGTGGGTGGCGTGCCTGGCGGGGTCATCCCGGATCGCGCGGGAGACCTGGGCGACCCCGGGGGTGTAGGCGATGGACAGCGCCCGCTTCGAGTCCAGCGGCATGGTGGACTCGACGGTGAGCTTGCCGCCGGCATGGGAGGCGAAGACCTCATCGTCGGTGATGGGCGCGGTCGTGTCGATGGTGGACATCAGTGATGACTCCTGGAAAGTGTCTGATCAGGTCGGCACGGCGCATCGCGGATCCCGCGGGAGCTCCACACGTCGTCGGGTGGATCGTGCGCTCCGGCCGTGCGCTGCCGTGCACGCCGAGGTCATCGGCGCTCGCACCGTCGCAGTGGTCAGTACTTTCTTTAGACCGTGCAGGCCAGGGTACGGCACCGATGCGCCTCCCCGTGACATCCGTCCCATCAGGTGGACTCCCGAGTCGCCTCGTCGTGGCCTCCGTGGGCGTGTGGCCTGGTGCTCGTCACCGCCGCACGTCTACCCTTCGCCCCATGACCACCTCCCCTGAGCACCGGCGGCACCGCCCCACGGCCGCGGAGCTCGACGGCGACGCGGCCCGGATCGCGCGACGCCGACGAGCCTTCGCGGTCGTCGTGGGCGTGGTGCTGACTCTGCTCGTCGGCTGGCCGGTCTTCCAGCTGCTGTTCATGGCTCTGGCGAGCTACGGCGTCGCCCTTCCCTGGGTGGGATGGCTGCTGGGCGGCTTCGTGCTGGCCTGCCTGCCGGCTGCTGCGGCGGTCGCGGCAGGCACCGGCAGCGTGCGCCGGGGGCTGCTGCACGGGCTGTGGACCGGCGCGACCTTCACAGTGCTGGCCATCGGCGTACTGATCCTGGTGCTCGGATGACCTGCGCCCGCTCACCCAGAACAATGCATGTTTCCCACGGCGTCGATGCTCCTCGGGAACCGGCCCCCGCTCTGCTACGTTGATCACGATGCCTGCCTCAGACTCTCTCCGCGCCCCCGGCGGCTCCAGCACCGCCGGAGCTGCCAGCCCGACCCGCCGCCGTCGGCCCACCGGCGCCGATGTGGCCGCGCGCGCCAACGTGTCCCGCGCGACCGTGAGCTTCGTGCTCAACAACACCCCGGGCCAGACGATCTCCGAGGAGACCCGGCGGGCAGTGCTCAACGCCGCTGAGGAGCTCGGGTACCACCCCAACCGGAACGCCAAGTCGCTGGCCTCGGGGAAGTCCACCAACCTGGTCTGCGTGGTGCCGAAGACCCAGCTCGGCGAGCCGGCCACCGCACTGATCGGCATGCTCACCGCCGAGCTGAGCCGCCGCGGCTATTCCATGGCCGTGCACTTCGAGTCCGCCGACCACGCCTCGCTGACCGCGCTGGTCCAGGACCTCGCCCCGCAGATGATCTTCCCGCTCTTCGGGGCCCTGCCGGAGTGGATCGACGACGACGTCGCCTACGGCACCGCACTGATGCCCGCCACCCAGCTGCCGGAGAACGCGCGCGACGCCGGCGTGGCGGCCCAGGTGGAGCATCTCGCCGCCGCCGGGCACACGCGCATCGGATACGTGGGCACCGCAAATCCGGTGGCTCACGAGATCTCCGAGTTCCGGGCCGCCACCGCACAGAAGGTCGCCCAGGACGCCGGGGTCGAGCTGACCCTGTCGGCCGAGGTCGCCGCCGACGGTTCCGACGTGGGCGAGGTGGTGCGTCATGCCCGGGAGGCCGGGGTGACCGCACTGTGCGCCTTCTCGGACACGGTCGCGTTCATGCTGCTGGCCACCCTGATGGACGAGGGCATCGCCTGCCCGGAGGAGATCGCGGTCGTCGGCTACGACGATGTCTCCCTGGCGGAGTGGTCCCGTCCCCGGCTGACCACGGTCCAGTGGGACCAGTCCGTGATCGCCACACTGATCGCCGACGCCGTCATCGCCGCCGTCGACGACGACCCGCGCCGTCGCACCCCCGCCGCGGAGCAGGCCTCGGTCGATGAGGTCTGGATGCTGGGCCGCGCCCACGTCGTCGCGCGCGAATCCGCCTGACCCGCAGGATCCGCTCCTCATGAGCTCTGCCGCACCCCTGGTGCTCC
The DNA here is from genome assembly GCF_001758425.2 of Nesterenkonia sp. PF2B19. GTDB lineage: Bacteria > Actinomycetota > Actinomycetes > Actinomycetales > Micrococcaceae > Nesterenkonia > Nesterenkonia aethiopica. The sequence continues at coordinate 161 of NZ_MDSS02000045.1, read as the reverse complement.
TCACCGGCTTCGAGCCCTTCGGCGGAATGGCGCACAACCCCTCCTGGGATGTGGCGACGGCCGTGGCCGAACGGGCCGCCGGCTCCCTCGACCCCACCGGCCCCGCCAGCCCGACCGGCCCGACTGACGTCCCCGGCCTGGAGGTCCGCGCACTGCGCCTG
>NZ_MDSS02000044.1 GCF_001758425.2 Nesterenkonia sp. PF2B19 | reverse complement strand
TGACGACGACGACCTGCTCGCTCAGGGGCAGGGCGCCGTCGTGGGGGCCGGCGGCGGATTCGGTGGTGGACGCGGTGCTGGTGGGTGCGGCGTCGTTGAGTGCCGTGTCGGTGCTCATGGTTGCCTCTCGTCTCGAGGCGAAGGCGGCCCGCGGGCGATGCGCACTGGACACCGATGGAGGTCACCGGGTCTGGCGCCGTGCGGATCAGCGCCGCACATGCCGGACAATCCCTTCGCCAGTGCTAACTGGATCAGGTTCGACGGGTGTCATCTCAGCCGCAGTGCGCGGCACCCCGTGTCACAGCCTTCATCTCATCACATGGCGGGCGTCACAGCCAGTCCGTGAGGGACGGATGACCGCGGATCCCTGTCTGTGACGCCTTCATCCGACCGCTCCAGACGCAGGAATTCCGACCTGGCACTCGCGGCGCATCCCGTGAGCTTCCAGACACCACCGTCCGGCATCGTCAGGTCCGGCGCGGAACGTTCCTCCAAGTCTTCTCACTCGCCAATCCATGCTGCTCATGCCGACCCCGCGGCCGTTGCCCACTCCAGCGGATTCGCCGTCCGCCCCAGCACGGTTCGTCACCGTCAGATCCAGGGTCTCGCCGACCTCGAGCGTGATCCAACAATCGGGCTCGCCTGCATTAGAGGGAGCACCATGCCGCAGCACGTTGGTGACGGCCTCCTGGATCAGGCGACCGAGGTCGTGCTGGAGGACGAGCCCCACGTTCGCGGAATCCCCACGCACCAACAGTTGCGGATGATGCCCGCCCTCACGCAGTTCATTCAGGCGCAGCTCGAGGACCTCGTCCAACCCCATCTGGATACCGGCGTACTCATCTCCCGGAATCTCCTGCCGCATCGACACCACCTGATGCAGATCTGAGATCGCCGAGCCCGCAGCCTCCGAAATCGCCCGCAGGGCCGTCTCGTGGCCCTGACAATTCTGGGCCAGTCCGGCCGCTTCGCTGCGCATCCGGATCATCGTCAGCTCATGACCCAACGAGTCGTGGAGTTCATGGGCGAGCGCGCGTCTCTCGGCCTCCCTGGCCGCCTCGAGGGCCGCCTCAACAGCAACAGCACGTTCCTCAGCATCCTGCTGCCGCTCATAGGTCCGCCGGAGCAGACCCCCGACCACATAGGCGCACCCGATGCACAGTGCCCACCACACCCACATTCCAAGGTCCGATCCACTTGACGCTCGGTCCCAGACGGACAGCGTCACCCAGGACAGGGCCAGCACCAGATAGGCGCGCCGGCACCATGGCCGGGCTGAGACAGCCATAATCCCTGCGAATGAGACCGCCAGGAGCGCCCCCTCCAAGGGAGCCCCCATAAGTCCGCTCATGGCCGCGCCTGCGAGTGCGACGACGGCACCGGCCTGCGGCGCGATCCACAGCGCGCAGAAACTCAATGCCCAGGCAATGTAGGCGATCAACGTACCCTGTGCCACTGGGGACTCCAGCACGAGGATCTGCAGCACCAGGGAGATGATCAGAGCCGACCCCACGGGAATCGTTACGGACAGCAGTGCGGACCGTGGGAGCTTCTGCACCATGCTGGGAACTGGGGTTCGCACCATGTGGTCAGGCTATAGGATCGTTCCATGATTCAAGTGCTGGTGGTGGACGATCATCCCGCCATGCGCGACGCACTCAGCATCTACGTGCGATCTGCCTCCGACATGGAGCTGGTCGGCGGCCACGCCACTGGTCAGGCTGCTCTCCACCGCGTCCGGGACGACGCGCCCGACGTCGTCCTACTCGACCTCCACCTCCCGGACCACGACGGCGTCGAGATCACTCGGATCATCGTCGACACCTACCCACGCACGCGGGTGCTGGCACTGTCAGCGCTCACATCCCCAACGACTGTCGCTCATGCGATTCTCGCGGGCGCCACCGGGTACCTCAGCAAGGGCGCGACAGCACGGGAGATAGTGGCTGGCATACGCCGTGTCCACGCAGACAGGCCCATCCTGGACTCCGCTATTGCCCCCCATCTGCTGGTCAGCCCGACAGCCTCCCCTGATGCTCTTCACCGAGCAGCAACGCGGATCCTCAGCCTGGTCCCAGAGGTCCCACCCCGGGAGTTGGAGACCTTGCAGCACCTCTCCACAGGTCTCAGCAATCATGAGATCGCGCAGGCCATGACGATTAGCGAAGCCGCAGTCAAAGGACATCTGAGCCGGCTGAATCGCAGACTTGACGCTCGAGACCGCGTGCAGCTGCTCATCCGTGCTACTCAGCTGGGTCTCGTCAGACCTCGGATGTAGCCAATGGTCACCAGTATCCGCTCTTCCGCCGGGCGACGGTCACAACTTCGTCGATCCTAGAGTCCAGCCCCTCACCTGGGGCTCTCAACTCATCCGGCCAAGAAGGGACGCATGAAGACTCTCGTATCGCTCGCTTCGATAGGCGCGCTGAGCGCAGGCATGTTCACACCTACGCAGGTGGACAACACGCCCCACACGCCGCCGCCATCGGACTTCCCAGAGTCAGACAAATCTGTGGCACTGGATGTATGGAACTCACCGACTGGACAGGCCAGGGTCTCACACAATCCGAATACCGAAAACTCCTCTGTCGAACCTTCCACCCCACAATCTTCGGGGATACAGGATGAGACCGAACTGGACGAACTCTCCGCAAACGACAGCCTCACTTTCACTGTCGTCGATACGGACGAATCTGAAGAGATTGGGTCCACGGTAGACACTGAGTTGCATCTCGCGTTGAACGACGGCCTTGGGTCCACTTTCAAGGTGACCAGTCACCCCGCAGGAATGGAATTCAACTCTGTCGTCAGCGGCTCCGACGAACCTACGGCACCGGCTTTGGACCTCGACATCACATCGGAGGCAGAGCTGATCGAGAACCCTGAAGGGTACCTTCTGGAAGCCGACGAAGGAACTGTCGCGGCGTTCACCAACATCACAGCAAGTGACGCCACGGGTGAAGAAGTCGAGGCCTGGTACACCTGGGAGGACGGGATCCTCTACCAGGAATTCAACCATGATCAGGTCAGCGATTACCCCGTCTCAGTCTCCTCAGGATGGAGCTACTCCTACACGTTCTCATACGGCAAGACGAAGTACCAGGCGTCCAGCCTGGTCCGCGGTTGCTTCAATTGCTATTTTCCTATTTCCGGCGCCCCTAGGAACTATCCCAGCAATGGTCAGCTCCTGCCGCTCCGCGTAGCCGTCATCGGAAACTTCGAATGCAGAATGGGAGTGACACAGCTGCCGGATGCGAACCACAGCTTCTTCTTCAACTTCCGAACCACAACGAACCACCTGTATGGCACGGGCCATACAGTGAACTTCAGTTTCGGAGACCGCAGCGTCTTGACGGTCTACGCATCTACTCCGTCCTGGGCTGCCTGGACTCACCCTGGGGCGAGGTCTCAGTGGTCAACTTTCGCATCGAACGTGCGAAACGGATAAAGAGGGACATGAAGCCATGGAACAGCCGAGCACACATGCAATGATCACGTGGCGCAGCGCCGCCTACCCCGCCGCCTTCGTCAGTGCGATCGGTGCTTTGTGGGCACTCGTGAGCCTCCTGACGGAGCTCGGCGCCACCTGGGGGGGCTTCGCGGGGGCGATCGGCTGGGTACCGGTGCTCATCACCGCGCCGACGGTTGTCGCGGCCGCCGCCGGGGCAGCGTCATCACTATTGCTTACCCCCGCCCTGCGGGCAGCGGCTCCCGGAGTCGCTGCGACTGTTGCGGCACTGGTCTCCGCGACGGCGGCCGGACTGCTCGCCTGGTGGCTGATCGGCGAGCGCCTGCTACCTGCCGCCCACGTCGCGGTCGCACTGGCGGTCTTCGCCGGAGTCACCCTGGCGTGGTCCACCCGGGCAGTGCAGCCCCCACGACTCGAGGCCGCACTGGCCCGCGCCGTCGTCGTCTCCTTGAAGGTCACGATCGTGCTCGCCGCGCTGGCCGCCGTCGTGGGGCTCCTGGCCGGGCCCGCACTGGAGATGACGCGGCTGCAGGCCGCCTGGATGGTGCCCTGGTTGGTGGCGAGCCTGAGCTTTCCGCTGGTGACGGTCGGGGCGGGTGTCTACGCCCTGGCCGCGGGCCGTCGCCACGTGGGGCGGACTTCTTGACCCCTCCTCCTGATCTCTGTCCCCCTTTCAGGGACCTCACTCCTTGGTGAAGCGCGTAACCCACCGCCGTCGTCCCTGAAAGGGGGACAGGGATGCCCGCGGACCAGCTCAGGGCCGGAGGGCAGCAGGGCAGGCGGACAGGGCCCGGGGACCCCTCAGCCCTGCGGAATCTCCCGGGCGTTGGCCAGCACCGGCAGCTTCTCCCGGGCGGCGGCCACGACGTCGGCGTCGAGGTCGGCGACCAGCAGCTCCGGGGCCTCGCCGGCCTCGGCGAGCACCTCCCCGGTGGGCGAGACGATCATGGAGTGCCCCACCCCGGTGGGCGCCCCCTCCACCGCCTCGACCCCGGCCGCTGCGGGCAGGCCCTGACCGCACGCGATCACGTACTGGGTGGAGTCCAGCGCCCGGGCGCGGGCCAGCAGCCGCCACTGGTCCACCTTCCCGGGTCCGGCACCCCAGGACGCCGGCAGGATGGTGGCCAGCGCTCCGGCCCGGGCGTGGGCGGTGAACAGGCTCGGGAATCGGATGTCGTAACAGGTCGCCAGGCCGAGGAGCTCACCGTCGAGGGTGAACCGCGCCGGCTCCTCACCGGGGGCCACGGTCTTGGACTCCTGGAAGCCGAAGGCGTCATAGAGATGGATCTTGTCGTAGGTGGCCAGCACGCCCTCGCCGTCCACCGCCAGCAGCGTATTGGTCACCCGCGCGCGGCCCTGCTCCCCCGGCTCTGCCGGGGTGAACATGCCGGCGACGATCGCTGTCCCGTGATGCCGTGCGATGTCACGCAGCCGAGCGCCCCAGGGGCCGTCCACGGGCTCGGCGACGGAGGTCAGCGTGTGCCCGAAGGCCCGCTGGACGGCTTCGGGGAAGACCACCAGCTCGGCGCCGGCCTCCGAGGCCCGGCCCGCCCACTCGTCGACGAGCTCCAGGTTCTGCCGCGGGTCCTCACCGGTGACGATCTGTGCTGCTGCGATACGCATGACACCAGCCTACGCGTCGATCCGGAGCCGACCCCGCCTCAGAGGAACTCATCGGTGAGACGCTGCAGGTCCTCCACATGCGTGTGCCAGTCGGAGAGCTCCGCCTCCGGCATGTTGTCGTTCCCAGGCCGCATGCCCACCGCCCCGTCGAGGAGCTCACGCAGGATGTCTGCATGGCCGGCGTGCCGGGCGGTCTCCACGATGAGATGGACCACCAGCCGCCCGAGGGTCGTGCGGCCGTTCTCACCCCACCAGGGCACCTGGGCAGGCGCGTCCAGGCCCAGGTCGGCGACGGCGTCGTCGGTGGTCCGCCACGCCGTCCGGTAGAAGTCCAGCACCCAGTCCCGGCTCTCCTCCTCCGTGGCGAAGAGGTCCGCGTTGAACGCGGCGCCGTCCTCCAGCCACGGCATCGGCACCGGGCTGGGGCGCCCCAGTGGGGCCGTGAAGTACCCCATCTCCATGCTGGCCACATGTTTGACCAGGCCCAGCAGGTTCGTCCCGGTGGGGGTCAGGGGGCGGCGGGCATCATGCTCCGTCACGCCGTCGAGCTTCCAGATCATCGCCTCGCGCAGCCCGTGCAGGTACCGCAGGAGCATCTCCGCCTCAGCGTCCACATCACTCATGGCGGCACTGTAGGAGATGACGGGCCCGGGGAACAGGCTCCCCGGCCGCCGACCCGGACATCTCCGGCCCGCCCCTCGCCGACCCGCCGACACAAGATCGGGGACGGCCGGGATGGATCACTCGCACCTGTCCATCCCGACCGCCCGCGACCGGTCTTCATGCCGACGACGGCCCGTCACCCGGGCCGTGCGGGATCACTCCTCGTCGGTGTCCTCGAGCTCCTCGGCGTCCACACCGGTGTCGGTGCCGTCGTGGCCGGCGTCGGACTCCCAGCCGACCAGCGTCCAGTCACGGGTCTCGAACAGGCTCGGCCCGTAGTTCGCCAGACCCTCGCGGAAGGCCGTGATCACGGGCCCGTTCGAGTACGCCAGGTAGTGGAAGTAGGTGCTCAGTGCCTCCTGCTCGATGGCATGGGCCTCGGCGAACCGCTCGTCGTCGTCCTCGATGCCGAAGAGCTCGCTGATCCGCTCGTCCAGCTCCTCGTCTCCCAGGCCGGTCAGGTTGCCGTCCCCAGTGGAGTAGAACTGGTTCGGGGCGCTGGTCGGGTCAGCCCCGGCCTTGCCGTAGCACATGTTGACCAGCCCGAAGTCGCGGTTGCCCACCACGTCCCCGAACTGCCCGGAGCCCTGGTTGTTGATGTCCAGGTTGACGCCGACGCCGGCCGCCATGGACTGGGCGGCCTGGGTCATCGCCTGGTTGATCGGGTCATCGCCGAAGGTGTTGAACACCACCCGCAGCTCCTCGCCGTCCCGGCTGCGGTACTCGTCCCCCTCATCCTCGAAGACCCAGCCGGCCTCCTCCAGGACCTCTGCGGCGCCCTCGGCGTCGTCGTCCTCCACAGGGTAGGCGTCCTCGTACCGGTCATCGAACGGCATCATCAGCCAGGAGCCGGGGGTGTCCTCCTCCCAGTTGATGCCCTCGAACTGGATGGCCGCCAGCTGTTCGCGGTCCAGGACCCGGAAGATCGCCTCCCGCACCGCGACGTCGTCGAGGGTGGTGGCGTCCCCGTTGAGCACGAAGCCGCAGGTCGCCATGCGCTGACCGCGGCGGATGTCATAGCCCTCGTCCGACCACTCCGTCAGCTCCTCATAACGGGGGCGGTTCGCCACGGCGACGGCGTCGATCTCCCCGTTCTGGAACGCGGGGATGGTCGCGCTGGTCTCATAGGCGGCGAAGTTCAGCCGCTCCAGCACCGGCTCCTCGCCCCACCAGTTCTCGTTGGGGACCAGGGAGATCACATTCGCGGCCACGTCCATGACATCCACGGTGAAGGGACCGGCCCGGTACTCGGGCCGCACATCGTTGACGAAGCCGTCGTTGAACTCCTCCGGGGTGTCCACGTCAGGGTGGATGATGGGGCTGTCACCGGTGCTCCCCGCGTTGAAGATGCTCTGCCAGGCTGGTACATCTCCGCCATGGTGATGGTGAAGTGCCACTCGTCCTCGCCCTGCTCGATGCTCTCGATCTGGTCGTAGGCCGTCGTGGACACCAGGTCATAGCCCTCTTCGGCTCCCGAGCGGATCGCCACGGTGTGCTCGTAGGTCTCGAAGTCGATGGGCGTGCCGTCGTTCCAGACGGCCTCCGGGTTCAGCTCATAGTGCAGGAGCTGGGTGCCGTCGTCGGTGATCTCCTGCTCTGCCGAGAGGAAGTAGTCCTCGTTGAGGACGTAGTCGCCCTCAGGGTCCAGCCTCCAGGCGCTGGCAGTGTGCACCGCGCTGAGGATCTGGCGGGTGTCGGCGGCGTTGCCCGCATTGGTCAGGCCGTTGAAGTTGGGCCCGAGGTGGCCGATGGGCAGAGTCAGCTGACCACCCTCCTGCAGGTCCGCCGGGTCCTGGGCGTTGATGTCATAGACCTCCGCGAGGTCCCGCTGAGACCCGCCTGCTCGGGTCCCCCACCCCCGCTCCCGCCGCCGTCGCCGTTGCCGCAGCCGACCAGGGCCAGCGCTCCGGCCGCCAGGACGGCCATCGGCAGCGCGGCTCGGCGCCGCGGGATCCTCGTCTTCCGGTGCTGCATAGGTGCTCTCCTCCTGTGCGATGATGCGGATGCCCACCTCCGCTGGTGGGTGCCCGCCGACGCCGCTGCGCCGGGTCGGGCACCATGACCGGCCAGGCGGGCTTCTCCTGGGCCGGATGCTCTGATGCGGACGCGCTCAGTTCACGGCCGCCTCCCGGGTGCTCAGCAGGTCCGCAGGATGATGGCAGGCGACGCGCTGATCGACGTCGTCCTCCCCGGCCAGCGGCTCCAGCACCGGCTCCACCTCCTGGCAGGACCTCCGCTTCTCCTCCGGCAGGAGGCGATACAGCGGACAGCGGGGCCGGAAGCTGCACCCGTCGGGCACATTCGTCGGCGAGGGGAGGTCCCCCTCCAGCACCAGGTGCGTCCGGGTGGACTCCACCTCCGGGTCCGGCACCGGGATGGCCGAGAGCAGCGCCTGGGTGTACGGGTGCCGCGGGCGCTCATAGATCTGCTCCACGTCACCGACCTCCACGAACCGGCCCAGGTACATGACCGCCACCCGGTCCGAGATATGCCGGACCACCGAGAGATCATGGGCGACCATCACATAGGAGAGCCCCAGCTCCGACTTCAGCCGCTGCAGCAGGTTCACCACCCCCGCCTGGATGGAGACGTCCAGGGCGGAGACGGGCTCGTCGAGCACGATCACCTTCGGGTCCAGCGCCAGGGCGCGCGCGATGCCGATGCGCTGCCGCTGCCCTCCGGAGAACGCGTTGGGGAACCGGTCCAGGTGGTCCGGCTGCAGCCCGACGATGCCGATGAGCTCCATGACCCGCCGGGAGATGCGATCGGCCTCCCAGCCCTGCGCCTGCATGGGCTCCGCCAGCAGCTCGAAGACCGTCTGCCGCGGCGACAGCGCCCCGGTGGGGTCCTGGAACACCATCTGGATGCCCGCCCGCAGCTCCTTCGGCGCCCGGTGCCGCTTCTTCGAGCCGGCCACCGTGGTGCCGTTGACGTGCAGCGTCGAACCCTCCGGCGGGTCCAGCTCCATGATCTCCAGCAACGTGGTGCTCTTGCCGGACCCGGACTCGCCCACGATGGAGAAGCACTCCGCCTCACGGACGTCGAAGCTGATGTCATCGACCGCCTGCACCACGCCCAGGCGGCGCTTCAGCAGCCGGGAGCGGAGCTCGAACCGGCGGCTCAGATGCTCGACCTGCAGCACGGTCTCCCGACTCTCGCGCGGGGTCAGCTCGATCGCGGAGGGCTGAACACGCTCGACACCGTAGACCTCCCGCGGGTCCGAGCGCAGCGCCTCCTCCAGCCGCAGGCAGGCCGCACTGTGCAGCGCCACCTGAGGCAGCGCCGCCCCGTCACCTGACGAGGAGTCGTCACGGGCCGAGGCTCCTGGTACGGGGCGCAGCACCGGCTCCTCCTGGCGGCACTGTTCGGCCGCCATCGGACAGCGCGGAGCGAACGGGCAGCCGAGCGGCGGCTGCGTCAGATTCGGCGGCTGGCCTGGGATCGTGGCCAGCGCGTGCTCCGGGGAGACGTCCAGCCGAGGCACCGCCGCGATGAGGCCCATCGTGTATGGCATGGATGGTTGGGCGAAGACCTCCCGGGTGGTGCCGCGCTCCACCGGCCGACCGGCGTACATGACCACCAGGTGGTCGGCGAGGCCGGCGACCACGCCGAGATCGTGGGTGATCATGACGATCGCCGCCCCGGTCTCCCGCTGGGCCACCTTCAGCAGCTCCAGGACCTGCGCCTGCACGGTGACGTCCAGGGCGGTGGTCGGCTCGTCGCAGATGATGACCTTCGGGTCGTTGGCCATCGCCATGGCGATCATGACGCGTTGACGCATGCCGCCGGAGAACTCATGGGGGAAGTTCTTCAGCCGTTCCTCAGGCGAGGGGATGCCCACCTTGGTCAGCAGCTCGGCGGCGCGGTCCTCCTTCTGCTGCCGAGTCATCTCCGGATGGTGGTTGCCGATGGCGTCGGTGATCTGCTGGCCGATGGACAGCACGGGGGTCAGCGAGCTCAGCGGGTCCTGGAACACCATGGAGATGGTGTTCCCCCGGTGCCGGCTCATCTGCTTGTCGCTGAGCCCGAGCACGGACTCTCCGGCGAGCACGACCTCTCCGTCCACACGGGCGGACTCGGGCAGCAGTCCCATGATGGCCATCGAGGTCACGGACTTCCCCGAACCGGACTCCCCCACGATGCCCAGGACCTCCCCGGCACGCAGGTCGAAGTCCACGCCCCGGACCGCATGCACGGTGCCGGACTCCGAAGGGAAGCGCACGTTGAGGTCCCGCACGGAGAGGACCACCTCCGGGCCCCCGGCGGTCTGCCGCCGGTCTGTCACTGCTGGCGTGGTGCTCATACTCGGGCTCGACCTCCTGCTCGCGACTCCGGATCGAGGGCGTCCCGCAGTCCGTCGTTGATCAGCATCAGCGCCACGACGATCAGCCCGAAGGCGATGACCGGCGCCCAGAACATCCATGGCTGCTGGCCGAAGACATAGCTGCGGGCCTGGTAGATGAGCAGCCCCAGCGAGGTCTCCGGCACGCTGACCCCGATGCCCAGGAAGGACAGGGAGATCTCCGCGAGGATCGCACCCCAGATGCTGGTGGTCGCGTTGATGATCGCCAGGGAAGCCAGGTTCGGGGTCAGGTGCCGCCACACGATGCGCAGCGGGTGCACCCCCATGAAACGTGCCGCCTTCACGAACTCACGGTCCACGAAGGACAGGGACATCCCCCGGATGAGACGCGCTGAGGCCATCCAGCCGAAGAAGACCATGATGAACGCCAACGTCACGGGCCCGCCGTCGCGCCCGGTCATGATGATGCCGATCAGGATGATCTGCGGAAACATGATCAGCGCCTCGATGAACCACATCAGGGTGCGGTCCACCCACTTGCCGAAGTACGCCATCGCACAGCCGGCCAGCAGGGACATCAGCGGCGTCAGGATGCCGACGACCAGCCCGATCATCAGGGAGGTGCGGGTGCCCTGCGCCAGCAGCGCCACCATGTCGATGCCGGCCGAGTTCGTCCCCAGCCAGTGCTCGGCGCTCGGCCCCGTCCCCAGGTTCAGGAAGTCCTGCTCCGTGTAGTGCCACGGGGTGAGCAGATGCCCGAAGAGCGCAAACGCACCCAGCAGAGCCAGCAGCGCCACGCCGACGAGGGCCAGCCGGTTGCGCACGAACCGCCGGGCGATGAGCCGCTTCTTGCCCATCGGCTTGAACTCCACCGGCTGCTCCGGCAGCTCGTCCGCGGCGGCGCGCGAGTTCTCCACGGCGCTGATCGGGGTGATGGACATGGGTCACAGCCTCACTCTCGGGTCGACCAGGGAGGTGAAGAAGTCGGCCAGCATCGCGCCGATGGCGAAGATGATGCACCCGTAGAAGACGATCGCCACCGAGGCGTTGACGTCATGGGCGTGCAGGGCCCGCAGTCCCCAGGAGCCCAGCCCGTCCCAGTTGAAGACCATCTCGGCCATCACGGTTCCGGTGAACAGCGCGGGAATGGTGAAGGCGATGGACTGCGCCGTCGGAACGAAGGACACGCGCAGCGCATGCTTCCGGATCGCCTGGCTGCGGGTCAGCCCCGTGGCGCGAGCCGTGCGGACGAAGTCTGCGTTGACGAAGTCCAGCAGGTACTGGCGCTGGGAGATCTGCATGGAGGCCCAGCCGAAGAGCGTCATCGCCACGGTGGGCACCGTGTAGTGGGCCGCCATGTCCACGAACTGGTTCCAGGTCCCCTCGACGCCGATGCTGCGGAACCCGGTGACGTAGAAGATCTGCTGGCCGGCGGCCTCGTTGACCCAGATCGCCCCCCGCTGGACCAGCAGGTAGGCCACCGGCACCGGCACGATCATCGTGAAGTAGGAGTACCAGGTGCTGGCCCGGTCCCCGAACCGGTACTGCCGGGCCGCCGCGTAGACGCCCAGCAGGATTCCGATGACCATGGTCATCACCGTGGCGACCAACGTCAGCTGGGTGGAGATCCACACCCGGATGGCGAATTCGTCGTTGACGTAGCCGCCGTTGGGAGTCCGGCCCCAGTCCCACTGGGTGAGGATTCCGGTCAGCCACACCCAGTACCGCTGGAGCGCGTTCTGGTCCGGATCAAGATCCAGCCGCCGCAGCGAGTCCTGGACGTTCGCCCGGCTGACCTCAGGATCCACCCCGCCGCCCATGATGTCCGCGAGCTGGGCCTCGGGATTGAAGAAGCTGACGGCCATCAGATAGGCCAGCGAGGTCACCGCGAAGGTCATCACGGCGTAGCGGACGGCCCGCAGAGCCAGGAACTTCAGCATCCCGCCTCCTCGACGCCTCGCGGACGGCTCCGCTGACGCGACCGCACCTCGGGAGTCGGACGCGCCGTGGTCCGCTGGACGACGCTGATCGGGATTCTCACGGACGGTTTCCTCACGTGGCTCGGCACGGCCCCGGCGGGGCGTGACGCCGTCCGCGCAGTCCGCTCCATCTGGAGGCCGTCCGGCACGGCGCGACCTCGGCCGAAGGCATCTCTGACCTCGACGGGGAGGCCCCTTCCGGGGCTGAAGCCGCGGTCGACCCGTCAGGTGACTGGCCGATCAGTCCGGTGGCGCCTTCCTCAATCATGGTGCGAGCAGCTCGAGCGGCGCAGCTGGTGTCTGTTGCAGGTGGCAACACTCTACGTCGAGAATCGAGCCCGCTGAAGAGGGTGGATGAAACTGATGCGCATGAGCATCTGGTCATCTTCAGGTCACACGGGACTCCGCCGTCGAGTCACCTCGCCAACCCCTGACGCAGGGGCCCATCTGCCCTGTCTCCTGACAGCGAGAGGAGGATCTGCAACACATCTTTCGCAATTCCGCGCGAATCCGGGGATGCCTCCTGCCGAAGACCTCGCGCCGAACCGCTCCCCGACGATGAGGTGAGCCCGGCCACATCGCCGTCGACGAGTTGGTGGCCCTGAGCCGCCAGAACGCCCCCACACGGCCCCCACCCGCCCGCCACACCCTTCGTCGCTATGAAATGTTTCACAATGTGACAGCGTGCGCGAGCGACGTCAGAGCGGATCCCGCCGTCACCACACGGGGTTCCATTCCCCGCTCAGAATCGCCGCCGTCAGCGCGACCCCCGCCAGCAGGGCACCGCCGAGGACCACCGGGACGTCCACGACGCCGAAGCGCGCCGGCCGTGCCCACGTACGAGGTCCCGCACCGAACCCGCGGGACTCCATGGTCACCGCCAGCCGGACGGCGACCCGGATGGCCTGCACCAGCAGCCCGAACGCTGCGAGCACGTGGCGCGCACCTTCCCGGCGAATCCGCCCTGCGTGCCGATCCCCCGGGCCCGACGTGCGAGCCCGATGGTCACCCAGTGCTGGGCCAACAGGCCGAGCAGCCGCATCGCTGCCAGCGCACCCAGCACGAAGCGCGCCGGGAGCCGCAGCTGCTGGGCCAGCGCATCGGCCAGATCCGTCGGGTCCGTGGTGGAGAAGACGATCACCGAAGGCAGCACCACCGCGAGCGCTCGGGCCCCCATGGCGATCCCCAGCTCCACGGATCCTTCGCTGACGGTGGTGACGCCGAAGTCCAGCAGCACCGCCCCGGACTCCTCGGCCGCGATGGCGGTCCCCCAGACGGCCACCACCGCTCCCACCGCGAACGGCCAGATGCGTCTCAGGAACTGCCCCAGTCGCAGCCCGGCCAACGGCAGCACCAGGAAGCTGGCGGCGATCACCACCGCCGAGCTGACCCAGTCCATCGTGGAGACCAGAGCGGCGGTCACGAGCAGCACGGCGAATAGTTTGGCCAGCGCATTCGAGCCGCCGAGCCAGGACGTCGATCGCACCCCGGTCAGCATCGGGGCGGCCGCTCCCGCGCTGCGGGTCCCCGCGGAGGAGGAGACGGCGCCCGCACCCGGCTCCCCGAGGCGCAGCTCCTCGGCCTCCAGCGCCCGCAGGAACGCCTCGTCGTGGGTCACCGCCACCACGGTGCCGCCGTCGCGCAGATGCTCACGCAGCAGCCCGATCAGGGCGGCGAACGTGTGGGCGTCCTGGCCGAAGGTCGGCTCGTCCAGCATGAGCACCTCCGGACCTGCAGCGAGCACCGTGCCCACCGAGAGCCTGCGCTTCTCCCCGCCCGAGAGCGTGAAAGGGTTCGCCTCAGCCAGCGCGGTCAGTCGCAGCCGCTCGAGAAGCCGATCAACCCGCTGCTCGACCTCATGCTCGCTGAACAGCGGCTGGTCGCCGCCGGGCCGTCGGGCTTGGCGGGCACCGAGGGCGAGCTCCTCACGCACCGTGGGCCGGACGAACTGATGCTCAGGCTCCTGGAAGACCAGGCCGATGCGGGCCACGAGGTCAGCAGAGCGCCACCGATGCGGATCGTCCGGGAGCTCACCGCCGTCGGCCCCTTTGAGCCGGTCCGCGGCGACGAGCCGGCCACCATGGACCGGGATCAGCCCCGCCAGGCTCAGCAGCAGCGTGGACTTGCCCGCGCCGTTGCGGCCGGTGATGCCCAGCGCACGTCCGGCCGGGAGCGCGACGTCCACCCCGTGGAGCACCGGGACCGGAGCCGGACGGTTCGACCTCCGCCGGGGCGGCCTCTCCCGGGAGACGGCGAGCTCCTCGCCGGTGAGCAGCGGCGCAGGCGACGCGGCCCCGGCGGGATGGAGCGCGGTCCCCCAGGTGGTCTCCGGCACCGGGTCGTGGCCGGGCACCCACAGGCCCAGCTGCACGAGGTCGGCACGCAGGTCGGCGTCGTCGTGGATCCGGGCGGCCGGAAGCCGGTGCCGCACCCCGCCGGCGGCGTCGAGGACGATCAGCGTGTCCACGTGATCCACCCAGGTGGCCAGCCGATGCTCGACCACCAGCAGGGTGGAGCCGTGCCGGCGGCAGGCCTCGACGACGGCGTCGCGCACCCGGTCGGTTCCTTCCGGGTCGAGGTTGGCGGTGGGCTCGTCGAGCAGCAGCAGGCCCGGTCGCATCGCCAGGATGCCGGCCAGTGCGAGACGCTGCTTCTGCCCGCCGGAGAGCCGAGCGGTGGGGTGGTCGAGCAGGTCGCGGGTCTCCTCGGCGGTTCCGGCCAGGCCCGTCTCCTGCAGCACCTGGTGCACACGGTCCCAGATCTCGGCCCGCGCCACCGCCAGGTTCTCCGGGGCGAAGGCGACGTCGTCCCCCATGCGGGAGAGCACCACCTGGGCCTCCGGGTCCTGCTGCATCAGCCCCACCGCGCCGCGGGCCTGGTGCGGGGTGAGCCCGTCGACCAGCAGCTCGCCGGAGGTGACGGCCTCGTCGTCGTGCAGCACTCCGGCCAGGCCGTGCAGCAGGGTGGACTTCCCAGCCCCCGAGGCGCCCACCAGCAGGGCCTTCTCCCCGGGCTCCAGGCGCAGATCCAGCCCGTCCACCGCCGGGGCGGGGCGATCCGCATGCTGGTAGCTCCAGCCGCGGACGTCGACGCCGGCGCCCGCGGCAGGGCTCTGGACAGGGGCGTCGGGGGCGGGAGCGGGGTCCGGCCTCATCAGCTCAGCCTCACGACGACGGCGCAGCACCGGCTCCTGATGCGCCCGGCGCGAGGCCAGCGGCCCCAGCACCGAGGTGGCCGCGAGCCCGCGGGTGGCCAGCCAGGACAGCAGGCCGGCGATGATCGCCCCGGAGAGCGTGAAGCATCCGATGTGGATGAAGGTCTCCAGCGGCGCGTAGGCGTACATGGGGATGATCCAGTGGTAGGTCGCTCCGCCGAAGAACCCGGACAGGGCCCCGGCGAGCATCGCGACCTCCAGGGTGTAGCGCCGGTAGAGGAACGCCAGGAAGATCAGCTCCGCGCCCAGGCCCTGCACGAAGCCGGAGGACAGCACGGTCAGACCCCACTGGGAGCCCAGCAGGGCCGAGACGACCGCGGCGACCATCTCGCAGTAGATGGCGGCGCCGGGCTTGCGGATGATCAGCATCCCCAGCACCGCGGGGAAGAGCCACATGCCGTGCACCAGGGTGGCGGCCGGCGGGTAGGCGGCGAAGAGTCCCCCGACGACGTGATAGCTCAGGTTCCATCCCCAGAAGATGACGCCGGAGGCCACTGCCAGGGTGGAGGCGACGACGATCTCCGAGACCGTCCAGCGGAAGGTCCTGGGGGCCCCGGATGCGGACTGGCCGGCCGCCGGGCCGTGCGTTCCGCGCGAGGCGGTCTGTTCAGTGCTGCTCATGATGCTCCCTCGTGTGACGAGCGTGGACCACGAGCACGCAGGGAGGGAGCCGGTCCTGCCCACCGCGGGCCCATGCGGCCCGATGCCGCGGTCTTCGGCGTCGGCGGTGCGACGGACGGCCCGCCGGGCAGCGGGGCGCCGTCGTCGCGATGCGGCACGCGAGGTGCAGATCCGGCATCCGAGGACAGCTCGACTTCCTGCGCAGGCGTTGTCCCGGCGTCGTGCCGGTGTTGTCCTGATCAGGTTCGAGGGTCTGGGCCGTGTGCCCACTCTCAGCGCCGTGCCGTGCCCGCGTCCGCAGGCCCGGGAAGCGCTCCCCTGTCGTGTCTCGAATGACGTCCACCACAGTAGCGCATCCGGGCCGCCTGCCGGTTAGGCTGGTGACGGTGCAGGGCGTCCTCGGGCGCCCTTGCCGCAGCAGGGTCCACCGGACCTGCGCCGACGTGCTGCCGAGCCCGCATCCCACCACCAGGAGTGCTGATGGACAAGATCATGGACAAGCTGCTGACCACCGGGATCTCCCTGGCCGGAGGTTTCGTCGCCACGAAGGCCTTCGAGTTCGCCTGGAGGCAGGCCACCGGCGAGGACTCCCCCCGTGGTTCCGATGACGAGGACATCTCGCTGCAGAAGGCCCTGGTCTTCGCCGTCTCCTCGGCAGCCATCTCCGCCGGGGTGCAGGTGCTCTCCCAGCGCGGCGCCAAGGCATCCATGAAGAAGATCAAGGCGGCCTACGCGGACAAGGCCGAGGTCTGAGCCGACCGCCCCTCGGGCTCCCCCATCGAGGAGTCACATTCCGGCATGTCCTGCGCTGCTGACGCGCTTCATCGCCCATCGGATCTGCCGGAAGATGACTCCTCGATGTGTCAGGTCGACGTCTCAACGTCGACGTGTGTCATGGGGCGGTGAGGCACGTGGCGACCACGCCGCACCCGCTGGGCGGGTCAGTCCGACTCGTCGCGGACTTCGCGCCGGGCCCCATGGCCCCGGGAGATCCGGTCCACCGCCCGGGCCAGCTCGTCCTGAGCAAGCTGCCCCGCCTTGAAGTGTTTGGTCCGATACCCGGCCCGACCCACCACATGGGCGCTGGCCGGTGCGGTGAGGAGCTGCAGCCCCCACGCCAGCAGCACCAGGACCACCCCGGTCCAGCTGCGCCAGGTGATCGCCGCGGCCATCAGCAGGCTCAGCAGGCCCAGCACCTGGGGCTTCGTGGCCGCGTGCATGCGCGAATGGAGATCCGGGAACCGGACCATGCCGATCCCTGCCGCCAAGGACATCAGCCCGCCGACCACCAGGAACACCGAGGCGACGCCGTCGAGGACCTGGTCCAGCAGCTCGGGATCCAGAATTCCCATCATCGTTCTCCCCCGTCCTCGGGTCGGCTCCGCTGATCGGACGGCCCGTCCTCGTCCCTGCGGGAGCGGGCGCGCGGGGTGAAGCCCGACCGCTTCAGCTCCCGGAACCACGAGGTCGACGGGTCCTCATCCTCCCCGGGGCCGCCGGGGGCGAAGGATCCGCCGTGCGGGTCCGGACCCTCCGAGCCGCTGATCCGTGACGGGCTCGCCGCCGACGGGGCCGTCGGCGTGTCGTCGCGCACCCGCCGACCCGCCGGACTCGCTGCCGGGGTCCTCGGGGACGCGGGGCAGCAGACCAGTCAGCTCGGTGACGCCGGCGGCACCCTCCGGCCGTCGCACCGCCACGTAGCGGGCGATCGCCACCGCCCCGAGGAAACCGATGACCGCGGTGGCGATCACGAACAGGATGAAGTCCTGATGGTTCCGGGCCACCATGTCCGTGATCAGCATCGACGAGACGATGATCAGGATGACGTCCACACTGATCACCCGGTCCAGCACCGACGGCCCGCGGAACACCCGGTAGACGGCGCAGAACACCGCCGCCGCCAGCAGAGTCTGGGTGATCCAGTAGGCGTGCTCGAGCATCAGCGGGCCTCCTCACCCGGTGTGGACGGCATACCGGTCGTCGGCGGGGCGGCGCTGTGCGCCGGGATCGGCCGGTCACGCTCCGTCTTGGAGAATCCGCTGACCCGCCCGAGCCGCCGCTCCGCCTTCACCACGGCCAGGTCCGATCGGTTCCCGCAGCTGCGGAGCACCAGTGCCTCAGTGCGCAGGGCATCCTGCCGGATGCGCTCGGCGTCGTGGTCGTCGGTGACGTTGAGGCAGTGCAGGTACAGGGTCGCCGTGGTGCGATCCACATCGATCACCAGCGAGCCGGGCACCAGTGCCAGCGCGTGGCCTGTCACCGTGACGATGAAGTCGTCATGGCTGCGCAGCTGCACCGAGATGATCGAGTTGCGCACCTTCGGTCCGCGCACGACGGCGATCCAGGCCACCTGGAAGGATGCGGCCACCATCTTCGCCAGGAAACGGACCGTGAAGACCAGCACCCACCAGATGTTGATCCGCCCCGAGCCGCGCAGCGGCGGCAGGTAGAACAGCCGCACCACGGCGGTGCCCAGCACGGCCCCGACGATCAGAGTGCCCAGGGTGAAGTCCTGCCACATCGCCATCCAGAGAAAGCTGAGGAAGGCGATCAGCGGCAGCTCGAGCGGCAGCGGGGTCCGGGGTCGCTTCATCGGTCATCAGCCTCCTGCGCCGACTCGTCTTCAGGCTCCAAAGAGGTCCGCACCGGGGCGAACTCGTCGGAGCCGCCGTCGCCGGTGTCTAGGTCAGGTATCTGCGAGGCCAGGTCCTCCAGCTCCTCGCGGACCCCGTCCACGCGCTCCTCCCCCAGCACCGCCTCAAGGTAGGGGGTGCGCTCGTACATGTCCTGGGCGGCCGCACGGGAGAAGGACATCAGCGGCCCGGCGAACACGGTGAACGCCAAGGACATCGTCACCAGCAGGGCGGTCGGCGCCACCACCGACATCGGCAGCAGCCGCTTGTTCGCCGCCCGCGCGTGCGCCAACGTCTTCGACATCAGCAGCCGGTCCGGGGAGTCTGCGTCCTCGGCCTTGCGCCAGAACGCACGCGCCCAGATCCGTGCCACGGCCAGCAGAGTCAGCAACGAGGTCACCACAGAGCCGACCACCAGGGTCCAGGTGATCCAGGTGCCCTCCGCGATCCCGCCCTGGATCATCCCCAGCTTGCCGATAAATCCGGAGAACGGAGGGATCCCCGCGAGGTTCATCGCCGGGATGAAGAAGAGTACGGCCAGAGCGGGAGAGATCTTCGCCAGACTCCCCAGCCGATCCACGTTGGAGGACCCGCCTCTGCGCTCGATCAGTCCGGTCACCAGGAACAGCGTGGTCTGGATGGTGATGTGGTGGGCCACGTAGTAGATGGTGGCCGACATGCCCACAATCGAGACCAGCGAGAGTCCGAACACCAGATAGCCGATGTGGCTTATCAGGGTGAAGGAGAGCATCCGTTTGATGTCGCCCTGGGCCAGCGCACCCAGGATGCCCACGATCATCGTCAGCAGCGCGACGATCATCAACGCGGTGTTGATCCGCTCCCCCGGGAACAGCAGCGTCTCGGTGCGGATCATCGCATAGATGCCGACCTTGGTCAGCAGGCCTGCGAAGACCGCCGTCACCGGGGCGGGGGCAGTCGGGTAGGAGTCCGGCAGCCAGAACGCCAGCGGGAAGACCGCCGCCTTGATGCCGAAGGCACCAGCAGCATCACGTGCAGCAGCAGCTGCATGTCGCCGTCCAGATCGCCCAGCTTCAGCGCCAGGTCCGCCATGTTCACGGTGCCGGTGGCCGCATACACCACACCGATGGTGATCAGGAACAGCATCGAGGAGATGACCGAGACGACCACGTAGGTCACCCCCGCCCGGATGCGAGACTCCCCTCCCCCGAGGGTCAGCAGCACATAGGACGCCGTCAGGAAGATCTCGAAGCCGACGTACAGGTTGAACAGGTCCCCGGCGAGGAACGCGTTGGACACCCCGGCCACTAGGATCAGGTAGGTGGGGTAGAAGATCGACACCGGGCCGGCGTCGTCGCCCTCCTCCGCGGCGCCCTGGCCGACCGCGTAGAGCAAGACCGCCAGGGTGATGATCGAGGAGACCACCAGCATCAGGGCGGAGAACCGGTCGATCACCATAGAGATGCCGAACGGCGCGGGCCACCCGGCCAGATGCACCGCATGGGCGCCGCCGTCCCAGGTCTCCGCCAACAGGGCGATCTCCAGGACCACGGTAAGTACCAGCGTGCCGATGGTGATCGCCCGCTGGGTGGTCCGCTGCCGGAAGAAGGCGAAGGCGAGGCCGGCGCCGAAGAACGGCAGGAGCACCGCCAGGGGCAACAGCTCCACGAAGTTGGTCTGCATGGGTCAGCGCCCCGTCCCGTGATCGGGGCGGCCGTCGCCATCGTCCTCAGGTGTGTGCGCGGAGGCCACCGGAAGGTCCTCGTCCCGACCCGTGCGCGGGTTGAGCAGCCGGGACGACTCCAGGTCCTCGACCGCGAACTCGGTGGTCTCGGTGGGCACTTCGGAGTCCTCTTCCGGGTCATAGATGGGCTGGGAGGCCACCCGCCGGTCCTCCTCGTCATCGGAGAGCTCATCCTGACGGGCGAGCACCCAGGACCGGTAGATCAGCGCGAGCATGAGACTGACCAGGGCGAAGGCGATCACGATCGCCGTAAGCAGCAGCGCCTGCGGCAACGGGTCGAAGAAGGGGGCATCGACGTCGCCGTCGACCACCAGCGGAGAGTCCCCCGCCCGGCCGCCGGTCTGCAGCAGCAGCAGGTTCACGCCGTTGGAGATCAGGATGATGCCCAGCAGCACGCGGGTCAGCGAGCGTTCCAACAGCAGGTAGATTCCGACGGCGAACATCACGCCCATCAGGATCAGCAGAGTCAGGTTCAGCGTCACCGGGCCACCCCCAAGGTCGTCTCGGAGTGGAGCCCGTGCCCGTGGTAGGGGTCGCCCCGCTCGGCCGCTCGGTTCTCCATCTCGGAGCGCACGTCGATCTCGGAGCCGAGGCTGCGCAGGATGTCCAGGATCAGTCCGACCACCACCAGATAGACGCCCACGTCGAACATGATCGCCGAGCCGACGTGATGCTCGCCGAACACCGGCAGGTCCACGTCCAGCATGGCGGATTGGAAGATGTGCCCGCCCGCCAGCAGGGACACCAGCCCGGTGGAGCAGGCCAGCGCCAAGCCCCAGCCCATCAGGGCGGAGGCGCTG
The DNA here is from genome assembly GCF_001758425.2 of Nesterenkonia sp. PF2B19. Classification (GTDB taxonomy): domain Bacteria; phylum Actinomycetota; class Actinomycetes; order Actinomycetales; family Micrococcaceae; genus Nesterenkonia; species Nesterenkonia aethiopica. The sequence continues at coordinate 7,134 of NZ_MDSS02000044.1, read as the reverse complement.
AACGGCACTGCCGCCTCCAGCTCGTAGCGCCCTCCGGCTAGGTAGCGCAGAGTCAGGGCCAGGCCCGCCAGCAGACCGCCCGCGAAGCCTCCTCCGGGCAGGTTGTGCCCCGCCAGGAGCAGATACAGCGAGAGCAGGATGATCGCGTGGAACATCAGCCGGGTCACCACTTCGAAGATGATCGAGCGATGTTCAGGGGCCACCGTGCGTCCTGCCACGAGCCAGGCCTCACGGGCCACGGTGGAGAAGCTCCGGGCCACCCGGATCTCCTTGGCCTGCCGCGGGGTCAGGTTGTCCTCGTTGAGTACCCGGCCCACCGAGCCGGTGGGCACCTCGTGGAGGCTGCGGCGTCGGGCGTCCCGGCGCTTGACGAAGATCAGCGATGCCACCCCCGTGGCCGCGACCGCCAGCACAGTGATCTCCCCGAAGGTGTCCCAGACGCGGATGTCCACCAGCGTGACGTTGACGATGTTGGCACCCTGACCGACCTCGTAGGCCATCCAGGGGAACTCTTCGGAGATCGGCACCGCCACCCGCGAATCCATGCCGACTGCGAGCGCGCCCATCATGGCCAACCCGAAGCCGATGCCGAGCACCACACGGCCGATCTTGAACCGTGCCGGATTCTGGGTCCAGATCCCCGCCGGCAGGTTGCGCAGCGCGAGGACGAAGACCACCAGCACGATGGACTCCACCAGCAGCACGGTCAGCGCGAGGTCCGGGGCGCCTTGCAGGGCGAACAGCCCGGCGATGCCGTAGCCGCACAGCGAGACCATCAGCACCGCCATGAAGCGCTTGGGCGCCCAGACTGCACCGATCGCACCGGCGACGATGACCACGGCGAGCACCAGCTGCAGCGGCTGCTCGGCGATGATCCAGCTCTGCGGCACCTGGTGGGCGGTGAACAGCAGGACCCCGGATACCAACCCGGTGGCCACCGCGATGATGATGAACAGGTACCAGGCGAGGGATCCCCGCTGAGTCACCGAGGTCAGCCAGACAGCGACGACGTCGAGCAGCTTCACCGAGGAGCGGTAGCCGCGTTCGGCGTCGAACACGGCGGGGGTGCGTTGCTGGAGGCGGCCGAAGCGCTCCCGCACCGCGAACAGCCCCAGCCCGAGGCCCCAGGCCAGCACGGAGAGGCCCAGCACCGGGGTCAGGCCGTGCCACAGCGCCAGGTAGGTGCCGGGGGCGCCCTCCGAGACTGGGTGGAAGAGTGAGACGAACGGATCGATGAGCCGCTGCACCGGAGCCGGCCACAGCGCCAGCAGCACGGTGGCGGCGGCCAGTAGCGCCGGGGCGGCGAGGAACACGACCCCGGCCGGTGCGTGGAAGGGCGTGGTCTCCAACGGTTCGCCGGTGGTTCGGCGTTTCGTGCCGAAGGCGCCCCACAGGAAGCGTGCCGAGTAGGCCACGGTGAGCGCGGACGCGACGACGACGCCGACCGTAACCACCCAGCCCCAGCCCGGGTGGACCTCTGCGTAGCCGTAGAAGGATTCGAAGACGACCTCCTTGGCCACGAAGCCGAACAGCGGGGGCAGTCCCGCCATGGAGGCGACCGAGACCGCGGAGATCCAGAACAGCGCGCGCTGGCTGCGCCCCAGACCGGAGAGGCGGGTGAGGTCGCGGGTGCCGGTCTCATGGTCGATGATGCCGACCACCATGAACAGGGCCGCTTTGAAAAGCCCGTGGGCCAGCAGCATGGCCAGCCCAGCCAGGGCGGCATCCTCGGTGCCCAGGCCGTTGATCATCACCAGGAAGCCCAGCTGGGAGACGGTTCCGTAGGCCAGCACGAGTTTGATGTCGGTCTGCCGCAGCGCCCGCCAGGCTCCCACCAGCATGGTGGCCAACCCGACGCCGAGCACTGTGGGCATCCACAAGGCGGTCTCGTGGAAACCTGGGGCCATGCGGGCCACCAGGTAGACCCCGGCCTTCACCATGCGGCGGCGTGCAGATAGGCCGAGACCGGAGTGGGAGCGGCCATCGCGGCCGGCAGCCAGAAGTGGAAAGGCACCAGCGCAGACTTCGAGAGCGCGCCGACGAGGATCAGGAACAGTGCGACGTCGACCGCCGTGCCGTGCAGCTGGTCGGCCGAGGCGAGGATCTCGGAGAGCCGGTAGCTGCCGGCAAGCTCGCCCAGCCACAACAGCCCGACCAGCATGGCCAGGCCACCGAAGGTGGTCACGATGAGTGCCTGGATCGCTGAGCGGCGCGCCAGGAGGCGATGCGCCGAATAGCCGATCAGCAGAAAGGACAGGACGGTGGTGAGCTCCCAGAAGATGAAGAGCATCACCAGGTCGTCGCTGAGCACCAGGCCGAGCATCGCCGCGGCGAAGGCGAAGAGCTGGCCGGCAAAGGGCCCAGCGGAGGCCTCCGAGGATCGGAAGTAGCGGGCGCAGTAGAGCAGGACCAACGCACCGACCCCGAGGATCAGCAGGGACATGATCAGCGCGAGCGCGTCGACCCGGAAAGCGATCTCCACCCCCAGCTCCGGGATCCACTCGGTGATCTCCGACGGCGGAGCGTTCGGCGCCCCGGAGGGAGCCCCCTGATCGGCGCGGAGCACCTGCGGGAGGTGGGTCAGCACCCACACCATGGCCAGTGCGCTGATGGCGGCGAGGATGTGGAAGGAGGACCGTCCGAAGCGGCGGAACAGCCAGGGCGCCGCGAGGCTCACAGCGAACAGCACAGCGAGCACCAGCAGCATAGGTGTCCTTTCTCGTCGAGGACCAGGCTGTGCGGCGCGGAATGCTCCACGTCAGCCGCACTGAGGAGGAGTCGTCCCATGTTAACAGGCGTAGGTGACGGGCCGGGGTGACGCTCGTCGCACGGCCTGGATGCGGCCGTCGGCGGCCGCGCCGGCCGGGGATTTCTCCAGCGGCACCCTGCCAGCCATGCCACGTGACGGTTGCTCGACGATACGATGCGCCCATGACCTCATCCGTGGACGCGGCCCCGAGCTCCGCGAGCCAGCCGCTGCACAAGCGCATCATCGCTGTCTGGAGCCTCTGGAGCTGGGGCAACGCCACCGTGAGTGCGGTGATGGTGACCTTCGTCTTCGGCACCTACATCGCTGACGCCGTCGGGCCCGGCGGGCAGGGCACCCAGTACCTGACCACGGCCAACGCGATCGCCGGCGGCATCATCGCCGTGACAGCGCCGGTCATCGGCCAGCGCGCGGACAAGGCCGGCCGCCGTCGACTGTGGCTGATCATCAACACGCTGATCGTGGTGGCGCTGGTGGCCTCCTGCTTCTTCGTGAAGCCCGACCAGGGATACCTGGTGCTGGGTGTGACCCTGATGGCCACCATGACGCTGTTCGACGAGTTCGCGAACCTGAACTACAACGCGATGATCACCGACATCTCCGACCATGACCGCATGGGCCGCGTCTCGGGCATCGGCTGGGGCGCCGGCTACCTGGGCGGCATCGCGATCCTCTCGCTCGTCTACTTCGGCCTGGTCGCCGGGGATCCGCCCTACTGGTTCGGGCTCGGCGACGAGGAGGCCATCAACATCCGGATGGTCGCCGTCGTCGCGGCGGCCTGGTTCCTGCTGTGGGCGCTGCCGCTGCTGTTCACCAAGGTCAAGACCGCCGACGCCGAGACCATCGAGGAGAAGGTCTCGATCGCCGAGTCCTACCGGCGGCTGATCCGGGTGATCGTCGGGCTCTGGAAGGAGGACCGCAACACCTTGTGGTTCCTGCTGGCCTCCGCCATCTACCGGGACGGGCTCTCCGCGGTGTTCACCTATGGGGCGATCCTGGGGGTCACAGTCTTCGGGTTCACCACCGGAGACATCCTGATCTTCGGCATCGCCGGCAACGTGGTCGCCGCGCTGGGCGCTTTCCTCGGCGGCTGGTTCGACGACCGGCTCGGGCCGCGGGCGGTCATCATGACCTGCGTCATGGCGCTGGTGACCCTGGCGAGCCTGATGTACTTCCTCGACGTGGAGCGGGACTTTGGGGTGTTCGTCCTGGAGCCCACCGCCGCGTTCTGGGTGTTCGGACTGGGCCTGACGTTCTTCGTGGGCCCTGCGCAGGCGTCCTCCCGTGCGTTCCTGGCTCGGCTCGCGCCGCCCGCCCGCGCCGCGGAGCTCTTCGGCCTCTACGCCACCGCCGGGCGCAGCGTCAGCTTCCTCACCCCGGCGCTGATCTCCCTGATGCTGCTGATCTCCTCGGCCGAGGACACCGATGTGCAGGGCGGAGACAAGGCGATCATCCTCGGGATCGTGGTGATCCTGGTGCTGGGGCTGGCCGCGATGCTGCTGGTGCGCAACCCCACCGGGCCGGCGAAGATGCGCGAACACCGCGTGCGGGGATGAGCTGAGCCAGAGGCCTGGAGAAGGTCCGGCGTCGGTCCCTCAGCCGATGATGGTGCGGTGGAAGCTCTCGTGGGACCGCGACGCCGTCGGGCCGCGCTGGCCCTGGTACCGCGACTGGTGCTTCTGGCTGCCGTAGCCGTGGCTGGCCGGAGACGTCAGACGGAAGAAGCACAGCTGCCCGATCTTCGAGCCCGGCCACAGCTTGATGGGCAGCGTGGCCATATTGGACAGCTCCAGGGTGACCTGCCCGGAGAACCCGGGGTCGATGAATCCGGCGGTGGAGTGCGTCAGCAGCCCCAGCCGTCCCAGTGAGGACTTCCCCTCCAACCGGGCGGCGACGTCCTCCGGCAGGGTGACGGCCTCATAGGTGGCGCCGAGGACGAACTCCCCGGGGTGCAGCACGAAGGGCTCCTCGGGGTCCACCTCCACCAGGCGGGTCAGGTCCGTCTGCTCCACCGAGGGATCGATGTGGGCGTATTTGTGGTTGTCGAACAGCCGGAACATGCGCTCCAGGCGCACGTCGACGCTGGAGGGCTGGATCATGGACTCGTCCAGCGGGTCCAGCTGGATCCGGCCGGCGTCGAGCTCTGCATGGATGTCACGGTCTGAAAGCAGCACGATGCCCAAGGTACCGCACCCGGGCATGCGCGCCCGCCGCCCACGGCGCACATGTCGGCTCCGAGATGTCAGTCCCCCACGTCACAGGCGCGGCCTTGCATTCCGCGCGCGGACATGATCGCGTGGACGGATGAGCGAGACTCCTCAGACCCCCGACGCCAGAACCCCGACGAGACCCCCGACGGCGAGCAGCTGCCCGACCTGCGCGACACGCTGATCGCCGGTAAGGACGGTGAGGCCCAGCCCAGCGAGATCATCCGCGCCTTCCTGACCTCCACCGTCTACTTCCTCAGCAGCGAGGAGGTCACCCCGGAGACCGCCTCGGTGAACCCGCTGACCCTGCAGGACAACGAGGGCAACCCGCTGATCGCCCTGTTCTCGGGGACCGACGTGGTGCCGGCCGAGTACGCCGAGCACGCCCCGCACGCCGTCGACGCCCCGGGCGTGGCGGTCGTGCAGTCCCTCTCCGGCGCCGGCATCATCATCGACGCCGGCCAGGAGCACGGCTTCCAGATCTCCTCCGAAGGTGTGGACCGGATCCGGGAGGACTTCCTGAGCCCCACCGAGGGAGAGTGAGCCCCACCGGCCCTCAGACCTGATGAGCCCGCCGTCGTCGTCCGCCCCGGCAGGACGAGACGGCGGGCTCATGTCATGCTCGCGTCACCCGACGTCCCTGTGCGGCATGGCCTGAGCCCGCAGGAGTAGAGTCATCCTCGGAACCGGACGGTCGGCACGAGGATGATCAGGGGGCGATATGGAGGCAGTCTTCTCCGGCTTCTCCGTCATCTGGCTCATCATCGGTGTGGGCTTCGTCATCGGGAAGCTGGGACTGCTTCCGCCGGAGGCGCGCGTGGTCCTCAGCCGGGTGGCGTTCTTCGTCGCCTCGCCCTGCCTGCTGTTCCTCACCGTCGCCGACGCCTCCCTGCGCGACGTGCTGGGCCCGCAGTTCGCCATCGCCGCCCTCGGCGCCTTCACCACCCTGCTGATCTACCTGCTGCTGGCCAAGCTCCTGCTGAAGCGACGGCCCGGTTCGGAGCGGATGATCGGCGGGATGAGCGGCTCCCTGGTGAACTCGGCGAACCTCGGCTTCCCCATCGCCGCCTACGTGCTGGGCGACGTGGCCTTCGCCGCCCCCATCATCATGTTCCAGCTCGCCCTCTACACGCCGGTCTACGTGACCGCCATGGACTGGCTGACCCGGGACCAGGGCACCACCACCAAGGTCCGGCCCGCCCGACGCACCTCCACGCTGCGCAGCCTCGGCCAGTCGGCGGTGAATCCCATGATCATCGGCGCCGTGCTGGGGCTGATCTTCTCCTGGCAGGACTGGCACCTGCCGGGCCCGATGCATGAATCCGTGGAGCTGATCGCCGGGGCCTCCATCCCGCTGATGCTGCTCTCCTTCGGGCTCTCCCTGGTGGGCAGCCGCCCGCTGGACAAGAAGGCCGGGCGACGCCGCGACGTCCTGCTGGCCTCCAGCCTGAAGCTGCTGCTGCACCCGACGCTGGCCTGGGTCTTCGCCGCCTTCGCGTTCGGGCTGGAGGGGCACCAGCTGCTGGCCGCCGTCGTGATGGCCTCCCTGCCGACCGCTCAGAACGTGCTGGTCAGCGCCATCCGGTACGAGTCCGGCGAGGTGATCGCCCGCGACACCGTGCTGGTCACCACCATCCTGGCGATCCCGGCGATGATCGCCGTCTCGCTGATCCTGATGTGAGATCGCACCGTGACCGTTCGAGGTGCGATCTCACGTTCCGGGTGCAGAACGGCGTGGGGACCGCGGTGCTCGATGCGGGCGCCGGTGGCGCGGGTGACGGCATCGTTGCGGGATCGTGACCGCCACGGGGCCACGGACGGCGTCGGGAGGACGGTCTGCGCTGTGCCCGGTTGCTAGGCTGAATCCGCAGTCGCGGCCGGACCGCACCACCCAGGCGGGCGATCCGACCCAGGAGTGTGGCCGCGGACGGGTCGACGAGCCGAACGATGAGGAACAGCAGCTGATGAATCACCAGGGACACCACGACGGCGCCCACCCCGGCGAGCGCCCCGACGGCCCCGGGCAGCCCGGCCGCCCCGGCCAGCAGGGCGGCGGGGCTTCCGCGTCGTCGCCGACTCCCGCTGGTGGTCCTGGATCGCCGGAGGAGTCCTTCGGCGCCGTCCAGCGCGCCGCGGCCGAGGCCGCGCCGCGCGCGCCGC
>NZ_MDSS02000043.1 GCF_001758425.2 Nesterenkonia sp. PF2B19 | reverse complement strand
TCTTCCAAGTGACCGGCAGGGTGGTCCGGGCGGTGCGGGCGGCGGTCAGCATCCCGGAGGCGACCTGTTCGCTGACTCCGAGGATGTGGGCGGTGTCACCGGTGGCGGCCTCCCGCAGGGCGCGGCGGGTGTGATGGTCGACTTCGGCGGCGTCAGCTTCTCGGGCTCTGCGGTCTTGGTAGTCCAGCAGTCCGGTGAGGGCTTGGGCTTCGGTCTGGCGGGTGGTGATGATCAGTGCTCGGGCATGGGAGAGTTCTGGTTCTTGGGCCAGGTGCGCGGCTCGGGCGGGCCAGAACACGGAGCCAGCCGCACCGTCGTCGCCGTGCTGGCCGTGCTGGCCGTGCTGGTCTGGGTGCTGGTTCACCCCGTCCTGGTCTTCCATGTCTCCCACGCTATCCACCTCCTCTGACGTCTCTGCCGGGGTGCCCGTCTCTGCCGCCCCTGCGGGGGAGCCCGTCCCGGCTGCCCTCTCGCGGGGGTCCTTCCCCGGCTCCTCCTGGTGCTGCTCAGTCTTCCGGAACCCTCTGACACATCCCGGAGGAGCGGGACCAGCCGGCCAAGACGCTCCGTCAGATCCGACCCCGGCCCGGCGGTGGCTCCGCTCAGGCCTCCGGTGTGCTCCTGACCCTTCCAGCACGCACTGACATACCTTCGGCTCCTGCCGCCACCCTGCCCCTCCTTCGCCGTGACTCCGATCACATGTCGCTCCGGATCGGAAGAACGCCCCTTCCCCCACCGTTGTTCAGATTTGAACGAGAACCTGCACGCCCCCACCAGCTGAGGAGCCCCATGACCTCCACGACCGCCGAGACCACGATCGTCGAGCGCGAGACCCTGCACCAGCTCTTCGAAGGCGCCCGCACCACCCACCGCTTCACCGACGAGCCGGTGGACCTGGACATCATCCGCCGGGCCTACGAGGACCTGCGCTGGGCGCCCACGGCCTTCAACAACCAGCCCCTGCGGCTGACCGTTGTCGCCGGTGAGGAGGCCCGCCGCGCCGTCGTCGAGCACCTGATGTCCGGCAACCAGGAGAAGACGCTGGCAGCCCCGCTCACCCTGGTGGCGGCCTATGACCCGCAGTGGCATGAGCACATGCCCTTCCTCACGCCGGGCATGCCCGGTCTGCGGGAGAACTTCGCGGACAAGCCCGACGCCCGGGCGGCCATGGGACGTGACAATGCCCTCATCCAGCTCGGCTATCTGCTGGTCGCGCTGCGCGCCCACGGTCTGCAGGTTGGCCCCATGACCGGCCTGGACCCGGCCGGCGTCGACACCGCCGTGCACGCGGAGAACGGCTGGAAGACGCTGGCCGTGATCAACGTCGGCCACGCCCCGGACCCGGAGCACGACGACGCCCAGCACCCCCGCGGCGGCCGCTTCGAGTTCGAACACGCGAGCCAGGTCCGCTGATCCGCGTCCGGCGATCCGGTGTAGGGTGGTGCGAATTCTCGCCGAGCTCACCCAGCCGGATCGCCCGCCGCTCTGCTTCGGCCGGCAGCAGGTCCGGCGCACAGCCTTCCGTGCTCCTGCGCTCTGACACGGCGATTCCCCTCCCCCGACGAACGGACCCGCCGCCATGCCGCAGGACACCCCTGCTGAGCCGCACCCTCCGAGGCCCCACACCTCCACCGCCACGCTGCTGCCCCAAGAGGCCGAGCGCTTCCCTGAGAATCCGCAGAAGCCCGGCACCTCGCTGAACGCGGTCTTCTGGACCGCGGTGACGCTGATCGTCGCGTTCATCGCCGTGGCCGGATTCTGGCCAGAGCGGATGAACGCGACCGCTGGTGCGGCGATGAACTGGGTGACCGCCACCAGCGGCTGGTCCCTGCTGATCATTCCGCTGGCGCTGATCGCCCTGCTGCTGGTGCTGGCGTTCACCCGATTCGGCCGCATCCGCCTGGGCCCGGACGACTCCCGCCCCGAGTACCCCACCTATGCGTGGATCGCGATGCTGCTGGGCGCCGTCATGGGCATCGGCCTGATCACCTACGGGGTGGCTGAGCCGGTCTCCCACCTGTTCGACCCGCCGCACGGGCTGACCGAAGCGGGCAGTCAGGAGGCCGCCGTCGACGCCCTGCGGTTCACCTTCTTGGACTGGGGCATCCACGCCTGGGCCGTGTTCGCGACCTTCGGGCTCGCCATCGGTTACTCCACGCACCGGCTGGGCAACAAGGGGCTGGTCTCCCCGATCCTCCGCCCGCTGATCGGGCGGCACGCGGACGGGCTCCTCGGCAAAGCCGTGGACGTGCTGGTGATCCTCTCCACCCTCTTCGGCACGACGACGTCGCTGGGCCTGGGTGCCGCACAGATCAGCCAGGGGCTCAGCCAGATCACTGGGCTGCCGCTGACCACGGCGTCGGTGCAGATCGGCATCATCGCGCTGATCACCCTCATCTTCACCGCCTCCGCCATGAGCGGGGTGGGCCGCGGCATCCGCTATCTGAGCCAGACCACCATGGTCCTGGCCGCCGCGCTGCTGATCTTCGTGCTGGTGGCCGGCCCCACAAGCTGGCTGATCAACATCTTCTTCCGCTCCTTGGGCTCCTACGCCGGCGGGTTCGTGGAGATCAGCCTGATGCTGCCCACCGACGCCGATGACCTGCAGTGGATGCAGTGGTGGACCTACTTCATGATGGCCTGGTGGATCTCCTGGGGCGCCTTCGTGGGCGTGTTCCTGGCCCGGATCTCCCGCGGCCGCACCATCCGGCAGTTCGTGCTGGTGGTGCTGGGCGTGCCGTCACTGGTGTTCTCCCTGTGGTTCAGCGTCTTCGGCGGCGCCGCCATGTGGATGGACCTGGAACGCGGCACCGGCATCGGGGAGGCCGCCGTCGAAGACGTCAACACCGCCTTCTTCGGCCTGCTCGACCAGCTGCCGCTGACCCTGCTGACCTCCGTGGCCGCCGTCGTGCTGGTGGTGCTGTACTTCGTCACCGGCGCAGACTCGAACACCTATGTGCTCTCGGTGATCTCCTCCGACGGCCGCATGGACCCGCAGCGCTCGGTCATGGCCGTCTGGGGCGTGCTGACCGGCGCGACGGCGGCGGCACTGCTCTACGCCGGCGGCCTGGAGGGCCTGCAGACGGCGGTGATGCTCTCCGCCGCACCGTTCATCTTCGTGATCCTGGCCCTCGCGGTGTCGCTGGTGATGATGCTGCGCCGGGATCCACTGGTGGCGCCGACGCACTGAGGCGGCACTGGACCGGCACTGGACCGGCACGTCAGGCGCCCGGACGACGCCGGCCCCACACAGAGGCCAGCAGCCCGCCGGAGATGTTGTGCCAGACGGAGAAGATCGCACCCGGCAGGGCTGCCTCGGGGGTGAAGTGGGCACCCCCGAGACCTGCGGCGAGACCGGAGTTCTGCATGCCGACCTCCACGGCGATCGCCCGCCGGGTGGGCACAGAGCCGCGGGTGAGGAAGCCGGCCAGGTAGCCGATGCCGTAGCCGCAGCAGTTGTGCAGGATCACGCCGAGGATGAGCAGCACGCCGGCGGAGGCGAGCACGTCATGGGAGCCGGCGACGACGGCGAGCACCACATAGGTGATGCCCAGCACCGAGACCCACGGCAGCGCCGGCTGGATGCGGGCCACGATCCGCGGCAGCAGGAGACGCAGCACGATCCCGCCGACCACCGGAATCAGCACGATCTGCACGATGCTGGAGGCCATGTCGCCTGCCGCCACCGGCAGGTACTGGCCGGCCAGCCACAGGGTCAGCAGCGGCGTGAGCACCGGGGAGAGCAGCGTCGAGATCGAGGTCATGGTCACCGAGAGGGCTACGTCGCCGCGGGCCAGGTAGGTCACCACGTTCGACGACGTCCCACCGGGCACGCATCCCACCAGGATCAGACCGGCCGCCAGCGCCGGGGGCAGCTGCAGCAGCACCGCGATCCCCAGGGCCAGCAGCGGCATGATGCTGTACTGGAAGACCACGCCCAGCAGCACCGGCAGAGGCCGCTTCACCACCAAGGCGAAGTCAGGCAGGGTCAGTGTGAGGCCCATGCCGAACATGATGATCATCAGCGCGTAGGTGACCCCGGCGCCCAGCGGCGCGAACGTGCCGGGCAGCAGCAGAGCGGCCGCGGCCCCTCCGAGAATGAGCAGCGGGAAGACGGTGACGGCGAGCCTTGCGCTGCGCGGGCTCTGATCCGCGGCCGGACGCGCCTGCTGAGCCGAGTGCGTGGGAGACATGGTTCACAGGGTGCGTCGCGCCGGTGATGCTGTCAACGACGTCGGCCCGGGCGTCCAGCATGTGGTCTGGACCGTCATGTCACCCGATCCCGATAGCCTGTGTCCCAGGACGGTACAGCACGGAACAGCTCGGCACAGCACGGTACAGCACCGAACTCGCACACAGCTCGGAGGGACGGATGAGGGGACGCACGAGGACTCCTACGACGATGCGACAGGGAATCGCAGGGGCAGGAGCGACCGGACCCGCGCCGTGGTGGGTCGCGCTCACCGCGGCGGCTCTGCTGCTGACCGCCTGCAGCTCTCCACAGGCGGAGGCCCCCGAGCCGCCGGAGGCTTCGGAGGCCGCAGCGCCCTCCGACACCTCTGACTCCTCTGTGGCAGCCCCGGAGGCCGTCATCCCCACCGAGGAGGAGATCCTCGAGCACGTGGCCGGCGCCGTCTGGGAGCTGCCGGGCGTCGGCCCCGAACCCGAACTGGTCCCGCTGCACGACGGCGAGCGCCACGGCGACGCCCTGGGACGTTCCGACGTCACGTACGAGCTCGGTGACGAGCCCGTGGTGGGCGACATCGACGGGGACGGCATCCCTGACGTCGTCCTGGACATCCTCCGCGTCGACGGCAACGGCTACCAGGTGCACTGGTTCGTCTGGCTGGGCCAGGAGATGACCGAGGCCGAGGACGAGCCGGCGGTGCAGGTCCTGCATCCGGTGGGCCGGGGCGCCCGCTGCGGCGACTGGGTGGATGACGTGCAGGCCCAGGACGGAGCGCTGACCGTGACGTCCTCCCTGCGGCTGCCGGAGGACGCCTGCGCCGAACCCGGGAGCGCCGAGGCCAGCCGAACCCTGACCATCGAGGAGTTCGACGGCGAACCGGTGCCGGTGCAGGTGGAGCCCCTCTCGGCATGGGGCGGGGTCTGCCCGTTCACCGAGCACGAGATCCACCGGAAGGGCTCTCAGCAGGTGCTCACCGCCCCCTCTCCGGAGGCCGATGTCGCCGCCACGCTCGAAGAGATCCCCACCAGCATCGGCATCCAGGGCTCCCTCGACGACGACGGCGCCTTCCAGGTCCAGCGCCATGGCGCGGACGAGGCGTACGCCCTGGTGACCTTCCCCAACCCCTACCTCGCCGAGGACCTCCACTGCGGCTTCGTCGCCCTGGAGGACCTCGACGAGGTCAGCTGACCGGGGTCATACCCCCCTTCCTGGTCACTCGCCACGTACCCTCACGCCACGTACCCTCACTCCACGAACACCGTGGTGGCGCGCGCCGGGGCGGTGAAGGTGCCGGCCTCGGCGTCGAAACCGGCCTCGGCGAAGGCTTCGTCCACCGAGTCCTGCAGCACGGGGTGCAGGTCCATCGCAGCGCCTGCCCGTTCGGGCACGGTCTGCTCCACCGGCTCCGGGGTGGGGTTGATGATGACCGTAACCTGCTCGAAGGCGTCGTCCAGTCCGGACATGTCGATGGTCATGGTGATCACGCCAGGCTCGCCTGCGCCGTCGAGCGGGAACTCGACCCGCTCGGCGACGTCCTCGAAGGTGCCCAGGCTGAACGCCCCGGTGGAGGAGGCGATGCGCAGCTGCTCCAGGTGCCGGTCACGGCTGAACTCGATCTCTTCACAGGTGGGCGCCTCGACGGCGTTCAGCGTCTCCTCCGCCCACGGCCACTTGGCCTCGCTGGTCCAGGCCGGGGGCAGTCCGACGCCGAACCCGTTGGTGGAGTCCCCGAACTCCTCGGCGGCCCCGCACTGCCAGCGGATGGCGTTGAACCAGTCACCCGAGTCATAGGAGTCCCGGTCCAGGGACTTGGACCGCATCAGCTCGGAGCCTGCGGTGACGAATCCTATCCCCTGGCTCAGCGTGGCCAGGGAGAGGTTCACCGACTGCATGCGGGCCCGGTCGAGCCCGGCGACGTCGTGGTCCAGCTTGTAGGCCAGCAGGTCGAAGAGGATCTCGTTGTCGTGGGCGTCCACGTAGGTGACCGCCTCGCCGGGCTGTTCGGTGTAGCCGGCCGGGGCTCCGTTGTAGTCCAGCTCCGAGCCGGGGACGGTCTCGCCCCCGGCGGTGGTCAGCGTGTAGTCGGCGAGGTTGCCGACCAGCCCGATGCGCACCAGGTCCGCGGCGTGCAGCAGCTGGTCGAGCTGCTGGCCCTCGTCGCCGGTGAGTCCGGAGCCGTTGTCCTGGGTCCACAGGCCGGTGCCGAAGCCCTGCATGCGGGGGTCCTCGTCGAACGGCCCGCCGCCGTGGGCGGCGTCGCGCAGGCGGTCATTGAAGGTGGCCACACCAGTACCGCCCATGGTCAGCTGGCTGGCCTGCTCGAACATGGCGTTGCCTGCCACCTCCCCGAAGTCCCAGCCTTCGCCGTAGAGCAGGAAGTCCGGGTCGATCTCCTCCACAGCCTCCTGCACGGCCAGGATGTTGTCCTTCGGGTGGTGGCCCATCAGGTCGAAACGCATCCCGTCGATCCGGTAGGTCTCGGCCCACAGCTGGGCCGACTCCACGATGAACTTGTCGAACATGGTGTGCTCCGGGGCGGTGTTCTCACAGCAGGTGGAGCGCTCCACATTCCCCTCGGCGTCGAGGCGGTGGTAGTAGCCGGGCACGATCCGGTCGAACACGGAAGTGTCGGACAGCCCGGAGCCGGAGGTGTGGTTGTAGACGACGTCGTTGACCACCCGCAGGCCCATGTCGTTGAGCGCCATCACCATCTCCCGGTACTCCAGGATGCGCTGGGCGCCGTCGGCGTCCGTGGCGTAGGAGCCCTCCGGGACGTTGAAGTGCAGCGGGTCGTAGCCCCAGTTGAAGGCGTCGTCGCCGCGGACCTCGCCGATGCAGGCCTGCTGCTCCGGAGAGTCGGGGGCGAACTCGGTGAGGTCGCAGTCCGGCTGAGCCTGGTCGACCTCGGGGATCGTCGCGATGTCATAGGTGGGCAGCAGGTGGACGTGGGTCAGTCCGGCCTCGGCCAGGTCCTCCAGGTGTCCCACGGAAGTGGAACCGCTTTCAGTGAAGGCGCTGTAGGTGCCGCGCAGGTCCTCGGGCATGGTCTCGTCCGCCACCGAGAAGTCTCGGACGTGGACCTCCCAGATCTGCGCGGCCGCGGGGTCCACCGCCGCGGGCTTGTCCAGGCCCTCCCACCCCTCGGGCATGAGGGCGGGGTCCTCGAGGTCGACGATCTGGCTGTGCGTGGAGTCGGCGGCCAACGAGACCGAGTACGGGTCGGTGACCGAGTGGGTCTCCACCTGACCGGTCTCGGGATGCCAGACCTCCACCCGGTAGCGGTAGAACTGCCCTTCCCAGTCCTTCTTGCCCTTGACCGACCAGACGCCGGTCCTCTTGTCCTGCTTCATGCGGTGGACCGTCGGCTCGGCGTCGGGCGTGGTGTGCAGCTCCAGCTCCACGCTGCGCGCCGTCGGGGCCCACACAGCCAGCTCCGGCTTCTTGTTCTTCCAGGTCAGGCCCAGGTCCTCGTCAGCGGCGTCGGCGTAGACGTCATCGAGCACCCCTGCGATCTGCACGCCCGTGGCCTCCAGGACGCCACCGGAGCCGTCGCGGGCCACGACGGCGAGCTCCCCGCGCAGGGCCTCCGCCACGTCCAGCTGCCGCGGCACGGTGAAGGTCGCGTAGTCCGCATAGCGACGGTGGGCATCCGCCTGCTCTTCGGTCATCGCGCCGGCATCCTCTAAGACGTACTCCTCCCCAGCGGCCTGCAGCACGACCTCCTCGGCCTCACCCGAGACGTCGAGGGCGATGGTCTCAGCATCGATCCAGAGGGCACGCTGACCGTCTGCGTCGGCCGATGACGTCGTCGCCGAGGCCGTCGTCGCGGAATCCACGGTGGCGCCGGAAGAGGGCGGGACGACGGGCGCGCAGGCGGTCAGCAGCAGGGCGGCGCTGAGCGTCCCGGCAAGCAGAGGACGGGAACGTGGAGAGGGCACGGGAAGACTTCCTTCCGAGGGATGTCGGGTGATGTGACCCACAGCACACTACGGATCTCTCCGGATTCCTGCAAGCGCTTCCAGTTCCGATACGGTCCGATCGGCTACTCTGAACGACACGGATTCGCCGAGCGGAGGGGACGCCGCCATGATCACCAGAGACTCAGCCGCCAGAGACTCAGCCACCCCACACTCAGCGCGGGCCGTCGCCGTCCTGGCGGCGGTGGGGCTGCTCGCCGCCGGCTGCGGCGCCGACGACGGCGAGGGATCCACCCCGGAGCCGGAGACCACGGCCGCAGCTCCCGCGGCAGACCCCGAACCGGAGCCAGAGCCGGAACCTGAGCCAGAGCCCGAGCCCGAGTACGAGCCGCCGTCCATCGGCGAGCACGCCGCAGAGGTCACCTGGCAGTTCGCCCCGCGCGGGATCAATGCCCCGCTGGAGATCCACCTGACCGAGGGCGAGGCCGAGGACGTCTACGTGGCCTACCGGCACCGGCCCGACCTCGGCGAGGAGATGGATCCGTCCGTCCGTGCCGACGAGCGCGACGCCGTCTACGCCATGGGGGAACCGATCGAGGGGGACCTCACCGGTGACGGCGTCACCGATGCCGTCATCCCGCTGACCGCCACCTTCGGGGAGGACTCCGAGACGCTCTGGTACATCTGGTTCGGCACCGAGGACCCCGGCGACGGCGACCCGGTCGCCGAGCAGCACCCCTTCCCGGTGGCCGCCGCGCAGGAGTGCGGCAACGACATCGCCGACGTCCGCATCGAGGACGGCGCCCTCCACCTGGAGGTCAGCAATGTGGTCAACTACCACTCCGACTGGGAGTGCGACGGCCCCTTCGCCCCTGACGGGCATGACCACCAGCACCTGACCCGCACCGTCGAGGTCGAGGAGTCCGACGGCGAGCCGCTGCTGGTGCAGACCGCACCGGTGCGCGCCTGGGGAGGCGTCTGCCCCGGCACGGACGCCCCCGAATGGTTCCCCGGCGGGGATCAGGTGGTGACCCTGACCCCGGACCCGGACGGCGAGGTCCTCGACGGCGGTCCCGGTGCGAACCTCTGGCTGGGCGGCTTCTTCTTCGGCGAGGACCCTCTGATGGACGTCAGCGACGACATGGTGTTCATCAGCTACACCCCCAGCGAGCACCAGCAGGAGCAGGCTGCCGGGGGCTCCCCGCTGGCCGGCTGCGGCTGGGTCATGCGGTCCAGCTGACCCGACAGACTGAGCCGGAGGACTGAGCACCCGCGGACCCGACTCGGTACGCTGGGACCATGAACTCACCGGCGCATGACTACGAGCCCTCCGCCCACGAGCAGCACTACGTCGGCCAGCTGCGCCGCCAGCGGCTCACGGCCTCGCGGCTCTACGTCTGCACGGACCTGCAGCGGTTCATCACCGACCCGGAGGCCGCCCCGGTGGACGAGCTGGACTTCGACGCGCTGCGCGACTTCTTCGTGGAGGCCTACTCCGGCGGGGTGGACATCATCCAGGTCCGGGACAAGCACGTCACCGTGCAGACCGAGATCGCCGCGCTGACGCTGCTGCGGCAGGTCGCCGACGAGTACGCGGGCCTCTCCGCGGCCAACGACCGCGCCGACGTCGCGCGGATCACCGGCGTCGACGTCTTCCACGTCGGCCAGGAGGACCTCTCCACGGAGGAGGCGCGGCTGATCCTCGGCGACGACGTCATCATCGGCCGCTCCTGCCGCACCGAAGACCAGGTGTGGGAGGCCGCCAACGACCCCGGCATCGACTACTGGTGCACCGGACCCATCTGGGAGACCCCCACCAAGCCCGGCCGCGCCGCCGTCGGGCTGGACCTGCCCGCCTACGCGGCACAGCTGGAGACGCCGAAGCCGTTCTTCGCCATCGGCGGCATCGATGCCGAGACCATCCACGAGGTCGTCGAGACCGGCGCCTATCGCGTGGTGGTGGTCCGTGCGGTCACCGAGGCCGACGACGTCGCCGGCGGCCTCCCGCGCCCTGCGCGACCGGCTCCCGGCCTGACCTGGGAGCCCCGGCCGCCGGTCCGGCCGTCCGAGCCGCCGGTCTGCCGCCGTCCCCCCGACGGTCGCCCTGACGACCGTCCCGACGTCGAACCCTCGAGCTCCGAACGCCCGGAACCGGCCTTCCTCCCCCGTGCGACGCCGATGAACTCCTGGATGACCTCGTCATCGCGGTCCTTCAACCAGCACAGCCCCACCTCATAGCCGGGCAGACCCTCCACAGCGCGGATCACCACGTCCTTGCGGGACAGTGCGCGGGCCACCGAGTTCGGCAGCAGCAGCAGGCCGACCCCGGAGGCCGCCACCTCCAGCGCCATCCGCTCGGCGGCGGCCAACTCGCCCCCGGCCTTCGGCTCATGGACCGCCGCACTCGGGTCCACGTGGGCCGGAGCCATCTGGGTCGGATCCAGGAAGGCCTCCTCCGCGATGTCCTCCCAGCTCACCATGTCCTCGGCGGCGGCGACCCAGTGCTCGGCGGCGGCGCAGACCACGGGCAGCTCCTCATAGAGGCGTACCCGGTGGAAGCGCTCGTCGGTGAGCACCTCCCCGGCCGGCAGGCGCAGGTAGCCGAGGTCGGCCAGCCCGGCGGCCACCCGGTGCAGCTGGTCGGAGCCGTCGGTGGCGCCGTCGTCGTAGTAGTCCACGGCGATGCGGATCTGCGGGAATCGCTGATGCCAGCGCTGCAGCCACTTGTCCGGGGTGGCACCCGGGATCGCGGCCAGGCGCAGCGTCACGCGGTCCCTCCGAAGGTCACCGGTCGGCGCATGGCCGAGGTGGCGAACTTCAGCGTGAAGCCCAGGCGCTCGTAGATCCGGGTGGCTCCCGTCAGGGAGTCGGAGTCGACGTCGAGCTCGATGAGGTCGTAGTCCCCGGTGGCGGCCGCTGCGGCGATGCTCTCGGCCAGCACCGCACTGCCGAGCCCGGTTCCACGCGCAGAGGGGACGGTGCCGACCAGGTCGAGGTAGGCCGCGCGCTCCTCCCACTGGCTGGCCAGCGAATAGGCCAGCACCGCGCCGTCGTCGTCGACGGCGAGGCGGGAGACCGCGTGCCGGGTGCTGCGGGCGGTCCAGCTCTCGTGCCACCTCGCGGGATCGGGGGGTGCGGAGCCCCAGTGGTCGGCGAAGGCGGCGGCGTGGGCTTCGCGGACCGCGGCCTCATCGTCCGGCCCGGGACGGCGGAACCTCACCCCTGGAGGGGCGGCGCGCCCGTCCAGGACGTCGGCGGCAGTCTCCCCGGGAGTGAGGGGTCGCGCCATGAGGTTGAACCACCGGGCCACCTGATAGCCGCGGGACTCATGGAACGCCTGGGTGGCGGAGCCGGCTCGGGCCCCGGCGATCCCGAAGTAGCCTTCCGCGCCGTCGTGCTGCTCACCGCCTTTCTCCGCAGCTCTGGCCTCCAGCCGCGCCATGAGCTCCCTGCCGAGGCCCCGACGACGGTGATCCGCGTGCACGCCGCCGTCGAGCTGCGCGCCCACCAGGCCGTCCCGGTCGGGGGTGCTCTTCACCGTGACCTTGCCGAAGGCCACCAGCTGATCATCCGCCCAGACGGCGAACGTGTCACGCGCCGGATCCAGTTGGGAGGAGTCCAGCTCCTCGGCCAGGTCCTCGGCCGCGTAGTACTCCTCAGTCCCGTCGACGTCGCCCAGATGGTTGACCAGGCCGGCCCATGCCTCGACGTCGTCGCGGGTGATGGTGGACCAACGGTACTCGGTGTCCATGGTCAGACCACCCTGGCCTTCAGGAAGTCGACGGCGCGGCCCCAGGCCAGCTTGGCCTTCTCGGCGTCATAGGTGCCGATCAGGTTCTCGTCATTGTGGAAGGCGTGGCCGGCGTCGTAGTAGTGGAACTCCACCTCCGCACCGGACTCGGAGCGGATCTGCTCCTCCTGGGCCTTCGCCTCCTCCACCGGGTACATGGCGTCCTGCTCCGCGTAGTGCCCCTGCACCGCCGCCTTGACGCCGGTGTAGGTGTCCGGGACGGCCTGACCGACGCCGTAGAACGGCACGGCCGCGGAGATCTTGGCCCCCTGCTGGGCGGCCAGGGCCAGCACGAAGCCGCCTCCCATGCAGAAGCCGATGGCGCCGACCGTCTTGGAGGTCACCGCCTCATGCTCCAACAGGAAGTCCGTGGCTCCGGCCAGCTGCTTCGCACCCTCCTCGGCGGGCAGCTTCGACATCATCTCACCGGCCTCGTCGCCGTCGTGGGTGATCCACCCGCCGTAGAGGTCGGGGGCCAGTGCGACGAAGCCATCGGCGGCGAGCCGGTCGGTGACGTCCTTGATGTGGTCGGTCAGACCCCACCACTCCTGGATCACGATGACCGCCGGACCCGTGCCGGAGGGCGGCAGCGCCAGGTAGCCGTGCGCGGTGCCGCCCTCCGTCGTGAAGGTGGTGTTCTGGTGGGGTGTCTTCTCAGCCATGGTGGGAACCTCCTGTGCCCGAACGAACGTCCGGTCCCACCCTAGCCAACCTGACCGTGGAGGATCAGTCCTCCAGCTCCGCCGCCAGGTCGCGGTCGTAGAGCTCCTGGAACTCCTCCTCCAGGGACTCCAGCTCATCGGCGACGTCGAGTCCTGGGTGAGGATGCGCTGCAGGGTCTGCGCCAAGGCCAGGTCGCCGCCGGGCAGGAACACGCGGGCGTAGTCCTGCACGCGGGCGCGCTCCAGCTGCTCCACAGCGGTCTCGAACTGCGGGCTCTCCTCGTAGACGGCGGACATGTCGGCGTCCTTCTGCACCGGCACGTATCCGGTCGCCTCAGAGAAGGAGGCGGTGGACTCCGGGTTGGTCATGTGGCCCACGAACATCGCGGCGGCCAGCTGACGCTCCGGCTCGGAGTCGGAGGCGATCATCAGGCCTGCGCCACCGGTGGGGGTCTCGCCGTCGCCGGCAGGCCCGCCGGGCAGGAAGGCGGTTCCCACCTCGAAGTCAGCGGTGTCCAGGATGCCGTTCAGGGAACCGGTGGAGGCCACCACCTGGCTGGCCGCACCGGAGGCGAAGTCGTCGGCCTGGTCGCCGGAGGCCACCGAGGCCCAGTCCTCGGCCGCCGCCTGGGCGAACTCGATCGCCTCGACGGTCTCCGGCGAGGACACCGAGGAGAAGTCCCACTCCTCGGACCAGCCGCCGCCGTAGCCCCACACCAGGTTGGCCATGGTCCAGGCCGGGTACTGGTCCTGCGGCGGGAAGGCGAAGGCCGAGGATGCCACCTCGGCGTCCATAAGCTGCTCGGACACCTCGGCGACGTCCTCCCAGGTCTCGGGGACGTCGTCCTCGGAGAGGCCCGCCTCCTCGTAGTGGTCCGCGTTGTAGTAGAACAGCGGGGTGGAGCGGGCGTAGGGGACCCCGTAGTGGCTGCCTTCGTAGAGGTAGTCCTCATAGAGGGCGTCCACGTAGCCGTCGGTGTCCACCTCGGCGGCCTCGAGCAGCTCGTCCACCGGCACGAGGGCGTCGTTCAGGTGGTTCGGGAACCAGGTGGCGTCGGAGAGCACGACGACGTCGCCGACGTCACCGGTGCCCTGGGCGGTCTGGAACCGCTGTGAGGTCTCCTCATAGTTGGCGCCCGAGGTGACGACGTTGACCTCGATGCCGGTCTCCTCGGTGAACCCGGCGATCAGCTCCTCCTCCACGTCCGCGGAGCCGCCGGGGTGGTTGGTCCAGAAGGTGATCTCCTCGGCCGGTTCGACCTCCGACCAGTCGACGCCCTCGACCTCGGCCTCGCCGTCTCCACCGGTGGTGTCGGGACCGCAGGCGGTCAGGGCCAGGGCGGCCACGCCGAGGACGGCGGTGCCGCGGACAGCTCGGGAACTGGTGATCCTCATGATGTGCTCCTCATCGGTGGTGCGGTGTGCAGTGGTGCGTTGGTGCGGTGTGCAGTGGTGCGTTCTTCGGATGCGGGTCTGGTGTGGGAGACCGGGTCATTTCACGGCCCCCTGGGTGAGGCCCGCGACGATGTAGCGCTGCAGGGCGGCGAAGACGATCAGCATCGGCACGATGACCAGCACCGCGCCGGCCATCAGGATGCCGTAGCTGCCGGTCTGGGTCTCGATGGACTGCAGCAGGTTCAGCCCCACCGGCAGGGTCATCTTCTCCGGGGAGTCGATGATGATCAGCGGCCACAGGAAGCTGTTCCACTCATTGACCACGGTCACCAGAGCCACCGTGGCGATGGCCGGCAGAGAGACCGGCACTGCGATCTGGAACAGCTTGCGGAAGTGGCCGGCGCCGTCGAGCTCCGCCGCCTCGAACAGCTCCTTGGGCAGCGCCTTGAAGTGCTGGCGCAGCAGGAAGGTGCCGAAGGCGGTGCCCAGGCCGGGCAGGATGATCCCCCACAGGGTGTCCCGGCCGCCGAGGGCGGAGATGGTCAGAAAGTTGGGCAGCATCGAGACCTCAGGCGGCACCATCAGGGCCACCAGGATGCCCAGGAAGATCAGGTTCGCCCCCGGGACTCGGATGAACACCAGCGCATAGGCGGTGGTGATCGCCAGGACCACCTTGATGGTGGAGCCGATCACGGTCACGTAGATGCTGTTGCCCAGCACCGTCAGCAGCGGCACCCGACGGGCGACGTCGCTGTAGTTGCTCAGGGTCGGGTCCTGGGGCAGCAACGTCGGGTTCAGGGTGACGATCTCGCTGGGGGGCTTGAAGCTGGAGAGGATCATCCACGCCAGCGGCAGCACGATGATCAGAAGGGCCACCAGGATCGGCAGGTAGCCGGTGAGGATGGTGTCCAGGAGGTTCTCGCGGCGGAAGGCGTCGGCCCAGGTGCCGCGGCGGCGCTGGCGGCGCTGCTCCTTGGTGAGGCGCTGCGTCGGGGCGATGTCACGCATAGTGGACCTTCCTCTCGACGTAGCGCAGCTGCACGGCGGTGATCAGGAACAGGGTGAAGAACAGCACCACGGCGATCGCGGCCGAGTACCCGGCGCGCTGGTAGGCGCCGAAGGACTGCAGGTAGATCTCGAAGATGATCGTGTTGGTGCCGTGCCCGGTGGGAGTCATGGTGCGCAGGATGTCGAAGGCGTTCGTCATGGAGAAGATGATGTTGGTGACGAACAGGAAGAACACCGTGGGTGTGAGCAGCGGAAGGATCACGGAGAAGAAGCGTCGGGTGGCGCCGGCCCGGTCGATGATGGCGGCCTCGAGCAGGTCCTTGGGGATGGACTGCAGGCCGGCCAGGAACACCACGGCGCAGTAGCCGAGGTTCTTCCACACGTAGACGATGATCACCATGAACAGCGCCCAGTCCTCGTCCAGGTACCACTGGGGTGAGCTGATGCCGAAGGCTCCGAGGATGTGGGCGAGCCCGCCGCGGTTGGGGTCGAAGATGAAGTTCCACACCAGGGCCACGCCGACGCCGGAGAGCACGTAGGGAGAGAACACCGCGGTGCGGGCGGCGGTGCGCCCGGGGATCTTCTTGTTGATGACCAGCGCGATGAGCAGGCCCAGAATCATGGACCCCAGCACGGCGCCGGCGGTGAAGATCCCGGTGACCCGCCAGACCTCGATGCCGGAGGATGAGGTGAAGAAGTTGACGTAGTTCTGCAGGCCCACCGGGGTGGCTCGGGGCGAACCGAGCCGCCAGTCCAACGTGGAGTAGTACATGTTGGACAGCAGCGGATAGTAGATGAACGCCAGGATCAGCAGAATGTTGGGGCCTGCGAAGAGCAGGAACAGGGACCAGTTCCGGGACTTCGCCCGACGCCGGGCCCGCTTCCTGTTGGCCTCCAGCTCAGCCTCCGTCGGAGCGGGGCGCGCCTGATCCGCCGGTCTGTCATCTTCGGAGGAGGATGTGGCGCCCCTCACGGATCCGACAGACGTGGATCCTGATCCGCCTGATGCGGTCATCGGTGATCCCTTTCTGCCTCGGTGCGAACAGGGCCGCGCACCGGGCAGGTTCCCTCGACCTCGATGCGCAAACCTGGTTCATCCTAACCACACAGGAGTCGTGAATCCCTCGAATCCGTGAATCCGGGATGAACGCCGGGCGGCGGATGCGCGCGCTGAAGGGCTCAGGCGGTCAGCGGACCATCCGGATCTCACGGAGGCCCTCGGCGTCGTCGTCGACGACCTCCGCACCGTCCGCGCGGAAACCCTGACGCTCGTAGAACCGGCGCGCCCGCGGATTCTCGGCGGCCACCCACAGCTGAGCGGGGCGGTCGGCGAGCACCGCCTCCAGCAGTGCGGACCCGGCCCCGCTTCCGTGCCAGTCCTGCCGCACGTAGAGCACGAACAGCTGCTCCGCCCGGACCGGGTCCGACTCGACCGAGGGACCCGCGAGCGCCACACCGATCAGCTCCCCCTCGGCCTCTGCGACGCGGGCGCTCTGCCGCCCATCAGCCAGCACCTGCTCCCACATCCGGACGCGGCTGGCCAGGGCCGCGTCGTCGTAGAACTGTTCGCTGAGCAGCCCGGAGTAGGTCTCGCGCCAGCTGGTGTTCTGCACGGCGGCGACGGCGGAGGCCTCTTCCGGCAGCGGGGGACGGACGATGATGCGGAATCCATGGTCCGATCATTCCAGGGCCGTGTTGAGTACTGTGGGCACGGAGAGTCTGACCTGCAGGAGCGCACCCCGCCGAGGAGTCCGATGCTCGATCTCATCCTGATCGCCGTCTTCCTGGTCCTACTCGTCAATCTGGTCGTCGCGGCCTTGGTGGGCACGCGTCAGCGGGGTCGGGACAGCTGGCTGCTCATCGTGCTGCTCAGCGGCACCACCGGTGCCGCCCTGACCGCCGTGCTGGCGCTGTCCGTCTCTCCCCCCGATCTGAGGATGCTCGACGTCGGGCTGATCCTCACCGCTCTGGCGGCGTTGACGGCCGCGGTGCGCACCGTGGGGCTGCGCCGCAGCTCTCCGCAGGCACGACGGGGGTCCGCCGATGGTGTCCCTTGAGCTGCTGCGTGAGATCGGCGCCGCACTGCTGCTGATCACCGGCGCGTTCTTCTTCACCGCCGGCACGGTGGGGCTGATCCGCTTTCCCGACGTGCGGAGCCGCTTGCACGCACTGGCCAAGGCGGACACCCTCGGCCTGGGGCTGGTCCTGCTGGGCGTGGGCGTGCTGCTGGGCAGCTGGACGGCGGGCGTGGTGCTGCTCGCCACGTGGATCCTCGCCCTCGGGGCGGCGTCGGCCAGCGCCCACGTGCTGGCCCGCCTGGAGCGGGAGCAGCGGGAGGGGGCGTCATGACGGTGGTCGACCTCGCGCTGGGCCTCGCCGTCGTCGTCACCGCGGGGGCGGCCCTGCTGCCCCGCCGACGGATGACCATGGTCATGGGTTTCCTGGTCATGGCGGTGATCATGGCGCTGGTGTGGCTGCGGCTGGGCAGCGTGGACGTCGCCCTGGCAGAGACCGCCCTGGGCACGGGGCTGCTCAGCGCGATCCTCGTGCTGCTGGCCCGCGGCGGCCCGGCGCCTCAAGGCCCCGAGGAACCCCCGCGCGACGACGGCGCAGCCGGCCGGTGGCTGCCCCGTCTCGCCCGGGCCGGCGCCCCGGTCCTCGCCTGGGCCGTGGTCACGGGTGTCTTCATGAAGGTGTGGCTCGAGGTGGAGCGTCTGCTGCCGGCCTGGGAGGAGACGCTGCCGGCGGCCATGGGGCCCACCGGTGTCGAGCATGAGGTCACCGCCGTGCTGCTGACGTTCCGGTCCTATGACACGCTGCTCGAATCCGCGGTGCTGATGCTGGCCGGGGTGGCCGTGCTGGCCGTGACCGGCACGGAGCTCGGCGGCCGCACCGCCTCCCCGGGGACCACGATGAGCTGGTGGACCCGGGTCAGCGCCCCGGCCCTGGTGGTGGTGGGCCTGTGGCTGCTGTTCGCCGGGAGCTCCGGGTCCGGCGGGGCGTTCCAGGCGGGTGCGGTGCTCGCAGGCCTGATGATGCTCGCCGACGCCTCCGGAGCGCGATCGCTGCCTGATCTGCGGCGGGCGATGCCGTGGGGGCTCGCGGCGGGGGTGCTGGTGTTCCTGGCCGCCGCCGCACTGGGGCCGATGACCGGCCGCGGGTGGCTCGACTGGGAGCCCTCCTGGGGATTTCCGGTGATCCTCACCGTCGAGATCGCCCTGACCGTGGGCATCGCCGCGGCGTTGCATCTGCTCTACCTGGGTGTCCGCGCCCGGCGGGAGGTGGTGGCATGATGCCTCTCGCCGCCGACCAGTGGTACGGGCTGATCGGGATCGCCGTCGCAGTCGCCGGGCTGGTGCGTCTGGTGACGGTCCAGGATCTGGTCGCCCGGCTCGTCTCCCTCAACGTGATGGGCGTCGGCTCGCTGCTGCTGATCATGGCGGTGGCGTCCCGTGGCGCCGAGGTGGATCCGCTGCTCTCCGCCCTGGTCATCACCGGGTTGGTGATCACCGTCGCGTTCACCGGCCTCGGGGCGGTGCTGATCCGTCGGCTGGAAGGGCCCGACGGCGGCGCGGAGGAGGACGAGCTCCCATGACGCTGCCCGAGCTCGCCCTGGGCGCGGTGGTCCTGCTCCCGCTGCTCGCCGCCACCCTGTCCCTGGCTCTTCCTCATGCGGTGCGCCGCTGGGTCGGGCTGACCTCGGCCGCGGGCACGGTGCTGGCCACGGCAGCGGTGTCGCGGCCGTCGCCGCAGGCCAGGTGCAGGAGCTGGCGCTCTCGGGGCACGGCCCTCCGCTGGGCATCATGCTGCGGGCGGACGGCCTGAGCGCCCTGTTCCTGGCAGCGGCCGCCGCGGTCGGGGCGCTGACCACGCTGTATGCGGCCGTGCTGCCGTGGGCCACCGGCGTGACGGGCGACGACGCACGCGCCGGGCACCCCGCCTTCTGGCCGCTGTGGCTGGGCTGCTGGTCCGGGCTGAACGCAGTCTTCGTGTCCGGAGATCTGTTCAACTCCTATGTGGGGCTGGAGCTGGTGGGGCTCACGGCGATCGGCCTGGTGGCCCTGGGCGGTTCGGACGCCCTGGCCGCGTCCCTGCGGTACCTGTTCATCGCCGTCGCCGGTTCCCTGCTGTTCCTGCTGGGCGTGGGACTGCTGCTGGCCGCCACCGGCCATCTGGACGTGCTGCGTGTGGCCGAGGCGGCGCCGACGTCGACGGCGCCCCTGTGGTGCTGGCGATGGTGCTGATCAGCGTGGGGCTGGCGCTGAAGACGGCGCTGGTGCCGCTGCACCGCTGGCTGGTCCCCGCCCATGCCGGCGCGCCGGGGCGGTCTCGCCGCTGCTGTCCGGTTGGTGATCAAGGCGGCCCTGTTCGTGCTGCTGCGCTGCTGGCTGTGGATCGCTCCGGAGGTCGCCGCCGACGGCGAGGCCGCGCTGCGGGTCCTGTCCTGGGGCCTGGCCGTGCTGGGTGCGGCCGCGCTTCTGGTCGGCGGCGCGGCGGCCCTGCGACAGACGCACCTCAAACCTCTGGTCGCCTGCTCCACGGTGGCGCAGGTGGGCTACTGGATGCTGCTGCTGCCGATCATCACCGACCCTGAGGCCGGCGACGTGGCCGCCGGAGCGGTCGGCGGCGCCGTCGCCCTGGCGCTGAGCCATGCCCTCGCCAAGGCGTCGCTGTTCCTGGCCGTGGGCACGCTGAAGGAGATCCACGGCACCGATGAGATCTCCGCGCTCCGGGGCGCCGGACGGGACCATCCGGTGCTGGTGCTCACCATGGGGCTGGCGGCGCTGAGCCTCATCGGACTGCCGATCTCGCTGGGCTTCCTGGGCAAGTGGCAGCTGGCCACCTCGGCGGTCGCCGTCGCCCAGCCGGTGATCGTGCTGGCGCTCGTCGCGGGCACGCTGCTCTCGGCCGCCTACCTGCTGAAGGCGGTGGGGCCTCTGCTGGTGGAGGCCGAGGATGACGAGCAGCCGGTCGGTCCTGCCCGGGGCGGGCTCGGCACGGTGCCGCACACTGCGCAGGGCGTCCCTCTGGCGCTGAGCCTGCTGACGGTCGGCACCGGGCTGCTCGGGGCCTGGACCGACGCCGTGCTGGGGGTGGGGGCGCCATGGTGACGGCCGAGGCGACGCTGCAGGGGTCCCTCCACGAGACCCTCGGGGGCATCATCTCCTGGCTGCCGCTGGTGATGGTCCTGATCTCGCTGGTCGCGGCGGCGGCGATCTTCCCGCTGGCCGAAGGACGCGTGGGCACGCGGTCGGCGATCAACATCACGGCGGCAGCGGTGAAGGTCGCGCTGGTGGCCGCCCTGGTGCCCCCGGTCGTGGCCGACGGCGTCCGCCCGGAGGTCTCGATGCCGTTGCTGCCCGGCATCGACCTGGTGCTGCGGGTCGACCCGCTCGCCCTGTTCTTCGCCGGGCTCTCAGCGATCCTGTGGCTGCTGACCACCATCTACGCGATCGGCTACCTGGAGGGCAGCCCGCACCGGAGCCGATTCTTCGGCTTCTTCAGCCTGTGCGTGACCGCCACGGTGGGGATCTCCTTCTCCGGCAACCTGATCACGTTCCTGGTGTTCTATGAGCTGCTCACCGTGGCCACGTACCCCCTGGTGGCGCACCGGGGCACGCCGAAGGCGCTGCATGCCGCCCGGATCTACCTCCGCTACACGCTGACCGGCGGGCTGGTGCTGCTCACCGGCGTCGTCTGGCTGACCATGCTGGCGGGCCCGGTCGACTTCGCCGAGGGCGGGGCCGAGTCCGTCGCCGAGCTGGCGCAGGCCTCCCCGCAGGTCGCCACGCTGATCTTCGTGCTGCTGATCGGGGGACTCGGGGTCAAGGCCGCGCTGGTGCCGCTGCACGGGTGGCTGCCGCTGGCGATGATCGCGCCGGCTCCGGTCTCCGCCCTGCTGCATGCGGTGGCGGTGGTGAAGGCCGGGGTGTTCGGCATCGTCCGGATGGTCGACGACGTCTACGGGATCGAGGTCGCCGACCAGCTGGGGGTGCTGACTCCCCTGCTGGTGGTGGCCGCGGTGACCGTGGTCTACGGTTCGCTGCGTGCGCTGCGCCAGTCCGACCTCAAGCGGCGCCTGGCGTACTCGACGGTCTCGCAGGTCAGCTACGTGGTGCTGGGCATCAGCATGCTGGACATCACGGCGACCGCCGGCGGGGTGGTGCACCTGGTCCATCAGGGGATCATGAAGATCACCCTGTTCTTCTGCGCCGGGCTGTTCGCCGAGACCCTGGGAGTGCACCGGGTGGAGGACACCCGAGGGCTGGGGCGGCGGATGCCGCTGACCTCTGCGGCGTTCACCGTCGGCGCCGTCGGCATGATCGGCCTGCCGCCGACGGCGGGGTTCATCTCCAAATGGCAGCTGGGGCAGGGCGCTCTGGCCTCGGAGCACAGCTGGGTGCTAGGGGTCCTGGTGCTGTCCTCGCTGCTGAACGCCGCCTATTTCCTGCCGGTGGTGATCCGTCTGTGGGCGCCCGTCGACGCCGCACAGCCGGGCTCACCGGTGCGGGAGCCGCGGATGCTCATGGTCCCCGCGGTGACCACTGCCGCATTCACGGCCCTGGTGGGCCTGGGGGCGTCGCTGCCGTTCGCGCCGCTGCGCGTGGCGGAGTTCATCGCCGAGGGGGTGTTCGGCTGATGCTCCTGCTGCTGTGCTGTGCGCTGCCGCTGCTGCTGGGCGGTCTCCTGCTGGCGGGCCGGGCCCTGCCGGAGCCGCACCGAGGCCAGGTCACGACGACGGCGGCGCGGCTCGCACCGTTCGCCGCCCTGCCAGCCCTGATCCTTCCGGTCGCCGCCCGTGGAGGCCCGGAGCAGTCCGCGGTGGAGGTCCCTGGCCTTCTCCTGGGCACCAGCCTGATCCTGGACGAGACGAGCAGGCCGCTGGTGGTGCTGACCGCACTGCTCCACGCGGCCGCCCTGGCCACGATCGCCTGGCGGCCGGCGCCCGGGCCGCGGGACCGCTCGCTGCCGATGCCCGTGCTCAGCGCCTTCCTGCTGCTGTGCCTGGGCGGCACGCTGGGCGTGTTCCTGGCGGCTGACCTGGTCACGTTCTATGTGGCCTTCGCCGTGATGAGCTTCGCCGCGGCGGGGCTGGTGATCCATCACCTGGACAGGGCCGCGGTCCGGGCCACCCGCGTGTACCTGGTGCTCTCCGTGCTCAGCGAGACGGCTCTGCTGGCGGCTGTGCTGATGGTCGGGGCCGCCGGCGGCCTGCGCCTCGCCGAGTCGCCCGCCGCCGTCGTGGGCTCTGACCATACGGGGCTGATCCTGGCGCTGCTGGGCTTCGGCCTGGGGATCAAGGCCGGTGTGGTGCCGCTGCACCTGTGGCTGCCGCTGGCCCATCCCGCCGCTCCCCCGGCCGCCTCAGCGGTGCTGTCCGGGGCGCTGGTCACCGCTGGGCTGCTGGGGTTCCTGCGGTTCAGCCCGGAGGTGGCCCAGCCGGGGGCCGGGGCCGCCCTGATGGTCGTGGCCGCCGCCGGTGGGCTGTTCGCCGTCGCCGTGGGCGTGCTGCAGACGGACCCGAAGGTCGTGCTCGCCTATTCCACGGTCTCGCAGATGGGCCTGGTGACGGCCGTCGCGGCGGTGGCGGTGGTCGAGCCCTCCCTCGCCGGGAAGGTCACGGCGGCCGTGGTCGTGTACGCGGTGCACCATGGCCTGGTCAAGGGTGCCCTGTTCCTGGCCGTGCCGCTCCTCAGCGCCGGGGGTTCTCGGCTGGTCCGGGGAGCAGTGGCCGCTGGGACGCTGCTGGCCGGGCTGTCTCTGGTCGGCGCCCCGCTGACCACGGGGTGGGCCGCCAAGTATGCGACCAAGGACGCGGTCGCCGCCGATGCGCCCGCCCTGGAGTCGGTGCTCCCGTTCTTCGCCCTCGGCTCGGCGCTGCTGATGGTGCGGCTGGTCCGAGTGCTGCCCGCAGCAGGGGCCCGGAACGCCAGGAATCCGGGGGCGGGCCCGCTGGGGGCGTGGGCCGTCATCGTGTTGGGCGGTGCCGCCGTGCCGTGGTGGATGGCCGCAAGCTCTCCTGAAGTCTCGACCCCAGGGTTCGATGCCGCCGCGGTGGGCGAGGGTCTGTGGCCGCCGGCGGTGGCCGCCGTGCTGAGCGTGGTGGCGATCCTGGTGGGGCATCGGATCTCACCGCCGGCCGTGCCCGCCGGTGACCTCGTGGTGCCGGCGGAATCTGCGGTGGCTCAGGCCACCGACGCCACCGATCGGGGGCTGCGGACGCTGGGACGCGCGGCCGACTCCGCCGCGGAGGCGTGGCGGCAGGGCTGGTCCCGTGCGGCCGCGGCCGCCCGCGCTCTCGGGCAGCGCGCCGACTCCGGTCTGGAGGACTGGATCCGCTCCGGGGCGGTCCTGCTGGCGCTGCTCGCCGCCGGTTCCCTGCTGGTGCTGATCGGTTCAGGAGGTGGCGGCGGATGATCGCGCGCTGGGTGTCGGCCGCGCTGCTGCGCGGCCTCGTCGTCGGTCTGCTGTGGACGGGCCTGACCCAGGCCGCCCCGGAGAAGCTGGTCTATGGGGCGGTGGCCGTCGTCGTCGGCGTCGGCGTGAGCCTCTGGCTGCTGCCTCCACGGCCGGCGGTGGCCGGGGGAGGCCTGCCCCGGCGGGCGGCGGCGGTGATGCGGCTCGGAGCGTGGTTCTTCCGCCAGATGGTCGTCGGTGGGGTCGACGTCTCGCTGCGCGCCCTGGGTCCACGCTCGGCGGTCCGCCCCGCGGTCGTGCGGGCGCCGCTGCGCCTGCCTCCGGGGGCCCGCCGGGAGATCGCCCTGCTGCTGATGAATCTCATGCCGGGAGCCCTGGTGCAGGCCGTCATCACTGGAGAGGATGAGGACCGCGAGGGCTCCGGCCACCACCACGGGTGGGTCGAGATCCACACGGTGGCGGAGTCCCTGCGTCCCGACGAGCTCTGGGACCGGCTGGTGGAGCTCACCGGCGCGCTGCACCGGTAGAGTCCGCCCCGACGGCACAGGAGGAAGGAGGACGATGAGCCCGCACAGCGCACACATCGCCCGGGTCTATGACCAGATCATCGCCAGGAACCCCGGAGAACGGGAGTTCCACCAGGCAGTCGAGGAGGTCTTCGAATCCCTGCATCTGGTGCTGGAGAAGCACCCCGAGTACATGGACAGCTCCGTGCTGGAGCGCATGTGCGAGCCGGAGCGGCAGATCATCTTCCGCGTGCCGTGGACCGCCGACGACGGCGCAGTCCACATCAACCGCGGATTCCGGGTCCAGTTCAACTCCGCCCTAGGCCCCTATAAGGGCGGGCTGCGGTTCCATCCTGACGTGCTGCTGGGCACCATGAAGTTCCTGAGCTTCGAGCAGGTGTTCAAGAACAGCCTGACGGGTCTGCCGATCGGCGGCGGCAAAGGGGGCAGCGACTTCGACCCCAAGGGACGCAGCGAGACAGAGATCATGCGGTTCTGCCAGTCCTTCATGACGGAGGCGTACCGCCATCTCGGGGACACGGTCGACGTCCCGGCCGGAGACATCGGCGTGGGCCGCCGGGAGATCGGCTTCCTGTTCGGCCAGCACAAGCGCATCACCAACCGCTATGAGGCCGGTGTCATCACCGGCAAGGGCACCACGTGGGGCGGGTCGCTGCTGCGTCCGGAGGCGACCGGGTACGGCACCGTGTACTTCACCGAGCACATGCTCCGCAGCCGCGGGGAGAGCGTCGACGGGCGGCGGGTCATCGTCTCCGGGTCGGGGAACGTGGCGATCCACGCGATCGAGAAGGTCCAGGAGCTCGGCGGCACGGTCATCGCCGCCTCCGACTCGGCAGGCTGCGTCCATGACCCCGACGGCATCGATCTGGAGCTGCTGCGGGAGGTCAAGGAGCACCGGCGGGAACGCATCTCCGCCTACGCGGAAGCTCGGCCCCGGGCGCGGCACATCGACGGCGCGGTCTGGTCGCTGGCGGCGGAGGAATCGGCGGACATCGCGCTGCCGTGCGCCACGCAGAACGAGATCGACGGCGACGCCGCGCGCGCCCTGGCCGAGGCGGGGATCCGTGCGGTCGCCGAGGGCGCCAACATGCCCTGCACGCCGGAGGCGGTGGACGTCTTCCAGGAGGCCGGGGTGCTCTTCGCTCCCGGAAAGGCCGCCAATGCCGGCGGGGTGGCCGTGTCCGCGCTGGAGATGCAGCAGAACGCCAGCCGTGATTCATGGACCGCCGAGTACACCGACGAGCGCCTGGCCGAGACGATAGAGCACATCCACACCCTGTGCGCCTCCACGGCGGAGGAGTACGGCGTCGCGGGGGACTATGTGGCCGGGGCGAACATCGCCGGGTTCCTCCGTGTGGCCGACGCGATGCTGGCTCAGGGGGTCATCTGAGCAGGTGGTGGGCGCCTCCGCTCAGCCGCTCACCACCTGGACGGTCCCCCGGATCAGCGCCCCGAGCGCCCCGAGCCCGGCAAGCACCATCGCCACGGCGCGAGCCTGAGCCGGGGGGACGATCCTTGCCAGCCGCCCGCCCAGCAGGATCCCCAGCAGCACGGTGATCACGATGCCGGGGAACAGCAGTCCCAGGTGCAGGTGGCCCTGCCCGACCTCCTCCACGGAGCCGAAGAGCAGCTTGGTGACCACCGAGGCGATGCCCATGGTCATGAACAGCGGCTGCATGGTCGCGGCGAAGCCTGCTGGTCCCAGCGGGAGAGCCGCGAGTAGATGACCATCACGGGCGCGGCCACTCCGGAGGTGGTGTTGAAGAACCCACCGAGGATCCCTCCGACGACGCCGGTGGTGCGCCCCTCCCAGCGCGGCAGCTGCGGCAGCGTGACGGTGAACAGCAGCGCACAGAGCACGATGGCGCCCAGGATGATGGACAGCCATCCGGCAGACAGCTGTCCCACCAGCCAGGCGCCGGGGATCGCCCCGATCACGGTGACCGGGCCGAGCACCCGGTAGCGGGCCCAGTCGATGCGCGGCCACACGGCGAGCATGATGAGGAACCCGGAGACGATGGTGGTCATGTTGGTGATCAGCACGCCCAGGCCGGGTCCGAGCAGGATGGAGAGCACCGGGGCGACCACGAGCCCCACGCCGGAGCCGGAGACACGCTGCAGGACGGTGCCGACGAGCACTGCGGCGGCGATGACGAGCAGCGGGGTCAGGACCGTCAGGGACACGCAGGCCACTGTACTCCTGCGCTCCGTCCGGACCGCGGCACGACGACGCCCCCGCACCTGACGGCACGGGGGCGTCGGTCAGCGCCGGGTCAGCGGATCACTCGCCGGCGTCGAGGACGAAGGCGACCTCCAAGTCGATGGAGACCTTGTCACCGACCAGCACGCCGCCGGCCTCGAGGGTCGCGTTCCAGGTCAGCCCGAAGTCCTTGCGGGAGATCACGGCACTGGCGGAGAAGCCGGCACGGGTGGCGCCGAAGGGGTCGACGGCCTGGCCGCCGAATTCGACGTCGAACGTCACCGGGCGGGTCTCGCCGCGGATGGTGAGGTCACCGGTGACCTCGAACTCTTCGCCGGCCGGGCGGAAGTCACGGGCCACGAAGGTCAGCTCGGGGTGGCTCTCGGCGTCCAGGAAGTCCTCGCCGCGCACGTGGGCGTCGCGGTCGGCGTTCTTGGAGTCGAAGGAGGCGACCTTGACGGCGGCCTCCACCGCGGAGGTGCCGTCCTCAGCCACGGTGAGGGTCGCGTCGGCGTCGGAGAAGACGGCGCGGACCTTGGAGATGCCGGCGTGGCGGACGGTCATGCCGATCTCGGAGTGGGCGGCGTCGAGGGTCCAGGTTCCGGGGGTGGGTGCTGCCATGGGTGTGCTCCTCTGGTCGATGGGGTCAGGCGGTGGCACGTGGCCTGACGGTCTCACGTGTCGTCTCGGTCTCTTGATGCGCCGGTGGTCCCGGCTCATGAGGGTGCAACACAGCCGACCACGCATCTATTTCAAAACTGAAGCACTTAAGGGAGACTTTTCTCCGCTCACGCGCTCAGGCGGAGGTGCGCCGCACCAATTCCGTGTCGATCAGCACCGACTGGGCCTCGCCGCCCTCCATCAGGCGCAGCAGCATGTCCACCGCCGTCGTCGCCAGCGCGGCCACCGGATTGAGCACCGTCGTCAAAGGGGGTCGGCACAGGGCCGCCGCCGAGGAGTCGTCGAAGCCCACGACGGCGACGTCCTCCGGCACGCGCCGACCCGCCGCCTGGAGGGCATGGACCGCCGAGACGGCCATCAGGTCGGAGGCGGCGAAGACCCCGTCGAGCTCCGGGCTGAGAGCCAGCAGACGCTGCATCGCCTCCCCGCCGGAGGCGCGGTGAAGTCACCGACCTCCACCAGCTCGTGCATCAGCCCGTCCTGCGGGTCCGTCGAGATCCCAGCCTCGGCCAGTCCCTTGCGCCAGCCTGCGAGGCGATCCGCTCCGGGGGTCATGTCCTGCGGACCGGCGATGGTGGCGAGCCTCCGGCGCCCTTGCGCGATCAGGTGCTCGGCGGCCAGCCTCCCGCCGGCATGGTTGTCCACATCCACGAAGGGCAGGCGGGGCTCCCCCGCCGGGCGCCCCACATAGACGGCGGGCAGCTGCGTCTCCCGCAGCACCTCGCCGATCCGGTCGTCCCGGTGGTGGGAGACCACGATGGCGCCGTCGGTGTATCCGCCGCGCAGGTACTTCTCGATCTTCTCCGCGCCCTGGCCCCGCCGCCCCATGGCCAGCAGCACCTGGGCCGGAGAGTCGGCCAGCGCCTGGGTGATGCCTCCCAGCATCGCCGCGAAGAAGGGGTCGCCGAACACCCGATCCTCCGCCTCGGGGACCACCACGGCGATCGAATCGGCCTCTCGGGTCACCAGCGAGCGGGCCGCTCGGTTCGGCCGGTATCCGAGCTCCGCGACGGCGGCGGCCACGGCCTCGCGGGCACGGGGTCGCACGCGAGGGTCCTCGTTGACCACCCGAGAGGCGGTGGCCCGGGAGACTCCCGCGCGGGCCGCCACGTCTTCCAGAGTGGGGGCTCGTCGACTGCGCGTCTCTCTGCTCACATGCCCACGGTAGCCCCTCGAGGCGCGTTTGAAGCGTCCCAGGCCAGGTGAGACAGTAGACTCTTCGAGAGACTGCCCTTCATCCGGGGCGGCCATGACGACGGAGAAGGAGGTGCCGATGGGCCTGCTGGACAATCTCGAGCGCGGCATCGAGAAAGCCGTCCGCGGCGCCTTCTCTGGACGCGGAGGGAGCCTCGGCCCAGTGGAGATCGCCACCGCCGTACGCCGGCACATGGACCGCGAGTCCTTCACCATGTCCCAGGGGCGCAGCTTCGTCCCCAACGTGTACCGGATCCGGCTCTCGGAGGAGGACTTCGCGGCCGCCCGGAAGTACGGCGTCGCCCTCGCGGAGGAGCTGTGCGAAGAGATCATCCGACACGCCGACTCCCAGGGGTACACGCTGCTGGGTCCGGTGAAGGCGACCTTCGTGAAGAACACCGACCTCAAGCGCGGCCAGCTGGGCATCGAGTCACAGACGGAGAAGGACGCCGGACAGGCGCCCTCCAGCCAGGCCCCGGCCGGCCAGGCCGCGCCTGCGGCTCCCAGCGCTCCCAGCGCCCCCAGCTCCCGCCGCACCGGAGGC
>NZ_MDSS02000042.1 GCF_001758425.2 Nesterenkonia sp. PF2B19 | reverse complement strand
CGCGACGACGACGCTCGCCGCCGCCGGCACCGCCGCGACCGCCACGACCGCCCCGGCCCGAAGGCTGGGAGGCCTGCTGAGCGGCCAGCTCCTTGGCGGTCAGGTCACCCTTGTAGACCCAGACCTTGACGCCGATCCGACCGAAGGTCGTCTTGGCCTCGTGCCTGCCGAAGTCGATGTTGGCGCGCAGGGTGTGCAGCGGCACGCGACCCTCGCGGTAGAACTCCGAACGGGACATCTCCGCACCGCCCAGGCGTCCGGCGCACTGGATGCGGATGCCCTTGGCGCCGGCACGCATGGCCGACGAGATGGACTTCTTCATCGCGCGGCGGAAGGCCACACGGGAGGCGAGCTGCTCGGCCACACCCTGGGCGACCAGCTGAGCGTCGGTCTCGGGGTTCTTGACCTCGAGGATGTTCAGCTGGATCTGCTTGCCGGTGAGCTTCTCCAGCTCGCTGCGGATGCGGTCCGCCTCGGCGCCGCGGCGGCCGATCACGATGCCCGGACGTGCCGTGTGGATGTCCACACGGACGCGGTCACGGGTGCGCTCGATCTCGACCTTGGAGATGCCGGCGCGCTCGACGCTCTTGTTCAGCAGCTCCCGGATCTGGACGTCTTCCTTCACGAAGTCCTTGTAGCGCTGACCCGGCTTGCTCGAGTCGGCGTACCAGTGGGAGACGTGGTCAGTGGTGACACCCAGACGGAAACCATTCGGGTTGATCTTCTGTCCCACTACTGATCCCCACCTTTCTCTTCCGTACCGACCACGACGGTGACGTGGCTGGTGCGCTTGTTGATGCGGTACGCCCGACCCTGGGCGCGCGGACGGAACCGCTTCATGGTCGGTCCCTCGTCCACTCGGGCCTCGGTGACGTAGTAGTCGTCCTCATTGAAGGCGACACCGGCCTGGTCCGCGTGCTGGCGAGCGTTCGCCAGCGCGGAGGCCACCACCTTGTACACCGGCTCCGAGGCGCCCTGCGGGGCGAACTGGAGGATCGCCAGCGCCTCGTTGGCCTGCTTGCCGCGGACAAGGTCGACGACGCGCCGGGCCTTCATAGGCGTCACACGCAGGTAGCGCGCAATTGCCTTGGCTTCCATTGCTTTCCTTCTCTCGTCTCTCGATCGAAGAGGCTTCACGTTCACTCATCCCGTGAGGGGATCAGCGACGCTTGCCCTTCTTGTCGTCCTTCACATGGCCGCGGAAAGTGCGGGTCAGCGCGAACTCGCCGAGCTTGTGCCCGACCATCGACTCGGTGATGAACACCGGGATGTGCTTGCGACCGTCGTGCACTGCGATCGTGTGGCCGAGCATGTCCGGAATGATCATGGAACGGCGGGACCAGGTCTTGATGACGTTCTTGGTGCCCTTTTCGTTCTCAGCCACGACCTTCAGGTACAGGTGCTGATCAACGAAGGGGCCCTTCTTCAAGCTGCGTGGCATGTCTCCAGGCTCCTATCGCTTGTTCTTGTTCCGACGGCGACGCACGATGAGCTTGTCGCTCTCCTTGTTGGGACGACGAGTGCGACCCTCGGGCTTGCCGTTCGGGTTGACCGGGTGGCGACCACCGGAGGTCTTGCCCTCACCACCACCGTGCGGGTGGTCCACCGGGTTCATGACCACACCGCGCACGGTCGGGCGGATGCCCTTCCAGCGGTTGCGGCCGGCCTTGCCCCAGTTGATGTTGGACTGCTCGGCGTTGCCCACCTGGCCGACCGTCGCCCGGCAGCGGACGTCGACGTTGCGCACCTCACCGGAGGGCAGACGCAGCTGGGCGTACTTGCCCTCACGGGCGACCAGCTGGATGGAGGCTCCGGCGGAGCGGCCCAGCTTGGCACCGCCGCCCGGACGCAGCTCCACCGCGTGGATCACGGTACCCAGCGGGATGTTGCGCAGCGGGAGGTTGTTGCCCGGCTTGATGTCAGCGTTCGGGCCGGACTCCACCGGGGCACCCTGCTCCAGCTTGGCCGGAGCCAGGATGTAGCGCTTGGTGCCGTCGGCGAAGTGCAGCAGGGCGATGCGGGCGGTGCGGTTCGGGTCGTACTCGATGTGCGCGACCTTCGCCGGGACGCCGTCCTTGTCCGAGCGACGGAAGTCGATCAGCCGGTACTGGCGCTTGTGACCGCCGCCCTTGTGGCGAGTGGTGATCTTGCCCGAGCTGTTGCGGCCGCCCGACTTGGACAGCGGGCGCAGCAGGGACTTCTCCGGGGTGTCCCGGGTGATCTCTGCGAAGTCGGCCACCGACGAGCCGCGCTGGCCCGGGGTGGTCGGCTTGAGGTTACGGATAGCCATGTTCTTCTTCCTCGATTAAGTGGTCTCCGCGGGGCTCAGCCCAGCGGACCTCCGAAGATGTCAATGTTGCCCTCGCGCAGGGTGATGATCGCGCGCTTGGTGGCGTTGCGAGATCCCCAGCCGAAGCGCGTGCGCTTCCGCTTGCCCGGGCGGTTGATGGTGTTGACGGAGTCGACCTTCACCGAGAAGATCTTCTCCACGGCGTACTTGATCTCCGACTTGGTGGCCTTGACGTCGACGAGGAAGGTGTACTTGCCCTCGTCGATCAGGCCGTAGGACTTCTCCGAGACGACCGGTGCGATGACCACGTCCCGGGGGTCTTTCTCGGTCAGGACGCTCACTTCGTCTCCTCCTTCTCGGCGCCCGCCTGCTGCGCGAGGAAGGCGTCATAGCCGGCCTGGGTGAACACCACGTCGTCAGAGACGACGACGTCATAGGTGTTCAGCTGGTCCGAGTACAGCGTGTGGACGTGCGGCAGGTTGCGGGTCGACAGCGCGGCGACGTCGTCGCTGCGGTCGATCACGACCAGCCAGTTGCGGTTCGCGCCGCCCAGGGAGGCCAGGGCCTCCTTGGCGCCCTTGGTGGACGGGGTCTCAGAGACCAGAGCGTCCACGACGTGGATCCGTCCGTTGCGCGCCCGGTTGGAGAGGGCGCCGCGCAGAGCGGCGGCCTTCATCTTCTTGGGGGTGCGCTGGGCGTAGCTGCGCGGGGTCGGGCCGTGGACGATGCCGCCGCCGATCATGTGCGGGGCGATCATCGAACCCTGGCGCGCGCGGCCGGTGCCCTTCTGGCGGAACGGCTTCGCCGTGGTGCCGGACACCTCCGCACGGGTCTTGACCTTGTGCGTGCCCTGACGGGCTGCAGCCTGCTGCGCGACCACGACCTGGTGGATCAGGGCGACGTTGGTCTTGGCGTCGAAGACCTCGGCAGGGAGGTCGACGGAAACCTTGTTGGCCATGTGGATCATGCTCCCTTCACTGCCGTGCGGACCAGGACGACCTGGCCGCGAGCACCGGGGACGGCGCCCTTGATGAGCAGCAGGTTCTTCTCGGCGTCCACCGCGTGGACGGTGAGGTTGTGCGTGGTGTGGCGCTCGTTGCCCATGCGGCCGGCCATGCGCAGACCCTTGAAGACGCGACCCGGAGTGGCGGCGCCACCGATCGAGCCCGGCTTGCGGTGGTTCTTGTGCTGACCGTGCGAGGCGCCCACACCGGCGAAGCCGTGACGCTTCATGACGCCGGCGAAGCCCTTGCCCTTGGTCTTGCCGACGACGTCGACCTTCTGGCCGGCCTCAAAGGCTTCGACGGAGAGGTCCTGGCCGGCCTCATAGGCAGAGGAGTCGGCGGTGCGGACCTCGACGAGGTGGCGACGCGGGGTCACACCGGCCTTGGCGAAGTGGCCCGCCAGCGGCTTGGTGACCTTGCGCGGGTCGATCTGGCCGTAGCCGATCTGCACCGCGTTGTAGCCGTCGGTCTCGTCAGTGCGGACCTGCGTGATGACGTTGGAGTCGGCCTGGACGACAGTGACCGGAACGAGGTTGTTGTCCTCGTCCCAGACCTGGGTCATGCCGAGCTTCGTGCCCAGCAGTCCCTTGACGTTCAGTTCGACGCGGGAAATGTTGGTCATAGTTCTCTCAGCACCTCCCTGCTTCAGAGCTTGATCTCGATGTTGACATCTGCAGGCAGGTCGAGTCGCATCAACGAGTCGACCGCCTTGGGGGTGGGGTCGACGATGTCGATGAGGCGCTTGTGGGTGCGCATCTCGAAGTGCTCGCGGCTGTCCTTGTACTTGTGGGGAGAACGGATCACGGCGTACACGTTCTTCTCGGTGGGCAGCGGCACGGGGCCCACTACCGTCGCACCTGCGCGCGTGACCGTGTCAACGATCTTCCGGGCTGAGGTGTCGATGACCTCGTGGTCATACGACTTCAGCCGGATGCGGATTTTCTGTCCCGCCATGGCGTCTGCCTCTTTCTGGTCAGTGCTTCTTCGTCTGGTCTTCTCGCAGTCCACCGCTGCGGCAGAGCATCACGCTCCCAGAAAAGGCATCGCCCCATCCCCGTCTCGCGACAGGCCTGAGCGGCACTCCCCTTCTGCAGTTGTGGACTGCGCATCAGGCAAGGCCGTGATGCACACCCCGGTCAGGCCGAACCCGTCATGATGACGGGCTGCTCGCCCCGCCGGACTCCGACCCCCGCGGTCGGGCGTGTCGCTTTGATGAGCGGAGAACTCCGCGCACAGCAGGACACACCGCGCAGATCGGGCTGGACTTCGATCAGATTGACAGCTCATCGGCGCCTGATGACACCGGGATTCGGGCGACCCCTGGGGAGCGGGCCTGCGATCATATCGCCTGCCGCAGCCATCTCAGGGCGCACTCGTCCGTGAGCAACTTGTCCATCTTGACAGAAAAACCTCCAGCACGCAAAACAAGGGCCCCCGACGTCCTGGTGGACATCGGGGGCCCTTGTGCGCCCTCAGGAGGAGGTCAGGTCCTGACCTGGGCCCTCCTGCGGATCAGCCGTGGGGATCAGATCACTTCAGGATCTTGGTCACACGACCGGAGCCGACGGTGCGGCCACCCTCGCGGATGGCGAAGCCGAGGCCCTCCTCCATGGCGATGGGCTGGATGAGCTCCACGGTCATCTCGGTGTTGTCACCGGGCATGACCATCTCGGTGCCCTCCGGCAGGGAGATCACACCGGTCACGTCCGTGGTCCGGAAGTAGAACTGCGGACGGTAGTTGGTGTAGAAGGGGTTGTGACGGCCGCCCTCGTCCTTGGACAGGATGTAGACGTTCGCCTCGAAGTCGGTGTGCGGGGTGATCGAGCCCGGAGCGGCGACGACCTGGCCGCGCTCCACGTCGTCACGCTTCAGACCGCGCAGCAGCAGACCGCAGTTCTCGCCGGCCCAGGCCTCGTCGAGCTGCTTGTGGAACATCTCGATGCCCGTGACGGTGGTCTTCTGCTTCTC
The DNA here is from genome assembly GCF_001758425.2 of Nesterenkonia sp. PF2B19. Lineage (GTDB taxonomy): Bacteria > Actinomycetota > Actinomycetes > Actinomycetales > Micrococcaceae > Nesterenkonia > Nesterenkonia aethiopica. The sequence continues at coordinate 24,170 of NZ_MDSS02000042.1, read as the reverse complement.
GCGGATACCGATGATCTCGATCTCGGAGTTGATCGACAGGGTGCCGCGCTCGGCGCGACCGGTGACCACGGTGCCGCGACCGGTGATGGTGAAGACGTCCTCGATCGGCATCAGGAACGGCTTGTCCTTGTCGCGCTCCGGCTCCGGGATGAACTCGTCGACGGCGTCCATCAGGTCCTCGACGGTCTTGACCCACTCGGCGTCGCCCTCGAGGGCCTTCAGGCCGGAGGTGCGGATGACCGGAGCGTTGTCGCCGTCGAACTCCTGGTCCGACAGCAGCTCGCGGACCTCCATCTCGACGAGGTCCAGAAGCTCCTCGTCCTCGACCATGTCGGCCTTGTTGAGGGCGACCAGCAGCGCGGGGACGCCGACCTGGCGGGCCAGGAGGACGTGCTCACGGGTCTGGGCCATCGGACCGTCGGTGGCGGCGACCACGAGGATCGCACCGTCCATCTGAGCGGCACCGGTGATCATGTTCTTCACGTAGTCGGCGTGGCCGGGAGCGTCGACGTGCGCGTAGTGACGCTTCTCGGTCTGGTACTCGACGTGGGAGACGTTGATCGTGATGCCGCGCTCGCGCTCCTCGGGAGCGTTGTCGATGGACGCGAAGTCACGCTGCTCGTTCAGGTCCGGGTACTTGTCACCCAGCACCTTGGAGATGGCGGCGGTCAGAGTGGTCTTGCCGTGGTCGACGTGACCGATGGTGCCGATGTTGAGGTGCGGCTTGGTCCGCTCGAACTTTGCCTTGGCCACAGGTTCCTCCTATAGAACTTGTTCAGGTCAGAAGACTTGCTATCAGCCGCACAGGTGAACAGGCTGAAACTCTCGCAAGTCTACTGGGGCGCATGGTATTTGGTGAAATTCTCCGGATGGCCTGCGGGCCCGGGTTCACCGGTTCCCGCATGGGTGTTGCGACGACGGGACGACTCCGGAGCTCATCCCGCCCTCGGTCCGCTTCCCCCGGCGACCGGGACGGTCCCCGGGGGAAGCGGACGATGAGCGTCAGGCGCGAGGGGTCACCTCACTCGCCGCGGCTCTTCTCGATGATCTCCTCGGCCACGGCCTTGGGAACCTCGGCATAGGAGTCGAACGACATGGTGAAGACCGCGCGGCCCTGAGTGCGCGAACGCAGCTCACCGATGTAGCCGAACATCTCCGACAGCGGCACCGCGGCCTTGACGACCTTGACACCGGAGGCGTCGTCCATGGACTGGATCTGACCACGGCGCGAGTTCAGGTCACCGATGACATCGCCCATGTACTCCTCGGGAGTACGGACCTCAACAGCCATCATGGGCTCGAGCAGCACCGGGTTGGCCCGCTTCACGCCCTCCTTGAACACCTGGGAGCCGGCCAGCTTGAAGGCCATCTCGGAGGAGTCGACGTCGTGGTAGGCACCATCGGTGAGCTCGGCCTTGACGCCGACCATCGGGTACCCGGCCAGCACGCCCAGCTGCATGGCGTCCTGGATGCCGGCGTCCACCGAGGGGATGTACTCACGCGGGATGCGACCACCGGTGACCTTGTTCTCGAACTCGTAGAGCTCGCCCTCGCTGGTGTCCAGCGGCTCGAAGTTGACGAGCACCTTCGCGAACTGACCGGAACCGCCCGTCTGCTTCTTGTGGGTGTACTCGACCTTCTCGACGCGCTTCTTGATCGTCTCGCGGTAGGCCACCTGCGGCTTGCCGACGTTGGCCTCGACCTTGAACTCGCGCTTCATGCGGTCCACGAAGACGTCCAGGTGGAGCTCGCCCATGCCGCCGATGACGGTCTGGCCGGTCTCGTCGTCGAGAGAGACGGTGAAGGTCGGGTCCTCCGCCACCAGCTTCTGGATGGCGGTCGACAGCTTCTCCTGGTCACCCTTGGACTTCGGCTCGATGGCCACGTTGATGACCGGCTCGGGGAAGGTCATCGACTCGAGCACGATCGGCTGCTCCGGGTTGCACAGGGTGTCACCCGTGGTGGTGTCCTTCAGACCGATCACCGCGTAGATGTGGCCGGCCTGCACCTCCTCCACCGGGTTCTCCTTGTTGGCGTGCATCTGGAACAGCTTGCCGATGCGCTCCTTCTTCCCCTTGGTGGAGTTGAGGATCTGCGCGCCGGAGGACAGCTGACCGGAGTACACCCGGATGAAGGTCAGGGTGCCGAAGAACGGGTGCGAGGCGATCTTGAACGCCAGCGCCGCGAACGGCTCGTCCTTGGACGGGCGGCGGGTGAGGATGGCCTCCTCGTCGCCCGGCTTGTGGCCCTCCATGGACTCGACGTCCGCCGGCGACGGCAGGTAGTCCACGACGGCGTCCAGCATCGGCTGCACGCCGCGGTTCTTGAACGCGGAGCCGCAGAAGACCGGGTAGGCCTCGCCCGCGACCGTGAGCTTGCGGATGCCGACCTTGAGCTCATCGATGCTGAGCTCCTCGCCCTCGAGGTACTTCTCCATGAGCTCCTCGTCGGCCTCGGCCACGGCCTCCACGAGCTGGTTGCGGTACTCCTCCGCGCGCTCCTGCAGGTCCTCGGGGATCTCACGGGTCTCGTACTCCGCACCCATGGTCACGTCACCCTTGGCGTCACCCGGCCACACCAGGGCCTTCATCTGGAGCAGGTCGATGACGCCGATGAAGTCGCTCTCGGCACCGATCGGCAGCTGCATGACCAGCGGCTTGGCACCCAGGCGCTCGACGATGGTGTCGACGGTGAAGTAGAAGTCCGCACCCAGCTTGTCCATCTTGTTGACGAAGCAGATGCGCGGCACGTTGTACTTGTCGGCCTGGCGCCACACGGTCTCGGACTGCGGCTCCACACCTTCCTTGCCGTCGAACACGGCGACGGCGCCGTCGAGCACGCGCAGGGAGCGCTCCACCTCGACGGTGAAGTCGACGTGGCCCGGAGTGTCGATGATGTTGATCTGGTTGTTCTCCCAGAAGCAGGTCACCGCGGCAGAGGTGATCGTGATGCCGCGCTCCTTCTCCTGCTCCATCCAGTCCGTCGTCGACGCGCCGTCGTGGGTCTCACCGATCTTGTGGTTGATGCCCGTGTAGAACAGGATGCGTTCGGTCGTGGTGGTCTTACCGGCATCGATGTGAGCCATGATGCCGATGTTGCGGACCTTCTTCAGGTCGGTGAGCACGTCTTGTGCCACGGTTGATCCCCTTGTCCTCTCAGGTCTCTCTCAAAAGGGTGGAGCCGCCGGCGGGGCCGCCGACTCCGTTCAGCCTACGCGGCCCGCCCGCACCGGTGAAGCCTCGTCCCGCAGGACGGCGGCCGACCGGGCACGGGCGGGATGCTCCGCGCAGACGCCCGCTCACCAGCGGTAGTGGGCGAAGGCCTTGTTGGACTCGGCCATCTTGTGCGTGTCCTCGCGGCGCTTCACAGCGGCGCCGAGGCCGTTGGAGGCGTCGAGGATCTCGTTCATGAGGCGCTCGGTCATCGTCTTCTCGCGGCGGTCCTTGGCATAGCCGACCAGCCAGCGCAGCGCCAGCGCGGTGGCGCGACCCGGCTTGACCTCGACGGGCACCTGGTAGGTGGCGCCGCCGACGCGGCGGGAGCGGACCTCGAGGGCCGGGCGGACGTTGTCCATGGCCTTCTTCAGGATGCCGACGGCGTCCTCGCCGGTCTTCTTGTGGACGCCCTCGAGGGCGCCGTAGACGATGCGCTCGGCGGTGGACTTCTTGCCGTCGACGAGCACCTTGTTGATCAGCTGGGTGACCAGCGGGGAGCCGTGGACGGGGTCCTGGACGAGCGGGCGCTTGGGTGCGGGTCCCTTACGAGGCATTACTTCTTCTCCTTCTTCGCACCGTAGCGGCTGCGGGCCTGGCCGCGACCCTTGACACCCTGGGTGTCGAGGGCGCCGCGGACGATCTTGTAGCGGACACCGGGGAGGTCCTTCACACGACCGCCGCGCACGAGCACGATCGAGTGCTCCTGCAGGTTGTGCCCCTCGCCGGGGATGTACGCGGTGACCTCGACGCCGCCGTTCAGGCGCACACGGGCGACCTTCCGGAGTGCGGAGTTCGGCTTCTTCGGGGTCGTGGTGTACACACGGGTGCAGACACCGCGACGCATCGGGCTGCCCTGCAGGGCAGGGGTCTTGTTCTTGGCAACCTTGGGAGTGCGCCCCTTGCGCACCAGCTGCTGAATAGTAGGCACTATGCGTTCTCCATACGTGGTTCGGGCTTGACGATCTGTGGACGGGCCGCAGACCGGTCGAGCTGAGGGATGCTCTGAAGATCCCGCGTGCGATCGGTTCTGACACGATCCGCGGGAAAAGCCCCTGGGCGTGCAAAAATGTGGCATTCGTTGCGCACCTTCCCCGCAACCCGGACCGAGTCCCTCTGCCACACAGAAACAATCGAGTCAACGATACCAGCTGGGGCGGATCCTGGCGAAACGGGGCGACCGGCGGGACCCTGCGCCCCTGCGGCCACCCCGTCCGGCATGCAGCCGGTGAGCATCCGCCGCGGCCCATCACAGAGCATGGAGGGCACTTCCGCAGGCCTTCAGCGGACCGCTCCCCCACCCGTATCAGCCTCTTCGTCCGGCCTCTCCTCGTCCGGCATCTCCTTGCGCACCGCCTCCTCGTCGGACGCCGTCCCTGACGCGGCGACCTCTGCCTGCGGCACGGCCACACCTGCCCACGCCTGCCGACGCAGCTCCCGACGCCGGCGGTCCCGCCGGACCAGCCACCCGACGCCGACACCAGCCACCACCAGCACGGGGATCCAGGGCACGAGCACCCCGGCCACCACCAGCACCCCGTCGGCGGTGCGCAGCAGCCCGTTCCAGCCGGACTGGAGACCGCCCACGAATCCGTCGGCGCGCACCGCGGCGACGCGTCCGTCGATGAGCTCGAGCCGCAGGGTCGACATCTCCACCTGATCCGCCAACGCATCCCGCTGTGACACCAGAGACTCCAGCTCCGTCTGACGGTCGCTCAGCGTGGTCTCCGCCGCGAGCAGCTCCTCGCTGGTCTCCGCCTGCTCCATGATCTCCAGGAGGCGATCCACCGAGATCTCCAGCGCCTCGATCCGGGCATCCAGATCGCGAGCAGTCCCGGTGACGTCCTGAGCGCGCTGACTCAGGTCATGGACGTCGCCGAGGCCCTCGAGGTCGTCCAGCAGCTCGGCGAGATCCTCGGCCGGCACTCGCAGCGTCAGAGTCGCCAGGCTGAGCCGACCGTCGTCGTCGGTGCTCTCCCGGCGTGCCTCCACATGACCGCCATACCCCTCGACCTGCTCGACGACGCTCGTCACCGCCTCGGCGACGTCGCGGACCTCCACCTCGGCGGAGGCTGTGGTGACCACCTCTCGATCCTCCGCGTCGGCGTCCGGGCGGGTGCGCTCCTGGCCCGGCGCCTCCGGCGCAAAGTCTTCGGCCGCCTCGTGATCCACGGCCCACTCCCCGCCTTCCGCCCCGTCCGCCTCGCCATCACCGGCTCCGCATCCGGTCAGCAGGAGCACCGCCACCACCAGCGCGGCCACCGCTTGCAGCCCCCGCAGGACCGCTCCGCCGGCCCCGCGCGCCCTTCCCGTCGCCCTCATGATCCGCCCCTCCGCCGCCTGAACTTTGCAACTGTGAATCCATGATGACAGCAGCGACGGGCGAGGACAAGAGCCCGGGGGCCCTTCACCGAAACCCTGCCCTGGCGGGCGACGCGTCTCAGACGCACGAGAGCCCGGACCCCTGGCAGGGTCCGGGCTCTCGAGTGCTCACCTCAGACTGTGGCAGCCCGCGGTGCGCGGAGGTCAGCGGAAGTCGACCTCAGTGTTGTAGTCATCCAACGGGATGGCGTGGAACTCTCCCTCACCCTCCGCGCCGGCGTAGTCGAAGCTGGAGCCGTAGAGGCTCGGCCCGGTGAACAGGTTCGCCTTGGCCTCCTCCGTGGGCTCCACCGCCGACTGCGTGTAGCGGTCCAGACCGGTGCCGGCCGGGATGAGCTTACCGATGATCACGTTCTCCTTCAGGCCCAGCAGCGGGTCGGACTTGCCCTCCATCGCCGCCTGGGTCAGGACACGGGTGGTCTCCTGGAAGGAAGCCGCCGACAGCCACGAGTCCGTGGCCAGCGAGGCCTTGGTGATGCCCATCAGCTCGTCACGACCGGAGGCCGGCTGGCGACCCTCGGCCACGGCCTTCCGGTTCTCCCGCTGGAAGCGGAACCGGTCGGTCAGCTCACCGGGCAGCAGGTCCGTGCCGCCGGACTCGATGACGGTGATGCGCCGCAGCATCTGCCGGACGATGACCTCCACGTGCTTGTCGTGGATGCCCACACCCTGGGACTGGTAGACGTCCTGGACCTCGGAGACCAGGAACTTCTGCGCAGCCCGCGGGCCGAGGACGCGGAGGACCTGCTTCGGGTCCACCGCACCGGCCACCAGCTGCTGGCCGACCTCGACGTGCTGGCCGTCCTCCACCAGCAGACGGGCACGACGCAGCACCGGGTAGGCCTGCTCCTCCGAACCGTCGTCCGGGGTGAGCACGAGGCGCAGCTGCTTGTCCGCATCCTCGAGACGCACACGGCCGGCGGTCTCGGCGATCGGCGCCACACCCTTGGGGGTGCGGGCCTCGAAGAGCTCCTGAATACGGGGCAGACCCTGGGTGATGTCGTCCGCCGACGCGATACCACCGGTGTGGAAGGTACGCATCGTCAGCTGCGTGCCGGGCTCACCGATGGACTGGGCCGCGATGATGCCCACGGCCTCACCGATGTCCACGGTCTTGCCCGTGGCCAGCGACCGGCCGTAGCACAGCGAGCAGGTGCCCACCGGCGACTCACAGGTCAGCACGGAGCGGACCTTGATCTCGGTCACGCCAGCCTCGAACAGCCGTGCGATGAGGACGTCGCCCACATCGGTGCCGCCCTCGGCGAGCACGGTGCCCTCGGCGTCCACGACGTCGACGGCGAGAGTCCGCGCGTAGGCGGAGTTCTCGACGGCCTCGTGGAGCTTCAGCTCGCCGTTCTCGTCGGCCACAGCGATCGGCACGGTCAGGCCGCGCGACGTGCCGCAGTCCTCCTCGCGGACGATGACGTCCTGGGAGACGTCCACCAGACGACGGGTCAGGTACCCGGAGTTCGCGGTCTTCAGCGCGGTGTCCGCCAGACCCTTACGGGCACCGTGGGTCGCGATGAAGTACTCGAGGACCGACAGGCCCTCTCGGTAGGAGGACTTGATGGGCCGCGGAATGATGTCACCGCGCGGGTTGGTCACCAGACCACGGATCCCGGCGATCTGCCGGACCTGGAGCCAGTTTCCTCGAGCACCTGAGGTCACCATCCGGTTGATGTTGTTGAGCTCGTCCATGCCCTTCTGCATGGCACCGGCCACCTCGTCGGTCGCCTTGGACCAGATCTCCACCAACTCGGCGTGACGCTCGTCGTCGCCGATCAGACCCATGTCGTACTGCGACTGGACCTTGGCGGCCTGGTCCTCATAGGCGTCCATGATGGACTGCTTGTCCATGTCGGAGGTGATGTCCGAGATGGCCACCGTCACGCCCGAACGCGTCGACCAGTAGAAGCCGGCGTCCTTGAGGTTGTCCAGGGTGCGCGCCGTCGCCACGGTGGGGTACCGCTCGGCGAGGTCGTTGATCAGCGCGGAGAGCTGACCCTTGTCCGCGGCCGTGTCCTGCCAGGGATAGTCCGCCGGCAGCAGCTCGTTGAACTTCACCTTGCCCAGCGTGGTCCGGATGACGGCCCGCTGGCCCTGCTCCCAGCCCTCGGGAGCGGGGACATCGGCCGAGGGGACGAAGTTCTCCACCGCGATGGACACCGGAGCGTTGAGGTGCAGCTCCTTCAGGTCGAAGGCCATCTGCGCCTCACCCACGGAGGCGAAGGCACGACCGGCGCCGACCTCGTCCTCCCGGACGGTGGTCAGGTGGTGCAGACCGATGATCATGTCCTGCGAGGGCAGGGCCACCGGGCGGCCGTCCGAGGGCTTCAGGATGTTGTTCGAGGACAGCATCAGGATGCGCGCCTCGGCCTGGGCCTCCGGGCTCAGCGGCAGGTGCACCGCCATCTGGTCGCCGTCGAAGTCCGCGTTGAACGCCGCACAGACCAGCGGGTGCAGCTGCAGGGCCTTGCCCTCCACCAGCTGCGGCTCGAAGGCCTGGATGCCCAGACGGTGCAGGGTGGGGGCACGGTTCAGCAGCACCGGGTGCTCGGTGATGATCTCTTCGAGCACGTCCCAGACCTGGGAGCGCTGACGCTCCACCATCCGCTTGGCGGACTTGATGTTCTGAGCGTGGTTGAGGTCCACCAGGCGCTTCATGACGAAGGGCTTGAACAGCTCCAACGCCATCTGCTTCGGCAGACCGCACTGGTGCAGCTGCAGCTGGGGGCCGACCACGATGACCGAACGGCCCGAGTAGTCCACGCGCTTGCCCAGCAGGTTCTGACGGAAGCGTCCCTGCTTGCCCTTGAGCATGTCGGACAGCGACTTCAGCGGACGGTTGCCCGGCCCGGTGACCGGACGACCGCGACGACCGTTGTCGAACAGCGAGTCCACAGCCTCCTGGAGCATGCGCTTCTCGTTGTTGACGATGATCTCCGGAGCACCCAGGTCCAGCAGACGCTTCAGACGGTTGTTGCGGTTGATCACCCGGCGGTACAGGTCGTTGAGGTCGGAGGTCGCGAAGCGGCCGCCGTCCAGCTGGACCATCGGACGGATCTCCGGCGGGATCACCGGCACGGCGTCGAGCACCATGCCCTCCGGCGAGTTGCCGGTGGACAGGAACGCGTTGAGGACCTTCAGACGCTTCAGGGCGCGGGTCTTGCGCTGGCCCTTGCCGGTGCTGATGGTCTCCCGCAGCTTCTCGGCCTCGGCGTCCATGTCGAAGGTCGCCAGACGCTTCTGGATCGCCTCGGCGCCCATGAAGCCCTCGAAGTACTGGCCGTAGCGGGCCCGCAGCTCGCGGAACAGCGCCTCGTCGCCCTCCAGGTCCGAGACCTTGAGGTTCTTGAAGCGGTCCCAGACCCTCTCCAGCTGCTCGATCTCGGCGTCGGCGCGCTTGCGGATCTGCGCCATCTGCTTGTCGGCGGCGTCGCGGGCCTTCTTCTTCTCCGCGGCCTTGGCACCCTCGCCCTCCAGGCGCTCGAGGTCGTCCTCCAGGTCCTTCGCGACGGCGGCGATGTCCGCGTCGCGCTGGTCCGCCAGGTGCTTGACCTCCTGGTCGTACTCGGCCTGCAGGTTCGGCAGGTCCTCGTGACGACGGTCCTCGTCCACGGAGGTGATCATGTAGGCCGCGAAGTAGATGACCTTCTCCAGGTCCTTCGGAGCCAGGTCCAGCAGGTAGCCCAGACGCGAGGGCACACCCTTGAAGTACCAGATGTGGGTCACCGGGGCGGCGAGCTGGATGTGGCCCATCCGCTCACGACGCACCTTGGCACGGGTCACCTCGACGCCGCAGCGCTCACAGATGATGCCCTTGAAGCGCACCCGCTTGTACTTGCCGCAGTAGCACTCCCAGTCCCGCGACGGTCCGAAGATCTTCTCGCAGAAGAGTCCGTCCTTCTCCGGCTTCAGGGTGCGGTAGTTGATGGTCTCCGGCTTCTTGACCTCACCGTGGGACCAGCTGCGGATGTCGTCACCGGTGGCCAGCGCGATGCGCATGGTGCCGAATGAGGATTCGTTGGACATAGTCCTGTGTCTCTCTTTTCTCTCTCAAGATTCGTGACGCGATGACTGCCGTCGCCGACTGCTCTCAGCCGGCGACGGCGCGGGTGAGGCTCAGACCTCTTCGACCGAGCTGGGCTCCGCACGGGAGAGGTCGATGCCCAGCTCCTCGGCGGCGCTGAACCCGGACTCCTCCGCGTCACGCATCTCGATCGCGCTGCCGTCGGCGGAGAGGACCTCCACGTTCAGGCAGAGCGACTGCATCTCCTTGATCAGGACCTTGAACGACTCCGGAACACCGGGCTCCGGAATGTTCTCGCCCTTGACGATGGCCTCGTAGACCTTCACACGGCCGTGGATGTCATCCGACTTGATGGTCAGCAGCTCCTGCAGGGTGTAGGCCGAGCCGTACGCCTCCAGGGCCCAGACCTCCATCTCGCCGAAGCGCTGACCGCCGAACTGCGCCTTACCACCGAGCGGCTGCTGGGTGATCATCGAGTACGGACCGGTCGAGCGGGCGTGGATCTTGTCGTCGACCAGGTGGTGCAGCTTCAGGATGTACATGTAGCCGACCGAGATCCCGTCCGGGAACGGCTCGCCGGAGCGGCCGTCGAACAGCTGGGCCTTGCCGTCGGGCCCGACCAGCCGCTCACCGTCGCGGGTGGTGTTGGTCGAAGCGAGGATGCCGGTGAGCTCGTCCGCCTCGGCACCGTCGAACACCGGAGTGGCGACCTTGGTCGGCCCGGTCTCGCGCGGCAGGTTCGGCAGGTTCTTCAGCCACTCGGGCTCGCCCTCGATGGTCCAGCCCTGCTTGGCGGCCCAGCCCAGGTGCAGCTCCATGACCTGACCGATGTTCATACGACCGGGCACACCCAGCGGGTTGAGCACGACGTCGACCGGGGTCCCGTCGGCCAGGAACGGCATGTCCTCGACCGGCAGGATCTTGGAGATCACACCCTTGTTGCCGTGACGGCCGGCGAGCTTGTCGCCGTCGGTGATCTTGCGCTTCTGGGCCACGTAGACGCGCACCAGCTGGTTCACGCCCGGAGGCAGCTCGTCGCCGTCCTCCGCGTCGAAGATGCGCACACCGATCACGGTGCCGGACTCGCCGTGGGGCACCTTCAGGGAGGTGTCACGGACCTCGCGGGACTTCTCGCCGAAGATGGCGCGCAGCAGGCGCTCCTCCGGGGTCAGCTCCGTCTCACCCTTCGGGGTCACACGGCCGACCAGGATGTCCCCGGCCTCGACCTCGGCACCGATGTGGATGATGCCGCGCTCGTCCAGCTGGGAGAGCATCTCGTCCGAGACGTTCGGGATGTCCCGGGTGATCTCCTCCGCGCCCAGCTTGGTGTCGCGCGCGTCCACCTCGTGCTCCTCGATGTGGATCGAGGTCAGGACGTCGTCCTGCACCAGGCGCTGCGACAGGATGATCGCGTCCTCGAAGTTGTGGCCCTCCCAGGACATGAACGCGACCAGCAGGTTCTTGCCCAGGGCGATCTCGCCGTACTCCGTAGACGGACCGTCGGCGATGATCGACTGCCGCTCCACCCGGTCGCCCTCGGAGACCCGGACACGCTGGTTGTAGGTGTTGCCCTGGTTCGAGCGCTCGAACTTCATGATCGGGTAGTGCGTCATGGTGCCGTCGTCATTCATGACGGAGACCAGGTCCGCCGCGACCTTGGTGACCACGCCGGCCTGCTCGGCGGTCACGGAGTCGCCGGCGTCGACCGCGACGTACTTCTCCATGCCCGTGCCGACCACCGGGGACTCGGACTCCAGCAGCGGCACCGCCTGGCGCTGCATGTTGGCACCCATGAGCGCGCGGTTGGCGTCGTCGTGCTCCAGGAACGGGATCAGGGCGGTCGCCACCGACACCATCTGGCGCGGAGAGACGTCCATGTAGTCGATGTCCTCGGCGCCGACCAGCACCGGCTCGCCCTCACCACCGCGCTGACGGCACAGGACCTGCTCCTCAGCGAAGGAGCCGTCCTCAGTCAGCGGCGCGTTGGCCTGAGCGATCTGGGCCGCCAGCTCGTCATCGGCGGTCAGGTACTCGATCTCCTCGGTGACCTTGCCGTCGACGACCTTGCGGTACGGCGTCTCGATGAAGCCGAAGCGGTTGATACGCCCATAGGTCGCCAGCGAGCCGATCAGACCGATGTTCGGACCTTCAGGGGTCTCGATCGGGCACATGCGGCCGTAGTGCGACGGGTGGACGTCACGGACCTCCATGCCCGCGCGGTCACGGGACAGACCGCCCGGGCCCAGCGCGTTCAGACGCCGCTTGTGCGTCAGACCGGCCAGCGGGTTGTTCTGGTCCATGAACTGCGAGAGCTGCGAGGTGCCGAAGAACTCCTTGATGGAGGCCACCACGGGACGGATGTTGATCAGCGTCTGCGGGGTGATCGCCTCCACGTCCTGGGTGGTCATGCGCTCACGCACCACCCGCTCCATGCGAGACAGGCCCGTGCGGACCTGGTTCTCGATCAGCTCGCCCACCGCACGGATGCGACGGTTGCCGAAGTGGTCGATGTCATCGATCTGCACGGGCAGGTCGATCTGCTCGCCGTCGCGCAGACCCTTGATGGTCTCGCGGCCGGCGTGCACCGCGCACAGGTAGTGGATCATCGCCACGATGTCCTGCTCGGTGAGCACCGAGGCGTCGGCGTCGGTGAAGTCCTTGTCCACGCCCAGCTTGCGGTTGAGCTTGTAGCGGCCCACCTTCGCGAGGTCGTAGCGCTTCGGAGTGAAGTACAGGCCCTTGAGCAGGCCCTCGGCGGCTTCGACCGTCGGCGGCTCTCCGGGACGCAGCTTGCGGTAGATGTCCAGCAGCGCGTCGTCCTGGGTCTCGAAGGTGTCCTTCTCCAGGGTGGCGCGGATGGAGTCGTAGTCGCCGAACTCCTCGATGATGCGGGACTCGGTCCAGCCCAGCGCCTTCAGCAGTGCGGTGACCGGCTGCTTGCGCTTGCGGTCCAGACGCACGCCGACCTGGTCGCGCTTGTCGATCTCCAGCTCGAACCACGCGCCGCGGGACGGGATGATCTTCGCGGTGAAGATGTCCTTGTCGCTGGTCTTGTCCGGGGTGCGCTCGAAGTAGGCGCCCGGGGAACGGACCAGCTGCGAGACGACGACGCGCTCGGTGCCGTTGATGATGAACGTGCCGCGGTCGGTCATCAGCGGGAAGTCGCCCATGAACACCGTCTGCTGCTTGATCTCGCCGGTGTTGTGGTTCATGAACTCGGCCTTGACGTACAGCGGAGCCGCGTAGGTGGTGTCGCGCTCCTTGCACTCGGCCATCGGCATCTTCGGGTCGGCGAATTCCGGCTCGGAGAAGCTCAGGGACATGGTGCCCTGGAAGTCCTCGATGGGGGACATCTCTTCGAAGATGTCCGCCAGGCCCGAGGTGTCGGAGACGCCCTTGATGCCCTTCTGGCGGGCCTCCTCCACGCGGGCGGCCCAGCGCTCGTTGCCCACCAGGCGGTCGAAGGAGTCGATCTGCAGAGCCAGAAGCTCCGGGACATCGAGGGGTTCGTGGATCTTTGCGAATGAGAGTCGGCCGGCGTATTCAGCGGTACGGGCCGAGGCAGCGGTTTGAATTGAGGTGCTCGAGGCGACCAAGAGGGATCCTTCCACAGACCTTCGTAGCTTCCTTGGCACGCTTCCCCGTCCCCGCGCACGCGGACGGTGTCTGGCCGATCCGACGCCGGGCAGACGTCAGGCGGTCCAGCTGTGAGGAGGAGACGATGCAGGTGCCCACCGCTATTTGAAGGCACGCGCATAGAGGGGAGGCGCAAAAGTACAGCATAAAGGACGAGTACGCAGACGCGCAACGCCGCGTCGTGGAGATCACACGCACCGGCGGTGTCGATGAGAGGCGGACGTCCGACGCCGAACCGGCGGGACTGAGTTCCGAGGCAAGATTCTAGCACCGGCGCCGCGGTCACGCATGCGCCGCGCAGGGGCGCGGCGGGGCTCAGTGAGGTGACGGCGGCACCGCCTCAGGGCCGGAACCGCTCCAGATGCCGGGCCATCACCGCGGCCATGTCCACGCGCGGATCCAGCAGCCACTGGGCCTGGAGGCCGTCGGCCAGCGCGACGAGCTCCAGGGCCGTCTCCTCCGGATCCAGCTCCGGATGCACGTCCCCCTGGAGCTGAGCGGCGCGCACGGCGCGGGCGAGCCCGGCCAGCACGCGCTGCTGGCGCGTACGGAAGTACTCATGGGCGGGATGCCCGGAGTCCGCCGCCTCCGCCTGCAGCCGCGTATAGAGGTGGATCAGACCCGGCACCTCGGCATTGCGCCGGAGGATCTCCACGAAGCGCCCCAGCTCCAGGGGGACGGCGGCCAGATCGGGCCCGCCCGGCGCCGACCCGTCCGGCGCGCTCCGGCGCGGCGCGGGGTCGCCCGCCGCGACAGCGGCGTCGACCTCGTCCCGAGCGCGCAGCACCTCGATGAAGAGCTCCTCCTTCGTGCCGAAGTGATGCAGCAGCCCCGCCTGGCTCAGCCCGACGGCATCGGCCAGCTCCCGCACGGAAGCGCTGGAGTAGCCGCTGCGGGCGATGACCTCCAAAGCGGTGCGCAGGATCTCTCGGCGCCTGGCCAGGCCTTTGGCATAGGACCCTCGTCTCCCCATGGCGGCGATTCTACGGCCCCGTCCGCCGACGCTTGCCGCACGAAAACCGAGTGGCGTACAGTTTTGGACAGTGAGGCGGACCACATCGACTCCGGGTCGTCCGTCCACCTCTCCCATCTCCGCTCCGGAAGGACCCCTCATGACCACACCCGCCACACCTTCCTCCCTCGGCACCGACAGCTCCCCCGACCTCTTCGCCGATGCCGAGCCCCGCGACGTCGTCGCCCGCCTGAGCCTGGAGCAGAAGGCCGAGCTGGTCACGGGCGCCACCTTCTGGACCACCGCCGCCGTCGAGGAGGCCGGGATCCCGGCGATCATGGTCACCGACGGCCCCCACGGACTCCGCAAGCAGGGCGGAGCCGCCGACCATCTGGGCCTGGAGCAGAGCGTCCCCGCCACCTGCTTCCCGCCCGCGGTGGCCCTGGGCTCCGCCTTCGACACCGACCTGGCCGAACGCGTCGGCGGCGGCCATCGGCGCCGAGGCCCGCGCCGAAGGGGTCGGCGTCGTGCTGGGCCCGGGCCTGAACATCAAGCGCTCCCCGCTGTGCGGCCGCAGCTTCGAATACTTCTCCGAAGACCCCCTGGTCTCCGGCGAGCTCGCCGCCGCCGTCACCCGAGGCATCCAGTCCCGCGGCGTGGGCGCATGCCTGAAGCACTTCGCGGCGAACAACCAGGAGCATGACCGCATGCGCGTCTCCAGCGACGTGGACGCCCGCCCCCTGCGGGAGATCTATCTGCGCGGCTTCGAACGGGCGATCGCCTCCGCCCGCCCGTGGACGGTGATGAGCGCCTACAACAAGATCAACGGCGTCTCGGCCTCCGAGGACCCCTGGCTACTCACGGAAGTGCTGCGTGACCAGTGGGGCTTCGACGGCCTGGTGATCTCCGACTGGTTCGCCGTCGGCGACCGAGTCGAGGCGCTGCGAGCTGGACTGGACCTGGAGATGCCGACCACCGGAGGCGCCAGCCAGGAGCAGGTCATCGCCGCGGTGCAGGAGGGCGACCTCGACGAGGCGGCCCTGGACCGCTGCGCGGCGCGCGTGGTGGAGCTGGTGCAGAAGGTCCAGGCCGGGGCCCGCACGCCGGCGGTGGACGTCGACGTCCAGGCACACCACGCGCTGGCCCGCGAGGCCGCCGCACGCTCCGCCGTGCTGCTGAAGAACGACGACGAGATCCTGCCGCTGGATGCCAGCGCCTCCGTGGCGGTCATCGGCGAGTTCGCCCGCACTCCGCGCTACCAGGGCGCCGGCAGCTCACAGATCAACCCGACCCGGGTGGACGACGCGCTGACCGCCATCACGGCGGCGTCCCGGGCCGAGGTCCGGTTCGCCCCGGGCTTCCCCCTGGAGGGCGCCGAGGAGACCGCCTCCGGGACGGCCGAGTCCCTGCGCGCCGAGGCGGCGGAGGCCGCCGGCGCTGGAGACGTCGCCGTCGTCTTCCTGGGACTGCCGGCCGCCGACGAGTCCGAAGGCTTCGACCGGGAGCACCTCGACCTGCCCGCCGAGCAGCTGAACCTGCTCGAGGCGTCGTGGAGGCCAACCCCCGCACCGTGGTGGTGCTCTCCCACGGCGGCGTCGTGGCGCTGCCCTTCGCCCAGACGGTGCCGGCGATCCTGGAGGGCTGGCTGCTCGGCCAGGCCGGCGGATCCGCCACCGCCGACCTGCTCTACGGGACGGCCAATCCCTCAGGACGGCTCACCGAGACCATCCCGCTGCGGCTGGCCGACTCTCCCGCCTACCTGGACTTCCCCGGCGAGCACGGGCACGTCCGCTACAGCGAGGGGATCTTCGTCGGATATCGCTGGTACGACGCCCGGGGCCTCGAAGTCGCCTTCCCCTTCGGCCACGGGCTGAGCTACACGTCCTTCGACCACACCGACCTCCAGGTCCGCGCGGACGACGCCGGGCTGCACGTGCAGACCACCGTGACCAACGTCGGCGAGCGCGCCGGCCACGAGGTCGTACAGGTCTACGTGGGTCGGCCGGGCTCAGCCGTGACCCGCGCCCCGCGCGAGCTGAAGGCCTTCGCCGCCGTCGAGCTGGCCGCCGGCGAGTCCCGGACCGTGGAGCTCACGGTGGCCCGCGAGGACCTCGCCCACTGGGACGTCCGGCTGGACGGCTGGGTGGTCGAAGGGGGCGAGCACGTGGTCGCCGTCGGCGCCAGCTCGAGGGACCTGCGGCTGCAGGCCTCAGCGGAGGTGCCCGGAGATGAGGTGGCGCGGCCGCTGACGGAGGACTCGACCCTGGGCGACGCGCTCGCCCACCCGGTGGTGTCCGGAAGTCCGCGCCGCCGTGGAGGCCGACCTCGCCGCCGACGGGGCCGACGGAGGTGCCGGAGACGTGTTCAGCGCCGAAGGGCTGCTGAAGATGATGGAGTCCTTCCCGCTGGGCCGGATCAGCGCCTTCCCTGGCGCCGGCCCCGACCGTGAGCAGGTGGCCGAGCTGATCGCCCGCACACAGCGGGACTGAACCGGCAGGGCTGGGTGACGGCTGGCCCTCTGTCCCGGTCTGTCCGTCCCCGCGCAGGACTCCCCGTGCTGGAACGATCCAGATGCCGCGGGCCGCGTCTTCTCCGCCCGGACCTGGGACGTTCACCACCAGTCCATCCTCTCTCCCTACGGTGTGCCTGGAACGGTCCAGCCCCGGTCAACCGACCGTCGCCGGGCCCTCACAAGTCACGCGCCTGAGAGGATCTGCCGCCATGCCGGCCATACCCGCACGCCCCCGCACCGACACCGACTGCACCGTCCGGGGCCCCGTCAGCGTCCTTCGGCACCCTGTCGCCGGACTCGCCCTGACGACGCTGCTGCTCACCGCGTGCGGAGGGGCCGCCGCGACCGACGCTCCGGAGCACGACGCCGACGCTGCGACGGCGACCGGTTCGCCCGTGCTGTCCGAGGAGCGCACGGTCCCAGCGGGCCAGGCCCCGGACCTTCAGCAGCAGGTGGACCACGGTGAGCTGCCGCCCCTTGACGAGCGTCTGCCGGCCGAGGCCGTCACGATCCTCGGTCCCGACGGCGTCGGCCGGTACGGCGGCGAACTCCAGCTGGCGATGAACGGCAACGACGACGACTCCCTGATCCGGCGCTATGCCGCCTATGAGCCCCTGGTCCGCTGGGACGGGGACTGGTCCTCTGAGCTGACGCCCGGCGTCGCCCGGGACTGGGAGATCAGCGACGACGCCACCACCTTCACCTTCCACCTGCAGGAGGGGATCCGCTGGTCCGACGGCGAGCCGTTCACCGCCGATGACATCGTCTTCGGCTACGAAGAGGTGCTGATGAACGAGGACCTCACCCCTGCTCCGGTGGAGTACCTCATGGACCCGAGGGCAACTGGCCCGACGTCACGGCCGTGGACGAGCACACCGTCGAGCTGCGGTTCCAGTCCCCGCACGGCCTGTTCCTCATGCAGCTGGCCCGCGCCGAGGAGGACGGCAAGTTCCACCGCTTCCCCCGGCACTACCTGGAGCAGTTCCACCTGGACCACAACCCCGAGGCGGACCAGCTCGCCGAGCAGGAGGGGTACGAGGACTGGACCGAGATGTTCACGGCCAAGGGCTGGGTGACCCTGGGCACCGGGTTCGACTCCCGATGGATGAACACCGAGCTCCCGCAGCTCAACGCCTACCTCATCGAGACCCCGGCCTATGAGGGCACGCGCGTGACGGCTGTGCGCAATCCGTACTTCTGGAAGGTGGACGCGGAGGGCAACCAGCTGCCCTACATCGATCGTCTGGTCTTCGACGTCTTCGACAGCCAGGAGGTCATCGCCTTCCGCGCGGCCGCTGGCAACATCTCCTACCAGGACCGGCATTTCGACCACGACTTCCGGCCCCTGCTGGCCGAATCCATGGAGGAGAACGGCTACAGCCTCCTCGACGTCACCTCCACGGATATGAACACCCTGCTCTTCAACCTCAACCACAGCCACCCGGATGAGGACATGCGGGAGATCCTCACCGACCGAAGCTTCAAAGCTGGGCTGTCCCACGCGCTGGACCGCGAGGAGATCATCGAGCTGGTCTATTTCGGCCAAGGCGAGCCGGCCCAGGCCGCCCCGCGGGAGGGTTCTCCGTATCACCATTCGGAGCTCGCCGGCCAGCACCTGGAGCATGACGTGGACCTGGCTGATGAGCTGCTCGACGAGGTCCTGCCCGAGCGCGACGACGAGGGCCGGCGACTGGGACCGGACGGGAGGCCGTTCAGCATCGCCGTGGACGTGGCCGCCGACCGTTCTGTGGAGCACGCCAGAGTCCTGGAGCTCGCCCAGGGCTACTGGGAGGCGGTCGGGATCGCTCTGGAGATCCAGACCATGGACCGTGATCTGCGCAATGAGCGACGCGACGCCGGCGAGTTCGACGTCTACGTCCGCGACGGGTCCGCCGGTCTGCAGGACGCCATCCTGCGGCCGCACTGGTACATGCCCTTCGGCGATTCCGGCGCCTACGCCTGGTCCTGGGGCTCCTTCTACCTCGACGGCGAGGACGCCGGAGAGGCCCCGCCGGAGGACTCCCCGGCCTGGCGCCAGTGGGAGATCTATGACGAGATCCTGGTCACCGCCGATCAGGAGAGGCAGACCGAGCTGATGGAGGAGCTGCTGGACGTCTCCGCCGAGGCTTTCTGGACCATCGGCATCTCCACCAGCCCCAACAGGGTCGGCGTGGTCGCCGACGGTCTGCGAAACGCCCCCCATCAGCTCTTCGAGGCCAGCGCGTATCAGAACCCAGGCCCGTCCTACCCCGCGGTGTGGTGGTGGGAGGACCCGGAGCAGGCCGTGGCCGACGACGAGGAGGCGGCCCAGCAGCACGCCGACGACGCCGACGACGACGATCTCCCGGCAGACCGGTGACCCGCCGCATCACCGGGACGGCCCTGCCCATGACCGCGGAGGTGACTCTGTGCTGCCTTACATGATCCGGCGGATCGGCTGGTCGCTGCTGACGGTCTGGCTGATCTCGTTGGTGTGCTTCTTCATCATCCAAGCCCCTCCCGGCGACTTCGTCTCGGTGCTGATGGCAGATGCGGAGGCCGAAGGACGCCGGCTCAGCAGCCAGCAGGTCCAGGTCCTGCGCGAGCGCTACGCCCTCGACGCGCCCTGGTATATGCAGTACTGGGCGTGGATCACCGGGATCATCACCGTCGGCGACTTCGGCTACTCCTTCCGGTGGAACCGCCCGGCCACGGAGGTCATCCTGGAGCACCTGCCGTTCACCGTGCTGCTGGCCGGAGGGTCGCTGCTGCTGACCTGGATCATCGCCTTCGCCATCGGAGTGTTCACCGCGGTGCGGCGATACAGCATCAGTGACTACCTCTTCACCTTCCTGGGCTTCATCGGCCTCTCAGTGCCGAACTTCGTGCTGGCTCTGGTGTTCATGTACATCGCGTTCCGGTACTTCGGCATGAGCGTAGGAGGGCTGTTCTCTCCGGACATGGTGGAGGCGGAGTGGTCCCCGGCCAAAGCCTGGGACCTGATGCGGCACCTGATCGTGCCCGCGCTGATCATCGCCACTGCTGGGACCGCGGGACTGATCCGGATCACCCGGGCGAACCTGTCCGACGAGCTCGCGCAGCCGTATGTGACCGCTGCTCGGGCCCGGGGCCAGCGGGAGGGCGTGCTGCTGATGCGGTATCCGGTGCGGGCCGCCATGAATCCGTTCATCTCCACCGTCGGCTACGCCATCCCCTCGGTGATCTCCGGTGAGGTGATCGTCTCCACGGTCCTCTCCCTGCCCACCACCGGGCCCGTGCTGCTGGGGGCTCTGCGCAACCAGGACATGTACCTGGCCGGCAGCTTCCTGCTGATCCTGGGGGTTCTCACCGTCATCGGCACCGTCATCTCCGACCTCGTGCTGGCCTGGGCCGACCCCCGGGTCCGGCGCCAGCATTCAGGAGCCGCCTCATGAGCCTGCACAGCCCCTCACGACCCGTGTCGGATCCTGCACAGGACGACGCCGGACGACGCTCCTCGCGGAGTCTGATCTGGAGACGCTTCCGACGGCACCGACTGGCCCATGTCTCCCTGTGGGTCGTGGTCGCGGTCTACCTCATCGCGCTCTTCGCCGACGTGATAGCCCCGCGCTCGGCCGGAGCCTACGACGCCGAGCATCCCTACGTTCCCCCGCAGTCGATCACCCTGACGGACCCCGGCGACGGCCGGGGTCCGGGCCTCTACGCCCATGGGTACACCCAGGAGTTCGACGAGGTCTCCTGGAACCGGACCTACACCAAGGACCCCGAGGAGCTGCACAAGCTGGGGCTCTTCGTGGCCTCCGGGCACGACTACCGGTTCCTCGGACTGATCGAGACCGACCGGAAGCTGCTGGCTCCCGTGGACGCCGACGCGCCGTTCTACCTCCTCGGCTCGGACGCCAACGGCCGGGACATCTTCTCCCGCGTCGTCCACGGCACGCGGGTCTCCCTCTCCATCGGGCTCTTCGGCGTCGCGCTGTCCCTGGTCATCGGCATCACGCTGGGCGCCCTCGCGGGATTCTTCCGCGGTGTGGTCGACACCGTCATCCAGCGCGTCACCGAAGTGTTCATGTCCCTGCCCACCCTTCCGCTGTGGATGGCACTGGCCGCCGCCCTCCCCCGGGACTGGGGACCGCTGACCATCTACTTCGCCATCACGGTGCTGCTCTCCCTGATCGGATGGACCTCATTGTCCCGAGAGGTCAGAGGACGGGTGCTCACCCTGCGCAGCGAGGACTACGTGGTCGCCGCCCGACTCGACGGCGCCAGCCGCTTCCGCGTGATCCGCCGACACATCCTGCCCAGCCTGACCAGTCACATCATCGCCTCCGTCACTCTCGCGGTGCCGGCGATGATCCTGGCGGAGACCTCGCTGAGCTTCCTGGGCCTGGGGCTGCAGCCACCCATCGTCTCCTGGGGCGTGCTGCTCCAGGAGGCGCAGAACATCCGCAGCGTCATCACCGCGCCGTGGCTGCTGATCGTGCCCTCGGCCGCCGTGGTGATCTCGACCCTGGCCCTGAACTTCCTCGGCGACGGCCTGCGTGACGCCGCCGACCCCTACGGAGGAGCGGTGAAGTAGATGACTCTGACCCCCACGACCAGCACTCGGACCAGCACCAGGACCAGCACCCGGGCCAGTACCGTCCCGGCTCCGCCGCCCCGCGGCGACGCCGCCGCGCTGCTGGACGTGCGAGGGCTCTCCGTCGCCTTCCCCACCGACGACGGAGTCGTGACCGCCGTGGACCGCGCTGATCTGCTCATCCGGCCTCACCAGGTGCACTGCCTGGTGGGCGAGTCCGGCTCCGGGAAGTCCCAGACGGCGCGGGCCGTCCTGGGTCTGCTGGATCCGCCCGGGCGCGTCAGCGCCGGCCAAGCGCTGTTCCGTCAGGCGGACGGCCAGGTGATCGACCTGACCACGCTGCGGCCGCGCGGCCGCAGCCTCCGGCACATCCGCGGCGGGGAGATCGGCATGGTCTTCCAGGAGCCGGCGCGCAGCCTGTCCCCGATGCACACAGTGGGGGCCCAGATCGCGGAGGCCATGCGGCTGCACCGCGGCCTCGACCGCAGGCAGGCCTGGGAGGCCGCCGTCGAGGCGCTGCAGGAGGTGCGCATCCCTCGCCCTGAGCTGCGGGCGAAGTCGTACCCGTTCGAGCTCTCCGGAGGCATGCGGCAACGGGCGATGCTGGCCATCGCACTGGCCGGACGGCCGCGCCTGCTCATCGCCGATGAACCCACCACGGCTCTGGACGTCACGACCCAGGCCCAGATCCTGCGCCTGCTGCGGAGGATCCAGGAGGAGCGGGAGATGGCGGTGCTGTTCATCACCCATGACCTGGGAGTGGTGGCCGACATCGCCGACGAGGTCTCGGTGATGCGGCGTGGCCGAGTCGTGGAGAGCAGGGACGTGTACGAGCTCTTCGCCGAACCGGAGCACCCCTACACGCGCATGCTTCTGCAGGCCACGCCCACGCCCCGTCCCGGGCCGATCTCCGAGAGATCGGCAGTGCCTGCCGGGGCCCCAGGCCCGGCGACCCTGCTCCAGGTGCGGGGACTGACCCGCCGGTTTCGTCTGAGGTCCGGGCTGTTCGGCATGGGGCGCACCGAGCTGCAGGCCGTCGACGACGTCGACCTGCAGCTGCGTCAGGGCGAGACTCTGGCACTGGTCGGCGAATCAGGGTGCGGCAAGTCCACCCTGGCCAAATGTCTGCTGCGGGTGGAGCAGCCCACCTCCGGCAGCATCACCGAGTCACTGCACGGGACGCCGGACGGGGCGCCGGACCGGACGCCGCGGGCTCGACCAGGCGGCCTCGATGTGGCCACGGCCCCCGAATCGGCCCTGGGCGACTATCGCCGCCGGGTGCGGATGGTCTTCCAGGACCCCTTCGCCTCGCTGAACCCGCGGATGACGGTGCGCGACATCCTGGCCGAACCGCTGCGGCACGCGGGCCCCGTCGCCCAGGAGAAGCTCGTGGAGCTGCTGGAGCTGGTGGGGCTGGAGGCATGCCACCTGGATCGCTACCCGCACGCCTTCTCCGGCGGACAGCGTCAGCGCATCGGCATCGCGCGGGCCATCGCCACCGATCCGCAGGTGGTCGTCGCCGATGAGGCTGTCTCCGCCCTGGACGTC
Organism: Nesterenkonia sp. PF2B19; assembly: GCF_001758425.2. Taxonomy (GTDB): domain Bacteria; phylum Actinomycetota; class Actinomycetes; order Actinomycetales; family Micrococcaceae; genus Nesterenkonia; species Nesterenkonia aethiopica. Next base: position 1,340 of record NZ_MDSS02000042.1, on the reverse strand, counting down.
TCCGTGCGGGCCCAGATCCTGGACCTGTTGGCGAGGCTGCAGGACGAGCGGGGGCTGAGCTATCTCTTCATCTCCCACGACATGTCCACAGTGGAGCACCTGGCGGATCGGGTGGCTGTGATGTATCTGGGCAGCCTGGTGGAGCTCGCCCCCGCCGCACAGCTGTTCAGCCGACCCGCCCATCCCTATACCGAGACGCTGCTCTCCGCCGTTCCCGTGGCAGACCCGGTGCGGCAACGCTCCCGCGAGCACCTTCCGATCCCGGGCGAGCTGCCCGACCCGACTCAGAGACCCACCGGCTGTCCCTTCCGAACGCGCTGCCGATGGGCCGAGGACATCTGCGCGGAGGAGGCCCCGGCGATGACCGAGGTCTCCCCCGGCCAGTCCGCGGCCTGCCACTTCGCCGGCGAGATCACGCTGCGCGGCCTGGCGGACTGACCCGCCCGGCCCGCGCTCGCTGGACTTGCCCGCACTCGCTGGACTCCCCGGGAGCCCAGGACGGAGACGGCCCCGGACGGATCCACCGTCCGGGGCCGTGGAGCCTCGCCGTCTCGGGAGGTCCCGCCGGCGGGCCCGCGCCGGCTCAGCCGAGCAGGTCCACCACCTGGCCGGGGTGGTCCACGACGTCGGTGGCCCACCCCTCGGCGAGTGCGTCCTGCAGCTCGTCCTCTGTGCCGGAGCCGCCTCGTGTGAGGATCCGGCGGCCGATGCCGACCTCCCGGGCGCCGAGCCCATCGTTGAAAGGTTTGTCCCCCAGCATGGCGGTCTGCTCCGCAGGGACCCCCGCCATGCGCAGCGCGACGGTGAAGATCTCGGCGTGTGGCTTCTTCAGTCCCACCTCGTCCGAGCAGGCCCAGCCGGCGATCCGATCGGCGAGCCCGTGGCGGGCGAAGACCTCCCGCACTCCACGGCCGTTGATCGTGTTGGAGACCACGATCACGGGCACCGAGGTCGCAGCGCACCGCTCGAGCAATGTGGTGACACCCGGGCGCAGAGTCTTCCGGGACTTGGATCGGTACAGGGCCAGCTGCAGCTCCTCAGCCTCGGCCAGGAGTGCCTCCCGAGCCTGTGCGTCCACGAGGTCCCGGGTGAACTCTCCCCAGTACTGGCGCGGCGTCACCTCGTCCAGCGTCTCCCCCGGCGCCCCCGGGGCGCCGCCTTTGTGGGCCTTGTACCGGCCATGCGCCGTGCGCACCAGGTGCAGGGCCTCATCCACGGTGATCTCCACGCCGGCCCGGCCCAGGTCCTCAGGACCGCCTCCGCGACCCCTGCCAGGGGCCGGTCGGCCGGGACTGTGGCCGAGACGACGCGCCGTGTCCAGGAGGAGAACCCGCACGGGC
>NZ_MDSS02000041.1 GCF_001758425.2 Nesterenkonia sp. PF2B19 | reverse complement strand
GTTCCGTCGGCGGCTCTGCGGAATGGCGTCAGCGGGAAGGCGGAGAGGCGGAGAAGAGCTGCTGCGGGGTCGGGGCAGGCATGGCTCAGTCTCCCGGCAGGAGGCGGCGGGCAGAGGCTCCGGCGCCAGGTGCTCCACCAGGACGTCGGCGGCGGCGTGCAGGGCGTCGTCGTCCATCGGCTCGAGGGCGTCGAAGATGAACAGGGCGGCGGAGGTCGACGTCGTCAGCGCGGTGCGGCGGCCCTGACGCCAGTTCCACCGCCGGCAGGTCACCCCCACGTCGTCGCGCCAGATGGCCTCGCCGGCCTCCGGGTGGTCGATGAGCGGCTCTCCGCCGGCGGTGGTGTCGAAGGGTTCGTCCCCGGCGGCCCGGGTCAGCACAGGTGAGCCCTGGTAGCGGTGCAGGTCCTCTCCGCCCACAGGCACCTGGTGGAGCACCGAGACGGCGTTGTAGACATCGGTCAGCCGGTTGATCCGCGGCAGTCCGTCGGAGGCGGCGCGGCGCATCAGCGCCTCCAGGCTGCTGCGGACCTTCTTGGGTTTGGCGCCGAAGGCCCGGTAGGCCTCCCGCCAGGCGGCCACATGCGGCACCTCGGTGACGGGCCGGGAGGTGAGCTCCTCGGCGGCGGAGGCCTCGGCGCGGCGCAGCAGGTCCTCGCTGGCGGCGTCGCGCTCGCCGGCGTCGACCCGGTCCACGGCCAGCAGCAGGGCCCGGTAGTCGGGGCGCAACGCCATGACCGGGTCGGTGATGCGGGCTCCGGCCAGGAACCGGTCGAGGTCGGTCTGGGTCAGTGCTGTCATGAGGGTCCTTCGCTGCGGGGTTCGTGGACGGTCAGGGAGAAGCGCGTCGGGTCGCGCCGGTGCATCGGTAGGCGTGCGGGGCGTCTCCGGGGAAGGTGAGGGAGTCGCCGGGGGAGAGGGTGACGGCGTCGTCGTCGACCTCCACAGTCAGCTCCCCGGAGATCACATGCAGCAGTTCCCGCGTGTCAGGCAGATGCGGTGCGCTGCGGTGGGACTCTCCGGGGCGCAGCGTCCAGTCCCAGAGTTCGACGACGTCGGGGCGGTCCGAGGAGGCCACCAGCACGCCGCGTCCGCCGTGCTCGCCCTTCCAGAGCGTGGAGCCCTCCCCGGACCGGGTGACCTGCAGGGGCCGGCGCGGGGGCTCCACGAGCGCCGGCAGTCCGGTGCCGAGCGCTTCACTGAGCTTCAGCAGCGTGGCCAGCGTGGGGTTGGTGGTGCCCTGTTCGATGTTGACCGCCATGCGGCGGGAGACGCCGGCCGCTTCCGCCAGTCGGTCCAAGGTCCAGCCGCGGCGGAGGCGGGCGGAGCGCACGCGCTCGCCGAGGGCCTGGGTCACATCCATGCAGTGCACTGTAGTGCACTTTTCGTGCACCTGGCTAGTGATGCTGCTGCTGATGGTGTGAGTTCCCTCATGATGGGCGGAGTTCGCGCCTGTCGGGAACAGCCGGGGGGAGGGGCGGCGTTGACCAATACGGCATACTGTTCTGTGGTATTCGCGCCGAAAGGAAGTCGTCCGTGTCTGAGAATCCTCGCCAGCGGCCCCTCCGTGTGGCCATCATCGGCTCCGGCCCCGCCGGCGTCTACGCGGCGGACATCCTGTCGAAGTCCCAGAAGAAGAGCGACATCGAGTTCAGCATCGACCTCTTCGACCGCTACCCGGCGCCCTTCGGGCTGATCCGCTACGGCGTGGCCCCGGACCACCCGCGGATCAAGGGCATCATCAAGGCTCTGCACAAGGTCATGGACCGTGGAGACATCCGTCTGCTCGGCAATGTCGACGTCGGCACCGACATCACCCTGGAGGACCTGCGGCGCCATTACGACGCCGTCATCTTCGCCACCGGGGCCATCAAGGACGCCGAGCTGGCGATCCCCGGCATCGAGCTCGAGGGGTCCTTCGGCGCCGCGGACTTCGTCTCCTGGTACGACGGCCACCCGGACTACCCCCGCGAGTGGCCGTTGGAGGCGGAGAAGGTGGCCGTCATCGGCAACGGCAACGTGGCCTTGGACGTGGCGCGCGTGCTGTCCAAGCACGCCACGGACATGCTCAGCACAGAGATCCCGGACAACGTCTACCAGGGGCTGGCGTCCTCGCCCGTCACCGACGTCCACATCTTCGGGCGCCGTGGGCCCGCCCAGGTGAAGTTCACCCCGCTGGAGCTGCGCGAGCTGGCCCACAGCCGCGACGTCGACATCGTCCTGGACGAGCAGGACTTCGAGTTCGACGAGGCCTCGGACGAGGCCATCAAGTCCAACAACCAGGTCAAGACCATGGTCAACACCCTGGCGAACTGGCTGGTGGAGCAGGAGGAACGCACCGAGGAAGCGTCACGCCGGCTGCATATGCACTTCCTGCACCAGCCGGTGGAGATCCTCGAAGGCACCGGCGACCGGGCCGGGAAGGTCGCCGGGGTCCGCTTCGAACGCATGGAGCTCGACGGCGCCGGCGGCGTCCGTGGCACCGGAGAGTTCCTGGACTACGAGTGCCAGGCGGTCTACCGGGCCGTCGGCTACTTCGGCTCCCCTGTGGACGGCGTGCCCTTCGACGAGCGCCGCGGCGTCATCGTCAACGAGGCCGGCCGCGTCCTGCAGGACGGCGAACACATTCCCGGCACCTACGCCACCGGCTGGATCAAGCGGGGGCCGGTGGGGCTCATCGGTCACACCAAGGGCGATGCGCTGGAGACCATCGGCTGCCTGCTCGAGGATGTCCACCACCTGCCCGTGGCCGAGGACCCGCGGGAGGATGCTGTGGTGGAGCTGCTGGAGTCCCGTGGTGTCGAGTTCACCACCTGGGACGGATGGCTGCAGCTGGATGAGCACGAGGTCCGCCTCGGTGAGGAGGCCACTGCGTCCGGCCCCGTGGAGCGCGAGCGCGTCAAGGTGGTCCCGCGCGAGGAGATGGTGCGCATCTCCCGCGCGGTGCAGGCGACGGTCTGACCGGCGCCGGCCGATCAGTCCTGCGGGGCCTGACCGCCGGCCATCTGCTCCAGGCGGGCGATGCGCTCGTCCATCGGCGGGTGGGTGCTGAACATCTGCTTCGCCTTCGGTCCGAAGGGGTTGGCGATCATCATGTGCGCGTGGGCGTCGTGCTTGGGCTCCTCGCGCAGCGGCTGACGGGCGATGCCGCCGTCGAGCTTGCGCAGGGCTGAGGCCAGCGCCAGCGGGTCTCCGCTGAGCTCCGAGCCGTCGGCGTCGGCGTCATACTCGCGGGTGCGGCTGATCGCCATCTGGATCAGGCTGGCCGCCATGGGCATCAGCAGCATGGCCAGCAGGCCGCCCACCAGGACCAGCGGGTTGCCGCCGCCCTGGTTGTTGCTGCGACCGCCGCCCATCATGCCGAAGAACATGAAGTACTGGCTGATGGTGGTCAGGAAGCCGGCCACGGCCGCCGCCACCGAGGAGACCAGGATGTCTCGGTTGTAGACGTGCATCAGCTCGTGGCCGGTCACACCGCGTAGCTCGCGCGGAGTCAGCAGGTTGAGAATGCCTCGGTGAAGCACACGACGCCGTTCTCGGGATTGCGGCCCGTGGCGAAGGCGTTCGGGGTGGGGCTGGGTGCGATGTAGATGCGCGGCACCGGCTGCTGGGCGCGGTGGGCCAGCTCTTCCACCATCTGGTAGAGCTGGGGGGCCTGCTCCCGGCTCACCGGGTAGGCCTTCATGGCGCGCAGTGCGATCTTGTCCGAGTTCCAGTAGCTGATCGCCACGGAGACCAGGCCGACTCCGGCGAAGATGAACAGGAAGATCGGCGCATTGGTGAAGTAGGCGACGATCGCGCCCACGAAGAGGAGCAGGGCGAACAGGAAGGCCAGCAGGCCTGCCGTGCGGAGCCGTCCATGGTGATGGTGCATGGCGCCATCCTACTGATCCCGCCTGACACGGCGCCCTGGGGCGGCTGTCTGCACGCTGAGGGCGGACAGCTGTGCGGAGGTCTGCGCGGACGTCTGTGCGAGGACTCACAGGGTCGGTGCGCCACTGTTCACCTTCCGTTCACCTTAACGTGTGGTTCTGGTCGTCGGGAGGGATCACTCTGGATGAGGACAGTGAGTCAGGGCTGTGCGCAGCCCACATCTGGAGGAGACTGGATGACCGCAATGCCGTCTGTCGAGGCCCGCCGCCCGGCAGTGCAGGCCGCTGAGGAGACGCCCCGTCTCATCAGCCCGTTCGAGCGCCTCGGATTCTCCGGCCGCGCACTCGACGTCATCAACTGGCTGGCCGTCGTGGCCGCCGTCTACGTGCTCATCACCGCCGTCAATGTCATCGGCTCCGGCTTCAAGGCCGCCACCGGCGACCAGGCGGAGACGCTGTTCGCCTTTGCCACCAACCCGCTCATCGGCCTGATGATCGGTGTGGCCGCCACGGCGCTGACCCAGTCCTCCTCCACCACCACCTCGGTCACCGTCGGCCTCGTCGCCGGCGGTCTGCCGCTGCAGGTGGCCATCCCGATCATCCTGGGTGCGAACATCGGCACCACGCTGACCAACACGCTGGTCAGCCTCGGCATGGTCCGGGACAAGGAGCAGTTCCGCCGCGGATTCGCCGCCGCCACCGTCCATGACTTCTTCAACCTCATCGCGGTGCTGATCTTCCTGCCCCTGGAGATGGCCTTCGGCCTGCTGGAGCGCATCGCCACGTTCTTCGCCGGCCACGCCTCGGACAGCGACGGCGGCCTGTTCGCCGCGGTGTTCGGCGGCATCGGCGACGTCGTCAAAGCAGCCACCACGCCGCTGGCGGACGGCATCCAGTACACCGTCAGCTGGATCCCGGACCCGGTCCGCGGCATCGTGATGATCGTGGTCGCCGTGGCGCTGATCCTGATGGTCATCAACTTCATCGGCCGGATGCTCAAGGTCCTGATGGTCGGCAAGGCGAAGGCCGTCTTCCACGCGGCCATGGGCCGCGGCCCGATCACCGGCATCGGCTCCGGCGCTCTGATGACCGTCATGGTGCAGTCCTCCTCCACCTCCACCGCCCTGATGGTCCCGCTGGCCGGCTCCGGCGCGTTCACGCTGCGCCAGGTCTACCCGTTCACCATCGGCGCCAACATCGGCACCACGGTGACCGCGCTGATCTCCGCCTTCGCCTTCACCGGCGTGGAGGCGCACTACGCGCTCATCGCCGCCCTGGTGCACCTGAGCTTCAACGTGCTGGCCACCCTGGTGATCTTCGGCCTGCCGTTCCTGCGGGAGCTGCCGCCGCGCGGCGCCACCTGGCTGGCGAACCTGGCGGCCGAGAAGAAGATCTACGCCGCCGTCTGGGTCCTCGGCGTCTTCGTCGCCCTGCCGCTGGTGCTGATCTTCGGCACCGTCATCTTCTGAGCGTTCCCCCGTCGTTCACCGTCCGGCCCTCGGCACGTGTTGTGCCGGAGCCCATGCTGGGCCAGAGTGGGTGCTGAGAACGCGGGCGCGCTGCGCCTCAGGGAAGGGAAGGGGCCAGGCCGTGAGCGCTGAACACGAGGAGCATCGTCCGGAGGACGACGAGAACGTCACGGAGCTGGAGGCCGAGCTCGAGAAGATCCTCCGCGAGGCCGAGTCCACGGTCGCCGAGCTGCGCCGAGAGCTCTCCGAGCAGCGTCAGCGGCGCCTGCAGCATGAGGAGATCGAGCGCCTCGAGGAGCACCTCGCGAATTCCCGCGTCCGCTGGGAAGAGGTCCGCGACTTCTTCCAGGAGGTCCTCCACGAGGTCCGCGGGCAGGACGGCGGCGCTGGCGGTCAGACCGACTCGGGCGGCACGGATGGCCCGGCGCTACCCGGGCAGAACGACGACGGAGGCGATCCTCCGCTCAGCCCCGACCCGCGGTGACCACCACCGTGACATCCACTTCGACGGGGATCGCCAGACTGTTGGCGATGTAGCAGTGCTCGTGCGCCTCCTGCGCGAGCTCGCGGACGCGGGATGCGTCCGTTCCTGGAGCGACTTGGACCGTCACCTCCAACCGGATGGTGTCGAGGCGGGCGGCGTCGCCCAGCAGCAGCCGACTGATGGCGGCGTCCTGATAGCTGAGGATGTCCACCCCCGCACGGGCAGCGGCCCCCAGCATGCTCAGCATCTGGCAGGACGACGCCGCCATCACCAGCAGCTGCTCGGGGTTGAGCCGTGACGGATCTCCGCGGAAGCCCGGGTCCGCGCTCAAGGCCAGGGCGCCGGCCACTCCGTCGGTGGCCGCCTCATGATTCCGGGAGTAGCCTCGGAGTCCCCTGCCGGTGGAACCGGCCTCCGGGGAGACAGGCCAGGCGAGTCGGGTCTGGTAATGGTGGGCTGAAGCACTCATGGATCCACCGTAGAAGCGGGTCGGTGCGGCCACGGCCGAAACGTCGTTGCGGGAGGATGAGCAGGGAATCAGATGACCAGGTGCAGCAGGACGCGCCAGGACGGGACGGGGCGGTGCCGGTGGTGGAGATGAGAGACCGGGACTTCGCGCGGATCGGGGCCGCGTTGGCAGCGCCGGCGCGGGCGAGGATGCTGAACCTGCTCATGGACGGAAGCGTCCGTCCGGCGGGGGAGCTGGCTCGGGCGGCGAAGGTGAGTCCCTCCACCGGATCGGAGCATCTGGCGGTGCTGGTGGAAGCCCGGCTGGTCACCTGTACGGCTCAGGGGAGGCGTCGCTGGTACGCCCTTGCGGGTCCGGAGGTGGCAGAGGCATTGGAGGCCCTCGGGGCGGTCAGCGAACCTACAGAGGTTCACAGCTATGCGGTCAGCCGTGAGGCCGCACGGCTGGCGGAGGCCCGATTGTGCTACGACCATCTGGCGGGTCGACTCGGCGTGGCGATCACCGACGAATGGCGACGTCGCGGCTGGCTGACGGGGGACCAGCTGGCACTCAGCGACCGCGGAGCGGAGGGCCTGTCAGCCCTGGACGTCGACGTCTGCGCGGCAGGAGAGGCCAGGCGCCCCACCACGCGGGCCTGCCTGGACTGGACCGTGCGTCGGCCCCACCTGGCGGGAGCTCTCGGCGCAGCAGTGGCCACGCGTTTCCTCGATGCCGAGTGGGTGCAGAAGCACCGCGCCGGCCGTGGGCTGACGCTCACGGAGTCTGGGCGCGGGCTTCTGCGAGATGCCTGGGGGCTCGTCCTCGACTGAGTCCAGGTGGTCGGATCCTCAGCGCATGTTGACGAACTGCAGGGCGGCGTCGTCGAAGTCCTTCAGCATCGTGATGACCTCCTGGAGGTCGTCACGCGACTTCGAGGTCACGCGCAGCTCATCGCCCTGGATGGTGGCCTTGACCGACTTGGGGCCCTCATCCCGGATCTGCTTGGTGATCTTCTTCGCGGTGGGCTGGTCGATGCCCTCCTTGATGGCTCCCTCGATCCGGTACTCCTTGCCGGAGGCGAAGGGCTCGCCGGCGTCGAAGGACTTCAGGGAGATGCCGCGCTTGATGAGTTTGGAGCCGAACACGTCCTGCACGGCCTTGGCCCGCTCCTCCGAGTTGGCCTTGATGAGGATGTTCTCCCCGGAGAAGTCGATCTCCGCGCCGGTGCCGCGGAAGTCGTAGCGCTGAGCGATCTCCTTCTGCGCCTGGTTCAGGGCGTTGCTGACCTCCTGCTTGTCCACCTTGGAGACGATGTCGAAGCTGGATTCCTTGGCCATAGATCCTCCTGTTGCTCGGGGTCGTCGTCGACGTCGAGTCTATCGACGTCCACGGACGGCGAGGTGAGGTGAGCGGCGAGGGCGGCGAAGGCGGCTCAGACGAACGTCGCCTCGCCCAGCTCCCCGACGGCGGCGCGATGCACCAGCTGCGCCAGCTCGGCCAGCACGGCGTCGTCCTCCGGCAGCTGCGCCACCGAGAAGCGGAGCAGGCCGGTGGGCTGCTCCGTGACGTGGCTGGCGGCGCGACGTCGGCCACCACCCCCTGGCCGCTGAGCGCCAGGGCCGCCAGCGCGATCGTCGGCGACCTCCACCCACACCGCCCAGCTGTGGGTGCCCGCGCGGGCGGTCAGTCCGGCGGCTTCGAAAGCCTCCAAGGCCAGTCGTCGGCGGGTGGCATAGTGTCCCCGCGCGGAGGTGAGACGGTGAGAGACCACCGGGTCCCGCAGCAGCTGCACCAGCGCATGCTGAAGGATCCGCGAGTTCGAGGCCACGCCTCCGGACCGGTGGCGCACACAGCGCTGCACCAGCTCCCGGGGCCCGGCCAGGGCCGAGGTGCGCAGATCCATGCCGAACGCGCGCTCGAATCCGAGCACCCGCACGGTCCGTTCGGGGAACAGCGCATCCAGGGAAGGGGCAGCCCCCGGGCCCAGCGGGCCCAGCGGATCGTCCTCGATGATCAGCACCTCCGGGGCGGCCTCCAGGGCGGCCTCCAGGGCGAGCCCACGCTCTGGGGTGAGGGTGTGGCGATCTGAGAATGCACCGCCGGGGGAGTGCACGAACGCGACCGCGCCGGCTTCGAGGGCCTCGGAGAGACGCTCCGGGACCGGACCCTGCTCGTCCACCGGGACCCCGACCGCCCGCAGACCCATGGACTGCAGCACGGAGAGGTAGCCGGGGGACGTGGGCTCCTCCACTGCGATGGTGTCCCCGGACTCCGCCGCAGCGCGGGTGGCCAGCCACAGCGCCTCGGTGCCGGAGCTGACGGTGACGAACTCCCGCGGCTGGTCCGTCAGCCGCTTCTGCAGCTCCTTCTGCAGCTCCGGAAGCATATGCTCCCGTCCCCAGGCGTTGATGCCGGGCTGCTTGAGAGCTTTGGCCAGAGCTTCGTCCAGCGGCGGCAGCAGATGAGGATCAGGACTGCAGTAGAGCAGGTCCACACCGGACCAGCCGGCGAACTCGCCACCCAGGGGGTCGGCGCCCTCGATGATGCGGGTGCCGCCCCGGCGTCGGGTCTCCACGAGCCCACCTTCGCGCAGCAGCGCCAGCTGGGCGACCGTGCCGACGCTGACTCCGATCTCGGTGGCGACGTCGCGGACGGTGGGCAGGCGCATCCCGGCGGTGAGCACGCCGGCGGCGATGAGTTCGCGGATCTGCTCGGCGATGCCGGCCGGGCTGCGTTCGGTCAGGGAGCGGGCCAATGACTCGGCTTCGACGTCAGCCACGAAGCCTCCTAGGTTCTGGGCATGGGTGAACAACGGGGCAGGGCCAGCCTACTGGCAAGTCGTGACAGGCGGACGGGGACGTCCCGGAGCGACCGATTCGAAAAATCGCGAGGTCTTGGGTAAAGTTGTCTGGTGCCGACGACGGCACCACGGCAGATTACCCGAGCGGCCAAAGGGGGCTGACTGTAAATCAGCTGGCATTGCCTACGGGGGTTCGAATCCCTCATCTGCCACCCACTGGAAAGGCCCGGACCACACGGTCCGGGCCTTTCTCGTGCCTGGGGTCTCACAACTCGTCGGGCGTCTCCGGTGCTTTGAGGCCCCGGACCATGGACACTGGTGTCATGGGGCACCGGGGGAGAGGACGCAGGTGGGGCCGTAGTCGCCTCGCACTGACGGGGACGGCTGCGGCCGTCCTGCTGGCTGGCTGTGTGCCGCTCGGCGAGCCGACCGGCCGTTCCGCCGTCGTCGATCTGCGGCAGACCGACGACCGTGACGCCGCGGTCGCCGACCTGGAACTGGAGGACGGGCGGATCCTGCGCGTCAACGCTGGAGAGGCGAGCCTGGCCGAGGACGTCACCCTCACGCTGCGGCCCGACGCCGACGCCGACCGATACGTGGTGCTGATCTCCTCCGCACGAGACGTCGTCTTTCCCCGGGATCCGGGCCCGCCCACGGTCGACGGAGTCACCCTGCACGTGAGTCCGTTCGACCTGCCCTGGGAGCGCGGAGAGATCCTCTACGCCGACGCGCCGCGGGTCACGGTGCTGAGCGTCCCTGCCGGGGAGGACGTTCCGGTCAGCGCGGCCGGAACGCACGTCGAGACCCTGTGCCTGGCGGTCACCGACGCTGAGGAAGCTGCGTTCTCGTCCTTCGAGGACCACTACCCCCTGCCGGGGATGCTGCTGGAGGTGGTGATCCGCAGCTCCGAGGCGGCCCTCGAGCTGACCTGCACCGAGGCCGACCCTGCGGCCGAGCCGTTCGACGGGATGGCCTGGGCCGCCGAGCAGAACGGCATCGAGCTCCCACCGGAGACCGAGCGGCCGTTCAGTGCTCTGCTGCCGAGGCGCAGCCACGAGGCCGCAGAACGGGAGGAGATCGAGGACGGCGCGCAGGACCGCCACCTGCTCGAGCTCGTCAGCACGGCTCGGGACGAGCTGCGCCTGAGGGTCCCGTCCGATTCGGACACCCTGCGGACGGTCACTGCGGTGCCGGTGTGGCTGTGGGGGCCGGAAGATGAGGTCCACACCCTCGAACCCGGGGAGACGCTGCACCTCGAGCTGCCGGTGGACCCGGCGCTGCGAGACCTCGCCCAGGAGGCGGCGATCTGCCTGGAGGCACAGGAGGGCGACGAGGAACCCGTCCTCTGGTGCGTGGACTGAGGCGCACGCCAGGACTGCGCACGACAGGACTGCAGACCGCAGGCCTTTCGCCGGCGGCTTAAGCGGGCGCCGGCGACTGCTGCGGGGCCGACAGCGCCGCCGGTGTCGCGTATCGTGGCCGCCATGGCTACCACCGACATCACCGCCGAGGAGTTCCAGAAGACCCTGGAGGACAATGACATCCTCCTGGTGGACTTCTGGGCCGACTGGTGCGGCCCGTGCAAGCAGTTCGCTCCGATCTACGAGCAGGTCTCCGAGGAGCACCCGGACGTGACCTTCGCCAAGGTCGACACCGAGGCGGAGCAGGAGCTGGCCGCCGCGGCGAGCATCACCTCCATCCCCACTCTCATGGCCTTCCGCGAGAAGGTGCTGGTGTTCTCCCAGCCCGGCGCGCTCAATGCCGAGCAGCTCAACGAGGTCATCACCGCGGTGAAGGGCCTCGACATGGAGGAGATCCACCGGCAGATCGCCGAGGACCAGGCCGAGGGCCAGCAGCAGGGCTGACCTTTCCCGTCATCGTCCCCGGTGGTCCGCAGGATTGAGCCGGGGCCCGAACGTCTGGTGCCGGTATCCGCTCAGCCGGATGAGCCGCACCACCCGCTGGCGGTGTCCCCGCCACGGTTCGAGGATCCGCAGCATGCCGGCGTCGTCGGTCCTGCTCCCGGTCAGCGCCTCGCCCACCAGGGCGGGCAGGTGATAATCACCGACCGCGGGCAGGTCGGCGGCGCCGTGCGTGCGTTGCAGGGTCTCTGCGACGGTCCAGACCCCGACGCCGGAGATCGCCGTCAGCCGGGACTGCAGGTCCTCCAGTGATGCCGCATCGCCGGGGCACGCCGCGAGTCGATGCAGCGCGGAGGCACGCTCGGCGATCCGCAGGACCGCGGCCGCCATCGGCGGCTGCACCCACATCTGATGCCAGCGCCAGGACGGAATCCGGCGGAGCTGTTCGCCGGTCAACGGCAGCCGCATCCAGTCCGGCGCCGGTCCGGGCGGGCGCTCTCCATGCCGGCGCAGCAGCTCACGCCAGCGTGCCGGGCCTGGTCATGGGTGACCTTCTGCTCCAGGGTCACTGTCACCAGCTGGTCCAGCAGCTGGCCGGTGGCCGGCAGCCGGACCCCGGGGTGCCGGCGACGGATCCGCGCCAGGGCGGTCGACTGGTCGTCGCCGAGGGCGTCGAGCAGGAGGTCGAAATCCTCCCAGCCCTCGTCCTCAGCGCCCAGCAGCGCGGGCACACGCTCCAGCGCTGCCGTGGCGAGCTCCTCGGAGGATGCCTCGACGCCGGCGCACCACAGGCGGGCGCGCACCCGGGAGACGTCCAGCTGATCCAGCCGGAGCAGGACCTGGCCCAGTTCGCGGGAGGACTGCGGAGACCACATCCTGAAGCAGGCCCACGCCCCCGCTCCCGGACTGCCGGCGGCCCCACCCCTCCAGACGCCGGGATCCACCCGGAACGCCGGGTCCCCGGAGCCCCGCTGGATGATCCCCAGGGTGCGCGGCAGATCCACCGGGCCCGCCATGTCGACGACTGCCTCGCCGTCGGGCGCCCACGGCCGCGCCGAGTCTTGGGTCAGGGGCTGGTGCGTCACCTGTCCATGGAAGCACAGCGGACTGACATGTTGCGCCGTGAGTCCCCCAGGGGAGGGGCCCCGGAGACGCGTCGGTCCGCGCCGGTAGGCTGGCCTCATGAGATATGCCCAGTCCGTCGTCGACCTCATCGGCGGCACCCCGTTGGTGAAGCTGAACCGCATCACAGAGGGGATCTCCGCCACCGTGCTGGTGAAGCTGGAGTACCTGAACCCCGGAGGGTCCATCAAGGACCGCATCGCGCTGAAGATGATCGAGGAGGCCGAGGCCGACGGGAGGCTGAAGCCCGGCGGCGTCGTCGTCGAACCGACCTCCGGCAACACCGGGGTCGGCCTGGCCCTGGTGGCCCAGCAGAAGGGCTACCGCAGCGTCTTCATCACCGTGCCGAAGGTCGCCCAGGAGAAGCGCGACGTGCTGCGTGCCTACGGAGCCGACGTCGTCGTCGGCCCCAACGGCGTGCCCGCGGAGTCGCCGCTGTCCTACTACGGGATCTCCGACCAGATCGCCGCCGAGATCGACGGCGGCTACAAGCCTGACCAGTTCTCCAACCCCGCCGCGCCCGCCTCCCACTATGAGACGACCGGACCGGAGATCTGGGAGGACACCGAAGGCCGCATCACCCACCTGGTGGTCGGCGCGGGAACCGGCGGCACCGTCACCGGCACCGGTCGCTACCTCAAGGAGGTCTCCGCGGACCGCGAGACCGGGCCGGTGCGCGTGGTCGTCGCGGACCCGGACGGCTCCATCTACTCCGGCGGCGAGGGCCGCCCGTACTTCGTGGAAGGCGTCGGCGAGGACGTCTGGGTGCAGAACTACGACGCCTCCGTCCCCGACGAGAAGCACGCCATCACCGACGCCGAGTCCTTCGCCATGGCCCGCCGGCTGGCCACGGAGGAGGGACTGCTCGTGGGCGGCTCCTCCGGCACCGCGGTGGCCGCGGCGCTGAAGGTCGCCGCCGATCTCGGGCCCGACGACGTCGTCGTCGCGGTGCTGCCGGACTCCGGCCGCGGCTACCTGGGCAAGATCTTCAACGACCAGTGGATGATCGACCACGGCTTCGGCGAGGTGGTGTCCACCTCCACCGGCACCGAGATCAGCGTGGCCAGCCAGGACGAGATCAGCACGGCGGTGCGTGAGGGCATCATCGGTGCCGACGCCGCCCCTGCCCCCGGCACCGGCGCGAAGGACCCCGCCTCCACCACGGCCGCCGACGTGCTCGCCGCCAAGCGGACCTCCGTGGGCGAAGCGCTGCCCGAGGTGATCTCCATCCCCCGGACCACGTCTTTGCGGGAGGCGGTGTCGGTGATGAACCGGTACGGGATCGACATCGTGCCCGTCATCGACCAGCCCGGGCGGGTCGCCCGCATCGGTGAGGTCTACGGCATCGTCGACGTCGAGCGCCTCTCCGAGGACCTCATCGTGGGCCACGCCGACCCCCGAGACGAGGTGGCTCAGCACCTCAGTGCGGACCTGCCTCTGGTCGGCATCACCGAGACGGTGCCGCAGATCCTGGCGAAGCTCCGGAAGAACCCGACCCTGCTGGTGGCTGAGAACGGCGACATCGTCGGCGTGCTCACCCGCAACGACCTGTTGGCGCACCTCAGCGGTGCTTAAGGAGGACCGATGACCCACCACGACGACGCCCACCGCGCCCGCGGATTCTCCACCGAGGCGATCCACGCCGGCCAGGACCTCGACGAAGTCTTCGGCGCAGTGGTCCCGCCGCTCCACTTCTCCACCACATTCGCGCCTGACGGCATCGGGAACCTGCGCAACGGCTATGACTACGGCCGCGCCGGCAACCCCACCCGCACGGCCCTGCAGAACCAGCTGGCCGCCGTCGAGGGCGGGGGGCACGCCTTCAGCTTCGGCTCCGGGCTGGCCGCCGAGGACGCCGTCATCCGGGCCGTGATGCGCCCGGGACAGCGAATCGTGATGGGCAACGACGCTACGGCGGCAGCTACCGGCTGATCAGCCGCATCCATGGCGACTGGGGCATTGCGAACACTCCGCTGGACCTCAACGACCACGAGCGGGTCGCCGCCGAGCTCGACGGCGACGACGCGACCCTGCTGTGGGTGGAGACCCCGTCCAACCCGCTGATGACGGTGGTCGACGTCCCGGCCCTGGCTGAGATCGCCCACGCACGCGGGGCGCTGCTGGTCGTGGACAACACGTTCGCCACCCCGTACCTGCAGCAGCCGCTGGCCCTCGGTGCGGACATCGTGGTGCACTCCACCACCAAGTACATCGGCGGCCACTCCGACGTCGTCGGCGGTGCCGTGGTGCTGGGCTCCGACGACGCCGCGGCAGACCTGGCCGAGAAGGTCGCCTTCCAGCAGTTCGCCGTCGGCGCGGTCTCCGGACCGCTGGACGCCTATCTGACCACCCGGGGGCTGAAGACCCTCGGGGTCCGGATGGACCGGCACTGCAGCAATGCTCAGGCCGTGGCGGAGCACCTGGTGGGCCATCCGGGCGTGGAGCGGGTGCTCTACCCGGGTCTGCCGGACCACCCGGGCCACGAACTGGCGACGAGGCAGATGAGCGGTTACGGAGCATGGTCTCCTTCCAGCTGGCCGGCGGGGAGCCCGCGGCGCGGAAGGTCGCCGAGGCCACCCGGCTGTTCGTGCTCGCCGAGTCTCTGGGCGGCATCGAGTCCCTGATGAATTACCCGCATGAGATGACCCACGCCTCGGTGCGCGGCACCGAGCTGGCCGTGCCGGAGAACCTGCTGCGTGTCTCGGTGGGTATCGAGGACGTGGCCGACCTGATCGACGACCTGGACGCCGCGCTCGCCGGACTCTGAGCCGACACGTTCGGAAATGCCTCCGCGGTGCGGGCCCTTGTCGGCGCAGATGCGCGCTCATAAGGGCCCGAATCGCGGAGGCATGCTGCGTCGCAGAAGTGCACCAGAGGCAGCGTCAGTGGTGCACGTTTCTCTTGGCCGGCAGCGCCGCGCCCCGTGCCGGCTCGACTGTCCATAGTGGAGCGGGACGAATCCTCCACGTCTGGCTGCGGCCGATGGGTCTCCACGAGAGAGGGCTCGCGGAGTCGACCGTCAGTCTGGTCGAGATGCTCGACGGCTCGGAGACGGAGGTGCATGGGGAGTCGGGGCTCACCGTGACGGACTGCTGCCAGGAGATCGTCAGAGGTGGATTCCCGGGTCTGCGCCAGCGTCCGGCTCACCTGCTCGGGCGGGAGCTGGACGCCTACCTCCCACGGGTGGTCGACCGAGACCTCCCCGATCAGGGACTCACCGCCCGTCGCCTGAGCCTTCCCGTGTCCGCCGACCTGGCAGGCAAGCTGTTCGAAGCGCTGGCGACGCTTACGGTTCGTGTCATTGCTGAGGCTCATGGCGCTCGGGTGACGCATCGTCGGTCGCATGACTCGTGTGAGGAGGTCGACCTCATCGTGGCGGGAGAAGATGCCCGACGACGTCGTGGACCTGGTGGTGGTGACGACGGGGAGACGCACCTCTCGTCGACGAGACGGAATCGCCGTCGTCCCTCTGGCTCTGCTCGGGGACTGACTGTCCGGGTGCTCCGGGCCGACAGCCGGCTTCCCGAGTGGGACCTCTGGTCTGCTTAGACTGTCGTCCATGAGCCTCGACCACGCCTCCTCTCCGACCTGTCTGGCCGCCGCCGCGCAGCGTCTGGGCCTGACCGGGACTGTCGACGCCGTCTGCGTGGTGGACCAGCTGATTCGGGACGACCCCGGTCCGGTCGGGGTCACCGGCATCGACAAGCGTCCGGTCAGCGGGCCCGTGATGGTGCGCAGCCTCGGCCTGCACGGCGACGTGCAGGCGGACCGGAAGCACCACGGCGGGGAGGAGAAGGCGGTCTACGCCTATGCGGCCGACGACGCCGTCTGGTGGGCCGAGCAGCTGGGCCGGGACATCCCGCCCGGCAGTTTCGGGGAGAATCTGCGGATATCCGGGTCCGCGGGTGAGGATTTCGACGTCGACGGCGCGTTCCCGGGTGAGCGCTGGCGGGTGGGGGACCGGCTCGTCCTGGAGGTCACCCGGCCTAGGATCCCGTGTGCGACCTTCGGGCGCTGGATGGACCAGCCCGGCTGGGTGAAGCGGTTCCTGCAGGCCGGACGTCCTGGCACCTACTTCCGCGTGGTCACCCCCGGAGAGGTCCGGGCCGGCGACCCGGTGGAGGTCATCGCTGCGGCGGAGGCCCCGGAGCACACCATCCGAGAGATCGCCCTGGCCAAGGGCCCGACGGCGGCCCGCCCGAACGACTGAGCCGCGCAGAGAGCCTCCCCGACCCGCCCCCTCTTCTGCGAGTTGGTCTGGAGTTGTGGGTACTCGACTCGATCGAATCGAGTACCCACAACTGCAGACCAACTCGGCGTCAGACGGGGTCGCTCAGCGTGACGTTGGTCTCCTGATTGGGGAAAATGCGACGGCGGCCCCTACACTTGAAGAGCATTCTCCGGAAGATCCCGTCTTCTCTTGCTACTCCAGCATCTCTGCACCGATGATCGGTGCGCGCCGACAGGTTCGGCGCCCGAGAGGCTGTCGAGGTTCGTGTGTGTTTTCACGGGTCGACTCCGGAGCCCACCAGTGGCCGCAGAGTCCCCGTCCCGTCACGCCCCATCAGAGCATGTGCACCCTGCCCTGCCCTTGACATGACTGTCGAGCAGAGGTGGTTGACGCCCGTGTGCAGAGGGCCGCGTACGGGGATTCGAGGCCGCCTACCAGATGAAGGAGCCTCAACCCATGAGCACCCCCACCATCACGACGACGGACGCCCCCGAGACCTTCGAGGGTGCTGCCGACGCAGAGCACGCAGAGACGGTTCACGCAGAGACCTCCACGGAGACCCCGGCTGAGGTCGCTGTGGAGACCCCGGCAGAGACTCCGGAGAATGCCGCCACGCAGGATGCTCCCACGCAGGAACAGCCGAAGCAGGAACAGCCGAAGCAGGAAGGCCCCCGCTTCGCGGATCTGGGCCTGGACGCCCGTGTCCTGGCCGCCACTGAGCGACTCGGCTACGAGACCCCCTCACCCATCCAGGCCCAGACCATCCCGCTGCTGAACGAGGGCCGCGATGTGGTCGGCCTCGCCCAGACCGGCACCGGCAAGACGGCCGCGTTCGCACTGCCGGCTCTGACCCACATGGCCCGTGCCGCCGACGCCGGCGAGCTGGGCACCGCCCCCTCCACCCTGGTGCTGGCTCCCACCCGTGAGCTGGCCCTGCAGGTGGCCGAGGCCTTCTCCACCTACGCGGCCGACGTCGACGGCATCACCGTGCTGCCGATGTAGCGGCGGCGCCCCCTACGGTCCGCAGCTGGCGGGCCTGCGCCGGGGTGCGCACGTCGTGGTCGGCACGCCCGGTCGTGTGATCGACCACCTCTCCCGCGGCTCGCTGGACCTCTCCGAGGTGCAGCACCTGGTGCTGGACGAGGCCGACGAGATGCTGCGCATGGGCTTCGCCGAGGAGGTCGACCAGATCCTGGAGCAGACCCCTGCGGACAAGCAGGTGGCGCTGTTCTCGGCCACCATGCCCCGGGCCATCCGCCGCATCTCCCAGGACTACCTGAACGACCCGGTGGAGGTCTCGGTCAAGTCGACCACCTCGACGTCGTCGACGATCCGTCAGCGCTATGTGCAGGTCCGTCACTCCTCCAAGCTGGAGGCGCTGACCCGCATCATGGAGACCGAGGCGCACGACGCCGCCATCGTGTTCGTGCGCACCCGCTCGGCCACCGAGGAGGTCGCCAACCGGTTGGGGGCCCGTGGGTTCCGCGCGGCCGCCATCAACGGCGACATCCCGCAGAAGCTGCGCGAGACCACGGTGGAGAACCTCCGCTCCGGCCGTGTGGACGTGCTGGTGGCCACCGACGTCGCGGCCCGCGGCCTCGACGTCGAGCGGATCAGCCACGTGTTCAACTACGACATCCCGCTGGACACCGAGTCCTATGTGCACCGGATCGGCCGCACCGGCCGCGCCGGACGCTCCGGCGAGGCCGTGCTGTTCGTGACCCCGCGGGAGCGCCGCCTGCTGCGCGCCATCGAGAAGGCCACCCGCCAGAAGGTGGAGCCGATGTCCATGCCCACCGTGGCCGACGTCAACGCCTCCCGCCTGCAGCGGTTCTCCGAGAAGATCACCCAGACCCTGGCCTCCGAGGACCTGGAGGAGTACCGTGGGCTGGTGAGCTCCTATGTGGCCGAGCAGAACACCCCGGCCGAGGACGTGGCCGCCGCCCTGGTGGCCATGGTCCACGACGGGCGTCCGCTGCTGCTGGACGAGAACGGCACTGACGAGCTGGTCCGCGAGGCTGAGCGCGCCGGGCGTGAGCGGGACGACCGCCCCGAGCGGGGTCCGCGTGCCGACCGTGGGCCGCGGGCTCCCCGCGAGGCCGGTCCTGGCAACGCCATGTATCGGATCGCCCTGGGTCTCGCGAGGCGTCGCGCCGGGCCACATCGTGGGCGCGATCGCCAACGAGGCGGAGATCCCCGCCAAGAGGATCGGCGGGATCGACATCCGCAACACCCACTCGCTGGTGGAGCTGCCCGATCACCTCTCCAGCGCGCAGTGGGAGGCGCTGTCCAAGACCCGGATCGGCGGCGAGCTGATCCGCCTGGAGAAGGACTCCGGCGCTGGCTCCCGCGGTGGAGACCGCGGTGATCGCGGCGACCGTGCTGACCGCGGCGATCGTGGCGACCGGGGCCCGCGCGGCGGGCACCGCAAGGGCGGTTTCGGCGGGGACAAGGGCGACAAGCGTCGCAAGCCCCGCTGGCGCTGAGCCTCAGCAGGACCCCTCCACGGTCCTGTGACGGACGTCTCTCTGCCTCGATTTTCTCCCGACGGGAGCTGGTGGTAGAGTTTCATGCCGTTGCCCCAATAGCTCAGTGGTAGAGCGCAGTCTTGGTAAGACTGAGGTCCCGGGATCGATTCCCGGTTGGGGCTCTGAATGAGAGCCCGCGCGGCGCTTCCGGCGCGGCGCGGGCTTTCTCATTCGTGGCGGTGTAGCTCAGCTGGTTAGAGCGCACGACTCATAATCGTGAGGTCGCGGGATCGAGCCCCGCCACCGCTACTACATTCGACGCCCCCGAGTCCCCCTGGACGCGGGGGCGTCGTGCGTTGTCGGCCGGGCTATGCTGAGCGCATGTCGACAGCCTCAGATCTGACCTCCGTCCTGCTGCACCATCTGAGGTGCTCGGTGGGGGTGGAGCCGGCCCGCGCCCAGCTGCTGGACTGGCGCCTCGCCCTGGCCCACACCCTCCGCGAGCAGGCCACGGACTCGTGGCTAGACTCCGCCCGGCGCACCCGGGAGGACGGGCTGAAGAGCGTCAACTACCTCTCCATGGAGTTCCTGCCCGGTCGCCTCCTCGAGGACGCCGCCATCAACCTGCGGCTGCGGGACTCTGTCAGCGCCGCCTTCGACGACCTGGGAGTGAGCGTCGCCGACGTCGTCGCCGGCGAACCGGACCCCGCGCTCGGCAACGGCGGACTGGGGCGTCTGGCCGCCTGCTACCTGGAGTCCATGGCCACCCTGGCGTGCCCCGCCCACGGCTACGGGCTGCGCTATGAGCGCGGCCTGTTCCGGCAGCACTTCGAGGACGGTCGGCAGGTGGAGCGCCCGGATGAGTGGCTCACCTCTGGCGATCCGTTCAGCCTCTCCCGCCCTGCCACCGCCTACGCGGTCCCCTTCGGCGGGGAGGTCTCCGACGACGACGGCGGCACGGCCTGGCGGCCGGAGACCCGCCTCGTGGCCGCCGCCCACGACACCCCGGTGATCGGCTACGGCGGTGGGTGGGTCAACACGCTGCGCCTGTGGTCGGCGCTGCCCGCCGCAGATCTGCTGGATCTGGACCGGTTCAGCGCCGGCGACTTCTTCGGTGCTGCCGAGACGGAGACCTGGGCGCGCACTCTCAGCCGGGTGCTCTACCCGACCGACACCACCGACCTGGGGCGGCGCCTGCGCCTGTCCCAGGAGCACTTCCTCACCTCCGCCTCGGTGCAGGACGTGCTGCACCGGTTCCTGGAGACCCAGCAGGATCTGCGCCGTCTGCCCGAGCACGCCGCCATCCAGATGAACGACACGCACCCGGCCCTGGCCGGCCCGGAGCTGATCCGTCTGCTGGTGGACGAGCACGGGGTCGGCTTCGACACCGCCGCCGACCTGGCCGTCCAGGTGCTCGGGTACACCAACCACACCCTGCTGCCGGAGGCCCTGGAGATGTGGCCGGTGGATCTGATGCGCCACCTGCTGCCCCGTCACCTGCAGATCATCGAGCGGCTGGACCAGCGCGTCCACGAGGTCCACGGGAGTGCGGCAGACGACGTCCACCTCATCGAGCACGGCCACGTGAAGATGGGGGAGCTCGCCGTGGTGACCAGCCACCGGGTCAACGGCGTCTCCGCGCTGCACACGGACCTGGTGCGCCGGAACCTCTTCCCCCACCTGGAGGCCCTCACCCCGGGCCGCATCCTCAATGTCACCAACGGGATCACGCCCCGGCGCTGGCTCGCCCTGGCCAACCCCGCACTCGCCGATCTGGTCACCGAGACCATCGGCCCCGGATGGGAGACGGATCTGGACCGGCTGCGTGAACTGGAGCCCCACGCGGAGGACCCGAACTTCCTGGAGGCCTTCGGACGCACCAAGCATCTGGCCAAGCACCGCCTGGCCACCTGGCTGGACGAGGAGCACGGCATCGAGCTGCCCCTGGAAGCGCTCCTCGACGTGCAGGTCAAGCGCCTCCACGAGTACAAGCGACAGCTGCTGAACATCCTGTGGACCGTCTCTCGCTGGCAGCGGATCAAGGCCGACCCCGGCGCGGACTGGGTGCCGCGCGTCAAGATCTTCGGAGGCAAGGCGGCTCCCAGCTACACCGCGGCCAAGGACATCATTCGGCTGATCAACGACGTCGGGGCGGTCATCAACAGCGATCCCGAGACCCGGGAGAGGCTGCGGATCATCTACCCGCCGAACTACAACGTCACCATGGCGGAGAAGCTCATCCCCGCCGCCGACCTCTCCGAGCAGATCTCCACGGCTGGGATGGAGGCCTCGGGCACCGGGAACATGAAGTTCGCGCTCAACGGGGCGCTGACCATCGGCACCCTGGACGGCGCGAACGTGGAGATCCGTGAGGAGGTCGGGGCGGAGAACTTCTTCCTCTTCGGCCTCACCGCGGACGAGGTCCTCGCCCGGCGTGAGCAGCCCGGCCACGCTCGTGCGGCGATCGAGCAGAGCCAACCGCTGCAGGACGTCCTGCAGGCGATCGCGGAAGGCACATTCAGCCCCGAGGAACCAGCGCGTTACAGCGGTCTCGTCGACCACCTGTGGAACAGTGACTGGTTCCTCGTCGCCTCCGATTTCGACGCTTACAATTCCTCCCAGGAGCTGGTAGACATGTCCTACCGCGATCCGTTGCGGTGGCAGCGGATGGCAGTGACGAATGTGGCACGGATGGGCAGCTTCAGCTCCGACCGCGCAGTACGGCACTACATGAGGGAGATCTGGAACGTACCCCCGGCGCAGTAGCCGCCGTCCTGTCGACGAAAGGCCCCGGCCATGTCCCCACCGGCAGATCCGCACCGATTCAGCCCCGTGCTGGGAGCGCTCGACGAGCACCTCTTCGCCGAGGGAACGCACCACCGGCTGTGGGACGCGCTCGGCGCACACCTCATCACCCATGAAGGGGTCGACGGCGTGCACTTCGCCGTCTGGGCCCCCAACGCCTCCCGGGTCGCCGTGGTCGGGGACTTCAACCACTGGAACCCTGACGAGCATCCGATGCGGCCGGTCGGGTCCACCGGGGTGTGGGAGACCTTCGTGCCCGGCGTCGTCGAGGGCACCGTCTACAAGTACGACCTCCACGACCGAGACGGTCACCATCTGCCGCAGAAGGCCGACCCGGTGGGCTTCGGCGCCGAGCACCCGCCCGCCACCGGGTCCGTGGTGCGCCGCCTGGACGCCCACCACTGGCAGGACGACCAGTGGCTGGCCCGCCGAGCCGAGGCGAACGCGGTGACCAGCCCCATCAGCGTCTATGAGGTCCACCTGGGGTCCTGGCGGAGGGTCGACGGCGTCCGCCCGCTGTCCTACCTGGAGCTCGCCTCGCAGCTGGTGGACTACGTCGCCGACATGGGCTTCACCCATATCGAGGTGCTGCCGGTCAGCGAACACCCCTTCGACGGGTCCTGGGGCTATCAGCCGGTGGGCATGTATGCGCCCACCATCCGCTACGGCACCCCGGCGGAGTTCGCGGCCTTCGTGGACGCCGCCCACGCCCGGGGGCTGGGAGTCATCGCCGACTGGGTGCCCGGACACTTCCCGACCGACGAGCACGGGCTGGGACGGTTCGACGGCACCGCACTGTACGAGCACCTGGACCCCCGTCAGGGATTCCACCCGGACTGGAAGACCTACATCTACAACTACGGGCGCCCCGAGGTGCGCGGCTACCTGGTGGCCAACGCCCTCTACTGGATCGACCAGTATCACCTGGACGGGCTGCGGGTCGATGCGGTCGCCTCCATGCTCTACCGGGACTATTCACGGGCGGAGGGGGAGTGGGTCCCCAACCGGGACGGCGGGCGCGAGAACCACGAGGCCATCGACTTCCTGCGCGCCACCAACGTCGCCGTCTACGGCACCCACCCGGGGACGGCGATGACGGCCGAGGAGTCCACCTCCTTCCCGGGGGTGACCCGCCGGGTGGACCATGACGGTCTGGGCTTCGGGTACAAGTGGAACCTCGGCTGGATGAACGACTCGCTGACCTACTTCAGCCGCGACCCGGTCCATCGGAAGTATCACCACGACGACCTCACCTTCGGGCTCTCCTACGCCTTCAGCGAGAACTTCGTGCTGCCCATCAGCCACGACGAGGTCGTCCACGGGAAGGGCTCCCTGTACCAGAGGATGCACGGCTCGCATGCGGACAAGCTCGGCGGGCTGAAAGCGTTCTTCGGCTACATGTGGGGCCACCCGGGGAAGAAGCTGCTGTTCATGGGGCAGGAGTTCGGCCAGCCGGCCGAATGGAACCACGACGGCGAACTGGACTGGGGCGTCCTCCACGACCCCGGTCACGCCGGTGTGCAGGCCCTGGTCCGGGACCTGAACCGGATCTACCGGGAGCAGCCGGCGCTGCACCGCTGGGACTCAGACGCCCGCGGGTTCTCCTGGCTGTTGGTCGACGGAGCCGACGACCAGGTGGTGGCCTGGACCCGACGGGGAGAGCCGGGTGATCCGCATGTCGTCGTCGTGCTGAACCTGGCCCCCGTGGAGCGCACCGGCTACCGGGTCGGGTTCCCCGTCGCCGGGCGCTGGCGGGAGGCGCTCAACACGGACTCCTCCGCATACGGCGGCGGCGACCGGGGCCACGGCGGTGCCGTGGAGACGGAGCCGGTGCCCGCGGCGGACGAGGCGCAGTCGGCGCTCCTCACCCTTCCCCCTCTCTCGGCCATCTACTTCGTGGAGGATCACTCATGAACACCAGCATCGAGCCGGGCGCACCAGCCCGGCTGAGCAGTCAGGCCATGGCCTTCGTGCTCGCCGGCGGCCGGGGCAGCCGCCTGGAGGAGCTCACGGACCGCCGGGCGAAGCCCGCCGTGCACTTCGGGGGCAAGACCCGCATCATCGACTTTCCGCTGTCCAACGCGCTGAACTCGGGCATCCGGAAGATGGCGATCGCCACCCAGTACAAGGCTCACTCGCTGATCCGCCACATGCAGCGCGGCTGGAGCTTCTTCCGTGCCGAACGCAACGAGTACCTGGACATCCTTCCGGCCAGCCAGCGTGTGGAGGAGAACAAGTGGTACCTCGGCACGGCGGACGCCGTGACCCAGAACATCGACATCGTGGACGACTACAACGTCGAGTACGTGATCGTGCTCGCCGGGGACCACGTGTACAAGATGGACTACGAGGTCATGCTGCGTCAGCACGTGGAGAGCGGCGCGGAGGTCACCGTCGGCTGCCTGACGGTTCCGCGGGAGGAGGCCAGCGCCTTCGGGGTGATGCACATCGATGAGCGGGACCGGATCATCGACTTCCTGGAGAAGCCGGCCGATCCGCCCGGCACCCCCGACGACCCGGACGTCTCCCTGGCATCGATGGGGATCTACGTCTTCGACTGGCAGTTCCTGCGCCAGCTGCTCATCGAGGACATGCATGACCCGGACTCCAGCCATGACTTCGGTCACGACCTGATCCCGCAGCTGGTGACCCGAGGTGCGGCCTATGCGCACCGCTTCAGCGAATCCTGCGTGATGAGCGGCCTGGAGACCCGTCCCTACTGGCGGGACGTGGGCACGATCGACTCGTTCTGGCAGGCCAACATCGACCTCACCGAGTTCGTGCCGCCGCTGGACCTCTATGACCAGAAGTGGCCCATCTGGACCTACGCCGAGCAGACGCCGCCGGCGAAGTTCATCCACGACGAGGAGGACCGCCGGGGCCAGGCGATCCAGTCGCTGATCTCCGGGGACACCATCATCAGCGGCTCCGATGTGCACAACTCGCTGCTGTTCACCGGGAACCGGGTGCACTCGTACTCGACGCTCGACCACGTCGTCGCGCTGCCGTACGTGGAGGTGGGCCGGCACGCCCAGCTGAGCCGCTGCGTGATCGACAGCCGGGTCCGCATCCCGGACGACCTCGTGGTCGGGGAGGACCCGGAGGAGGATGCGAAGTGGTTCCGGCACACGGACAAGGGGATCACGCTCATCACCCAGGACATGCTGGACCGCCGGGCCGCCGCGCTGGAGTAGTCTGGTGCTCCTCCTCTGAAAGGACGTCCCGTGACCGCCGTGCGTCGTCGTGTCCTCTCCGTCGCCTCGGAGTGCGCACCCCTGATCAAGACCGGCGGGCTCGCCGACGTCGTCGGGGCGCTTCCGGGCGCACTCGAGCCCTGCGGCTGGGAGTCCCGGGTGCTGCTGCCGGCCTACCCGCAGGTGCTCGATCAACTCGACGGTTCCCGCCGCGTATGGGCCGAGGACGACCTGTTCGGCGGACCCGCCTGCGTGCGCTCGGGCACCGTGGACGGGCTGCCGATGCTGCTGCTGGACGCTCCGCACCTGTTCCAGCGGCCCGGCGGCCCCTATGCCGACGGCCAGCAGGACCACCCGGACAACCATGTGCGGTTCGCCGCGCTGAGCTGGGCGGCCGCGCAGATCGCCCAGGACGGGGTCGACGACGGCGCGGGGGAGCCCTGGCGGCCGGATCTGGTGCACGCCCATGACTGGCAGGCCGGGCTGGCGCCGTCGTACCTGAAGTATGCCGGCGCCAGCGTGCCGACCGTGATGACCATCCACAACATCGCCTTCCAGGGGATCTTCGGGGAGGACCAGCTGGATCGGCTGCGCCTGCCGCGCTGGGACTTCCACCCGGAGGGGATCGAGTACCACGGGGCGGTGAGCAGCCTGAAGGCGGGGATGATGCACGCTTCCCGGGTGACCACGGTCAGCCGCACCTATGCGGAGGAGCTCACCACCCCCGCGTTCGGCTTCGGCCTTGAGGGCGTGGTCGCCATGCGTCGCCGCCGCGGCGAGATGCACGGGATCGTCAACGGCATCGACACCACCGTGTGGGATCCGGCGCATGACCCGCACATCAGGCCGTACTCGGCGGAGGCCCCCGCGTCCAAGGCGGCCAACCGGGCGGCGCTGCTCCAGGAGTTCGGGCTCGCCGAGCCCACCGGGCCCCTGGCCGTGGTCGTCACCCGCCTGACGCACCAGAAGGGCGTGGACCTGCTGCTGGAGACTCTGCCCGGTTTCGTGGAGGCCGGCGGTGCGGTGGCGGTGCTCGGCTCAGGGGACCCCGCCTATGAGCAGGGCCTCCGAGAGCTCGCCGCCCGACGGCCTGACGCGGTAGGTGTGCGCCTGGGCTACGACGAGCCGCTGAGTCACCGGATGTACGCCGGAGGGGACCTGGTGCTGGTGCCCTCACGGTTCGAGCCGTGCGGCCTCACCCAGCTCTACGGCCTGCGCTACGGGGCGCTGCCGCTGGTGGCCTCCACCGGCGGGCTCCGGGACACGGTCGTCGACGCCACGGTGGAGAACCTGGCCGCGGGCACCGCCACCGGCTTCCTGGTCACCGAGCTCAGCGCCGCCGGCCTGGCGGACGCGCTTGGCCGGGCGCTGCGGCTCCACCAGGACCAGCGGGCATGGGGTGCGGTCCGGCAGACCGCCATGACCAGCCCGGTGGACTGGTCCTCCTCGGCGCAGCAGTACGCCGCCCTGTTCACGGAGCTGGTGCGGTGACCCGTCGTGTCACGCCCGGCCGTTCCTGGCCGCTGGGCATCACCCTGTCCGAGGACGGCGCGAACGTGGCCGTCTGGGCCCCGGAGGCCGAGTCCGTCTGGCTGTGCCTCGTCGACGGCGAGCAGGAGGAACGCGTCCTGCTGCCCTATGCCGACGGCGGCATCCGGCATGCTCACATCTCCGGCCTGTCCGCAGGCATGCGGTACGGGCTGCGCGCCGACGGGCCCTGGGCGCCGGAGCAGGGGCTGTGCTTCGATGAGCGGAAGCTGCTGATCGACCCCTACGCCCGCGCCCTCGACGGCCCCGTCCGGTGGCACCCGGAGATGGCCAGCGGCTCCGAGGAGGACAGCGCGGCCGTGATGCCCAAGGGCATCATCGTCGCGGACGTGGGCGGGCGTGAGGCTCAGGCCGGCGACGCGGAGGTCCCGGATCCTGCGGCGAACCGGCCGCGCCACGACGTCGGCGACCTGATCATCTATGAGGCGCATCTGAAGGGCCTCACCGCCGCGCATCCGGAGGTGCCGGACGAGCTGCGCGGCACCTACGCCGGATTCGCCCACCCGGCGATCGTCGACCACCTGGTGGAGCTGGGTGTCACCGCCGTGGAGCTGCTGCCGCTGCAGGCCTTCCTCGACGACGAGCACGTGGTCGGGCGTGGCCTCACCAACTATTGGGGGTACCAGCCGATCGCTTGGCACGCGCCGGAGCCGCGCTACGCGCTCCACGACGCCGACGCCGAGCTGCGCACCCTGGTGCACACCCTGCATGAGGCGGGCATCGCCGTGTTCCTGGACGTGGTGTACAACCACACCGGGGAAGGCGGCGACGGCGGCCCCGTCCTCAGCCTGCGCGGCCTGGACGCCGGATACTACCGCCGGCACGAGGGCTCCCACATCGATGACACCGGCACCGGCAACACCATGGCCACCGAACACCCCATGATGCTGCAGCTGATCCTCGACAGCATGCGCCACTGGGTGACGCGCTACGGGATCGACGGGTTCCGCTTCGACCTGGCCACGGCCGTGGCCCGCGGGCCGGCAGGCTTCGACGCCGCCGGCGCGTTCTTCCAGACCGTGCGGCAGGACCCCGTGCTCGCCGGGGCCACGCTGATCGCCGAGCCCTGGGACCTCGGCCCCGACGGCTACCAGCGCGGCGCCTACCCGCACCCGTGGTCCGAGTGGAACGACGGCTTCCGTGACGACGTGCGGCGCGCCTGGCGCGGGGACCAGGACGCCGTCCGGGCCCTCGGCGCACGTCTGCTGGGCTCTGCCGAGACCTTCGACCACTCGCGGCGCGCCCCCACGGCGTCGATCAACTTCCTCACCGCCCACGACGGGTTCACCCTGGCCGACGTCGTCTCCTACGCCGAGCGGCACAATGAGGCCAACGGCGAGGACGGCCGCGACGGCCACAGCGAGAACCATTCTGACAACCTCGGGGTGGAGGGCCCTACCGACGATCCCGAGATCCGCGCCGCGCGATCGCGCAGGGTGCGGGCGATGCTGGCGACCCTGTTCGTCTCCCAGGGGGTGCCCATGCTGCTGGCCGGGGACGAGATCGGCAACAGCCAGGGCGGCAACAACAACGCCTACGCGCAGGACAACGAGATCGGCTGGGTGGACTGGACGGACCCGGACCACGAGCTGCTGGACCTGGTGCGAGGGCTGACCGCGCTGCGCCGGCGGCTCCCGGTGCTGCGGCAGCGGGCCTTCCTGCACGGAGCAGCCCGGTCCGACGGCGCCCCAGATGTGCTGTGGCTCAGCGCGGACGGTGAACCCGCCACGGAGGAGCACTGGCAGGACCCCGAGCTTCGCACCGTCATCGCGGTGCTGCGCGGCGCCGCCGGAGACCCCGTGGGGGAGACCCTCACCGGGGCCGTGGCGGTCGTGCTCACCGTGGGTGAGGAGACGACGGTGCGCCTTCCCGGCGACGGGCCATGGCAGCTGGAGGTCGACACCGCCGGTGAGGCACGTCCGGAGGGTGAGGATGCCGGCGTGTGGAGGATCGGCGGCCAGTCGGCGGCGGTGTTCACCTCACCGGGACCATGACGTGCCCGCCGGAGGGGCGGTGCTCACCGCTGCTGTGACGCCGCGAGACGTCGCGTTCATCGGAGTGTCACACATCCGTCCTAGGCTGAGTGCCCAGGACTGCAGGCACCCTCCGGAAGGACGTCCTCGATGAGCCCCGAGAGCCCCGAGCTCCCGCCCGCCCTGGTGGCCATCTCCCACGGCACCTCCGACGCCGCCGGTCAGGCGGTGGTCCGTCGGCTGGCCGACGACGTCGCCGCGGCGGCCGAGGCCCGTGACCTGGACGCCCCGGTGCAACTGGGACATGTGGACGTCCAGGACCCGGACGTGCCCGCCACGCTGGCGCAGCTCCCCGAGTCGCTGCCCGCTGTGGTGGTGCCGGTGCTGCTCTCCGCCGGTTACCACGTCCACGTGGACCTGAGGAAGGAGACCGCCGACGTCGGCCGTGAGGTCGCCATCGCCGGGGCCCTCGGCCCGGATGACCGGCTCGTGCACATCCTGGTGCGCCGCCTGGCGGAGGCCGGCGCGTCCCCGGGCACGGACCGGATCATCCTGGGGGTGGCGGGCTCTTCGGACCCGGCCGCCGTCGAGGACTGCCATGAGATGGGCCGCCGCCTGTCTGCGCGCCTGGCCGCCGACGTCGTGGTGGCCTTCCTCGCCGCAGCCCAGCCCACGGTGGCCGGGGCCGTCGCCGAGGCCAGGCAGGCCCGCGACGCCGCGGGGGAGGGTGGGCGCGTCGTCGTCGCCAGCTACCTGCTGGCCCCCGGCTACTTCCAGACCCTGCTGGAGAAGGCGGCCGGCGACGTCACCACCGCGCCCCTGCTGCCCGCTCCGCAGGACGCGGGGGCGCCGCCGGCCTCCCCTCCGGAGCTGGTGGACATCATCCTGGACCGGTACGCCGCGGCCGGTCCAGCACGCCGGTGAAGATCGCGGCGGCGACGACGACGGCCCACAGGCACACCATCAGCACCCAGGTCGTGTGAAGCCCGGGCATGATCTCCTGAAGCTGGTTCGCCAGCGGCGTCCACACCATCCTGGCCGGAAGTGCGACCACCACTCCTGCGGCCACACCGGTGACCAGGTGCAGGTGCCCCAGCCGCCGCAGCAGCAGGCTCAGGGTCCCTGCGAGCAGTCCGGAGACGCCCAGCACCAGCACCAGCAGCCCGAGGACCGCCGCCAGGGCGGTGGGCGACCAGGGCCAGGGCTGGTTCCCGAATGCCAGGCCGAGGCCCAGCCCGAGGGGTGACGCGCAGAGGGCTGCCAGCGCCGCCGTCGCCGGGGTGCCGACCAGCCGAGCGGCCGG
>NZ_MDSS02000040.1 GCF_001758425.2 Nesterenkonia sp. PF2B19 | reverse complement strand
GGCGCTCCCGGCCTCCGCTCGGCGCGGCCGGGCGGAGCCCGAGCTCGACCGGGGCGGCTCCCACCCACGCACGAAAGGTCCCTTCACGACATGCCCAGTCAGACCGACACCTCCTTCTCCCCTGCCCGCTTCCCGCGGCCGCGGTTCCGACGCGCCGCCTCCGCGACGATCGCCGGCGCGGCCGTCGCTCTGCTGGCGACCGGATGCGTGGAGGGCGAGGGATCCGGCGGCACCGCCGAGGGCGAACTGGACACGCTCACCCTCGACTTCGCCACCTACAACCCACTCAGCCTGGTGATCATGGAGCACGGCTGGCTCGAAGAGGAGCTCTCCGAGGCCGGCACCGAGGTGGAATGGATCCAGTCCCACGGCTCCAACGACGCCAATGAGAAGCTGCGTGCCGAGGCCATCGACGTCGGATCCACGGCCGGCTCCGCCGCCCTGCTGGCGCGCGCCAACGGCGCCCCGCAGCAGATCATCCTCATCGAGAACCAGCCGGAGTGGGCCGCCCTGGTCACCTCGCCGGACTCGGGGATCACCGACGTCGGCGACCTCGAGGGCGTCTCCGTGGCCGCCACGCTGGGCACCGACCCGTACTTCTTCCTGGTGCAGTCCCTGCACGAGGCCGGCCTGGAGGTGGGCGATGTGGAGGTGCAGAACCTGCAGCACGCGGACGGCCGCAGCGCGCTGGCCAACGGCGACGTCGACGCCTGGGCCGGACTGGACCCGATCATGGCGGGAGCCGAGGCCGACGGCGAGACGCTGTTCTACCGGAACGTGGACTTCAACACCTACAGCGTGATCAACGCGACCGAGTCGTTCATCGAGGACCACCCCGACGTCGCCCAGACCGTGGTGGACGTCTATGAGCAGGCCCGCGAATGGGCTCAGGAGAACCCCGAGGAGACAGCCGAGATCCTGGCCGAGCACAGCAACATCGACCTGGAGGTCGCCCAGACGGTGATCCGGGAGCGGTCGAACTTCGACGTCGACCCGGTCCCCGGCGCCGCCCAGCGTGAGGTGCTGCAGGAGGTCGGTCCGATCTTCCTCGACACCGGCGACGTCTCCAGCCAGGACAGCATCGACGAGGCGCTCGAGACGCTGTTCCACCCGGAGTTCGCGGAGAACCGGCAGGCCACCGACGCCGAGGGCTCTGAGGACGAGGCCACGATCGTCGAGGACGACGAGGATGATCAGTGATGAGCCAGACGCTGCCTGACGGCGCTCGGACCCGGGACGAGGAGGGCCGCCACCAGAGCGCGGAGCCCGCACGGGTGCTGGGCGACCGTGACTCAGCCGCACCCCGGCCGGTGACCGGCCCGGACAGTCCGGACGCTGGAGTGCCTGCTCGTGTACGTCGCATCCCCGGCGGTCGGGTCCTCATCGGAGCGATCGTGCCGCTGGTCCTGCTGGCCCTCTGGTACGGCGTCACCGCGGCCGGCGTCTTCTCCCCGGTGCAGCTGCCGACTCCGCAGTCGGTGCTGGCCGCCGGGGTGGAGCTGTTCGAGCGCGGGGAGCTCTATCAGCACATCGCCATCTCCGTGCAGCGGGTGCTGCTGGGCTTCGCCGTGGGCGCGGGCCTGGGCCTGGCGCTGGGCTCGGTGCTGGGGCTCTCCAAGGTCGCCGACTCCCTGCTGCACCCCACCATCGGGGCCTTCCGGGCCGTGCCGTCCCTGGCGTGGGTGCCGCTGCTCATCCTGTGGATGGGCATCTATGAGGACTCCAAGGTCACGCTCATCGCCATCGGTGCGTTCTTCCCCGTCTTCACCGCCGTGCACTCCGCGCTGCGGCACGTGGATCCACAGCTGGTGGAGGCCGGCCGCGCGTTCGGGTACCACGGGCTGCGCCTGCTGGTCACCGTGCAGCTGCCCGCCGTGGTGCCCAGCGTGTTCTCCGGGCTGCGCCTCGCGCTCGCCCAGGCCTGGCTGTTCCTGGTGGCCGCGGAGCTGATCGCCTCCTCCATGGGGCTGGGCTTCCTGCTGACCGACTCCCAGAACAACGGGCGCACCGACCGTCTGCTGCTGGCCATCATCCTGCTGGCGATCCTGGGCAAGATCACCGACGCGCTGCTGGGCGTCGTGGAGAGGAAGGCGCTGAAGACATGGGCGTGACGCCGGCGTCAGACATCGATCGGGCGACTCTGCAGCACCCGCTGACCGCGGACGTCCACTCCTGGGCGGACCCGGTCACCGAACAGGAGCGCCTGGCCTTCTGGGACCAGGCGGCGTCCCTGCTGGACTGGGAGACCCCCTGGCACACCACCCACCGGTGGACAGATCCGGACCCGCGCACCCGCCGCGGCCCGGACATCCGCTGGTTCGACGGCGGCACGCTCAACCCCGGAGTCAACTGCGTGGACCGCCATGTGGCCGCCGGGCGCGGTGACGTCGTCGCCCTCCATTTCGAAGGCGAGCCCGGGGACCGGCAGGACGTCACCTACGCGCAGCTGCAGGACAAGGTCAATCAGGCAGCCAACGCCCTGACCGCCCTGGGGGTGGGCCGTGGGGACCGGGTGGTGATCTACCTGCCGGTGCTGGTGGAGACGGTGGTGATCACCCTGGCCTGCGCCCGCATCGGGGCGGTGCACTCGCTGGTCTTCGGCGGATTCTCCGCCGAGGCGCTGCGCTTCCGCGTGGAGGACACCGGGGCGGCGCTGCTGGTCACCACCGACGGCCAGTTCCGCCGAGGGCAGGCTGTGCCGGTGAAGGAGAACGCCGACGCCGCCGTGGAGGGCCTCTCCGTGGCCGAGGGCGGCAGCCTGCGCCATGTGCTGGTCATCCGCCGCACCGGCTCGGAGATCCCCTGGACCGCCGAGGACCTCGCCGGGGACGGTCTGGGCCGAGACGTCTGGTGGCATGACGTCGTGGAGTCCGCCTCCGCCGAGCACACCGCGGAAGCCTTCGACGCCGAGCAGGACCTGTTCATCATGTACACCTCCGGCACCACCGGCAAGCCCAAGGGGCTGGTGCACACCACCGGCGGGTATCTCACCGGGGCGCTGTTCACCTATCTGCGGCTCTTCGCCCACCCGGATCCATCCCGCCGAACGCAGGACGTCCACTGGTGCACCGCGGACCTGGCCTGGGTCACCGCCCACACCTATGAGATCTATGGGCCGCTCGCCGCCGGCGCCACGCAGGTGATCTACGAGGGCACGCCGAACACCCCGCATCCCGGGCGACACTTCGAGATCATCCAGCGCCACGGCGTGACCACCTACTACACGGCCCCCACCCTGGTGCGGTCCCTGATGGGCTGGTTCCCCGACGGCGTCCCTGACCACTACGACCTCTCCTCCCTGCGCCTGCTGGGCACCGTGGGCGAGGCGGTCAACCCGGAGGCCTGGACCTGGCTGCGCAGCCAGCTCGGCCGGGACACCCGCGACGACCACGGCGCCCCGGCCATCCCCATGGTGGACACCTGGTGGCAGTCCGAATCCGGCTCCACCGTGCTGACCCCGCGCCCGGAGGACACCGGCCTGAAGCCCGGCTGCGCCACCCGCGCCATGCCGGGCGTGGCGGTGGACGTCGTCGACGACGCCGGCGCACCGGTCCCGGCCGAGACGCAGGGCAGCATCGTGCTCACCCACACCGGCCCCTCCATGGCCCGCACCGTCTGGGGCGACCCGGAGCGGTACTACACCTCCTATTGGCAGAAGTACGCGGACCAGGCTGGTTCCTGGCCGGGGACGGCGCCAAACGCGACGCCGACGGCGACCTGTGGATCCTGGGGCGGATCGACGACGTCATCAACATCTCCGGGCACCGGCTCTCCACCATCGAGATCGAGTCGGCGCTGGTCTCCCACCCGGACGTGGTGGAGGCCGGGGTGTGTCCCGTGCCGGACGCCACCACCGGGCTCGGCGCCGTCGCGTTCACCGAGCTGACCGCCGCGGCCCGCGAGCGGCTGAACGGGGCGCTCACGGCCGGCGACAGCGAGGCGGAGGCGCGGCTGCTGGCCGAGCTGCGGTCCCACGTCGGCTCCGTGATCGGCCCGGTGGCCAAGCCGCGCACCGTCATCCCGGTGCCGGAGGTGCCCAAGACCCGTTCCGGGAAGATCATGCGCCGGCTGCTCACCCAGCTGCACGAGGACGACACCCTCGGCGACACCACGAGCCTGCAGAACGAACACTGCGTGCCGCAGATCGCTCAGATCTGCCGAGAACGCGTCGGCTGAGCCCGCCGCGCGCCGAGACCACCCGGCCCGTGCAGACCACCACCCAGACCACACAGACCACCACCCAGACCCCCGCCACCGACTCAGGAGCATCCATGAGTGATCGACAGTTCGGATTCCGCACCAGAGCCCTGCATGCCGGGGCCGTGCCGGATGCCGTCTACGGCACCCGCGCGGTGCCGATCCACCAGTCCACGTCCTTCGTGTTCAAGGACACCGACGACGCCGCGAACCTGTTCGCGCTGCAGAAGTTCGGCAACATCTACTCGCGCATCGGCAACCCCACGGTGGCCGCGCTGGAGGAGCGCCTCGCCTCGCTGGAGGGCGGCATCGGAGCCGTGGCCACGGCCTCCGGCATGAGCGCGGAGTTCCTCGTCTTCGCGGCCCTGTGCGGCCAGGGGGACCACATCGTGGCCTCCTCGAAGCTCTACGGGGGCACCATCACCCAGCTGGACGTCTCCCTGCGCCGCTTCGGGATCGAGACCACCTTCGTGGACTCGGACGAAGCGGAGGACTTCAAGGCCGCGCTGCAGGAGAACACCAAGCTGATCTTCACCGAGGTCGTGACCAACCCCAGCAGCGACGTCGTGGACCTGCCCGGACTGGCCGGGGTGGCCCACGAGCACGGCATCCCGCTGGTGGTGGACTCCACGCTGACCACCCCCTACCTGCTGCGCCCCATCGAGCACGGCGCAGACATCGTCACCCACTCGGTGACGAAGTTCCTCGGCGGCCACGGCACCACGCTGGGCGGCGTGATCGTGGAGTCCGGCACCTTCCCGTGGAACAACGGCAAGTTCCCGCAGATGACCGAGCCGGTGGAGTCCTACGGCGGGCTCTCCTGGTGGGGCAACTTCGCGGAGTACGGGTTCCTCACCAAGATCCGTGCCGAGCAGCTGCGCGACTTCGGGCCGTCGCTGACCCCGCAGGCCGCCTTCCAGCTGATCCAGGGGGTGGAGACCCTGCCGCAGCGCATGGAGGAGCACACCGCCAACGCGCAGAAGGTCGCCGAATGGCTGGAGGCCGATGAGCGCGTGGAGTACGTCAACCACTCGGGTCTCCCCTCCCATCCGCACCATGAGCGGGCCAAGGACCTGCTGCCGCTGGGCACCAGCTCGGTGTTCAGCTTCGGCGTGCGCGGCGGCCGGGAGACCGGGGCCCGGTTCATCGAGGAGCTGCAGCTGGCCAGCCACCTGGCCAATGTGGGCGACGCCCGCACCCTGGTGCTGCACCCGGCCTCGACCACCCACCAGCAGCTCACCCAGGACCAGCTGACGGCCGCCGGCATCCCGGAGGACCTGATCCGCATCTCGGTGGGCCTGGAGGACGTCGAGGACATCATCTGGGATCTGGACCAGGCGTTGGATCGCGCCCTGGCCGCTCAGCAGGAGGCGCCCGCCGTCGTCGGCGCCGCACAGAACGGAGGCGAGGCCTGATGACCAGCGCACCCCAGACCGCCGGCCCGGCGGAGACCGTGACCGCGGAGCACCCGCACGGGACCTGGCAGGAGCCGGACGCCGCGCGCCGGCTGCAGCTGCTGCGCTCGGCGAAGTCCGTGGCGATCGTGGGCATGAGCGACAAGCCGGCCCGCGCCAGCTACTTCGTGGCCACCTATCTGACCTCCGACTCCAGCTACCGGCTCTACTACGTCAATCCGCGGATCAGCGAGGTCCTGGGCGAGCCCGGCTACGCCTCCCTGCAGGACCTGCCCGAGGCGCCGGACATCGTGGTGGCGTTCCGCCGGCCGGATGACCTCCCCGCCCTGGCGGAGGAGGCCGCGGAGGTCGGCGCGAAGACCCTGTGGGTGCAGCTGGGCATCCACTCCGAGGAGGCCATGCAGCGCGCCACCGACCTCGGCCTCAACGCCGTGCAGAACCGATGCATCAAGATCGAGCACGGCCGGTTCCACGGCAACCTGCACCTGGGCGGCTTCGACACCGGGGTGATCAGCGCCAAGCGCCAGCAGCTGGACGCCTGAGGCGCACGGCGCCTCCGCGCCGTCGCCCCCTCGTCATCTCGTCACCTCTCACCGTCACCACTCACGACGACGGCGGGGGTCCTCCTCGGTTCCGTCCGCGCACTCCGCGCGGGGCGGGGCGAGGCGGGCCCCCGCCGTCGTGCTGTGCGGGTGCTGGGCGGGGCCCAGGGCTTCGTCCCGGTGGGCTCTCCCTCGGACTCCCCCGCGGAGGCCCGGGAGGACGTGAGGATGGCCAGCAGGAACGGCAGGACCACGTAGGGGTTGTTGAACCCGCTGACCGAGACGCTGTTGGTCACCGCGATCGCCATCAGGGTCGCCGCGAGCAGCGCCGACACCCCCGCGCGACGCAGGAAGATCCAGGGCAGGGCCAGGATGAGCACGACGCCGAGGGCCCCGGCGTCGAAGACCACCCGCAGGGCGAAGGCGTGCAGGATCACCGAATAGCAGGTGCCGTCTTCCGCCGAGGAGAACAGGGCCTCATAGTAGGCCAGCTCCTCGCAGGTGGCCGGGCTCATCGGTGTCATCGGCAGCGTGCCCACCAGCCAGTTGACCGGCCCCCAGTCCTGCGTCTCCCGGAGGAACACGTCGAAGAACCGGACACGGTCGATGACCTCGGACTCCGCGGCACGCTCCTGGAAGATCACCACCGGAATCACCGCGACCAGCATGGGCACCGCCAGGGCGACCATCCGCAGGAACACGTCGCGGGTCCGGGTGCTCAGCATCGCGTAGAGGAAGCACAGCACATAGGCCACCGCCCCGCTGCGCGACCCGGAGAGCACCGTGAGGACGCCCAGCAGGAGCAGGAGCCACAGGCGTGACCGGGGCGATCCCCGGTGCACGACGGCGGTGAGCCCGCTGAACAGCGCCAGCTCGAAGTTGTTCTCCAGGAACAGGCCAGGGCGCTCCCCCGGCCCATGGACCACCCAGGTGAGGGCCGCCTTGACCGTCGCCAGCGAGACCAGCCACCAGGTCAACGTGGTCAGCGCCCCGCGGCGTGTCCAGTGCTGCCCGACGGCGACACCCATGGCCACCAGGTACAGCAGCCACCGGTAGGCCTGGACGAAGTCGTCCCACGGGACGTCCGTCACCCAGACCCCCATGACTCGGGTGTAGGCGTAGATCGCCACGAGGCTGAGCGGAAGCAGCGTCAGAATGCGGCCGCGCAGGAGCACGGCGCCGATGAAGAGGATGATCCACGCATCGAGGAGCATCGTCATCGGCAGCGGGGAGAACCGCCCCACGAAGAGCACGCTGATGATCGCGCAGAGGATCAGCCCGCCGGACAGCACCCTCTGCAGCCCCGACGGGAGCGTGCCCGCCGGCCGACGGGTCATGGTCGCTGCCCTCGCCTACCTGCCCGGCGCTGCCCTCCCCGGTGCCGTCCTCCTCCGTGCCGTCCTCCTCCGCGAGGACCCTCCCGCGGAGGCGCCCCACGGTGGGAGCTCGCACCACGAGACGCCGCCCGGCGAGCGCGCCGGCGGCGGCGCGCCGTCGTCCTCCCCACCACGATGACGCCGGCGAGGGACCGGCTGAGTCCTTCCAGCACACCCAGGGCCCCGGACAGCTCCTCCTGGACGGTGTGCCCAGCCCGGAGCACGAGCCACGTGGCGTCGGCGTCCCCCGCCAGCCCCAGGCCCCGGGCGTCGGCGGAGACCGGTGCGGCATTGAGGATCACCAGATCGCAGGCGGTCCGGGCGCGGTCCACGGTGTGTCGCGTGTGCCGGAGGTCGGCCTCGAGGGCACCTGTCGGGGCGTCCAGGGCCATGATCTCCACGCCGGCAGCGGGACGCCGTCCACGCACGGACACTCCCGCAACCGGGGAGGACCGGCCGTTCTCCGCGCTCTGCGGGCTCTGCGGCAGATCGGCCGCCGCCCACCCGTGCCCTCCGGAGGCTTCGATGAGCAGGACGCGGAAACCATCGCCTGCAGCCGCGCGGGCGAGAGCTTCGGCGACGTCGGCGGAGAGCACATCCGGGTCCACGCCGGCCACGAGCATCACCGGTGCGGGCCTCTCGGCACCACGGCCTCCTGACCGGGCGCGCAGGGCCTGCATCGGAGCCAGGATCCTCCGCATGGCCCCGGCCGCGTCGGATTCGGGCTCCTCACCCAGCTCCAGCACCGGCATCGACGTGCTGGCCTGCACGTCATGGCGGTCCCGCACCCTCCGGTTCAGACTATCCCGCAGGGCGGCCGACCCCAGCCCCAGGGCGGCCCCGGCACCGGCGGCTCCGCCGAACACCAGGAGCGGCTGCGGGGAGGTCGGCGCCTCCGGCAGCACGGCGGGCTGCATGATGCTCACGGAGATCAGGTCCTGCGGTGCCCCCTGCATCGCTTCGAGGTCACCGACGAACTCCACGAGGCTGTCGGTCAGTGCCTCGGTCCGGGCCATCGAGACCTCAGGACTGGACGCGCGCACCGAGAGCTCGAGCAGGGTCGTGCCGTCGACCACCTCCGCATCGACAGAGTCCGCGAAATCGGCCAGCGGCTCCTCCACCCCCTCGCGCCGCATGACCGGCTCCAGGACCACCGGGGTGCTCACGAGGTCGGCGTAGCTGGCCACGATCTGCTCGGAGACGGACCGCCCCAGCTGCAGCTGAGACAGATCCTCACCGGTGGCGGTGGTCACGTAGATCCGCGCCGTGGAGGTGTACTCCCGAGGCGCCAGGACGAAGAAGGCGGCCCCGAGCACCAGACCGAGCAGGAACAGCGCGCAGGAGGATCTCCAGTATCGGCGCACCACGCGCAGCATGTCCCGCACCGTCATCTGTGACTCCTCCTGTCGATCGTGTCGATTCGTGGGCCACCCAGGTTCTTCCCCTGCCCAGACGAGGCTCCCGCTGTGCGGACGTGCCGCGTCCCAGGGACGGCACACCTCGCCGCCGGACGGCGGGTCAGGCTCCGCCTCCCGGGCGGATTCAGAGGCGAGCTCAGGCGCGGGTTCAGGGGCGAGCTCAGGCGCGGGCGCAGGGTCAGGCTCCGGGCCAGATGGCGCGGACCCGTCCTCGCGCCGGCGTCCCACGGCATGGGCCAGCATGGTGGACATGCTCATGACGCTCTCCTCTCCGAGGCGCAGACCTGCACGTCGCCAGGGAGCGACGCCGGAAGCCCTCCGACGAGGCCTGGAGGTGCACTCGCCGGAGGGCGGTCAGTAGGGGACGTGCTCGCCCGCGGTGCCGGCACCACCTTCCGCAGCATCGGCAGGCTCCGCAGGCGCCGGCGGTCCTCTCCGGCGGGGACGCCCAGCTCCCGCAGCAGCATGAGCACCACGACGCCGGCGGTCAGCTGGACCAACAGCCTCAACTCAGCGGCGGTTCCCGGGTCCAGCCGCCCGCTGTGCGTGAAGGTGCTGCGCAACCGTGCCGCATGCTCCGCCCAGACCGCGGCGGGGATCTCGGGCGCCACGACCTCGTCGACGCCGACCTGCTGAGCCAGATGTTCGAGCTTCCGGCGCAGCGTGGAGTCCTTGATCTCGCGACGGCGCAGACCGGACGTGGTGACGAAGATCGCCTCGGCCGCGCCCAGCAGGACCAGCATGCTGGCCTCCGGGAACTCCTCGGAGAGCCCGGTGCCGGCCAGCAGCAGGGACAGTGCCGTCTCATGCTGGGTGCGCAGCTCCTGCCAGCCGGTCAGCAGGTCCGCGAAGGCGACGTCCGTCGTACTGAACAGCGGCGGGCCAGGCTCGGCCCCGTCCACGTCGGCCGGCTCCCCGCGGGTCCCCGACAGATCTCGCGTCACCCAGACCTCCTCGGAGCTCTCGCCGCCGTCGGCGACGGTCCGGGCCTGATACGTCACGGCGGGGCGGGCGGCCAGGTGGCCGAACGCCAGCAGACCGAGCACGCTCCTGATCTGCTCATCGACTTCGGCGACCGAGGCGGACCTGCTCGGCACCAGGCGCAGCCGCACAGCGCCCGAGGGCTCCGGGACGAGCTCCAGGGTGCTCCGGGACGTGGCACCGCTCCCGGTGGAGCTGCCCTGGGTGGAGCTGCCCTGCAACGGGAGTGCGCCGCTCCACGGCCCGGGCCCCGTCAGGATGTCGGTGAGCTGCGGCTCGTCGAGGAGCAGCTGCGCCTCCACCAGGCGGCCGTCTGAGATCTCCTGTGCATGGTTCGGTCTCATGGTTTCCCCAGTCCTGTCTGATGTCTCACTGCTGTCGTCGTCGTGCCTGTCATGCTCGTCGTCGCCTGCGGCACGAGTGGCGTCGCCCTCGCCGGCGCGACGCGTCTCCCGCGGGATCCGCCGAGACTGCTGCTCACGGGGGGTCAGTACGCTCCGGCACCGCGCACCACCGCCCGCAGGGTGCGCAGCACGATGCCGATGTCGCCGGTCAACGACCAGTTCTCCACGTAGTAGAGGTCCAGCCGGACCGACTCCTCCCAGCTGAGGTCGGAGCGGCCGCCCACCTGCCACAGCCCGGTGATGCCGGGTTTGACCAGCAGGCGACGCTCATCGGACTCCGCGTAGTTCTCCACCTCGCTGACCAGCGGCGGCCGCGGCCCCACCACGGACATCTCGCCGCGCAGCACGTTGAGGAACTGCGGGAGCTCGTCGATGCTGAGCCGGCGGATCACGGCGCCGACCTTCGTCACGCGGGGGTCGTGGCGCAGCTTGAACATCACCGCATTCCCCTCGGAGGAGCCCAGCAGCTCCTCCCGGCGCGCCTCGGCGTCGGTCACCATGGAGCGGAACTTCAGCATCCGGAAGCGCGCATGCCGCAGCCCCACCCGCGTCTGGGAGAACAGCGCCGGGCCGGGGCTGTCCCGGCGGACCAGCACCGCGACCCCGACCAGCAGAGGCAGCAGCCCCAGCAGCGCCGCCAGGGAGAAGGCGATGTCGAAGGCACGCTTGAGCGCCGCCGCCGCACCGCTGAGCTGCGGGTAGTCCACCTGCACCAGCGGAACCCCGTCGACGCTGGTGGTGTGCAGGCGGCTGGCGGAGACCTCGCTCAACGACGGAGCCGTCACCAGGGTGACGTCCAGTGCGGCGAGCGCCCAGCCGAGTTCGCGCAGCGCCTGGGGCGTGAGCTGATCGGCGCCGGTGAGGATGACCGTGTCCACGGCGTCCCGGGTGACGGCGTCGCGGGCCTGCGCGATGATCTGCTCCCGGGAGGCCCGGGCCTCGACGGCAACGCTTCCCGGTGGGGCGTCGAGCTCGTCCCGGGGCTCCTTGACCATCAGCCGCACGGGGAGGAAGCCGCTGTCCGGGCCGAGTCGCCGCAGATGGTCGGCCAGGTGGCCCACCTTGCCCCTCTCCCCGATGATCAGGGCTCGCCTGACCCCCTCACCGGAGTCGCGACGGCGCCGCAGCGTGCGCCGCCAGACGAGACGTCCGACGAGCAGGAGGACCACACCGGCGGGGATCGCCGCCAGCGCCCAGGGCCGCAGGGCCGCCTGCGGAAGCACCAGTCCCAGCACCGCGGTCAGGCCCAGCACCGCGCCGGAGGCGGTGAGCACCCGTCCGAGCTCTCGAACGCCGGTGCCCAAGCGCCGGGGATTGCGGGTGCGGGCCACGGCCAGCAGCAGTCCCCACACCACCAGCACGCCGGCCGAGAGGGACGCCTCCCCGATGCCCGAAGGCAGGACCCCGAGCAGGTGCAGCCCCAACAGGGTGACCAGGATGAGCAGCTGGTCCGTGGCGGCGATCCCACCGGACACGCGGCGGTGCCAGCGGCGCAGCTCACCGGTGCCGACCAGCGAGACGGGCACCGCAGCATCAGGGGCCGCAGCATCAGGGGCGGTGACCGCACGGTCTGCGCCGCCAGGGGCGGTGAGCCGCCAGGCTCCTCGCCCCCGGCGGTGGGTGAGCCCGCGCAGCTCGACGGAGGCTGCCGCCCAGGTGTGCGGGACGGTCACCACTGCGCCGACGCCCGGCTCGGACGCCGGCGCAGACCACACATCCGGCGTCTGCTCCCTCGGCGTGGAACGCCCACGGGG
The DNA here is from genome assembly GCF_001758425.2 of Nesterenkonia sp. PF2B19. GTDB lineage: Bacteria > Actinomycetota > Actinomycetes > Actinomycetales > Micrococcaceae > Nesterenkonia > Nesterenkonia aethiopica. The sequence goes on along the minus strand of NZ_MDSS02000040.1, from coordinate 18,560 downwards.
TGGGCCGGCGGCGCCGCTCTCGGGGACGATGTCGAGACTCATCGCAGGCTCCCCTCGGGGGCATCCATCCACCAGCGGCCCATCTCCAGGTCTACTTCCTCCGGTTCGAAGGGATCCATCCCACCCGACGGGTAGGGCGTGAGCTCCCCGAACCACGGCACGCCGTCGATCTCGTAGAAGTCCACCCGCATGAAGCCGAATCCGCCGCCCAGCGCCTCGGCGTGGGCGATCATCTCCGCCAGCGACGTCGGCCGCGGGGCCTCCGGCTCCTGGGTGACCCCGTTGTAGAGGTCCAGGATCCGCCAGTCCGGGCTGTAGAACCGCTCACCATGGCCGGCGGTGAAGCGCCCCGAGGAGCGGTGCAGCATCTTCACCCGACCGTGGAAGACATAGAACTTGTAGTCCACCAGGTCTCGGCCGCGGTCCCGGCTCAGGTCCGGCTCCACGATCAGGCTGTGGTCCGCCCACCGGTAGGCCCACTCCCCCAGGGCGGCCCGGTCATAGGTGCGCAGCCAGCCGCGTGTGGTCCCCCGCAGCTCCTTCACGGTGGTGGATCGGTCCCCGAAGGCGACCATCCCACTCGCGTGGTTGGGCTTGATGACCCAGCGCTCCGGCAGGTCTGAGACGTTCAGATCGTCGACCTCGCGGCCGCGCCAGAGCGTCGCCGGCACCTGCAGCTGGGGGCACGTCCTGGCGGCGTACTCCTTCATCCGCGTCTTGTCACACGTCCAGGCGATCTGCTGGGTGCGTTCGGCCAGCATCCGGCGGGTCAGGACCTCGGTGAAGCGGGTGGGGCGGCGGAAGTCGCCCCACCGGCCGAAGCGGCGGCGGTACATCACATGCCTCACCAGTGGGTCCGGGACGGGCCCGAGGAGCTGTCTCAGCGTGGTCCTCGTCATCGGGTGCTCCTTGTCATGACGGTGACGTCGACGGCGTCGCCACCTGTGTCCTCATCGGTGTTCGTGAAGGGGTTCGCAGGCGTGAGGCCCGCGGGGGCGTCAGGGGGTGCAGCGGCCTCTCCGAGTGACCGCACTGCGGCACCGGTGCGGCGGGCGGCGACGAGCGCGCCGGGGAGCACCTGCAGCGTCACCACGACGGCGATCATCGCCATCGGCGGTGCGGCGGCCCCGAGGCCGTGGTGGACCCCGAGGACGCTCAGCGGCACCGCGCAGGCCAGGGCGACGCAGGACATCAGAGCCTGCCACGTGAAGCCTGAGCGGTCAGTGAGCAGATTGATCTGGGTCAGATGCGCCGACTGCGCGACCAGCAGGATCGCCATGGCGGCGGTGAGCATCCAGGACGGCTGCAGCTCGCCGCCGGAGACCAGCCGGGAGACGGGGCGGGCCAGGAGCAGGTATCCGAGGGCGGCGGCGAGTCCCAGCCCCGTCAGAGCAGCATTGGCCCGAATCCACAGACCTCGGTCGAGGCTCCTGGAGAACCGCGGCCAGAACACGATGCCCGCCATGTACATGACCGAGTAGATCGGCATGTAGAGCTGCAGGGCCAACGAGTATTCGCTCAGCTGCTCCGCAGTGGCGGCGGCGGCCAGCACGAACCGGCCGTGCTGCTCCAGCAGCACCATCCCGGCGCTGGCGATGAGCACCGGAAGCCCGCCGGACAGGATGCTGCCCATCGACGGCCCTGCGGAACCCTTCGGGGGCTCGCTCCCGGCCACGGTGCCGGCGTCGTCGAACACCTCCGGGGCGGTGTCCCAGGACCGCGCGGCCGCACGCCGACAGAGCAGCAGGAACACGACCATGCCGATCGGCAGGCCCAGCGCCAGCCACATGGGGCTGACACCCGCCATGCCCGCGAGGAGCACGAACGCCAGGTTGACGGCCCCGGGGACGAGGCCCAGAAGCACCAGCAGATCCGCCCGGTCCTGGCCGATCAGCACCCGCTCGGCCAGACCGAGCGGCAGGGTGAGCAGGAAGAGCACCAGAGAGATCGTCATCGCGGCGTCGAGCTGCCCCCGCAGCTCGACCGGCACTCCGAAGACCCACGACCACAGCCCTGCCTGCCCCACCGCGAGAGCGAGCACGGAGCCGGCGACGCCGACCACGGCCAGCAGGCGCGCGGTGCTGACGCTGGCAGTGCGGCGGCCTCCCGACGAGCCGCCGGGGACTCACCGGCTCGCGCCACGGCCCGGGAGACGGCCGCACCGAGCCCGAGGTCCGCGAAGGGCAGCGCCATACGCAGCTGGGCCACCAGCACGATGAAGCCGAAGGCGGCCGCCCCGGCGAAGTGCATGGTGAAGCCCGCACTGGTCAGGGTCAGGGCCGCAGCTACCGGCAGCACCGCGATGCGCAGCCCGGCCGTGCGAAGGAACGCGGCGGCCCAGCTGCGTTCAGCCATGATGCACCGGCAGCCGGGGGGCCGCCATCCCGCTCAGTCCCACCAGCAGCGCCGCGGGATGAGCACCCGCACGCAGCCCGGAGATCAGCTCCCGGATCCCCCGGGACCAGGCGCGTGAAGCCAGGGCGCCGCGGGCCACCACGGAGGCCATGAAGTCGGCCCGAGCGGCGGCCGGCACCTCCACCAGCAGAGAGTCGAGCCAGGCACGACTGCCCTCCCAGTCGAGGCTGCGGGAGACTGATCCGACGCTGCCCTGCTGGACGCGCACCAGGATGTCCGGGATGGTCTCGATGCGCACCCCGGCGCTCTCGAGTCGGATCAGCCAGTCCCAGTCCTGGTGCCGGTTCAGGCTCTCGTCCCACGGGACGTCCAGGGCGGTCTCGCGGGGGCACAGCAGGGTGGAGGTCTGCAGGAAGTTCCGACGCAGCCGCACCGTGGAGCGGTCCAACACGTAGCCGACCACTCCGGGCGCCACTGCTCCGTCGGGCCCCAGCCTCGTCCTGTAAGGGCGCTCCGGGACCGCCCGGGTGGAGGCGCCGACGAGCAGCGCGCGGCAGGACATCACGGTGCCCTCCGCCGCTGCGCGCGCGTGCCCTGGCTCACCCGCCGGGCTGAGTCTGATCTGCGACTCGGCCTTCTCGGCGACCCAGTCATCGTCGTCGTCGAGGAAGGCGACCCACGGGGTCTCGGCGAACTGCACCCCGAGGTTGCGCGCGGCTCCGGCTCCCTGCCGACCCGCGGTGCACACCAGGCGATACTCCAGCCCGGTCAGGCGACTCTGCACCACCGACAGCGCATCGAGGTCGTCGACGACGACCAGCGGCACGGTGGGCACGCTCTGGCGCAGGGCGGAGCGCACCGCTTCCCGCAGGCTGGGGCGGCCCACCGTCGGGATCACAGCGGTGACGAGCGGCTCGGCGGCGAGGCCGCCGTCGAAAGGGCTCCCGGTGGGACCCTCCGCGGGGCCGTCTGTCGTCATGTCGTCGGGACTCATGCCGCACCGCGCAGGATCAGACGGGCCAGGCGGACCGGCTCCACCAGGTAGCGGCCGGCGAAACGCCGCGGGTCCGAGGCCAGACGCCACGCCCACTCCAGTCCGGCCCGCCCCAGCCAGCGCGGAGCCAACGACTGAGCTCCTGAGATCTGGTCGATGGCTCCGCCCACGGTCGCGATGACCGGAATCTCGGTGCGGGCCCGCAGGGCGACGGCGATCTGCTCCTGCAGCGGCATGCCCATGCCGATGAGCAGGATCTGGGGCGCGAAGGCGCTGAGGCGGGCGACGACGTCGTCGAGGTCCTCAGGAGCCCACGGGTCGGCTGGCACGGACAGCACCTCGACAGCGCCGCCCGTGCCCCGGCTGGCGCTGCGGGAGAGTCGCTCCGCGGCCTCGGCGTTGGAAGAGGCCGAGGCCCCGAGCAGGGCGAGGCGACGGACGGCCGGCAGGTGCACCGCCTGAGGAACCCAGTCTGTGGATCCCAGACGGTGCCGCGGACCCAGCCGGGACCGTCCGTCGCGAGCCGCCCGGAGGCCGAGCAGCACCAGCAGAGGCATGCCGTCGATGAGCCGCACCTCGGCCTGCTCGTAGAAGCGTCGGAACGGTTCCTCGGTGCGCATCAGATACGCCGAATGCAGGTTGTGCCCGGCCACGGTCACGCGTCCCCCGGAGGCGATCTCCTGGGCCAGCCGCAGCAGCAGGGCATCACGGTCCATGGGAGTGACCGTGACGTCCACGATCGGCACGGTCCGCGCCGGGGCTCCCGGAGGAGGTGCGCCTGGACCCGATGGTCGTCCGTCCGGATCGACAGGGGGCCCGCACAGGGGTTCAGGGTGAGGTTCGACGGCGCGGGCCGTCTCAGGTGCATGCGTGGTCATCTCGCGATCCCTCCAGGTCATCGGCGATGAGTGCTCCAAGGGCACCTCTTCAACCTAGGGACGCGCGGACCGGACCGGAATCCGCCTTCGCACCACAGATGCGACGGTCTCCTGCGCATCTGCCGCCGAGCACCCGGACGGGACATGCCCATTGTCCGAACAACACGACGACAGCTCCTCGCACGGCCTGCGAAAGATGCGCGCACGAACATGTGTCATCACCGCAGGAGTGCAGGTCAGGGCTGTGCTCGGAGACTCCGAGGACGCATCAGACGGGGTCGGCCTGATACCGCCGGACGGACGCCCGACTCACCGAACGGGAGCTTCGAAGGGCTCGATGCGCAGGTGAAGGGACAGCAGCTCCATCCGATTGCCGCAGCCGAACCGTTGCAGCATTCCGGAGATCGTGGCCTCCACGGTGCGCGAGGAGACATGCAGGTCGCGAGCGATCTGCGCCGTGGTCCGGCCGGCCCGCAGCCCGGCGAACACCGGCGCCTCCCGGCCGGTGAGGGTGAGCTCGAAATGCTCGCGGAACATGGTGGACTCCTCGCCCGGACGCCGCGAGTCCAGGACCAGATTGAGCAGCCGGACCCTCAGCCCGGCGTCAAGGTCCTCCCGCCGATCCCACATCTTGGCCAGTACCGCCAGCCCCAGCAGGCGCGCGTGGGATCCGATGAGTCTCTCCGCGGCGTCGACGGCGGCGACGGGGTCGTCGGTGCCCTGCGCTTCGGCGAACAGCCGGATGAGCCGGGGGCGGCCCGGATCATCCCGCCATCGGGCTCGCGCCACCTGACGAGCCGCCTGCGGAGAACGACGCAGCAGCACCATGAGCAGCAGCAGCTGCTCCTGGGCCGTCTCACCGGCGTCCCCGGCCTGCTGCGCGAGGCTCTCCAGCCGTCGACCCAGCTCCTCCTCGGTCAGTCCCGCGGCGCAGAGAGCCAGACCTTCCCCTGCCAGGCGCAGCCAGGGGATCCCGTCGGCGGCGCCGGCTTCGTGCCGCTCCGGGCCGGCGTGCACGGGGTCTGCATGCACAGAGTCCGCATGCACAGAGTCCGCATGCACAGAGTCCGCATGCACAGAGTCGGGGGACTCAGGATCAGGGAGGATCATGCGCGGGGGCTGCGCCATCAGAGAGGCCGCCGCGAGGGCGAGCGCCCGACTGAAGCCGAGCAGCCCGTACGAGTCTCCCACCGCGTGGATCCTGGCCGCCGAGGCGGCGCTGCGGAAGGCCAGGTGCATGCGGTCGTCCTGCATCGCGGCGAAGGCAGCCAGCAGGTCACCGACGCCGGCCAGCGCCGGGCTGCGCAGGCGTCGTTCGTTCCAGATGTCGGTCTCCACTCGCAGCATGTCGACGCGCCACCCGGAGGTGGCGGAGATGAGCAGCAGCATCGCCACCGCACATTCCTCCATATCCGGGAACCCGTCTTCCCGGCGGAGGACGTCGATCAGCGTGGAGAGCACCTCGCGACCGAGGTCCGACTGGTGTCGGGTTCCCAGGAGCGTGCCCGCGCAGAGCTGGCTGAGCAGCGACTCCTCGCAGTCCTCGGAGGCGCGCAGAGTCTGCAGAGCGGCGAGCAGCTCCTCGGTGCGCTCCGGGTCATCGCTCATCGCCAGCACCGCGTCGAAGGTGCTGGTGGGTGAGCCTTCTCCGGCTCGGCTGCGCAGGGACTCCACCACAGGAAGCGACCTCTCGGGGTGGAACAGGCGGATCCGCTCAGCGACCAGGACACCCTCCCTGATCTCGGCGCGGCCGGCTGCCTCCGGCAGGGATGCCAGACGATGCAGCGCTCCGTCGACGTCCCCCAGGGCGTAGTCCGCCCGTGCGGCGAGCACCATCAGTTCTGCGGAGGGGCGGGGATAGAGCTCGGTGAGGACCTGCACCATCCGATACCAGGAGGCCGCGAGGCCACGGCGGGCCAGGTCGGCAGCCTCTTCGAGGCTCGGTGTCTGCTGCGCCCGGGCGCGCCACCACCGCAGCGCCGTCGCGGAGGAGTCTCCGCCCTGGGTGTGGTCGATGCCGCGGCCCTCGTCGTGCCACCAGCGCAGGATGTCGGCCCAGCGCATCTCGCTGAGGATCATCAGGCGCACCCCTTCGGCAGTGACGCGCAGGTCCGACCAGCCCCCCGCCGCCGTGGTCTCATGACCCAAGAGTCCCTGGGCCACGAGGCTGGCGAGCGGCTCTTCCCCGTAATGGTCCAGTGCGTGCTGCTCAGGGATCCGACCAGCGATGGCGACCAGCGTGAGCAGCTCCCGCTCGTCGATCTCGAGGCCCAGCAGCAGACTGTCGGCGGCCTGGGACAGCGTCTGATGGAGTTCCTCCTCGTCACCGGCCCATTCCCAGAACCCCTCATCCTCTCGGAGGGTCCCGGCGCTTCTCGCCATGTCCAGCAGACTCTCCGCGAGCGCCTGCTGGCCCGCCGAGAGGTGGTAGAGGCGTCTCACCACGCGCAGCGACACCGGTCCGCCGAGGTGCCGCCTGACCTGGACGCCGAGTTCGCGGGCGCTCACCGTCCCGGGGAACACCGCGCGCAGCTGGCCGGTGCGTTCGAGCTCGTGCAGGCGCTCCGGGACGTCCTGGGGAGAACGCACGACCACCAGCAGACGACGGCGCCCGGAGACCCCGAGGCTGACGACGTCGTCGAGGACGTCCTCCGACAGGTGACGGGGCCACAGCACCACCACCGGTCCGGCGCGGCCGTGGGAGTCCGGTGCCGGAGGGACGGAGGCCCCGGTCGAGGACGAGGGCCGACCGCCCAGTCCGTCGATCACCGCCGGGGTGACGGACTCCCGCATCGCGGCCAGCAGGGCCTCCACGCCCCAGTGCCCAGGCAGGTGGAGGACCCAGGAGCCGCCGGCCGGGTCGTCCAGGAACTGGCGGACGAGACGGGCGGGAAGGGGCAGGTCAGGGGTCCGGAGGCGCAGAGGACCGCGGGTCATCGGCGATCCCTCGCTTCGAAGAGCTGGGAGCGCAGCTCTGTGCGGGAGCTGACGCCGAGCTTCCGGTAGGTGTTGCGCACATGGCTCTGGACGGTGCGCAGCGAGATCCGCAGGGACTCGGAGATCTCTGCCAGGCTCATCCCCTGGACGGCCTGTTCGGTGACCTCCCGTTCGCGGGCCGAGAGCAGCGCCAGGCGGTCGCGGCCTTCGACGGTCAGTCCCGTGACTCCGGGCGCGAGCCGCACGGGGCGACGCGCCACGGAGGCGACGCGGAACCGGCCTTCACGCCCTTCCAGGGCGGCGACGGCGTCGTGAACCCGGTGCGTGTCCCCGTCGAGTCTGGCCGCGAGGAGCTCCACGACGACGGGCTCCACGCCGACGGAGCGGGCGTGGCGGATCAGCGGGGCGAGGGACTGCTCGGGGAGCGTGTGCAGACCGCGGAGGATCAGGCAGCGCAGCACCATCCGTCGATGCGGAGGATCCTGTGGCGCATCCTCCACGGTCTGCTCCAGGCGGTCTGGGTCGCCGAGGACGACGGCGTCGAGCAAGTACCCCACAGAGATGAGCACCTGCCTCCAGGCCGAATCGTAGAGCCCTCCGGTGGGCGGCCGGACGTAGCCGGGAGGGCCCAGCAGCTCCTCGGCTCGGCCCCCTTCGACGGCGTGGTCGAGGGCTTCCAGCAGCGTGCGCCGGACGGGCCCCTGCGGCAGGCCGCCGTCGAACTGAGCCCAGATGTCCTCCAGCAGGTTCCTCAGATCATCCAGCGGCTCCCCGCAGATGAGGTCCTGGAGCATGCGCATCAGCTCCGTGCTGGTGGTCCGGAGCAGGACCCGGTCCACCGACTCTCCCTCGAACCAGTCCTCAGGGAGGACGTCCTCCTCGGGGGTCAGCAGCAGCCGCGCGGCCCCGAGCACGCTGGCCACCCAGTTCGACGCGATGATCGGCACCTCGCGGAAGGGCACCGCCTCCGGCGAGACGGGCCGAGCGGGCTCCTGCGGGTCGTGCTGGTGGGCAGCACGACAGGCCTGCAGGGTCGCCAGCAGCGCACGCCCCAGCTGGGCGAGGTCCGGGCCAGCCTCCGGCTCCTCCAACGTGCTGGCCTCTGCGGTGTCCCTCGACGCCCCCGGCGCGGCTCCCTCCGGCGCGGTCTCTTCCAGCGCGGTCCCCTCCGCCGGCGCATGCCCAGCCGACGCCGGCGCGGCACCCCCATGTCCTGAGGAGCTCCTCACGGCGTAGTCCTGGAGGTGCGACAGCGCCTGCAGCAGATCGTCCAGATCAGGGCGAGTCTGTGCGGCGTGGGCCAGCGCGGTGAGGCGGTGGGCTCCGGCGTCGACGTCTCGCAGCAGCACGATCTCGATGAACGCGAGCAGAGCCACAGCCGTCGTGTCCGCATCAGCGACAAGCGGCCGCAACAGTCGCATGGCACGGCGGGGTGCGCCGACGGCGATCTCGCAGCATGCCTGGACATGGGTGCGTCCGACGTCGTCAGACGGCAGCGCCTGGAGGACGAACCGGGCCTGGTCCACGTGACCCAGCTCCAGCAGGTGCCAGGCGGCCGCGCGCGCCTCCTCCGGGGTCACCGGGTCCCCCACGGAGCAGGCATGCAACGTGCCCTCCGGGGTCCTCGGCGGCTCGGCCACAGGCTGGCGGGACATCACCAGGCTGTGCTGGTGGACGGGGCGGGTGACGGCCACGCCGGAGCGCCGGATCGTGAGCAGTCCGGCCTCTTCCAACGGGAAGATCGTCTCGCGGAGGGTGTCGGAGTCCATCGCGTCGTCCATGCGTACCTCCCCCTGGAGCGCGATGGTCCGCAGCGCCTGCACGCCTTGGGCGCCGAACGCCTCACGGAGGCGTCCGAGCACGGCGTCGGCGGCACGACGGTCCAGCCACTGCGGCGGATGCACCACCACGCTGCGCGAGTCGACGGTGCCGATCCAGCCCTGCGCCGCCCCATGTCGCGCCAGAACAGAGAGGTCCTCCGGCACGCCACCGGTGCAGGCATGGAGGTACCGGGCCAGCGCCGACGTCGGGGGCTCCTCGAGCATCTGCGCCAGCAGACTCCGGGTCTCCTCGAGGGTGAGCGTGGCGAGCTCCAGATGCAGCCCCCGCGGGCCGTTGAGCACGCGTGCGAGCCGGCGGACGATGCGAGAGGACCCTGAGGCCGTCATCAGCACGCCCACCCGGTGGGAACGGATCACGGCGTCGAGCACATCTGAGGAGTCCTCGTCGAGCAGGTCGGCCTGGTCGACGAGGAGATGCCGCTCCACCGTGCTGGTCACGGGGCCGCCGGCCGAGCCGTCCATCAGTCTGCGGGCCGCCTCCTGCATACCGAGCTCGCGGAGGAGCCCCAGGCGGCGGGTGAGCGGGGCCTCCGGGGACTCCACGGTGGGGACGACCTCGAGCGTCGCTTGGGCTCGCGCCGATCCGTGGGCGAGCAGACCGGCACGCTCCGTGCCGAACACGCCGGTGACCAGCACCACCGGTGCCGCGACCTCCAGGCAGTGCTGCTCCAGCGCCGTGCGGGCCAGAGCGGCGGAGGCGCCGCGCCGTGGGCAGTGGCCGGGCCGGGCCTCGGGGTACGAGGGATCGGGGTACGAGGGATCGGGCATGGGGCGTCCTTCTCCGTCGGCCCAGGGAACTCCGGTCCCCTGGGGGAGCTCTGCCGCGCCGGATCGGATGCCCCAGATGGGAGCGCGAACGGGTGACAGGCCACACTCGTCCCTCGATCCGCAGGTGACCCGGGCGGATCGTGTCCCGAGCGCATGGATCCTGTTGATCAGACGAACAGATGTCCTGTCTTTCTGTGACTATGCCCGCATCGTCTCATACTCCCCCGACGAAAGAGACCGTAGAGCGCCTCGCCCCCGCTTCAGGAGCTCCGATTCCTCCGCCAACACCGGCCGGGAATGCGACGAACGTCATATGTCATCCGGGAGCCCCAGGTCAGCGCCATTGTGACTCGCCAGTTCACCAGAGGGGGCGCGAAAGTGCTTCAATGAGGAGGTTGTGAGGACTGGTCTGAACCGTGTCTTTCAGGCTCCGCAGTGACCGGTGCTCCCGCTCAGAAGGCGCTGATCCGAGCTCCGCTCCGGGTCAGGAACCCATGACGATTCCCCGCGTCCGGGCCCGCAGCGCGCCCTCCGTCACCCGAGGAACGACGACCGTGATCTTGCAGCAGCACCTGTCCGGCACGTGGTGGCCGCACGACAGGCCCTCTCCCCGACGCCCCGGCACGTTGACCGTGAGTCGGTCCCAGGGCGGGCATCTGCGTCTCCGCTCGGGCGACGTCCCGCCCGTCCCCGCCTGGAGCACGGGCGTGTTCCATGGCCTGCTGGAGGGTCCGGCCGCCGATCCCGCCACCGAACGGGCCGCCGCCGCTCTGGTCCCCACCGAGCAGGTGACCGGTCGGCCGGTGACCCTGTTCGGCACGCTGCCCCTCCAGGGCGATGACAGCCCGACTCCCGACGAGGGGGAGGTCGCCGTCGACGCGATGCTCGTCGGCGAGACCGTCGAGTCCCCCGATGAGCACCGTTTCCGCCGAGCCCTTCTCGAGATCCCGGAGCTCACTCCCTGGAGCTCTGGGAGAGTCGCGGACGAGGAGGCGGGATCAGAGGCCGCCGAGGGGGATCCTGTCTCCGTCGCGGTGCCGTGCCGCATCGGTCAGCACGCTGAGACCCACAGTCTGCGATTCACCCCCGATCCCGCCCGCGGCCACGTCCAGGTGGCCGTGACGGACCGTGACCCTGAAGGGCTGTCGGTGGAGGAGATACGGCGCAACGCACACGCCGTCCAGGATCTGTTCTCCCTGGCCTCGCTGGCCCCTCCGTCCGCAATGCACGCCCGCATCCCCACCGGCGAGACAGACGACGAGGCCCAGCTCTTCTGGCGCCAGACGCTGTCCTTCCCTTCCCAGATCGCCCCACGAGGAGCCCTGATCTTCTCTGCGGCAGACCTGGCGATCACCACCGCCCTGCCGAGGTGGTACGAGCTGCGCCGGAAGCACCGCGTCACCGTCGACCTGCTCATGGGCATGCTTCGCGCTCCGCACCGCTACACCGAGCTGAACCTGCTGGTGGTCGTCGCCGCCGCAGAGGCGCTCTTCGCCACCACCGACAACCGGTCGAAGCGCCAGCGGAAGGACTCCACGCTGCGCCTCAAGCTGGTGGCGATGGCCGAGCGCGTGAAGCTGGCGGACCGGATCGGTGTCAAGCTGCCGGTCCAAGAATGGGCCGAGCGCACAGCCCGAGTGCGGAACTCCTTCACCCATACGGGTGGGGCCACCGACTACACGGAGGAGCAGCTCGGCGAGCTCGTCGGCCTGACCACCGCGGTGGTGGTGGCCAACCTCGTCCAGGACCTGGGAGTCCCGCCGGAGGCGTGGGCCGGCGGGCTGGCCCGGAACCCGGCCCTTCGTCTGCAGCGCCCGGCCGACGCGGCGACGCTCTTCTGACCCCAGCTGCTCAGACCCCCGCCGCACTGGCGACCCCGTGGAAACCCTTGCTCCAGAGGGTGAAGCGCATTACATTCGACAGGGACGCTCGGCAGCTGAACCCGCCTGTCTTCGGGACGGGACGATTCAGCATTCCGCGGGCGCGACTCACTCGTCCAGGGGGCATCCATGACCGAGGCACGCACACCCGCACAGAAGACCGCCCGTCGCCGGAAGGTCCAGGCCGTACTGGCCGGAGGACTCGTCCTGGGCCTGGGGGCGGCGGTGACGATGGCCAATTGGAACGACTCGGAGTTCGCGGAAGGACTCTTCGGCTCGGCGTCGTTCAACCTGGAGGGGTCCACCGACGGCGAGGCCTACAACGACCATGACGCCGTCGACGAGGCCGCCCAACTGACCTTCGCGGCGGACAACATGACCCCGGGGCAGACTGTCTACGCGCCGTTCTGGGTGCGCCTGGACGCCGACACCACCATCGACGGAACCGTGGAGGCCTCAGACGGCATCGGCGTGGTCGCCTCCAGCGGGGAGAACGCGGCGCACCTGTCCTACGAGGTGCTGGCCGACCCGGACTCCTGCGATGCCGCAGGCGCCGCCAGCGGCACCTCGGTGGCCGCCGGCGCGGACCTCAGCGAGGGCATCGGCAGCACCACCTCCTTCGACCTGTCCGCCGGGGACGGCGACGCCGGCACACCTGTGCTGCTGTGCTTCGAAGTCCAGGCCAGTCAGGACGACTTCGTCCAGGATGACACCACGGAGGTGACCTGGGAGGTCACGGCGACCTCGGTCGACAACCCATGACCGAGGCGGCGCCGGCCTCTGCCGAGGGGCCCCGCCGCGGACGCCGTGGCCAGCTCTCCCGGAGGATCCGGGCTCTGGCGGCCAGCGGCTGGTGCTCGGCGTGGGAGCTCGGTGACGCTGGCATCGTGGAACGACTCGGAGTTCGCCGGAGGCACCGTCTCGGCCGGGCACTTCACCCTGGAGGGCTCCACCGACGGGTCGACCTTCCGCACCACGGACGCGGAGGACCCCCATCAGCTGAGCTTCACCGTGGCCAGTGGGCTGACCCCTGGCCAGCGCACCTACGCCTCGTTCAGCGTGCGCACCGCAGCCGGGTCCGCCGGTGGGACCGTGCAGCTGCAGAGCGACGACGGCAACACCGGCACCTTGGCGAATGCAATGACCTACGGGGTGCGGACCATCTCGGGAACCACCTGCAACGCAGCCAGCTTCGACGCCGGGACCGTGGTGGTGTCCCGGGGCACGGCGCTCACCGGCGACGCGGCAGACAGCCAGACCGTCGCGGCGGACCAGGGCTCCGAGGTGCACTATTGCCTGGAGCTGACCCTGTCCTCCACCGCCCCGAATCAGGTCCAGGGCACCTCGACGACGCCGCTGTGGCGCGCCGTGGGGACCTCCTCGAGCGGGTGAGCGCCGTGTCCCGTATCCGGAAAGCGTGCGTGGAGGTGCTGCTGTGGCTCGCCGCCCTGGCGGGTCTGACGGCGATCGTGCTGGTGATATGCGCTCATCTGTTCGGCATCTCGCTCATCCTGTTCCGCACCGGCTCCATGGAGCGACGATCCCCCAGGGTTCCGCCGCAGTGGTCCAGGAGGTCCCCGCCGCGGTCGTGGAGGTCGGCGACGTCGTGACGGTCGACCGGCCGGGCCAGATGCCGGTCACGCACCGGGTGACGTCGGTGAGCCCGGGTGAGGCACCCGAGGAACGGGTGCTCACCATGCAGGGGGACGCCAATGACTCCGAGGACCCCTACCCGTACACCGTGACCGAGGTGCGCGAGGTGCTCTGGTCGGTGCCGGGTCTGGCCCAGCCCATCCACCGCATGGGGGACCCCTGGGTGATGGGCACCATCACGGTGGCCGCCGCCCTGCTGGTCGGCTGGGCGTTCTGGCCGCGGGACGGCGGATCGACGTCGTCGCGACGGCACCGCCCCCGCCACGCCTCCGCACCCAGTGCCCGTGCCCTGGGTGTGATGGTCGGGGGTTGCGCGGCGCTCACCTCCGGTGGACTGCTGATGGCGGACGCCCCGGCAGCCCACGCCGAGGCCCTCGATGATGAGCCTCAGGTGGAGGTGATCGCCGGACAGCACCTGCAGCTGACGTCCTCCTACCTGCCGCAGGCCTCCCGCACACTGGCACCCGGTGAGGTGGTGCCCTGGGAGGTCGCCGTGGAGACTGATGCGCCGGGGCCGGGCGAGCTCCGTCTCGGGCTCAGCAGCACCGGGGACGTCCCGCTGAGGGTGCGCGTGGAGTCCTGCAGGGTGCCGTGGTCTGACCCGGCGCTGACCGCCGAGGCGGTGTGTCCGGACGGGTCCGTGGTGCTCCGGGAGGCCGAGGACGTGCCCCGGGACGGGTCCGTGGAGTCACTCGGGGCGGTCGACGCCACCGACCCGCAGTGGTTGCGTGTCCTGGTGACATTGAGCGACGGGGCGACGTCCGAGCCGTCCTCCGGGCTGACGTCCCTGCGGGTGCATGCGGAGGCCTTCGGCGACGACCTGACGGTGACCCCACCGAGCACGGAGGGCCCCCCGAGCCCGGACGACGTGCCGGACCAGGGGGCGGAGGATCACGTGCCGGGAACCGACGACCCGACGGCACGTGAGCCCGAAGACCTGGCCAGCACGGGAGCAGCGCTGCTGCTCCTGCTGCTCGCCGCTCTCGGTTCCCTGGCGGTGGGGCACCTGCTTCGCCGTCGGCGCCGAACTGCCGCCGGGGCGGCAGATGCGGCGAATCCAGCCGACACCCACGACGGGGAGGCGCGATGATGCGACGCCTCCTGGCCGCGATCGCCGTGCTGGGTTTGGTCTGCCTCGGCGTCTCGAGCTCGGTGGCGCCCCGCATCGAACCGACGGAGGCCTCATGGACCCACCAGCAGCCTGCAGGCGCGGCCACGCTGTCTGCGGCGACGGTGCCGCCCGTGGCCAACCTGAGCTGCTCAGGCTCGCTGCTGCTGGGACGGCTGACCATCACCTGGTCACATCCTGCCGGCACGCTGCCACGCCAGGGCTACCAGATCCAGCGCTTCTCCTCCCCCACCTCCAACACGCCCACGCACACCTTCACCGTGGGCCCGAACGCCACGCAGTACGTCAACAGCAACCTGGCCCTGCTGAACACCACACGGTGGGAGGTACGCACCGTCGGGCCGGGAGGCTGGACCTCGGCCCCGTGGGCCATGCAGGTGGTGCAGCTGGCCACCGCGCTCTCCTGCACCCCCGAGTCCGGGCCGCGAGTCTGAGAAGCCCACACCTGAGAGGACACGGCGCCCGAGAACCAGGACATTCCCTGAAGAAATCCGAGCGGGAACTGTTGCCACGAGCAATGATGCATTGTCAGGATGGCAGTGCTCCCGGACTTCTGGGGGCGCCGACGGATCGAGCAGGGGGAATCCCTGGTTGACGAGTGGCAGCGACACCTGCGGATGATCAGGCGGTTCTCGGGCTGAACGGCATTCTCCTCGGATGACTCAGCGGCGAAGGGCCCTGACGCTCCCGGGTCGCGCCGTCTTCGCTGGTCCGGCACCTGGTCTCCCTGGGGTTGCCGGGCCAGCGGCCTGTCCGGCCGAGGACGCGCTGACAGGGACGATCACCGCCGGGTGCGTCGGGGCGCACCGGCCGGTTCGGCCTCCGGCTCCTCGTCCTCCCGTGACTCCTCCTCCGCCTCGTCGCCGCGGCCCGCACCCGAGACCGCCCCGTCGCGGTCACCGTGGGCAGAATGCGACTCGATACGAGGTGCCCCAGAGTCCCGGCCGCCGCCCAGCTTCCCCCGCAGCGGCTCCGGGAGGCGTCGCAGCACCGACCGCAGCACCGCAACGGTGGTCCTCTCGATGCCCCGCCAGGTGCGGCTCGAGACGAAGATGGCGTCGAATGCGAGCATGGCCAGCGAGAACCACGGCAGACCCATCATCACGGCGATGCCGCCGTGCAGCAGCACCACACCGACCAGAGCCAGTCGGCGGCTGACGGGGTGCAGCAGCCCGACGGCGAAGAAGAGCTGTACGTACACGGAGAAGTAGGTCAGCGCTGTGAGCAGCACCGGATTGCCTGTGACCAGGCTGTTCAACCACGGGAAGACACCGTACTCGTGGAGGCTGAGCGGATAGTACAGCGCAGTGCCGGCCTGCCAGGTGGACCCTTGGATCTTGTACAGGGCGGAGGCGGTGTAGAGGATGAAGATCTGGCAGGCCAGGCCGATCAGCGACACATTGTGGATGAGACTGGTCCACCACCCGGGGAACACCGGCAGGGAGTGCCACAGGTGCGCGAACGGGCCCAGCTGCCCGGCGGCGGCGCGCTGCTCGCCGCGTCGACGTCGTCGGCGTCCAGGGACCAGTGCGCGGAGGTGTTCATGAGCACCATGAGCAGCAGCCCGATGCGGGCGATGTTGTCCCCCTGGTCACCCATCGGGGAGGCTCGCTCCACCAGCGCCGCCATCCCGATCGCGAGCAGGAGGGTCGTGGCGCGAGTGCGCCAGCCGATGATCACGGCCACGGCCAGACCCATCAGAGCCATGTACATGAGGGTGAACAGGGCTGGCGATTCGACGCCGAACACATCGACGAGCTCGCCGAAGGCGTTGACCTCCCGGTACGGCTCCGCCCAGAAGGATCCCGTCCCCCAGAGGATGTGCCGCGAGGTGAAGTTCGTCAGCAGCAGACCCAGCATGGCCACGCCGACGAGGATGCGCGTGGCTGAGAGGCCGTAGAGGGCGTTCTGCTGCAGGAGCAGCCAGCCCTGGCCGCGGATGTTCCAGTCGTTGAGCGGCTGGATCACGTGGTCTCGTACGAGGCTCATCGCCAGTCCCCTCCCTGGTCCAGGTAGGGCGCGAAGGAGGCGATCTCCTCCTCGGTGAGATCTGTCGCCGCCCGCCAGCCGTACTCCCGCTCCGTGCGGGTGGTGTCGTCCACGGTCCGCTCCTCGTCGTCCCAAGACGGAGCGGGACGGGTGGACGTGCGGTACTGGACGTGGAGGACCTCTCCGTCCTCGCCCCAGATGTTCTCAGCGGCACCGGTGGCGATGCGCGTGGCCGCGGCGTCGGCCGTCATATAGCGGTTGATGTCTGACGTTCCGGCGCCGCCGTCGACGTCCGCCAGGCGCTCCCGGAGCTGGTCGACGGGAGTGTCGGTGTAGCTGGCCTTGAGCCAGTCGCGCTGCTCCGTGTTCATGTCGCTGATGGCACTGTGGAGGCGGTCCGCGGTGCGGCGGGAGATCTTCGCCGTGCGTGCGGGGAACGGGTTGCCTGCCACGATGCCGTCCTCGTTGTCGATGAGGTCCACCCAGTCGGTGTGCACCTTGTTCCCCGAGTCGGGGTCCTCCACGATGGCGCGAACCTCGAAGGTGACTGCCACGCGCCGCGGGTTCGGGGCGAAGATCGACCAGTTCTGTTGGAACCAGGGCTGGATGTACTCGCGGACCCGGTCCTGGCCCACCGCATCGCGAGCCGGAGTGCTGGGGGCGACCCACAGGCCGATGATCAGTGTGTGGATGAGCACGAGTGCCACCAGAGGCCAGGTGAGGGCGCGGGCCCCGCCGGGCAGGTGACGCAGTGCGCGCCGTGTCTGGGCCAGCGGTGAGTCAGCTTGGCCGGATGTCTCTGGTCTGGTCACGGAACCTCGTCACTCTCCAGGTGGTGCGGTGCTGGAACAACATCAGCGGGCGAGGGGCGCCCCTGTCAAGGCCGGGTGTCGCGTGGGGCGCCTCAGAAACAGACGAGCTGGCGGCGCCATCACCGGTGAGGGTGATGGCGCCGCCAGCTGCGTATGCTCGGCTGATCAGCTCATGGCTGGTCAGCTGGTGCGGCGAACCTTCGCGAAGGCGATACGCCGGAGCCGACGACGACGAGCAGCAGGGCCATCAGGCCCAGACCGATCGCGCCAGAGACACCCGTGGAGGCGAGGTCGTCTCCCGGCTTGCCGTCTCCCGGCTTGCCGGCGCCGTCCTCAGCACCGGTGCCCGGGTCGACGGTCCCGGTGCCGTCCTCGCCGGCCGCGGCCGGCTCGGCGATCGTCACGGTCTCGGACGCCGAGACGGACGGGTCGGTGTCGTCGGTGGCGGTGACGGTCAGCTCGCCCGGCTGGGTGCCCTCAGGGACAGTCCAGTCGATGGAGAAGCCGCCGTCGGAGTCCACCTGGACGCCTTCGATGGTGTCGATGACGTTGCCGTCCTCGTCGGTGATCACCACGGTGACCGTGGAGTCAGGCACGAAGCCTTCACCCTCGACGGTGACGTCGTCACCCGGGGTGACGGTGCCCGGCTCGACGCTGATCGACGGGTCGTACTCGACGCCGTCCTCGGTGCCAGACTCATCGCCAGCCTCGGTGCCGTCTGCGTCCACTACGGTGACGGTCTCGGAGGCGGTGACGTCCGAGTCCTCGTCGTCGGTGGCGGTGACGGTCAGCTCGCCCGGCTGGGTGCCCTCAGGGACAGTCCAGTCGATGGAGAAGCCGCCGTCGGAGTCCGTCTCCACGCCTTCGATGGTGTCGATGACGTCGCCGTCCTCGTCGGTGATCACCACGGTGACCGTGGAGTCAGGCACGAAGCCTTCACCCTCGACGGTGACGTCGTCACCCGGGGTGACGATGCCCGGCTCGACGCTGATCGACGGGTCGTACTCGACGCCGTCCTCATCGCCATCCTCGGTGCCGTCCTCGGTGCCGTCCTCAACGCCTTCCTCGGTGCCAGACTCATCGCCAGCCTCGGTGCCAGACTCATCGCCAGCCTCGGTGCCAGACTCATCGCCAGCCTCGGTGCCAGACTCATCGCCCTCGCCCTCGGTCACAGCGAGCGTAGCCTCAGCAGCCTCACCCGTGGTGTCATCCGTACCAGTGACCGTCAGATCACCCGGCTCGGTGCCCTCAGGAACAGTCCACTCAGTGGTGAAACCACCGTCAGCATCAGTCGGAACATCCTCGATCGTGCCGACGACGTTGC
>NZ_MDSS02000003.1 GCF_001758425.2 Nesterenkonia sp. PF2B19 | reverse complement strand
CACCGGGGCGCACCGGGTGCCGCCGGCGCTGCTGGTCGCCGAGCGGGCCCACCCGACGGCGGCCATCTGCGGGACGCCGACGGCGACGGCCGCCGAGTTCATCGCTCGCCTCGAGGATCTGGACCGCGGCCCGTTCACCGGCCCGGTGGGTTGGCTGGACGGCCAGGGCAACGCGGACTTCGGAATCGCCCTGCGCGGTGGGGTGCTGTCCCAGGACGCGCGCCAGGTCCGCCTCTACGCCGGCTGCGGGATCGTGGCCGGCTCCGAGCCGTCTTCCGAACTGGCCGAGACCTGGGCGAAGCTGCGCCCCATGCTGGGCGCGCTCGGCGTCGGCTGAGACCCGCTGGACCCCGCTGCCGAGGAACGTTTCGACAGCCTGAGCCCCGCAAGCTCCTGCCCCTCCCCGCGACCTCCCCGACGAGACGTCACTTTCCTGCATACCTCGACCGGGGCGACGCGCTTCAGCACCCCGAGATGCACGGGCAATTGACCCCTCGATGCCTGCACTCTGCCGTGCGCGGCGCCTCGCGACGGACGGCTGGACCGCTCACGCGGCCACCAGGGGGTCGAGGCGCAGATGGGTCCGCGTACGTTCGATCCCGAGCAGGTGCCACCTGTCCCGGAACAGGGCGAGCAGCTGCCCGTCGCTGCGCTCGAGGACCTCCACCCCAGCCAGGCCGGCCAGCTCGTGGGACGAGGGCTCATCGGTGGCGCGCGCCAACGAGTGCTCCAGCGGCTCCAGCTTCGCGCTGGAGCGGAACTCCTCGCGCAGGCGATGGTCGACGACCTCGAACTGCATGGGCCCCACGGCCGCTAGAACCGGCACATGGGTGCCCCGCACCTCCGAGCGCAGCACCTGGATCACTCCCTCGGCCTCCAGCTGCTCCACACCGCGGCGGAACTGCTTCATCCGCCCCATGTCTGCCGGACGGGCGACCGCGAAGTGCTCGGGCGCGAAGCGCGGCAGCGGCGGGTACTCCACCGGCTGCGCCTCATACAGCGTGTCGCCGATGCGCAGGGCGGAGGCGTTGACGATGCCCACCACGTCGCCCGGGTAGCGACGTCGACGACCTCTCGGGTGCGACCGAAGGCCAGGTGGGCGTACTTCATGGAGAAGGGTCTGCCGGTGCGCGCGGAGGTCACCGTCATGCCACGCCGGAACACGCCGGAGCAGACCCTCACAAAGGCCAGCCGGTCCCGGTGCGCGGCGTCCATGCCGGACTGGATCTTGAACGTGAAGGCGCTGAACGGCGCGTCCAGGGAGCGCGGCTCACCCTCGGCGTCGGGGCGGGGCTCCGGCGACGGCGCCAGCTCCACCAGTGCGTCCAACAGCCGGGGCACCCCCAGGTGCCTGACGGCGGCGGCGAAGAACACGGGCGTGGAGATCCCGGCCAGGAAGGTCTCCTGGTCATGGTCGGCCCCCGAGGCGCCGAGCAGCTCGGACTCCTCCCGCGCCTCGACGAGCTCCGGCAGGCCGAGGGCCTCGGGGGTCGCCTCCTCGGCGCTGAGGTGCTCCTCCTCTGCCGAACGCCGGCCGCCCGGCGTGGCACGGATCAGCGTGAGGCCCCCGGTCCTGCGCTCGAGGTAGCCGTGAAAGTCCCCGGCGATGCCCACCGGCCAGGTCACCGGGGTGGGGTCCAGCCCGGTCTCCTCGCGGATCTCGTCGATCAGTTCCAGCGCCTCCAGGCCGGGGCGGTCCCATTTGTTGATCACCGTGATGATCGGGATCCCTCGGTGGCGGCAGACGTTGAACAGCTTCATGGTCTGCGGCTCGAGGCCCTTCGCCGCGTCGATGAGCATGACGGCAGCGTCGACGGCGGCGAGCACCCGGTAGGTGTCCTCGGAGAAGTCGGCGTGGCCGGGGGTGTCCAGCAGGTTCAGCACCGTGCCGCGGTGCTCCAGCTGCATGGAGGCCGAAGAGATGGAGATCCCGCGATCCTTCTCCATGCCCATCCAGTCGGAGACCGTGGCCGACCTGCCGGCCTTGCCGTGGATGTGCCCGGCCTCCTCGATGGCGCGGGCGTTGAGCGCCAGTGACTCGGTCAGCGTGGACTTGCCGGCGTCGGGGTGGCTGATGATGGCGAAGGTGCGGCGCCGTGCTGCAGCCGCCGCGGCGCCTTCTGCCGGGTGGTCCTCTGCCGTCACGCCTTCTCCTTGCCACTGCTGCTGGGACTCGAACGGCACGTCGTGCAGGTGCACGTGAGCCGCTGGATGCTCTGTGAGCCAGAGCCTCCGCTGAGAACCTACCGCAGCGTCAGAGTCGCACCCAATGCCGCGACCCCTCCGCCGACCCCTCCGCCGACCCCACACCGGCCGCGAGGCCGATCGACCGACGATCATGTCTCGATCACTGAGATCTTCCTCACACAATTCCGACCCATCCCTCACGTAAGGGTAGAGTTGAGCGCTGTGAGCCGGGCACGCTCCGCCCGCCGCTCCCCACTGATCATCTCGCCCTGATCGTTCCGCGCAGTGCCGCGCGCCCGTCGCCCCTTGAAGAGCCGGACACGACTGTGCCCTGTGAGCCGCACACGCCGGTGTCCTGACCACAGAACGGAGCCCCATGGCCCCCGCACCCACTCCTGCCGTCGCGCATCCCGAGGAGTCGATCGCGCATCCGGAGGACCGCCAGTCGGTCCTGCGCACGTTGAAGTCGCCCCGCCTGCTGAAGGTGGAGGTCCTCGCCGGACTCGTCGTGGCCCTGGCCCTGATCCCGGAGGCCATCGCCTTCTCGCTGATCGCCGGAGTGGACCCCCGGTACGGACTCTTCGCCTCCTTCACGATGGCTGTGACCATCGCCTTCCTCGGCGGGCGTCCGGCGATGATCTCGGCGGCCACCGCCGCCACGGCGCTGGTGATCGCCCCGCTGGTGGAGAGCCACGGGATCGACTACTTCATCGCCGCCGTCATCCTCGCCGGCGTGTTCCAGGTGCTGATGGGCGTCCTCGGCGTGGCGAAGGTCATGCGGTTCATCCCGCGCTCGGTGATGGTCGGCTTCGTCAACGCGCTGGCCATCCTCATCTTCACCTCCCAGCTGCCGGAGCTCATCGGGGTGCCCTGGCTGGTGTATCCGATGGTCGCCGCCGGGCTCCTCGTGATCTACCTGCTGCCCCGGATCACCAAGGTGGTGCCTGCGCCACTGGTCGCGATCGTCCTGCTCACCGTCATCTCCGTGGCCTTCGCCTTCAACGTCCCCACGGTGGGCGACAAGGGCGAGCTCCCGGACTCCCTGCCGTCCCTGTTCACTCCGGACGTGCCGCTGACCTTCGAGACCTTCCAGATCATCGCCCCGTTCTCCCTCGGCATGGCCGTGGTGGGCCTGCTCGAGTCCCTGATGACCGCCAAGCTGGTCGACGACGTCACCGACACCCGCTCTGACAAGGTCCGGGAGTCCTGGGGCCAGGGTGCGGCCAACATCATCACCGGCTTCTTCGGCGGCATGGGCGGCTGCGCCATGGTCGGCCAGACCATGATCAATGTGAAGGCCTCCGGCGCCCGGACTCGCATCTCCACCTTCTGCGCCGGGATCTTCATCCTCATCCTGTCGGTCTCCCTGGGTGACGTGGTCGCGCTGATGCCGATGGGCGCCCTGGTGGCCGTGATGATCTTCGTCTCCGTGGCGACCTTCGACTGGCACAGCATCCGGCCCTCCACCCTGCGCATGATGCCCAAGAGCGAGACCTCGGTGATGCTCGTGACCGTCATCGCGACCGTGTGGACCCACAACCTGGCGATCGGCGTCATCCTGGGCGTGCTGACCGCCATGGTCCTGTTCGCGCGCCGCGTGGCCCACCTGGCCACCGTCACGCGCCGCGTGGACGAGCACTTCGGCGAGGAGATCGCCAAGTACGAGGTCAAGGGGCAGCTGTTCTTCGCCTCCTCCAACGACCTCTACACCCAGTTCCACTACCGGGACGACCCCGACCACGTGGTCATCGACCTCTACAACGCCGACGTCTGGGACGCCTCCACGGTGGCCTCCCTGGACGCCATCTGCGAGAAGTACGCGAAGTACGACAAGCACGTGGAGATCGCGGGGCTCGAAGGTGCCAGCGCCGCGATGCATGAGCGGATGGCCGGCAAGCTCGGCGCCGGGCACTGAGCTCACGGGAGCTCACGGAAGCTCGCTGCCTGGTGGCTCGGTGCCGGGTGGCTCGGTGCCGGGACGCTCAGCCCGTGGACGCCGCGTACTGGGCGATCCGCCCGCCGGCCAGCACCATCTCCACCTGACGTGCCGAGAGCCGATGGCGCAGGGTGACCTGCCGTTCGTCGCCGTTCCCGACGACGACGGCGGGCACCTCGCGTCCGGTGTGCAGCGCCTCGGCCAGCCCGCGCAGCCTGATCCGGTCCTCCTGGTCGACCGAGGCGTAGACCTCCTCATCGCACTCCAGCGCCAGGACTCCGAAGTTGGCCAGATTCTGCCAGTGGATCCTCGAGAAGGAGCGGGCCACCACCAGGCGCAGCCCCAGATACCGCGGAGCGATCACGGCATGCTCCCGCGAGGACCCCTGGCCGTAGTTCACGCCGCCGAAGATCGCATGGCCTCCCCCGACCCCGCCTGCCCGCTCCGGGTAGGTGGGGTCGACCTGTCGGTAGACGAACTCGCTGATCTTGGGGATGTTGCTGCGGTAGGGCAGCACCCTCGATCCGGCGGGCATGATCTCATCGGTGGAGACGTCGTCGCCGACCTTCAGCAGCACCGGCAGGTCGATCTCGTCCGGCAGGGGGTCGAACTCCGGCAGCGCACTGATGTTTCCTCCCTTGACCAGCTCGACCTCACGGGCCTGCTCCGCCGGCAGGGGCGCCACCAGCATCTCGTGGTCGATGGTGGGCGCCTCCGGCATGCGCGGGGTGGGACAGGCGAGGCCCCGTGACTCCTCCAGGGCACGGGGGTCGGTGATGCGCCCGGTCAGAGCCGAGGCGGCCGCGGTCTCCGGGGAGCACAGCCACACCGAGTCCTCATCCGTTCCGGACCGTCCCGGGAAGTTGCGCGGCATGGTGCGCAGACTGTTGCGCCCCACGGCCGGCGC
Source organism: Nesterenkonia sp. PF2B19 (assembly GCF_001758425.2). Classification (GTDB taxonomy): domain Bacteria; phylum Actinomycetota; class Actinomycetes; order Actinomycetales; family Micrococcaceae; genus Nesterenkonia; species Nesterenkonia aethiopica. The sequence continues at coordinate 118,455 of NZ_MDSS02000003.1, read as the reverse complement.
CTGCCCCATGCCGATGCAGCCCATGCAACCGGACTGGTGGATGCGGGCCCCGGCGGAGATGAGGTCCAGCAGCCAGCCGCCGCGGGCCATGTCCGCATAGATCTCCCGCGAGGTGGGGTTGATGTCCAGGGACACACGCTGGTCGACCTGACGTCCGCGGAGGATCTCCGCGACGACGGCGAAGTCCCGCAGCCCTGGGTTCGCGGAGGAGCCGATCACGACCTGGTGGACCTCTTCCCCGGCCACCTCCCGCACCGGCGTCACGTTCCCCGGGGAGGACGGCGCGGCGATCAGAGGCTCCAGCATGGACAGGTCGATCCGTTCGGTGAGGTCGTATGCGGCGTCCTCGTCGCCCTGCAGCTCGACGAACTGGTCCTCCCGGCCGCGCTCGGCCAGATAGCGCCGGACCTCCTCGTCCGCTGGGAAGATGCTGGTGGTCGCCCCCAGCTCGGCGCCCATATTGGCGATCACATGCCGGTCCATCGCGCTGAGGGACCGGACGCCGTCGCCGTGGTATTCGATGATGCGGCCGCCGCCTCCGGTGACGCCGTGACGCCGCAGCATCTCCAGGATGACGTCCTTGGCCGAGACCCAGGGCGGCAGCTCACCGGTGAGCTCCACTCCCCAGACCTCGGGCATGGTGACGTACAGCGGCTCCCCGGCCATGGCCATGGCGACCTCGAGCCCACCGACCCCGACGGCGAGCATCCCCAGGGCACCCGCCGCACAGGTGTGGGAATCGGATCCCACCATCGTGGCCCCGGGACGCCCGAAGTGCGCCTGGTGGACCGGATGAGAGACACCGTTGCCGGCCTTCGAGAACCAGAGGCCGAACCGCCGGGCCGCCGACTGCAGGAACAGGTGGTCCTCGGGGTTCTTCTCATCGGTCTGAAGCAGGTTGTGGTCCACGTACTGGACGGAGAGCTCCGTGCGGACCCTGTCCAGCCCCATGGCTTCCAGCTCCAGCATCACCATGGTGCCGGTGGCGTCCTGGGTCAGGGTCTGGTCGATGCTCAGCGCGACCTCCTCGCCGGGGTGCGGGCTGCCCTCCACGAGATGCGAGGCGATGAGCTTCTGCGTCAGATTCTGGGAGGCGTATGCCATTCCGGTCATCCTCCTGGGGTCGGGGCGCTGCGGGTGGAGCCCACGGCGCGGGCTCTCCCCTCGACCATCTCTCCCTCGTCCCGAGCGGCACAAGGGTTCCCGAGCGGCACAAGGGTTCCCGAGCGGCATCAGGGCCGCAGCGCCACGGACGAGGAGTCAGATTCCCGCACATCACCCCCTCGGTGACGCGCGTCAGCAGCCGCCGGAATGCCGGGAACTGACCCCTCGATCGCAGGGGCGGTCAGAGGGCGGCCACGCCGTCCTTCATCCGGGCGTGCAGGTCCCGCAGCCCGTGGCGATCGGTGCGGACCTCGATGATCCGCACACCAAGCCGGTCATCGGGGTGCGCCAGGGCCTGTTGCAGCTGCTCCCGGGTGCCACCCCGCGGTGCTCGACGCCGAATCCGGCGGCGATCTGTGCCAGGTCCACCGCCTGCGGAGTGCCGAAGAGCCGTTCCACGGCTTCTCCCTTCCCCGGGCGGCGTCCCACGTCCCCGTGCTCGAGCTGGTCGAAGATCGCCCCGCCGGCGTCATTGATCACCACGACATCCACACTGGGCACCTGCTCACGGGACGGCAGCAGCAAGGCGTTGAGGTCATGGAGGAACGTCAGGTCGCCCACCAGTGCCGTCACCCGGCGCTCCCGGCTCAGGGCGATCCCTGAGGCCGCCGAGACGTTGCCGTCGATGCCGGAGAGTCCCCGCAGCGCCACCAGCCGCGCCGGCCCGTGCATGGTCAGCCGGGCGGCGAGGTCCACATCGCGGATCACCGAGGAGGAGCCCAGCAGCAGCGGGGTCCGCACCGTCTCCGCCACCAGCTGCGCCGCCCGCACCGAGGACATCGCCCCGACGGGATCCAGCTCCCGATCCACCACCTGCTGCACCCGGCGGCCCACCCTCAGCCACGTGTCCAACCACCCGGCGGGAGGAGCTCCGGCGAACTCGCGGATCCTCTCCAGGTCATGCTCCACGGGACGGGGCAGCCGGTGATCATGCCAGCCGACGCCGGCAGGCTGGTACTGCACCGCCTCCACGGAATCGGCACTCAGCAGCCGCTGCACCGGCCGGGACAGCGTCGGGCGTCCGGCCACCACCACCCGTTGGATCTCCGCGGTCAGCCGGCCGCCGGCGCTCGAGGCCGGCGCCTGCAGGATCAGCCGATAGGCCGGCACGGCCGCATCGGCATCCCGGGCCCCGCTGGTCGGCTCCGCCAGGACCGGGTGACCCAGCTCCAGAGCCAGCTGCGCAGCCTCGGGCGGAGCGTCGTGGCCCAGGACGAAGACGGTGCGCACGTCGCGGGCGATGTCCTGCACCGCCCGCAGGCTGCGCCGGATCTGCTCCCTGGCGGCCTCCCGCTCCTCGGCGTCCAGCTGGTCCATCAGCGCCCCGCCCTGCAGATGCACCGCCGGCTGCACAGGCGCCTGCGGACGCACCGGTCGGCGGGCCCAGCGCTGCGGCACCGCGGGCGCGCCCTCTTCAGGTTCGCGGGGCACCAGGGGTTCCCGGAAGCCGATGTTCAGGTGCACCGGGCCGGGTCCCTTGCCGCGGGACTCCGAGGCCTGCCGCATCAGCAGCGCCACCTGCGTCTCCGCGGAGAGCATGTCATCCCGGGACACCGGCTCCAGGCGCACCTCGCCCTGCTCCAGATGGATCTCGTCCCGCACCCGGCCGGCGAACATGCCGTGCTGCCAGGTGGTCTGGTTCGCGCCGGTGCCGTGAAGCTCCTCCGGCCGGTCGGCGGTGATGGCCACCAGGGGAACACCGGCCATGTCCGCCTCCATCACGGCCGGTGTCAGGTTCCCCACGGCGGTCCCGGAGGTGGTCACCACGCCGGCCGGCTGGCCCGAGTCCAGCGCGATTCCTAGGGCGGTGAACGCCGCGGAGCGCTCATCGATGCGCACGTGCAGGCGGATCGCACCCAGCTGTTCGGCCTCCGCCAGGGCGTAGGCCAGCGGCGCGGAGCGGGACCCCGGAGCGATCACCACGTGGCGCATGCTCAGGCTCAGCCCGCGCACCACCCGACGCGCCAGACGCAGCGCCTCGGCGTCCTCAGAGTCGTCGAATTCGCGGAAGGGACGCCGGTCGGAGTGCATGCCCCAATCCTAAGACGCAGCGCCCGTCCTCTGAGCCAGCACGGCATGGGCAGACCGCAGCCGCTGCTCCCACCAGGCACGGCGCGCCCCGTCCACCCGGTGCTCGTCCAGCAGCGCGGCGGCGGCTCCGGAGCCACCACGCGGCCGTTCCGCACCGGGACCCGCAGCGCCCCCTCCACCGGAAGCAGCGGGGAGTCCACGACGTCGGCGGTCAGCAGCGCGGCAGTGCCCAGTCCGCACGCATAGGGCAGGGACTCCAACCGGGCGGCCAGCGCCAGGCCGGCGGCCAGACCCACGGAGGTGTCCAGCGCGGAGGAGACGACGGCGTCGAGCCCGGAGTCGCGCACCACCTGGGCGGCACGGTCCACTCCGCCGAGCGGCGGGACCTTCACCACGATGAGGTCGGCGGCGCCCAGCCGCGCGACCCGCAGCGGATCCTCAGCCTTGCGGACGGCCTCGTCGGCGGCGATCCGCACCACGGTGCCGCGCCCGGTGGAGCTTCTCGCGCAGCACGGCCAGCGGCTCCACGCCGGCCACAGGCTGCTCCACATACTCCAGCCGGTCACCGGCGACGTCGGCGATCGCCTCCACCGCGCGAACCGCCTCGGCGTGCGTCCAGCCGCCGTTGGCGTCGGCCCGCAGGCCGGCATGCGGCAGCAGGCGCGCCACCTCCCGGAGGCGGGCGACGTCGTCGTCGAGGCTCTGACCGGGCTCGGCCACCTTGACCTTCACGGCGGGGATCGCCTCGGCGCGGCCGTAGCGCTCCAGCACCTGGGCCACCTGCGCGGCCGGCACCGACGGCATCGTGGCGTTGACCGGCACCGTGGTGCGCCGCGGCTCCCCCAGGCCGGTCCATCCGGCGTCGACGGCGGCGGCGAGCCACGCCGCGGACTCCTGCGGACCGTACTCGGGGAAGGGCGCGAACTCGGCCCAGCCGGCCGGACCGTGCAGCAGCATCGCCTCCCGGGCGGTCTGGCCGCGGAAGCGGGTCCGCATCGGCAGGCTCACGACGGCGGCACCGCGCAGCAGCTCCTCGACGTCGGGCAATGAGGTCATGGGCACAGTGTAGGCTTCACCGGCTCGACGGCAGCCGCCTGCGATACTGGTGTGCATGTCCGAGCATTCCCGTCTCCGCCTGCCCGCACGCCGCACCTGGCTGTGGGTCGTGGGCCTGCTGCTGTGCGCCTTCGCGCTGGTGGCGGTGCATGAGTTCTTCATCCGGTCCGCGACGGGCCAATGGCTCGAGCAGGCCACGCTGGAGTCCCGGTACTGGAACATCACCCAGGGGCCCCTGCAGAACGAGACGCTGCGGCAGCTGCTGCTCAAGGCCCCGGCGGCCGCGGCGGCGGTCTCGGGGCTGATCTTCTTGGCGATCACCCTGCTGCGCCGTCGGTTCCTCGCCGCGGGCATCGCGATCGTGGTGTTCCTGGGAGCCAACATCACCACCCAGGTGCTGAAGAACGTGTGGATCCACCGGCTGGACCACGAGATCCCGCTCTCGGTGGCGGACATGCGCTCCTGGTGGTGGACGGATCCCACGTTCCCCTCCGGGCATGCCACGATGGCCGCGGCAGCCGCCGTCGCCGTGTTCCTGGTCAGCGCCCCGCATCAGCGGCCCTTCATCGGGCTGTTCACCGGCCTGCTGGCGGTGTTCTCCGGGGCGGCGATCTTCATGACAGGGCACTTCGCCTCGGACATCATCGCCGCCTATCTGGTGGCCGCGCTGTGGGGCATCGCCGGCGGCTGGCTGGTGATGCGCACCGGCGAACGCTGGAACACCGTCACCGTGGAGGACGACACCGCCGTCGGTGCCGGAGCCGGGTTGGCCTGGTTCCTGGGGGTCGTGTTCTGTGCGGCCACAGGGCTGGCCCTGCTGTTCGCGGGCGGCTGGGAGGCCGTGCGCACTGCGGCCGAGAACCCCAGCGGCTGGCACTGGGTGGCGGGCACGCTGCTGCCCGTAGGTCCCGGGTTCCTGCTGTGCGCCGCGGGCATCACGTTCTTCGACGCCGAGGCCGGGCGTCGCCACCACGGACAGCCGCTGCACGCGGCCCCGCCGACGCCGCACCCGGTGCCGCCGCAGTTCACGCATCTCTACGACGTCTGATCGCCCCGCCGGGGAGGCTCCCCCGGGTGGAGGCTCACGGTCCCCAGTCGATGCTGAGCCAGGTCGCCACACCGAGCAGCAGCATGACGCCGAGGATGACGCCCAGCCGGTTCAGCCGGATCTGGAACTCGGGCTCCTCCCGCTCCTCGCCGGGGCGCTGACGATTGGTGAAGAACATGGGCCTCGCGGGTCCGTCTCAGGGTCAGTGGCCGGCGCGCAGCCGGCTGATCAGTTCCCGGGACTCCTCCGGGCCATAGGGCAGGATCGGGATGGCCTTGGTCGCATCGGTGACGGCATCCCGCAGCGCCTGCCGGGAGAGGGTGTGCCCCTGTTCCATGCGGCGGCGCATCGAGGCCACGAAGTCCGCGTCCACCGGCTGACCGTGACCGGGAATGATGCGCGAGCAGGTGCCCGCCATGGACCAGATGCGCCCCAGCGTGCGCACCCAGTCCTCCGGATGGGAGTCCCGGAAGCTCGGATCGGTGCCCTCGCGGACGAGGTTCCCGCAGAACATGATGCCGTCGTGGCCCTCGCGGCTGACCTCGACCACCAGGTCGGCGTCGGTGTGGCCGCGTCCCAGGTGCTCGACGACCACCTCAGGGCCTCCCAGGTCCAGAACCACCGGTGCCTGGCCGACCAGCTCGGTGGCGGTGGCCACCTCCGCCTCACGGTGGGCCAGGATCCGCTCCACACCGTGCTCACGCAGATACGCGTTGGCCCCGATGTGGTCCCCGTGACCGTGGGTGTTGACCACGATCAGCTCCGCATCGGTGACCTGTCGGACCGCCGCCAGCAACGCGTCATGGTCCCCGCCGTCCGGCCCCGGGTCGATCAGCACCGCGCCGCGGCTGCCGACCACCAGTCCGATGTTCAAGGGGGTGACGCCGCCGTCGACGGTGGTCATGAAGACGTCGTCGTCGACCCGGGTGAATGGAGTGATGCCAGGGGTGCTGGCCATCGTGATCACCTTCTCTGCCAAGGGGTGCCCGTTGTGCTTCATTGTGCCCCACGGGCACCCCTCTGGCGAGGATCCGGCCGGCTCGGCGGGCCTCAGTCGGCGCTCGGGTAGTGGCCCTCCGGCACCGGGACCTGACGCCAGTCGATGTCATGGCCGAGGTGGAAGTCCGGGTAGGTCGGCTGGTTGTAGGCGGTCTGCTGGTAGGCCACACCCACCCGGTACTGCGGGTCATGCATCAGCGTGTAGAGCTTCCGGTCGGTCACCTCGGTGGCCGTGAAGATCCGCAGCGCGGAGCTGTCCGACGTGCGCAGCACCAGCTCCTCACGCCAGTCCCCAAAGATGTCCGCCACCAGGGACGGGTTGCCCTTGGTGTAGTTGTTCGTCCTCGTACCCTCGGCCACCAGCAGGGTGCCGTCCAGCCAGTCCTCGATGCGCGGAGTGTCCTCCCGGTCGCCGACGATGAGCTGGGTGGTCATGTCCGGGGCCCAGCGGATGCTCATGTTCGTGCCGGGGACGTCCCCGTCCACCGGCTCACCGGTGGCAGTGAACAGTCCGGTCGTGCCCTCCTCCTCGTTGGGCGGGATCGACGCCCAGGCATGGTAGCCGGGGGTCTCCGGGTCGATGTCGCCGACCATGCCGCGGCCGACGTCGGTGCCGGTGTAGTCGCCCCACAGGACCTCGCCGGTGGCGGCGTCACGCATCGTATAGCCATAGGGCGCCCAGGGGCCGGCCTCGTGGACGGCGAAGATCTCCTGGCCCTGCCGATCGGGATCGAAGTGGCCCACGTGCAGGGCGTCCCCATGGCCCAGCTTCATCTCCTGGCCGGGGATGCTGCTGTCCGGGTGGCCCACCCCGGTGGATGAGTACAGCAGGCTGCCGTCATGGTCCAGAGTGGCGGAGCCGTAGATGATCTCCTGGTTCCCGTCGCCGTCGACGTCGGCCACGCTCAGCGAGTGGAAGCCCTGTCCGGCGAAGGTGCCCAGCTCGGGGTCCGTCCCCACTCCCTCGTGCGGGCCGGCGTCGAAGGGGTTGTCCATCGGCACATGCCCGGAGTCGGCCACCCACCGCTCGGTGATCTGCTCGCCGTCGAAGTCATAGGCGGCCGCGGCGGAGCGGGTGTAGTAGCCGCGGGTGAATACCGCGGACGGCGACTGGCCGTCCAGGTAGGCCACCCCGGCCAGGAAGCGGTCCACCCGGTTGCCCGGTTCGATGCGGGACATCGCGTAGTCGCCCCACATCAGCCCGTCGTCGCCGCGCTCCGGCGTGTAGGGCACGGTGTCCAGCTCGGCGCCGGTCTCACCGTCGAAGACGGTCAGGTACTCCGGGCCGTGGACGATGAAGCCCTCGAAGGTCCGCAGATCGTTGCGTTCGCTGCGGGAGGGCGCGTACTCGTCGATGAAGAAGTCAGCCAGCTGCCGGGCGTCGGCGTCGCTGAGCGGGTAGTCGTAGGAGGGTTCCTCACCGAAGGCCTCCTCCAGTGTCTCCGGCCAGTTCCCGGCGACCACCTCGGGATGCTCGTGCCAGCCGCGGAATACCTCCACCACATGCTCGTAGTAGTCGTCGGCGCTCATCCGGTAGTCGTCCTCAGGGCTGTACCCGGCATCCAGGTCCTCCTGCGGCATGGTGATGTGCTCGCCGTCGCCGGCCACCGTGCCGGGGGCGGTCTTCATCATGATCTCGGCGGTGCCGTCGCTGTCGAAGTCATAGACGAGGAACTGGGTGTAGTGGGCCCCGGCGCGGATGTTGGGGCCCAGTTCGATGCGATTCAGCAGCTCACCGTCAAGCGTGTAGGTGTCCACGTAGACCTCGCCGGTGTAGCCCACCTGGGAGACGTCCTTGGAGTTGCTGGGGTCCCACTTCACCACGAACTCGTACTGCCCGTCGCCGGTGACGTCCCCGACGGAGACGTCGTTGGCGTGGTACTCATACTCCTCTCCGGCCGGGGTGGTCCCCGGTTCGGGCTTCTGCAGGGGCAGGTCATAGTGGCCCTCCGCCCAGACCTCCGCCTCACCGTCGGGTCCGTTGTGCGGGGCGTTGCCCACCGGGGTGACGGTGTAGGTGGAGTCGGCGTCGCCGTCCGCGTCGTGGAAGTTCGTGGAATCGGTGACCGTGGCGATGCGCTCGCCATCGCGCAGCACGTGGAAGTTCGGCCCCTTCATGCCGTGGCCCGTGGCTCCGGTGGTCTCCTCGCCCAGCAGTCGCCAGCTCAGGTGGACGCCGTCGTCGGTGCCGACGGCGACCAGGCCGCGGTCCAGGGCCTCCAGCTGGTGGCCGAGCTCGGTGGTCTGGGAAGGACCCGCGGACACGGATCCGGCAGTCAGGCTCAGCGCCGCGGCACCGGCCAGGGCAGCGGCGGTACGTGTTGTTCGTCGTCGATAGGGCACAGGCTCAGCTCCTCGTTCATCACTCTCGGACCATCCAGCGTTGTAACGTGGATCACCCTAGAGCGGCGCGGTTGCCCTCGACAACAGTGATGCTAAAAACGTTTCAATAGCGGTGGGCACAGCGCTGTCGCGACATGACGTACGACGGCGCACACGCCGTCAGCCCGCTCTCCACCTGTTGTCCGCCTCACAGTGCGCGATACAGTCGGCCCATCATGACTATGGATTCACTGCTCCAGATCATCGGAGACATCGAAGAGACCGCCTGGTCCTGGCTCGGCATCTGGGTCGTCATCGGCGTCGGCATCTACATGACCGTCCGCACCGGGGTGGTGCAGCTGCGCCACCTGCCCGCGATGTTCGCGGCCATCGTGGAGAAGGCCCGGCGGGACGAGACCGGTCGCACCAAGTCGCTGTCCGCCTTCCAAGCCTTCACGATCACGGCGTCGGCCCGCGTGGGCACCGGAAACATCGCCGGAGTCGCCGGAGCGATCGCCCTGGGCGGCCCGGGCGCGATCTTCTGGATGTGGGTGATGGCCGTCCTGAACTCCGCGGCCTCCTTCGTGGAGTCCACCCTGGCGCAGCTGTACAAGACCCGCCGCTTCGACACCTTCAAGGGCGGTCCCGCGTACTACATCCAGCGCGGACTGGGCTCCCGCAGCGCCGGCATCGTCTTCGCCGTGATCTTCATCTTCTGCTTCGCCCTGTCCTTCACCTCGCTGCAGGCCAACACCGTCGTCGACGCCGTCACCGGTGCCGCGGACGCCGTCGGGGTGGCCGACACCACCACGCTGAGCTGGATCCTTGCCGTCGTGCTGACCGTGCTGACCGGACTGATCGTCGTCGCCGGCCTGCGCAGCGTCGCCCGGGTGGCCCAGAACGTGGTGCCGCTCATGGCCTCGCTCTACATCATCCTCGGGCTGGTGGTGATCATCATGAACATCGAGGAGCTGCCCCGCGTGGTGGGCCAGATCCTCGGCGACGCCTTCGACTTCCGCGCAGCTGCTGGCGGCGCCTTCGGCGCGATGATCATGGCGGGCGTGCAGCGCGGCATGTTCTCCAACGAGGCCGGCATGGGTTCGGTGCCGAACGTCGCAGCCACCGCCGACGTCTCCCACCCCGCCAAGCAGGGCCTGGTGCAGACCCTGGGCGTCTACCTGGACACGATCATCATCTGCTCGGTGACCGCGTTCATCATCCTGTTCACCTTCGAGGACCCGGTCGGGGCGGACGCCAACCTGGGCGTGGAGCTCACCCAAGGGGCGCTCGAGGCGAACCTCGGCATGTTCGGTGCCATCGCCCTGGCCGTGATCATCACGCTGGTGGCCTTCACCTCCATCCTGGGGAACTACTCCTACGGCGAGGCGAACATCCTGTTCATCTCCTCGAAGGAGAACGTCCGCAAGGCCTTCGCCGTGGTGCTCACCGGCGTGGTGTTCCTCGGCTCCATCATCAGCGTCGACCTCGCCTGGGCCATCGCCGGTGTCACCATGGTGATCATCGCCCTGTTCAACCTCGTGGTGATCTGTCTGCTCGGCAGCAAGGCGTTCCGCCTGCTCAAGCACTTCGACGCCCAGCGCAAGCAGGGCCTGGACCCCGTGTTCGTCGACGAGGACATGCCGGACCTGGAGAACGTCGAATGCTGGAGCCGCGAGGACGTCAGCGACTACCTGCAGCAGCGAGAATCGCCGACAGCTCCGCGGGCCGAGTGACCTGAGGCCAGTGGCCGGAATCGATGTCGACCAGCTCGACGTCGTCCCCGGCGGCCAGCTCCGGCATGAACCCGGCGGCCATCCACTGCCGAGCATCCTCCACGGTGAACTCCGGGCACACCAGCGTGACCGGCACCTGATGGCGGCGCGCATCCCGGTAGGTCACCGGGGTCTCGAGCACGCCCGCCGGGCTGGGACGCATGATCGCTTCCAGTCCCGCGCGCGCCTCGTCGTCGAGGTCCCGGACGTCCTCGGACTCGAAGGCCGCCCACCCGGGGAAGGGGACGTCGTCGCCGTCGGCGGCGAAGCCCTCCAGGAAAGGGCTGCCTTCCCCAGCCGGCATCCCGCCGATCATCACCGTGCGGGCCACGGAGTCCGGCCAGGCGTCCGCGGCCAGATGCGCCAACGTGGCCGCGGCCGAGTGCCCCACGACGACGGCGGGCTCCGGGTCCTCCTCCACGGCGGCGAGCACCGCGGCCAGGTGGTCGTCCAGGCCGAGGCCGGCGCGGCCGGCGTCGCGGGACTCCAGGCCGGGAAGGGTCAGCGCGTGAGCCTCATGGCCGGCCTTCCGCAGCAGGTCAGGGACGTCTCCCCACGAATCGGCGGCCAGCCAGAGGCCGGGGATCAGGATGAATCGCATGGCGTGAACACTCGCCGTCGAGCCGCGGCGAGTCAAGGGCTGATGACCGACCCCCTACCCCGGTAGGGGGCGGAGTTGGCTCCCCTGGGTGATGCCTCCGTACTGACCGGCTCCTTACGGTAGCCGCATGAGCGTCATCAGCACTGAGAAGAGCACCGCCACCGTGGAGCAGACGGCACCGTCGGCCCCGCGTGAGCGCATGCCGCGCAATGCGCAGACCAATGACTTCGCCGAGCTCGCCGCGGAGGTGAAGGCCGCTGGACTGATGGACCGCCGGGCCGACCGCTACATCCTGCGTCTGGTGGTCCTCGGACTGGCTGCCGTCGTCTCGGTGGCCCTGATGTTCGTGCTCGGAGACAGCCTCTGGCAGCTGGGGCTCGCCGCCGTCTTCGGCGTCCTGTTCACCCAGCTGGCCTTCCTCTCCCATGACAGCGCCCACCAGCAGGTGTTCGCCACCGGGCGGACCAACGAGTGGTTCTCCCGGATCGTGGGCAATCTGGGCGTCGGCCTCAGCTACGCCTGGTGGTCGCGGAAGCACGGGCGCCACCACGCCAGCCCCAACACCATCGGCCGCGACGGCGACATCGCCACCGGCGCCCTGGTGTTCGTCCCCGGAGAGAACGAGGGACGCACCGGCTTCATGGGGTGGATCACCCGCCGACAGGGCTGGCTCTTCTTCCCGCTGCTCACCCTCTTCGCCTTCGCCCTGCACTACAACGCGGTGCGCACCATCATCCTGGAGCCCAAGGTCAAGCACCGCGCCGTGGAGGCCGTGCTGGTGACCATCCGGCTGGTCGGCTTCCCCGCGCTGGTGCTGCTCACCCTCGGACTGCCGCTGGGCCTGGCGTTCCTGACAGTGCAGCTGGTGGTCTTCGGCGTCTACATGGGCGGCAGCTTCGCGCCCAACCACAAGGGCATGCCGCTGATCCCCAAGAACGAGCGCATCGACTTCCTGCGCCGCCAGGTGCTGACCTCCCGCAACATCCGCGGCGGGCTGCTCATGGACTGGGCGATGGGCGGGCTCAACCTGCAGATCGAGCACCACCTGTTCCCCCGCATGCCCAGCATGAACCTGCGCAAGGTCCGGCCGATCGTGGTGCGGTTCTGCGAGGAGAAGCAGATTCCCTACACCGAGACCGGACTCGTGGAGTCCTACGGCATCGTGATCCGCTACCTCAACCGCGTGGGCCTGGGGTACGCCGACCCCATGGACTGCCCGCTGGTCACCCAGTACCGGGGACGCTGAGATCAGCCGCGCGGGGGCAGGTGACCAGGCTCGGCGCCTTTCCCCGGATCGAGGGGTCAGAATCCCGCACATCTTTCCAATCTGACACGCGTCAGGCCGGGACGATGTGCGGGATTCTGACTCCTCGACGCGATCGATGCTTCAACGGGACCTCAGGGCCGCCAGCCGCGGCTCATCAGCGCAGCAGTCACCTTGTCCACGGCAGGTTCCCATGCCCGCACCTGATGCCGTCGGGTGATCCGCGCCTCGATCCAGCCCAGCGCCGTGGCGAGCTCCGCCCGGCCGACGTCGCGCTCCACCTGCTGGGGCAGGGAATGATGAGCTCCCTCGTACTGGACGGCGACCTTCCACTCACGGAACATCAAGTCCGGCTGGAACGCCGGGCGCCCGTACTCGTCGAGCACCCACTCGTTGACCTCGGGCTCCGGGAGTCCGGCGCGGTGCAGAGCCAGCCTCAGGCGCGTCTCCTGCGGAGAGTCCACCCGTTCGCGAGCCAGCTCTGCGGCCTGGCGCAGCATGGCGACTCCGCGCCGTCCGCCCATCGACTCGACCACCGCCTGCAGCTGATGGCGGGTCGCCGCCGCCTCGCCCGGCCCCTCCAACTCCACCCGTGGCGCCCGCAGAACGAGGTCTGCGGCGATCAGCGCATCCTCCAAGGATCCCCCGGCGAATCGATCCGCCCAGGTCCGCGCCGCCGTGGTGACCCTGACGCCAGCCACAGACGTGATCTGGCCCGCAGGGATGTCGACGCCATGCCCCACGACGCCGCGGCGGCGGATACGTGTTCGGCGTCGCGGCACCGTCAGGTGGAACGGTTCCCTCAGCTGCGTGCCCCACAGCCCCAGCAGAGCGGCAGCAGTCTCATGGCTGGCCACCACGTCAGCGTCGGCAGTCAGCGCCTGAAGCTTTGCCACCATCGGAGGCAGCTGGTGCCCACCGGCGTCATAGATTCCGTGCGCCAGCCGAGTCAGGGATCCGTGCCGCAGGGCGCGCTCCAGATCCGCGTCGGACCACGCGGCGAGCTCACGACGCCGCAGAGGGCCCTCCGGCACAGCCGGCGGCGCACGGTGCCTGCCGTCAGCCTCCGGGCTGTGGAGCGGGTTCATGCCCTCCATCTCAGCGGATGGGGCGGCGATGCGCAGGCGCCTTCCTCTGGGCTGTGGAAAACTCCCGAGCGAGACGAGTCAGATGGGCCCACGCCACACAGATCCGGGGGTCACTTTCCCGTGCACTTGTCCGCACTGACGCGCGGCGGGGTCTATCGGTGGTTGCACCGGCCTGTTCATCAGGAGCCGCAGTGGAGCCCACTGGAACGGCCCGGGCATCCCAGAAACAGCGCCATCACTCCAGCGGCAAGCGCGCCTCCACACAGAACCCACCCTCCGGCGTCGGGCCCGACTCGACGACGCCGCCCACCGCGCTGACCCGTTCCTCGATGCCCTCGAGCCCCAGCCCGGCGCCCGGAGACGGTGCGGCGTCGCTCGCCGGCGGGGCGGTGTTGCTCACGGTCAGCTGCAGCTCTCCCGCCTCCACCGAGGCCGTGACCGCCACCGTGGAGCCGGGCGCATGGCGCAGGGCGTTGCTCAGCGCCTCCTGCACCAGCCGGTAGGCGGCCAGCCCAGCGGCGGAGGGGACCTCAGGCAGCTCGGCGAACCCGTCGACGTGGATCGTCACGCCCGAGGCGCGGGTGTCCTCCACCAACTGTTCGATGTCCCCGAGCCCGGGCGTCGGCGCGGTGGGGACGTCGTCGTCGCCGCGCAGGATGCCCAGCAGCATCCGCATCTCCCCCAGCGCCTGCCGGGAGGAACGCGCGATCTCCTCGAACTCTCGCTGTGCCTCCTTCCCGATGTCGGGGACGCGATACGCAGCCGTGGCGGACTGGACGCTGATCACCGACATGCTGTGCGCCACGACATCATGCAGCTCCCGGGCGATCCTGTTGCGCTCCTCGAGCTCACGGCGTCGCCGGGTCTGTTGGGCGCTGGCCTGCTCCGAAGCCTGCAGCCGTCCGGCGTTGAGGATCCATTGACGGATCAGGGACCCGAGCAGCACCACTCCTGCACTGACCGAGGCGAAGACGATCGCCGTAGAGAGCACCCCGCCCGGCACCTCAGGGGCGGTCGCGACCACGGCAGCGCCGGTCAGCAGCGCACTGGCCGCCCAGCCGCTGGCCGCCACATACCAGCGCTGACGCAGTGCTGCGACCAGCAGCACCCCGCACTGGGCGAGCATCGCGGTCACCGGCCAGGGCCAGACGCTTACCTCGGACTCGGCGGTGGCCCCCATCATGGCTGCCGAAGCCACGACGGAGAGACCGATGCCGGACCAGGAGTGACGCAACGTGAGCACCAGGGCGCCGCTGTGCGCCACAGTGAGAATCATGGCGATCGCCACATTGACCTCATAGACGGCGGCGGTGACCGGCCAGCCCACGGCCAGCAGCACGACGGCGGCGAACACCGCCCCCATCCAGGACCACGCCTGGGCGCTGAAGGACGCTCCGGAAGCCCGCTCCGCCGGGGCACCGGAGGCGGCCTCGGGCCCGACGACATGATCGACCTCCGGCTCGATCCCTGGGGCGACAATGCCGCCGTCGGGAAGCCTGCCCCGGCCGCCGGAGCCGAGCAGGCTGGTGGCCAGCAGCGCGTCCATCCACGCCAGGCCGTGCATCACGGCCGGCAGGGTGACCAGGACGATCACACCTACGGTGAAGAACACGGCCGAGTCCAGCAGGTACCGGCCGGTGTCGGTGGCAGGCACCAGCGCGGGGGCGATCAGGTCCAGCAGCTGGATCAGGCCGCGCTCCCCCGGGATGAAGCGGGACCAGAAGAAGTAGGTGATGGCGGCCGGCCCCAGGACGATCCACAGCACCGCGATCACGAAGGTGACCAGTCGGACCGGCAGAGCGATGATCGCCTCGAAGATGAGGTCCAGCCAGCGCCGCGGGTCGCCCAGCAGACGCATCACCCCGGCGACCCCGGAGCCCCGCCGCCGGTACACGACAGGTTCCGGGACCGCGCCCCACAGGCGCAGCCGCCGACGGGAGAGCTCCGCGAAACCGGAGGCGACGATCAGGGTGGCCGGCAGCAGCAGCGCCCCGATCCAGAGCGGGGCGGTGACGATGGAGGCGGCGGTCAGCGTGACCAGCAGGCTGAACCCGAAGACCGCGATGGGCAGTCCGGGCAGCACGTAGGCGCAGTCGCGCAGCAGACGGCGGATCATGACATCGATCCTTGACGAAGGGCTGTGATGGTCACATCACACCACAGAGCGATGTGCGGGGCATACCGGAGGGGTACCGTGGGGCCATGCCTGAGACCCCTTCCGCCGCGGTGCGCGTGCTGATCGTGGACGACCAGTCGATGATCCGCGCCGGCTTCGCCGCACTGCTCGACGCCCAGCAGGACCTGGCCGTCGTCGGGACCGCGGAGGATGGGGAGGGGATCGTCGACGTCGTGCGCCGCACCCGACCGAACGTGGTGCTGATGGACATCCGCATGCCCGTGGTCAACGGGTTGGAGGCCACGAAACAGATCGCGCACATGCCCGGCACCCCGCCGCGGATCCTCATGCTGACCACCTTCGACGCCGACGAGTACGTCTTCGACGCGCTGCGCGCCGGGGCCAGCGGTTTCCTCCTCAAAGACGCGACCCCGGAGGAACTGGTGCACGCGGTCCGGGTGGTGGCCGAAGGCGAGGCGCTGCTCTCCCCCAAGGTCACCCGGACCCTGATCGCGGACTACGCCTCCCGGCCCACGTCGCGGCCCCGGACCCACCTGCTGGCCGAGCTCACCGACCGGGAGCGGGAGGTGATGACGCAGGTGGCCCGAGGCCTGGCGAACGCGGAGATCGCCGCCGAACTGCACCTGGCCGAGCAGACCGTGAAGACCCACGTCTCGCGGATCCTCACCAAACTGGGCCTGCGCGACCGGGCACAGATCGTGGTGACGGCGTATGAGTCCGGGCTGGTGCGGGCAGGGGAATGATCCGGAGCGTCAATGCCCCAGAAGCCCGAGGGGCACCACTGCGACCCCGTCGGGCCGCCTATAGGCGAACTCTCCAGTCGTGATGACCATCGTGTCCAGGACGTCATCGGGCATCTGATCCTGCAACCACAACAGATGACGGACATCTCGGTCGTGCACATCGCCTGCGAGCTTGATCTCCACGGCGACGACCTGTCCTTCGTCGCCTTCGATGATGAGGTCGATCTCCTCGCGGCCTTCACGCGTCCTGAAGTGCCACGCATGACCCCCTTCGGCCTCGGCGATGACCCGGAGTGTCAGCACCGCCAGTGATTCGAAGAGCCTACCGGCGACGTCCGCGTTCGTAGGCAACGCCAAGTGCCGAGCCGACACACCGAGCAGTCGTGCGGCCAGCCCTGGGTCAGCAAGATGATGCTTCGGCTTCTGCTGAATGCGCTTAAACATGCTCACTGACGGGCTCCAGGCTTCGAGCGGATCCAGGATCCAGAGTTGGGCCAGATGTTCTCGATATGCCTGCGTGGTCGTCTTGGCCGGAATCTCGCCGTCCTCCCCCGCGGCGGCAGCGATGCGGGCCAGCGCCGTCGTCGTGGAGGACGCGGCGGCGTAGGCAGCCATCCACCGTCGTAATTGGAGGGGCCTGCGCACAGTGAACCCGAGATCCGGCATGTCTCTGTCGACGATCCGCCGGAGATAGGCGTCGAGATGCTGGTTCCGTACCTGCACTGACATGCGGTGAAGGCCTGGGAACCCGCTGGAGACGACGGCGTCGAAGTAGTCCTCGAGGCGCAGAGGACACCGGGCATCGATCGACGGGAGATCCCCAGCTAGCATCTCTGAGAGGCTCACCGGATTATCACACAGGTCCCGCTCATGGAGCCCCATCGGGCGCATCCTGGCCGAGAGGATCCTCCCCGCACCGCTGTGCGTACCGGAGGCGTCACGTGGTGAAGAACTCCCCGCGAGGAGGAACCGTCCACCTGGAGCACCGTCATCGACGGCGCGTCTCACGGCGTTCCAGACGTCAGGCAGGTGCTGCCATTCGTCGATGAACACGGTTCCCTCAGGGAGGTTCAGGTAGTTCGACTGAGCCATGAGATGGGCCCGATGCTCTGGCCGCTCCAGGTTCCAGACATGGGCCGAGCGGCGTGCGGCGCTCGCCGTCTTCCCCACTCCCTTGGCCCCGTCCAGCGCGTACGCCGACACTTCGGGGAAGAAACGGTCCAGGAGCGTGTCGATGCTGCGAGGGGTGTAGTCCATGGCTCCTCCCACCTCTGTTCCGTACAGCTCCGAACGCCGTACGCTACCTTCTGCACGTCTTCTACACTACCTTTCGCACGTTATTTACACTACCTTCCGCACGCCCTCTGCGCTCCTTTTCGCTCAGATGTCGACTGGTCTGTGCTTTTCCTGTGCGTCAGCACTGCCGGATAGGGTTGTCCCCATGGTGACCGGAGAGCTGAAGAGCAAGGTTGATCGGATCTGGGATGCGTTCTGGACCGGCGGCATGTCCAACCCGTTGGAGATCATCGAGCAGATCACGTATCTGCTGTTCATCCGCCGGCTGGATCAGCTCCAGACTCGTGCGGAGAACAAGGCGAAGCGGACGGGCAAGCCGGTGGAGACGATGTTCTTCACCGAGGACCAGCAGCATCTGCGCTGGTCTGAGCTGAAGAACCTGGATGCCCAGACGATGCACCGGGTGATCTCCGATGAGGTGTTCCCGTTCCTGCAGAACCTGGGGAACGACGAGTCGACGTATTCGGATCACATGCGCAATGCGCGGTTCACCATCAATGCGGAGAAGGCGGGGATCCTGACCCGGGTGGTGGATCTGGTGGATTCGATCCCGATGGACCGCCGGGACACCAATGGGGACGTGTATGAGTACATGCTCTCGAAGATCTCCACCTCGGGGACGAACGGGCAGTTCCGCACGCCGCGGCACATCATCGAGATGATGGTGGCGATGACGGCCCCGAAGCCCGGGGATCGGATCATCGATCCGGCCTGCGGGACAGCGGGGTTTTTGGTCTCGGCCTCGGAGTACGTACGGGAGACCTATGAGCAGGAGCTGTACCGGCCGGAGTGGAACCGTCAGTTCCATGAGGAGATGTTCCACGGGTACGACTTCGATTCGACGATGCTGCGCATCGGGTCGATGAACATGATGCTGCACGGGGTGGAGCATCCGGACATCCGGTACCGCGATTCGCTCTCGGAGGGTGCGATCGGGGAGGCGGATGACTTCTCCCTGGTGCTGGCGAATCCGCCGTTCGCCGGGAGCTTGGACTATGAGTCCACGTCCCGGGACCTGCTGAATGTGGTGAAGACGAAGAAGACGGAGCTGCTGTTCCTGGCGTTGTTCCTGCGGCTGCTGCAGCCGGGCGGGCGCGCCGCGGTGATCGTGCCGGACGGCGTGCTGTTCGGCTCGTCGAAGGCGCATAGGGATCTGCGCCGTCAGTTGGTGGACGGTCAGAAGCTGGATGCGGTGGTGAAGCTGCCTTCGGGTGTGTTCAAACCGTATGCGGGGGTGTCCACGGCGATCCTGTTCTTCACCAAGACCAATGCCGACGACGGCGGCGCGGGTGCGACCGACGAGGTCTGGTTCTATGACGTGGCCGCCGACGGCATGAGCCTGGATGACAAGCGCACTCCCCTGCTGGATGTGGAGAAGCTGGGCCCGAGCCCGGAGGAGCCGCTGAGCACCGAGGAGCACACGAAGAACAACCTGCCGGACGTGGTGGCTCGGTGGGCTGAGCGGGACGGCGCGGAGCGTGAGCGGCCCCGGACCGAGCAGAGCTTCACGGTCCCGCGGGAGGAGATCGCCAAGAACGACTACGACCTCTCCATCAACCGGTACAAGGAGATCGTCTTCGAGGAAGAGGACCACCAGGACCCGCTGGAGATCATCGAGGAGCTGGAGACGCTCGACGACGAGATCCGCACTGGGCTCGCCGAGCTGAAGGAGATGCTGAAGTGAGCGAGCTGCCGAAGGGCTGGACGACGGTGGCGCTGGGGGACATCGTGGAGCTCAGGTACGGCAAATCTCTCCCCAAGAAGCTTCGAACCCCGGGAGGCGTACCCGTCTACGGCTCCGCCGGGGCGGTGGACCACCATGAAGAAGCCTTCACGTCCGGACCCGCTCTCGTGGTCGGCCGCAAGGGCTCGATCGGGCAGATCCATGCCCCGGATCGCCCGTTCTGGCCCATCGACACCACCTATTTCACCAAGCACGACGACTCACGTGTCAACCTCAGATGGCTCTACCACCGCCTGCGGTCAGTCGGGCTAGAGTCCATGAACAAGTCCGCAGCAGTGCCGGGCCTCAACCGCGAGGACGTCTACCGCATTACAACCCTCCTCCCACCCCTCGCCGAACAACGCCGCATCGCCGCCATCCTCGACCGCGCTGCTGACGTTGCGGGCAAAGCGCTGAGCGTGGTGGACCTCCTGGATGCCACCGAGGCCAGCCTCTACAGGTCGATGTTCCAACAGATCGAGGCGGGCTGGACCACCAAGACCGTTCAAGATGTGGCCTTGCCGGAGAAGAACTCGATGCGCACCGGACCTTTCGGCAGCCAGCTCCTCAAGGAGGAGCTCACTGACTCAGGGATACCCGTCATAGGAATCGACAACGTCGTAAGGAACGAGTTCGGCTGGGGGGAGAGGCGCTTCATCACCCAGGAAAAGTACGAGCAGCTCAGCAGATATACGGTTCATCCCGGGGATGTGCTCATCACGATCATGGGCACGAATGGCCGCGTAGCCGTGGTTCCAGATGACATCCCCACAGCCATCAACACTAAGCACCTGTGCTGTATCACTCTCGATCAGTCGCAATGCCTCCCGGAGTTTCTCCGCTCAACGTTCTTGTGGAACCCGGCCGCGCAGCGCTACCTACGAAGCAAGACCAAAGGCGCGATCATGGGCGGGCTGAACATGGGCATCATCAAGGGCATGCCCATGCCTGTCCCGCCGTTGTCCATCCAGAAGGAGTACGTTGAGCGTCTCGTCGAGCTCCGTACTGCTCGATCCACTGCTCGATCCAGATTCTCAACCCTGAACGACCTGCGAGAGTCCCTCCAATCCCGGGCCTTCCGAGGGGAGCTCTGACCTATGGCCGTCTCGTCCACGGACCTCCAGCGCATCGCCGACTGGTGCGAGCAGCGCACGCCAGAACACGTGCGGGACCAAATCTGGATCGAGCACGACGTCACACCTCGCCACGTGGACATCATGGAGTGCCGACCCGACTGGATGGACCCGCAGAACCGCCCCGCCATGCGATTCCCCATCGCCCGCCTCCGCTACACCACACGCACTGGCCTGTGGACCATCTATTGGCGAGACAGGAACCTGACGTTCCACCACTACCCGGACTTCCAGCCGACGTCGAACGTCCGCGAAGCGCTGGCTTTCCTGGACACCACTGACGACCCCATCTTCTGGGGCTGACCCACCCCACTTCACTCAAGCCTTGAGGAGACGATGACCATCTCGTCCGACGCGACCGTCTTGATCCCCCGCTGGCACGAGTTCATGCGGCCGGTGCTGCAGGTCCTCTCAGACGGAGAGTCCTGCAGCCGCCGCGAGCTCTACTCGGCCACCACAGAGCTGATGGAGCTCACCGACGATCAGACCAGCGTCATGTTCGCATCGGGTCAGTCAAAGGTCGAGAACCGCATCGGGTGGGCCATGTCCGCGCTCTCCCAGGCGGGCGCCGTGGAGCGACCCGCACGCGCCACCTACCGGATCACCGAGACCGGACGTCAGGCACTGCGAGACCACCCCGACGGCATCACCCAGGCTGACCTGAGGAAGTTCCCCTCCTGGGTCGAACATGACGAAGCGAAAGCCGCCCGCCGCGCCAGGTCAGGAGCCAGCACCGCCCCAGACGAGACCGAGGCCACCACGGGCGACTCCACCCCGGAAGATCAGATCACCAGTGCCATCGACGAGTTGCACAGCACCGTCTCCGACGAGCTCCTCCAACGCCTGCAGGACGGCTCCCCCGACTTCTTCGAGGACGCCGTGGTCAAGCTGCTGCTCGCCATGGACTACGGAGGGGCCGAACAGCGAGGTATGAAGGTCGGAGGCACCGCCGACGGCGGCATCGACGGCTTCGTCGACCAGGACCCCCTCGGCCTTGAACGCGTCTACATTCAGGCCAAGCGGTACAGCACCGGCAACGGCATCGGCCGCGAGACCCTCCAGGCCTTCATCGGAGCGCTCCACGGCCGCGGCGCCGCCAAAGGCGTCTTCATCACCACCAGCCACTTCACCAAGCTCGCACGCGAATACGCCGACAACCTTCCTACCCGGGTCGTGCTCATCGACGGTGAGCGCCTCACCTCGCTGATGATCAAGTACCGGGTCGGCGTCCAGGTCAAACAGACCTACGAAGTCGTCACAGTGGACGAAGACTTCTTCGAATGATCCACGCCTCCCCGGCGAAGCGACGCCCGGCCCTCTCCGTCAACCGGGAACTGCAGACTGCGTCTGCGACGTTAAGTACAGTAGGAGCACACTGAGAGGCGGATCCATGACGACGATTCCGATCGCTCACGTCACAGCCGAAGACCTACGCGCCGAGAAAGCAGAGCTCGAAGCACGCGCAGGGATGTCATTCGATGAGCTCTCCCAGTGCTCAGACGACGAACTCACACGAGCGCAGGTCGACATTCTGTTCCGCCTCGAAGGAGTCGTCGAGATGCTGCGACTTGAAGGCTGAACGACCGCATGCCTGACGATCCCTTGCTTCGCCAGATCGAGACATTCCCTCACACCACGAACAAGGCTCTCGAGACGGTCGCCGGCTCGGGCCATCACGTCGAGGTCACCCAAGCACGACGCTCCCTGGCGCTCACGACACCCGAACAGGGCATTCTTCTGCAGGCACGCCGACAGCCCGTCATGCGCCTTTCGCTGAAATACGTCTGCCGGTGGAGTCAGGACCGCCAGTACATGGCCATCCAAACCTCGTCAGTCCGAATCCTTCCGCTCGCCGAGGATGACCTCGCTCCCGAGGAACGCGACGACTTCCCGGCGACGAACGAGCCTCTCGTGCGCTTTGACTACGAGCGGGAGTCGAACAGCGTCCCGGCTTCGCACCTCAACGTCCACTCCCACCATCGGGGACTGGAGTGGATCATGCAACGCGGCCACCCGAAGTCGCGCAGCGTGCGATATGCGCCCCGGACCGAGAAACTTCACTTCCCCACCGGCGGCCACCGATTCCGGCCGTGCTTGGAGGACATCCTCGAAGCCTTGGCAGGTGACTTCGGCATCGACATCGCGGAAGGCGGTCGCCGGATACTCCGAGAGCAGCGGAGTGAGTTCCGTCGCCGCCAGCTCGCCGCCGCCGTCGGGGACGACACCGAGACTGCCGCCGACGCTCTTCGAAGCAAGGGATACCAGGTCACGTTGCCCCCATCAGCATCTCCGACATGCCGTCAGGGTGACCGACTGGAAGCGTTGTGAGGATCTCCGACGAGCACCAACCGGACTTTCGTGTGATCAGGAGATTGCAGTACAAACGCGCATTAGATTGAATTCGCGCCCCCAGAGTTCTCGTCTTCGAGCACGTCACGCGAACATCTCCGCCCGCGATGTCACTCCCGCATGTCAGCGCGATCGGATACGGTGACAGTGAGTGCCGACACACACGCGTAAGGGGGACTGCGATGCCGGCCCAGAGCAACTTCGCCTTCATCGAGGCTGAGTGGCCGCAGATCTACGCGTCCTGCCTGCGCGCCGAAGAATACATCAGCAGCGATCCCCGCTCCGCCTGCTTCTACGCCCGGCACTCCATCGAGCAGCTGATCGAACGCATCTACCAGCTCCGCGGCCTGCGCGACCCCTACCGTGACGACCTCGCCGCCCGCGTCCACGACCAACAGTTCCGCGAGATCAGCACCCAGGGCATCATCCAGAAGTTGGACCTGATCAGAAAAGTCGGCAACAAAGCCGTCCACGGAGACCAGACACCCCGCCCCGACGTCGCTCACCACGTGGTCCGCGACCTCCACCACGTGCTCATCTGGGCCGCCCAGCACTTCTCCACCGCCCCGGACACTGTGCCGGTCACCGCCGCCTTCGACCCGCAGCTCGCCGCCCGCCGCCAGCCCATGCGCGTGGACGAACTGCGCCAGCTCGCCGTCACGGTGCAGAAGGAGCAGGAGGACTACCGGCGCCAGCTCGAAGAGTCCGAGGCCAAGACTCGCGCCCTGGAAGAAGAGCTCGCCACGGTCCGCGCCCAGGTGGCCGAGGCGCAGCGGGCTAAGCAGGTCCGCGACACCCGCGACTACGACGAGGCCGCCACACGCACGCGCTACATCGACCTCGACCTCAGCGAGGCCGGCTGGACCCTCACGACACCAGGAGACGGCCGCACCCCGCCGAACCACGCCGAGACCGAAGTCAGGCTCACGCACCCGCACACCGGTCAGACCCTCTACGCCGACTACGTCCTCTGGGGCGACGACGGCCGCCCCCTCGCCGTCGTGGAGGCCAAACGCACGAGCCGAAACGCCGAGGCCGGGCAGGAGCAGGCCCGCCTCTACGCCGACGCCCTCGAAGCCGAACACCCTCAGCGTCCCCTGATCTTCTACACCAACGGCAGCACCACCTGGCTGTGGGACGACGCCTCCGGCTACCCGCCCCGGGAGGTCCGCGGCTTCCTCCGGAAGGAGGAGCTCGCCTGGCGCCTGCAATCCCGGCGCCGCCGGCGGCCGTTGCCCGAGACACCCATCAATGCCGACATCGTCGAACGCGACTATCAGACCCACGCCATCCGTACCGTCGGCGAGTCCTTCACCGACCGTCAGCGGGCCGCCCTACTGGTCATGGCCACCGGCACCGGCAAGACCCGTACCGTCATCGCCCTGGTGGACCAGATGCTGCGGGCCGGATGGGTCAAACGTGTCCTGTTCCTCGCCGACCGCACCGCCCTGGTGCGGCAGGCCGTCAACGCGTTCAAGGAGCACCTCCCCCAGGAGCCCCCGGTGAACCTGGTGGAGGAGAAGGACCAGGACGCGCGGATCTTCGTCTCCACCTACCCGACCATGCTCAACCGGATCCGGGAGTACACCGAGAAGCAGACCGGCCCCTTCAGCCCCGGATACTTCGATCTGGTCATCGTGGACGAAGCCCACCGCTCCGTCTACCAGAAGTACCGCAGCATCTTCGACTGGTTCGACTCCCTGCTGCTCGGGCTCACCGCCACCCCGGTGGACCAGGTGGACAAGAACACCTACCTGCTCTTCGAACAGGAGCCCGGGGTCCCCACGGACGCCTACTCGCTCGAGGAGGCCATCGACGACGGCTACCTCGTCCCGCCCCGCACCCTGACCCTGGGAACCCGCTTCCTGGACCGCGGCATCAGCTACGACGAGCTCTCCGAGGAGGACAAGCTCGCCTGGGACGCTCTGGAGTGGGACGAGGACGGTGAGATCCCCGACGCCGTCACCTCCGCCGAGATGAATCAGCGGCTCTTCAACGAGGACACGGTGGACAAGGTCCTCACCGAGCTCATGACCCACGGCATCACCGTCGCCGGCGGAGACCGGCTGGGCAAGACCATCATCTTCGCGAAGAACCAGCAGCACGCCGACTTCATCTACCAGCGCTTCAACCGGCAATACCCCCTGTACGGCGGAACCTTCGCACGCGTGATCACCCATCAGGTCGAGCACGCCCAGGACCTCATCGACTCCTTCAGCGTCCCGGAGGCCGAGCCGCACATCGCCATCACCGTCGACATGCTCGACACCGGCATCGACGTGCCCGAGGCCGTGAACCTGCTGTTCTTCAAACCCGTCTACTCCAAGACCAAGTTCTGGCAGATGGTCGGCCGCGGCACCCGCACCCGCCGAGACCTCTTCGGCCCCGGCCAGGACAAGACCGAGTTCCTGATCCTGGACGTCTGCGGCAACGTCGAATTCTTCAACGCCGACCTGCCCGAACGGGAGGCCGCCCGCCCGCAGTCCCTCAGCGAGCGCCTCTTCCGCCACCGGGTGGAGCTGCTGACCACGCTGCGCCACGGCACCGGGCGCTCCCCCACCGGCAACGGGACTCTCGGCAGACCTGACCTGGGGCACGCCGTCGTCGACGCCGTCGAATACCGGGCGGACCATCTCCACGCCGACATCGCCCATGCCGCCCGGCATCACGTGCTCGGTATGAACCCCCACAACGTGCAGGTCCGACCCCACCGTCAGTTGGTGGAGACCTACTCCTCCTCGGAGGCCTGGGAGAGACTCGACCCGGCCGAGGCTGAGCACGTCGCCGCGACCCTCGGACGGCTTCCCACCGGTGCGCAGCGCGACAAGGAAGAGGCCAAGACCTTCGACCTCACCGTGCTGCGCGCCCAGCTGGCGCAGCTGCTCGGCGACAGCAGCGCTTTCCAGACCCAGCAGCACCGGATCCAGGACATCGCCACCAACCTGCTGACCAAGGTCAACGTGCCCACGGTGAAGGCCCAGGCCCGCCTGCTGGAGGAGCTGGCCGATGACACCTGGTGGCAGGACACCTCCGCCCTGATGCTCGAAGACGTCCGACGGCGGCTCCGCGACCTCATCGTCTACGTGGACAAGCGCACCTGGAAGCCGGTCCACACCACGTTCACCGACGAGCTGATCGAAGCCCGCGAGGTGGACCTGGCCCGGACCACCCCGGGGACAGACATGCGTCGGTTCAAGGACAAGGCCACACGATTCCTGGAATCCCAGATGGACACGCTGGCCCTGCAGAAGCTGCGTCACAACCGTCAGCTCACCAGCCAGGACCTCGCCGCGCTGGAGGAGATGCTCCTCGAATCCGGTGCCGGGACCCGGGCGGACATCCAGGCCGCGGCCGAGGAGGCCCAGGGACTGGGCCTGTTCGTCCGCTCCCTGGTGGGTCTGGACCGCACCGCCGTACAGGCCAGCTTCAACGAGTTCATCGCCGGCTCCACCTTCTCCGCGCAGCAGCTGCGGTTCATCGACCAGGTCATCGACTACCTCACCGCCAACGGGGCCATGACCGTGGAGGCGCTCTACGAGTCCCCGCTCAGTGACAACGGAGACCCGGACAGCGTCATCGGGGATGACCGCGTCGACGTCGTCATCGACATCATCGAGAAGATCCGACGCCGCGCCACACCCTCCGAGAGTGAGGCCACCCAGTTCGAATCCCCCGGCCCCGACGCCACGGACCGCATCGCGACCTGACCACGCCGACGCGCAGCCACACCACCACACACGACGACGGCAGGCGGGTGGCCTCTCGCGGTCACCCGCCCGCCGTCGTCGTGTACGTCCTCCGGGTCCCTCAGTCCACCGCGACGAACACGTCGTCGGCAAACATGCCGGGCGACACCGTCAGCACGCCGTCCTCCACGCCGTCGGCCGGCACATGGAGGGCGACGTTGCCGGTGGTGGAGGCGCCTTCGTACAGCGTGCTCATGGAGTCGAAGCTGTCCGGTGTCACGGTGACCCTGTCGGAGGAGCGGAACGTGTTGCCCGCCGGGGAGACGTAGTCGACGCTGACCCACGGGGTGTCGCCCTCGGGGTCGTCACCGGTGTACTGGACGCTGAGGTCCACCAGGATGTAGGTGTGCCCCTCCTCCGGGTCCTCGTTGTACGGGTTCTCCGCCAGCACGGCGTCGGTGGCGTCGAGGTCCACCCCGTTGACGGTCACCGCCCAGTCGGAGGTGGAGATCTCCGAACCCAGCGGATACGGGTTCGCGCGGGTGCCCGGCTCGGCGTCATCGGCGGAGGCCTCGTCGTCCTCATCCTCCGAGGTCGCCGCGGCGTCGGCCTCCTCCTGGTCGGCCTCTTCCTCGGCAGCGGCGGCCGCGTCGTCAGAGCCGCCGACCTCCGAGCCGCCCGCTTCGGCGTCACCGTACTCCGCGTCGTCGCCCTCCTCCGCGGCGGTGGAGACGGTGGTCTCGTCGTTGAAGGCCTCATCGAAGGCGTCGGCCACCACGGCGAAGAACACGATGATCCCGACGACGGTGCCCACCACGGAGACGATCAGCCCGGCGATGCCTGCGCCACGCTTCTTCCCCTTCAGGAACAGGGACACCAGGGCCAGGACGAACGCGATGGGCAGCAGCACCCAGCCCAGGATCAGGGCGCCCGGCACACAGGCGAAGATCGCCCCGAGGATCGCCGTGATCAGTGCGATGATCCCAAGGATGTTCCTGCTCGGCCCGGCCTCGACGGCGGCGGGATCCGGAT
Source organism: Nesterenkonia sp. PF2B19 (assembly GCF_001758425.2). Lineage (GTDB taxonomy): Bacteria > Actinomycetota > Actinomycetes > Actinomycetales > Micrococcaceae > Nesterenkonia > Nesterenkonia aethiopica. Next base: position 91,011 of record NZ_MDSS02000003.1, on the reverse strand, counting down.
AGGTGGTCGACATGGTTCAACCTGCTTTCTTCATCGGTCTGCGAGTGAAGCACTCTGTGCTGATTCGAGCTTCTCGGACTGCGCGCATCACCGGCACCGCTGATCGGGCAGACAAGGATGCCTGATCGGGCATACTGAGCCGCCCGATCCGCCGTGTCCGCATGTCAGAGCGCCTCAGTACACTGACGGCATGTTCCCCCGATCGTGGCCCCGGGCCGTGCGCGTCATCCTCTCCGGCATCGTCGTGCTGGTGATGATGAGCACCGGGCTCCTGGTGACGGTGTCGACGGCGATGACGAACCCGGGGTACATCGACCCGGCGACGGACGAACCGACCACTCTCGGCGCCATCATGATCGGGGCGGCGATGCTGGCCCTGCTCACACTGCCTTTCTACCGGCGCGCTCCGCTGGTGCCGATGATCGCCGGCACCGTCGTCGCACTGCTGCTGCGCCTGGACCCCTTCGTCCTGGCCGTGGGGCTGACCGTGTGGGTGGTCCGGGCCGAGCGTCGCTGGCACTGGGCGGTCGCCGCCGCCGGATTCGCCGTCATCCTGATCTGCACGGGCCTGCATCTGTACGCCCTCACCGGCTGGCCGGATCCGGACTACCAGCGCACCGGGCAGATCCTGGTCGCGGTCGTCACGGTCCTGTGCCTGGGCCTGGTGCTGGGGATCTCCCTGGGCGTGCGGCAGCGCCGGTCCGCCCGCACCGCCGAGGCCCACGCCCGCGCCGCCGAGCACAGCAACGAGGCGCTCACCGAGCAGCTGACCCGTCAGCAGGAGCGGCAGATCCTGGCCCGGGAGGTCCACGACACGTTGGCCTCCGACCTCTCCGGGCTCTCCCTGCACGTGGGCGGGCTGGAGAAGGCCGCGCAGCACTCCGGTGACCCACGCCTCGGTGACGAGCTGCGCACCACCCGGCACTATGCGGACCGGGCACTGACCAATCTGCGCACCCTGCTGACCTCCCTGCGTGAAGGCGACGCCAGCGACGCCGCCCCGGCACCCTCCCGCGCGGGGTCACCGACCTGCAGGCCCTGTTCGCCGAGGCCGCGGCCGGCGGCGTGGACGTGCGTCCCTTCGTGCTCGTCGACGGCTTCTCCTCAGCCCCTGACGCCCTGCAGCACGCGGTCCGCCGCATCCTCCAGGAAGCCCTGACCAACGTGCTGCGGCACAGCAGCGACCGCACCGCGGAGATCAGCCTGACCGGCGGCGAGGGCCAGGGGATCGATCTGCGGGTCACCAACCGGCTCCCCGAGCATCCCCGCTTCACCGCCGGCTCCGGCACGGGTCTGGTCGGCCTGGAGGAACGGGCCCGGGCGCTCGGCGGCACAGTGGAGACTCATCAGCACGAGGGCCGCTTCATCCTCACCGTCCGGCTGCCCTGGCCTCCGCCCGAGGCCGCCGAGCCGCCCGGCTGAGCCGCGGCCCGTCCCCCGCCTCTGACCTGGGGCTCCCCCGTCGCGTCAGCCCCCAGTTGGTAGACTTCCCGCGTGATGCTCTCTGTGGTGATGGTCGACGACGACGCCCTGGTCCTGGGCTCGTTGCAGAACATCCTGAGCGGCGAGGAGGACATCGCCGTCGTCGCCACCGCCCCGTCGGGTGCCGAGGCGATCGACGCCGTCCGCACCCACCGGCCCGACGTCGTCGTGATGGACCTGCACCTGGGTGCAGGCATGGACGGCGTCGAGGCCATCCGCCGGCTCCGCGAGCAGCTGGCCCCGCCCGCCGTCCTGGCGGTGACCGCCTTCGGCACGGACACCCACCTGCATGGCGCCCTCGACGCCGGGGCCACCGGCTTCCTCCTGAAGGAGGACGCTACCGAATTCCTCGCCACCGCCCTGCGCATGGCCCACGACGGCGACCCGATGATCTCACCGGCGATGACCTCCCGGCTGATCGCCAGCTACGTCGGCCCGCGGACGGAGCCGGTCTGCGAGTCGGCCCGTCGACGCGTGAGCCGACTCGCTGAGCGCGAGATCGCCGTGGCCCGGCTGATCGGTGACGGCAACACCTATGAAGACATCGCAAGTGAGCTGTTCATCTCGCCGAGCACCGTCAAGAGCACCCTGCCAGCGCGCGGGCCAAGATCGGGGCGGACACCAGCGCCCAGCTGGCCGTCATCGTCGCCCAGGCCCGCCTGGATCTGAACGGCCGGGCCTGACGAGACAGCCGTGACACCGCCCTCTGGTTGAATGGTGCCCATGTCTGAGACCACCACGATTCCCGCTCCCCCGGAGGCGAAGAAGGTCCCCACCATCCGTGTCCACCACGGGGACACTGTCACCGATCCCTATGAGTGGCTGCGGGACAAGGAGTCCCAGGAGGTCCTGGAGCACCTGCACGCGGAGAACCGCTACACCGACGCCGTCACCGCGGACCAGGAGCCGCTGCGTGAGGCGATCTTCTCCGAGATCAAGCACCGCACCGTGGAGACCGACCTCACGGTGCCCTCCCGGCGCGGCGGGTTCTGGTACTTCACCCGCACCATCGAGGGCGAGCAGCACCCGATCTACTGCCGTGTGCCGGTGAGCGCCCCGGAGTCAGAAGCTCCCGAGTCCCGATCCCTGGACGCCTGGACCCCACCCGAGGTGCAGCCCGGGGAGCCGCTCGACGGTGAGGTCACCTACTTCGACACCAACGCCGAGGCGAAGCCCCACGCCTTCTACCAGCTCGGCGGGATGAGCATCGACGAGTCCGGCCGGCTGCTCGCCTACTGCGAGGACACCACCGGGGACGAACGGCACACCCTGCGCTTCCGGGACCTCACCACCGGGGAGAACCTGCCAGAGACCGTCGAGGACGTCCACGGCGCCGCCGTCCTGGACCCCACCGGGTCGCGCGCCTACTACATGGTGGCCGACGAGTCCTGGAGGCCCTGGCGTCTCTACGTCCATACTCTGGGCACCGACGCCTCCGAGGATCGGCTGCTGCTGGAGATCACCGACGAGCAGCTCTGGAGCGGGTTCGGGGTCTCCTCGGACAAGCGCGAGCTGATCATCCTCTCCGGCAATTCCGAGTATGACGAGTCCCGCCTGCTGGACCTCACCGACCCCGACGCCGAGCCGGTGCTGCTGATCTCCGCGGACCGCCGGCTGCTGCACAGCGTGGACCCGATCGAGCTCGACGGCGAGCGGAAGCTGCTGGTCACCCACAATGCCGGGGGCCCGAACAATGCGCTGAGCCTGACCACCGCAGAGGCGCTGGCCGCCCAGCGGTCCGAAGACCCCCTGGACCTGGGCACCACCGTGCTCCCTCACGAGGACACCGTCAAACTCGAAGGCGTCACCGTCACGGCCGCCCAGGTGCTGGTCAGCGCCCGGCGCGACACCGTGGAGTCCGTGCAGCTGCTCTCCCTGGACGCACTGCGCAACGTCCGCGACGGCGGCGCGGCGGTGCCGACGTCGTCGCTTCCCGGGCCGGGGTTCGAGGAGGAGCTGTTCACCTGCGCGGTGACCTCCGCCGAGCATGAGGCCCCCCTGTTCCGGGTGCTGTACACCTCCTGGTTCACGCCGCCGCGCATCTATGACATCCCGCATGCCGCCCCCTCCGACGACGGCGGGGACGCCGCTGCGCCCACCCCGATCCTGCGCCGCGAGACCCCGGTCCACGACGTCGACCTCTCTGCCTACCGCGCCACCCGGATCTGGGCACCCGGGGACGGCACCGCGCCGGACGGCTCCCCGGTGCAGGTCCCGGTCACCGTGATGCACCACCGCGACGTCGCCCCGGACGGCACCAACCCGACTCTGGTCTACGGCTACGGCTCCTATGAGATGAGCATGGACCCGTCCTTCGGGATCCCCCGCCTGTCCCTGCTGGACCGTGGGATCGTGTTCGCCATCGCCCATGTGCGCGGCGGCGGGGAGCTGGGACGCTGGTGGTACGAGGACGGCAAGAAGCTGACCAAGACCCACACGTTCAGTGACTTCCTCTCCGCCACCGACCAGCTGGTGGAGGCCGACTGGGCGGACCCGGCGCGCATCGCGGCCCTCGGCGGATCCGCCGGCGGACTGCTGATGGGCGCGATCGCGAACATGGCCCCGGAGAAGTACACCGCGATCGTCGCGCAGGTGCCGTTCGTGGACAACCTGACCTCCATCCTGGACCCGGACCTGCCGCTGTCCGCCCTGGAGTGGGAGGAATGGGGCAACCCGATCCAGGACGCCGAGGTCTACGCCTACATGAAGTCCTACTCCCCCTATGAGAACGTCCGGGACACCCGCTACCCGGCCATCGCCGCGGTCACCAGTCTGCATGACACCCGGGTGCTGTACGTGGAGCCCGCCAAATGGGTGCAGCGGCTGCGCGAGCATCAGCAGGGCGAGGCGCCGGTGGTGCTGAAGATCGAGATGGACGGCGGCCACGGCGGCGCCTCCGGCCGCTACGAGTCCTGGAAGGAGCGCGCCTGGGACTACGCCTTCCTGGCGCACCACCTGGGCGCGGCCGAGCGGCGGTTCTGATGGGCGAGACCGTCACCGTCGAGGGCCCGTGGACGGAACACCCGGAGATGGTGCGCGTCTACGACGTCGAGAACTCCGGCGGCTGGGACCACGAGTTCTACACCGCGCTGATCGAGCAGAAGGACGCTCGGCGGGTCACCGACATCGGCTGCGGCACCGGGGTGCTCGGAGTGGAGCTGGCTCGTCGAGGGTTGCAGGTCACCGGAGTGGACCCCTCGGAGGCGATGATCGAGGTCGCCCGCACCCGGCCGGGCGGCGATGCCGTCACCTGGATCCATGGCACCGCGGAGCAGCTGCCGACGGCGGCGGCCGACGTCGCCGTCATGGAGGGCCACGTAGCCCAGTACTTCCTGCCCCGCGCGGCCTGGGACGAGGTGCTGGCCCACGCCCACCGGAACCTGGCCGACGGCGGCTGGCTGGCCTTCGAGTCCCGGAACCCGGAGGCCCTGGAGCTGGACGCCTGGGACGCCGAGCACACCCGGGAGACCCAGCCGCATCCCGACGGCGGCGAGTTCACCTCCTGGGTGGAGCTCGCCGGGGTGGATGCGACCTCGCTGACGCCGCCGACGACGGCCCGCTGATCACCCACCGCGGCCACACGGTGCTGCCCGACGGACGACACCTGGTGGTCCACGAGACCCTGCGCTACCGGAGCCTGGCCACGCTGGTGGAGTCCCTGGGGCAGGCCGGTTTCGTGGTCGCCGAGGTCTGGGGAGACTGGGACCGGGAGGAACTCGCCGAGGACTCCCCCGAGATCATCATCCTCGCGCAGAAGCTGCCGGACCCGCCGAGTGAGGAGCCGCAGGCAGCCGAATGACGAACCGGGTGCGGCCCGGCCGGGACTCACAGCGGATAGTCCCCCGGTGGGCGTGGACGATCGCCGCGCAGATCGCCATCCCCAGGCCGGTGTTGCCCTGACCGGCCTCGGCATCGCCGCGGCTGCGAGCGCCGTCGCCGCGCACGAACCGGTCGAAGATGCGGGGCTGCAGCTCCTCCGGGATGCCGGGGCCGTCGTCCTCGACGGTCACCTCCACGGCATCTGCACGGTCCGCACGCAGGCGCAGGATCACCGAGGTGCCCTCCGGGGTGTGGTCCTTCGCATTGTTGACCAGGTTGGACACCACCTGGTGCAGCCGGGCGGCGTCCCCGCGGACCGTCAGATCCGCAGCGCCCTCGGGCAGGTCGATGTGCCACTGATGCCCCGGGGCGGTCAGCTGGGCGTCCGCGGAGACGTCCACCAGGATGCGGGCCAGTTCCACGGGTTCCTCGGCCAGCGGCACCCCGGAGTCCAGGCGGGCCAGCAGCAGCAGGTCCTCCACCAGCAGCCCCATCCGCTGCGATTCGGAGCGGATCCGCTGGGAGGAATGCCCCAGCTCCTCCGGCATCTCCGTCCGGCGGCGCTCCATCAGCTGGGCGTGGGCGCTGATCGCCGCCAGCGGGGTGCGCAGCTCGTGGCCGGCGTCGGCGATGAACCGGCGCAGCTGGTCCTCGCTGCTCTGCCGCCGGCCGATGGCGTCTTCCACATGGTCCAGCATCCGGTTCAGCGCCGCACCCACCTGCCCCACCTCGGTGCCCGGTGAGGTGTCCTGGTCCTGCACCCGGCTGGGCATGGAGACGGTGCCCTCGGCCAGCGGGGTCTGCGACACCTGGGAGGCCGTGCGGGCCAGCCGTTCCAGCGGGCGCAGCCCCAGCCGGATGATCCAGCGCCCGCCCAGGGCCGCCAGGGTGACCCCCAGCAGCCCCACCACGGTGAAGGACAGGGTCATGTCCCGGATGGTCTGGTCCACCTCGGACAGGGACTGCCCCACCACCACCTGTCCGCCGCCGTCGAGGGCGGCCGAGGTGACCCGGTAGGAGCCGTGATCGCTCAGCTGGACCGTCTCGGCGTAGGGCTCCCGGCCCGCACCGTCGAGCAGCTGATGCCGTTCCGCGTCCGAGAGCGGCGACACCACCCCGGACTCATCGGTGAGTTCGGCGACCTCTTCGACGCCGTCGGCCTCGATGACCACCACGGAGCGGGCCCGCATCCGGGGGATCTCCTGGGCCTCGTCCTCCACAGCGGAGCGTTGCGCCTCCAGCACGGTCTCGAGCTGGTCGTCCACCCGGTCCAGCACGGTGTGCCGCTGCACCGCCACCGTCACCACCCCGATCACGACGGTAGCCACCACCAGCAGCATCACGATCCCGGCCACCAGCTGGCGGCGCAACGGCCAGCGACTCAGCCGGGCCAGGGTCCGCTCACTCATCGGCGGCCCTGATCGAATAGCCGACCCCGCGCAGCGTGTGGATCATCGGCGGGCCGAGCGCGTCGATCTTGCGCCGCAGGTAGGAGATGTAGAGCTCCACCACCGAGGAGCGGCCCCCGACGTCGTACTGCCACACCGCGTCCAGGATCTGAGCCTTGGACAGCACCTTGCGCTGGTTCTCCATCAGGTACCGCAGCAGGGAGAACTCGGTGGCGGTGAGCTCCACCGGCGCCCCGGCCCGGGTGACCTCATAGGTGTCCTCGTCCAGGACGAGGTCTCCGACCACCAGCACCGAGGACTCCTCCGCCACATGCCGCACGTGCCGGCGCACCATGCCGCGCAGCCGCACCACCACTTCCTCCACGGAGAAGGGCTTGGTCACGTAGTCGTCCCCGCCGGAGGTCAGTCCGGCGATCCGATCGGCGACGTCGTCCTTGGCGGTGAGGAACAGCACCGGCACATCCTCTCCGGAGGCCCGCAACCGGCGGACCACCTCGAAGCCGTCGATGCCGGGCATCATCACGTCCAGCACGACGACGTCGGGGCGGAGCTCCCGCACCGCGGCCAGTGCGGCCTGGCCGTTGCCCACCCGGTGAGGCTCCCAGCCCTCGGCACTGAGCGCCATGGCCAGGACTTCGCTGAGCATCGGGTCGTCGTCCACCACCAGCGCCCGGATCGGACTGCCGTCCAGGCGGGTCAACGTATGCTCCTGACTCCCCATGGGAGCACCCTACCGGCTGGGCAGGCTCTCACCATGGTGGATCCCCGAGGCGAAGTGCCGGCGCAGCGTGCGCTTCCAGGGGGTCGCCGGAAGCTCCGGGCACAGCGCCGCCAGGCCGGTGCAGTACTTGGACAGCCGGGTCGGCCGCACGCCCAGCTGCCACAGGATCCGGTCCGCCTGGCCCGCGCCCGAGGCCGACTTCGTCTCGACGACGGCGAGGCCCGGGGTGGTCAGGGACTCGCTGCGTGCGGGTGTGGAGCCGGCCTCGGCGGTGCTGACATGCCGGGTCCACTGGAGGTCGGTGTCGATCGTCATCCGCGACGGCGGCTCCCCCGGCTCCGCGGCAGGAAGCAGCACCGTGGTGCGCCGGTAGGCGGTGCCCAGCGACGGCACCAGCTCCTCGATCCGCGCCGGGTCCACTCCGGTGGAGGACAGGGCGGCGGCGACGTCGTCGTCGGCGGTCCCGCGGAAGCGGTCCAGCTGGACATAGGGGTGGCTGGTGCGTTCCTTGACCGTCTCCCCGCGGGACCCTGAGCGTTTGATCTCCAGGTAGGCCTGGCCGGTGTCCACATACTGGCGGGTGCGCAGCTTGAAGCGACGCCGCCGGCGCAGCGTGGACTGCAGGTAGGAGACCCGGTCCGGGGTGTCGAAGTACAGGGACCGGTACCGCATGGCCCGTGCCCCGGAGATCTCCAGGACCCGGGCTGGGTCCTCCTGGAGGTGACGCAGCAGCGCCTCCACCTGGGGACCATGGACCACGTATTTGCGGTCCACGCGGGTCTGCAGCGCAGCCTGCGCGTTGAGCTGGTCCAGCGTGATGGGGGCGAATCCGGCCGCGAGGGACTCGACCATGCGCCCGGGCGGGGTCGCGTGGGGCAGGCTCATGCCCGACGCTCCAGCCCCTCGGCCACAGGATGCTCTGCCGCGGACGGACCCGCCAGGTCCGCCTCGGTGCGGAGGTCCTGGGGGCGCGCATCGGACCACCGCACGTTGACCGTCATGGTGTCGTCCACGAGGTCCACTCGGGTGATGCTCACGGAGCGCACCGGCGCGCCGATGAGGGGCTCGAGCCGGGCGCGCACCGTGTCCAGGTCGAGGTCCGCGCCGTCGAGGCGCAGGGTCTGCTGACGGGACCGGCCCAGCACCTTCCGGGAGTCCACCAGGGCCACGGCCAGCAGGATCAGGGCGATCAGGGCGACGCCTAGGGCGGGGTCGATCCCGTCGAAGCCGGCGATCAGGCCGATGGCCAGCGAGGCGAAGTAATAGGCCACCTCATGCTGGGAGATCTCGGAGGAGCGCAGCCGGATGATGGACAGCACGCCGAAGAGGCCGAGGCCCACCCCGATGCCGATCTCCAGGGAGGACAGCACCGCGGCGACGGCGAAGACGCCGATGTTGACCACCACGAACGCGGTGACCAGGTCCCGGCGGTGGTGACGGCGGAAGTACAGGCCGAAGGTCAGCAGCAGGATCGCTGCGGCGTCGACCATGACCATCCAGAGGTGTTCCATGGGGTTCTCCTGGGGTTCTCGATGACGTGTCGAGTCCCCATGGAAGGGCACGATCTTATGAACGCCCTATGAATCGGCGATGTCTCGGTCAAGAATTCGTAGGGCGCTCGCCTGACCCCCTGCTACCGTGAGGCCATGCCGTGGTTCGCCTGGATCGTCCTCACCGCCATCATCGTCGGCGGGATCGTCGCCGTGGTCACGGCGCGGACAGAGCGCGGGATCGGGGCACCGGGCGACCGTGAGGAGCTCGAGCAGCTCAAGAGGCGCCTCTCCGAGCTGGAGAGGCGTCCTGCCGCTCCGGAGCTGGAGGAGCCGCACATCCCGACCCGGGCCGAGGAGAACCTCACCGCCGAGGACCGGTGGCGCCTGGACATGCTGGAGGCCCGGCTCGAGAGCCTCGAGCAGCAGTCCACCGACGAACCGGACAGCGACGAACCCGACCACGGCGACTCTGGCCACCCCGGCGACTCTGGCGATTCCGACGGCTTCAGCGGCACCACGCGCTGACGACGTCGTCGTCCAGAAGGGCCACATCCAGATCGGAGTCCTCGATGTCGACGCCGATGGGCAGCGTCCCGGCCAGCGCCCAGCCCTCGACGCCGGAGATGTCGTCAAGTCCGAGCCCGTCCAGCAGCCGCTGCGCCTCCGCCAGCCGAGCGCGGTCCCTGAGAGTCACAGTGCCTGGGCGTACTGCCCGTGGGGGCCGGTGCGGGCGATCGGCTCGCCGTCGAGGGCCAGCACGAAGTCCGGGGTGTCGCCACCCTGCGGCAGCTTCTCGGTGATCTCGGGCAGCACCCGGGAGCCCTCGTTGGAGATCCACCGGGCGTGGGAGGCCCGCACCTGGCGCGCGAAGGACTCGCGGTCCTCCAGCGGCAGGTAGGCGAGCACCGCCGAATGGAACACCACCGGGGTGACCCCGTAGGGCACCTGGTCCAGCAGCTGGGGCAGCATCCCGTTCAGGTCCCCGCGCACGATCGACGGCGGCTGGGCGGCCACCAGCTGGGCGCCGGCGTGGATGCGGTCCAGCCGATACTCCATGCCCGGCCACACCAGATGCTCCAGCCACTCCCGGTCCTCCTCCCGGCGAAGGTCCAGCGGGTTCAGGTCCACGCCGGCGCGCCAGGCGATCTCCGGCAGCGATGACGGCGGCTCGATGCCTTCCAGCCCGCAGTCCAGCTCCACCTCGGCGCGCACCGGGCCTGTCGGTTCCAGGGTGACGGGGCCCGCAGCCGTGCCGTAGCGGATCTCCCAGCAGTCGGGGTAGAGCAGCAGGCCGGCGGAGGCTCCCACTTCGATGAGGGCGACCGGGCCCTCGATCCGGGACAGGGCGAGGTTCAGCACCGCGCTGCGCCCGGGCTCATTGGTCTGGGTGCGCCGTTCCCGCATCGTAGTGGTGATGTCCTCCCAGTGGGCGAGGATCTGCGGGCGGGCGTCCGCCCAGGCCTTGAGCGGAGTGCCGTGCAGCCGCGCGGCGGCGAAGAGCAGGTTCGGCTGGCGCTTCTCCGGAGGCAGGGCCAGCAGGCGGTCGAGCACCTCGGTGTCCTCAGCGACCCCCAGGGCCCAGTCCTCGTAGAGCACCGACACCGGGGCCGCCTCGACGTGCCCGAAATGCCGGTAGAACTCGCGCAGGTGGTCCAGGTCGCCGTCGTGTGTGATCTCCCGCATACCCACACCCTACGGCCAGCTCAGCATCCGCGGAAGGACCCTCCGGTACGGTGAACCCATGGAGCGCATCCCGGAGTCCCCCGCCTCGGCGGACCTCGGCCGCCGCACCGGTTTCGATCCCCGGCGCCATGCCTTCCGGTTCCCGAACCGCTTCGTGGACGTGCTCTTCTCCGGCCGACTGCCCCCGGTGGTGGGCCGGAAGGTCACCTGGACCGGACGCGGGCGATGCGGCGGGATGGCGTTCTCCGCGCTGGACCACCTCCACGCCGAGGCGAAGGTGCCGCCGTCGACGTCTGAGGACTTCCGCACCGCAGACGGGACGTCTCCGGGCGTCCCGCCGGACGGGCATCCGCTGGCCGATCACATTCGGGCCCGCCAACGCCACAGCATGCTCAGCGGCTGGCACGGCGCCCTGAACGGACTTCGGTACCTGACGTGGAGCGCGATGCCCACCGGGTGGCTGATCGGGCTCACCCGGAGGGAGGTTCGGCGCGCCCTGGCCTCGCTCGACGACGGCGTCCCCGTGGTCCTCGGGCTGGTGAGCGTCCACTCGCTGCGCCCCTCGGCGCTGGGTCGCAACCACCAGGCGGTTTGCCACGGGTACCGGCGCTCCCCGGCGGGCGAGCTGGAACTGCTGCTCTACGACCCCAACCACCCCTACGATCCGGGCGCCCCGGCTCACAGCGCGGTGGTGCTCCGGCAGCGCGAGGGGGACGCGCCGTCGTCGCCGTATCAGTCCGGGGCTCCGGGTTCGGTGCCCCGGCTCTGGCGCGGCTTCTTCGTGGCGCGGTACCGGCCCCGTCCGCTGCCGCCCGCGCTGCGCTGACGGGCCGTCCGCGTGGTCAGTGTTCCGGGCCGCGGTCGTGTCCAGGGCAGCGTCATCAGCGCCCATACCGCAGCAACGAGCACGATCTCCCAGAGGATGTAGATCGGCCACGGGCCCAGCAGATCCAGGATCGAGTCGCCTGGGGGAAGCTCGTTGAGGAAGCCGTAGTTGGTGCCCAGCCAGGAGTTGAGGACCATGACGATCGCCGCCCACCCCAGCACGGCCGCGTAGGCGAGGCGGAAGTCTCGCCATCCCGGCCGGTGGCCCAGTCCCCAGACGACGACGAGCGCCACCAGCAGCACCGCGATGTGCAGCCCCCAGTAGAAGGGAAACTCCACCGGTGAGAACCGCAGCTGACTGGGATGCGGGGTCAGCAGCGCCTGGGTGTTGAGCGTCAGGCCCCAGTACCAGGTGATGGCCACCGCCCAGCGGGAGCGCCGGATCAGCGCGACGGCCGCGATGATGCGCAGCACGTCCGAGTAATGCAGCGGCAGTGAGCGCCCGATGTCCCAGTTCTCCGGGAGCATCCACCAGCCCATCCAGGCCAACGACGCCGCCAGCAGCAGCCAGCCCGCCAGGCAGGTCACACGGTGCTCAGCCGGATGGCCTCGCAGCCGTCGGGCGCCCCAGACGACCACCACGCCCAGCACGGCCGCCAGTCCCAGCAGAGCCAGATGGCGCCCGCCGAAGACCTCAGGTGCGGCGGCGGCGATCACAGGGCTCACATCTCCACTGTACGTGTGAAGCGGTCTCGGCCCCACAGTCCGTCACGAAGACTCACCCCGAGAGAGGTGAACACTTGCCAGGAGATGTGACGTGCACTACATTTTCGTTCATCGGGAGAACAAAATGAGCTCACCCGCCGATCTCCCGCCGCACCCTCGGTGCCGCAACCCGGTACACAGCTCCGAACCGGCCACGGAAGCCTGATCACCTTCCTCGCCGGAACATGAACATTCCTACGAAAGGTGATGACATTCCCATGACCACCGCTCAGACGCCGCCCGCCCGGACGGCGACACGACCCCCGTCCACCGGCCGCATCCGCCGACTTCTGCACCGCCGCGCCGTCGCCGTCGCTGCTGCGCTGGCCATGCTGTGCGGGGCCGTTCTGGCCACCCCAGCCTCGGCCCAGCCCGTCTACGAGGACACCCAGGGATACCACGACGGCTACTTCTACACGTTCTGGACCGACGCCCCCGGGACCATCACCATGAACCTGGAACCGGGCGGCAGCTACTCCACGCAGTGGGGCGACACCGGGAACTTCGTCGTCGGAAAGGGCTGGTCCACCGGTACGTCCCGGACCGTGGACTACTCCGCGACGTTCAACCCGTCGGGCAACGGCTACCTGGCCCTCTACGGCTGGACCCGTGGCCCGCTCGTGGAGTACTACATCATCGAGGACTACGGCACCTACCGTCCCACCGGTGACTACAAGGGCACCTTCTGGTCGGACGGCAGCTACTACGACATCTACGAGACCACTCGGGTCGAGGAGCCGTCGATCGACGGCACCCAGACGTTCCAGCAGTACTGGAGCGTCCGGCATGACACGCGCACCAGCGGGTCGATCACCACGGCGAACCACTTCCACGCGTGGGAGCAGGCCGGCATGCCGCTGGGCAGCCACGACTACCAGGTCATGGCCACCGAGGGCTACCAGTCCTCCGGCAGCTCGTCCGTGACGGTCCACACCGCCCCGTGATGCGCAGGCCCTGACCCCAGGCCGAGACTCTGCACCCCGGAATCACGATCGCACCGCCATATCTGGTGAGGCAGACGTGATTTCGGGGTGCAGAACGGCCGGAACCCACGACGGCGGCGGTATCGTGAGCCGCATGACCAGTCACGCGGCCCGAGCGTCCGGGTGGCGCACACGCCCCGAATCGCCGACGGATCCCGCCGATGCGGCCGCCGTGCGCCGCATCACGCGCGCCGCCTTCGAGACCAGCGCCGAGGCAGATCTGGTGGACGCTCTCCGGCAGGACCCTGCCTGGATCCCCGGGCTCTCCATGCTGGCGCTGACACCGGAGGGTGAGCCGGTGGGCCACGCCTTGCTGACCCGCTGCCACATCGGTGAGATGCCGGCCCTGGCCCTGGCTCCCTGCTCGGTCGTCCCGGTTCACCAACGCACCGGAGCGGGATCGGCCGCCACCCGCGCCGGCCTCGACGCCGCCCGGGACTTGGGCGAGGACGCCGTCGTCGTGCTGGGCCACCCTGAGTACTACCCCCGGTTCGGCTTCGAACGAGCCTCCTCCCACGGGATCAGGGTCGGCTTCGACGTCCCTGACGAGGCTCTGATGGCACTCAGCCTCACCGGTTGCCCACTGCCGACGGGGACGATCCGGTACCCCGCACCGTTCGGCGTCTGAGACTGGTCCTCTGCACCCCGCGACGGCGGCGGTATCGTGACACCCATGACAGCGGATGAGCACTGGGAGCGGCTCCTCACCGCCCTGGAGCAGGACGACACGATCCTGGAGCAGACGATCCGTGACATCCGCGCCACCGTACCGGGCTACGACGACGTCCCCGACTCCGCCCTGGAGTCCTCCGTGCGGCGCAACATCGCCCTGAGCATCCGGACAGTGCGTGCCGGGTTCGAGCCCTCCCCGCAGGACGTCATCGAGGCCGACGCGCTGGCCTCGGAGCGCTATGCCCAAGGCGTGCCCGTGGGCAGCGTGCTGGCGGGCTTCCGAGTGTGCATGTCCGTGATCCTGCACCGGCTGCTGGAGCACGCCCCGGCCCACCGCATTCCCGCCGACCAGGTGCTGGCCTCCTCCACCATCCTCTGGGCATTGGGAGACGCCTTCTCCTCCCGGGCGGTGCTCGTCTACCAGGACAAGGACCTCGCCCGAGCTCTGGCCGACTCCACACGCCGGGCGGCATGGATCGGCGACGCCGACGCCACCGTGGATGGAGCCCGCGGAGCTGGCCCGGGGCGCGGCCCTCTACGACGTCCCCACCTCCGCGCCGCTGCGCGCCCTGGCCGCCGACTCCCACCCGGAGGCCGACGTCGACCGCCAGCGCGCCCTCGACGACTGGGCAGAGCGGGCCGGAGTGAGGATCCTGACCGCAGTCCGCGCCTCCTCGCTGGTGGGGATCGTCATCGGAGAACCCACTCCCGGAATCCACCCGGCCCGGCTCACCGCGGCGCTGGGCCCCGCCGTCGCGCTGGACGAGCTGCCACGATCCTTCGAATCCGCCTCTGCGGCCCTGCGCGCCGCCGGGGCGGTGGGCCGCACCGGGCTGGTGGATCTGGAGAGCCTGTCCTGGCGGGCCGGGGTGCACGCCTCTCCGGAGGTCACCGCTCTGCTGAGGGAGCGCTACCTGGCGCCGCTGGAGGACACCGGCAGCTTCGGCGAGCATGTGCTCGAGGCCCTGGAGGCGTACCTGACCCACCGGCTGAGCATCCCCCTGGCAGCCCGCAGCATCCCCGTGCACGTCAACACGCTGCGCTACCGGCTCCAGCGCTTCGGCGAGATCGCCGGGGCAGATCTGGGCGACCTGGACACCCTGATCGAGATCTCATGGGCGCTGGCGTCCCGACGGTCCGGCCCACCTCGTGGCGGTGCTTCGTAGCTGGACACAAGATCCGCACCCCAGCGTTGAACATGTCGATGTAGCCCAGATCACAGTCCGCGGAGCATGCTGGTCCACGGCGACGAGATCCCGTCGCCCGACCACCACCTCCGAAGAGGAGACCTCATGATCCTGGGCATCATCGGCATCATCGTGTCCCTGCTGCTGCTGATCACGCTCGCCTACCGGGGCGTGCCGGTCATCCTGGCCGCCCCCATCTCCGCCGTCGTCTGCCTGGTGTTCTCCGGGGCCCCGATCCTGGCCTCCTACACCGAGGTGTTCATGCCCGCGATGGCCGGGTTCGTGGGCAGCTGGTTCCCGATCTTCCTGGTCGGGGCCATCTTCGGGATCCTGATGACCGTCACCGGATACGCGGAGTCCATCGCCCGCACGGTGACCGGCTGGATCGGCAGCCGCAGCGCCATCGCCGCCACGGTGATCACCTCCGCCCTGATGACCTACGGCGGCATCAGCCTGTTCGTGGTCGCCTTCGTGATGTACCCGCTGGCCCGCGAGCTGTTCCGTGTGGCGGACATCCCCCGTCGGCTCATCCCGGGCACCATCGCGCTGGGCATCTTCACCTTCACCATGACGGCCCTGCCGGGCTCCCCGCAGGTGCAGAACATCATCCCCGGGCAGTTCTTCGACACCGGAGCCTATGCAGGCCCCGGCGTCGGCATCCTCGGCGGTGTGCTGATCTTCGGCCTCGGCCTGCTGTGGCTGGAGCACCGGCGTCGCAGCCTCATCACCAAGGGCGAGCATTTCGAGTCCCCGGAGTCCAAGAAGGTCATCGGAGGCTCCGCCGACGACGGCTCGCAGGTCACCATCACCCTGGCCCCGCCGAACCGGATCGTGCCGTTCCTGCCGCTGCTGATGGTCTTCGCCGTGAACTTCGCCTGCACCCTGGTCATCTTCCCCGCCCTGGACTGGTCCTACCTGCAGGAGGAGACCTTCGGGTCCATCGCCTACGACTCCCGGGCCGGCCTGTGGGCCGTGCTGGTCGCCATCGTGGCCGCGGTGCTGCTGATCGTGGCCATGAACTTCGGCCAGTGGAGCACTCTGAAGGTCGGGTTCAGCGACGGCGTCAAGCGCTCCATGCTGCCGATCTTCTCCACCGCCTCCGAGGTGGGCTACGGGGCCGTCGTCGCCTCCGTGGCCGCCTTCGCCGTGGTCCGCGACTCGGTGTTCGGCATGGGCGCCAACGCGCTGGTGACCTCGGTGGTCACCACCTCCATCACCGCCGGTCTCACCGGCTCTTCCTCGGGCGGCATGACGATCGCGCTCAACGCCCTCGGCGGGGACCTGCGCGCCATGGCTGAGGCGGAGGGGATGAGCCTGGAGATGATGCACCGTCTGACGGCCATGGCCGCCGGCGGACTCGACACCCTGCCGCACTCCGGCGCGGTGGTCACCCTGCTGATCGTGTGCGGGCTCACCCATCGCCAGTCGTACAAGGACATCGGTATGGTGACGCTTGTCATCCCGGTGCTGGTCGTGGCCGCGCTGATCGCCCTGGTCTCTGCCGTCGGCGGCTTCTGATCCGCACCTGCCAGTCCCGAGACCTGCCCGCCCCGACAGCTGATCGCCCCAACCTCACCCCCGTTCCCCAGGAGGAGATCCATGGACCCCCAGCCCACCCGGACCCCGCCGATCCCTGCCGACGCGCTGGCCGGTCGACGCGCCGTCGTCACCGGCGGGGCCTCCGGCATCGGGGCGGCCTGCGTGCGGGCCTTCGCCGCCGCCGGCGCGGAGGTCACGGTCTGCGACCGCGACGGCACGCCGCCACGGCCCTGGCCTCCGAGGTGGGCGGCCGGGCATGGACCGTGGACCTGGCCGAGACCTCCGCGCTGGAGGAGCTGAGTGAGGAGACCGGCGTGCCTGACGCCGACATCCTGGTCAACAACGCCGGCGTCCAGCGGGTGTCCCCGCTGCATGAGTTCGACCCCGAGGCCTGGCGCTTCATGCACCGCCTCATGGTGGAGTCCCCGTTCCTGCTCATCCGCGCCGCGCTTCCCGGGATGTACCAGCGCGGCTTCGGCCGGATCCTCAACATCTCCTCGGTCCATGGGCTGCGCGCCAGCGCCTACAAATCCGCCTATGTGGCCGCCAAGCACGCGCTGGAGGGCCTGTCCAAGGTCACAGCCCTGGAGGGCGCCGACCACGGCGTGACCTCCAACTGTCTCAACCCGGCCTATGTGCGCACCCCGCTGGTGGAGAAGCAGATCGCCGACCAGGCCCGCCTCCACGGCATCGGTGAGGACGAGGTGGTGGAGCGCATCATGCTCACCGAGTCCGCGGTGAAGCGACTGGTTGAGCCCGAGGAGGTCGCCTCCCTGGCCACCTGGCTGGCCTCCGACGCCGCCGGCATGGTGACCGGCACGTCCTACGCCATCGACGGAGGGTGGACCGCGAGCTGACGGGCCGCTCCCACCGACGCCGGCCTCCCCACCAGAGATCCGCACCGACCACCACGACCCACACAGACCCACACAGACCTGCACCGATCCAGAGCCACCGAGTCCCCGAGGAGGACCCATGACCATCGACAAGTCCGTGGCGACCGCCGCCGAGGCCGTCGCCGACATCCCCGACGGCGCCTCGCTCGCCGTCGGCGGCTTCGGCCTCTCCGGCAACCCCATCCAGCTCATCGAGGCGCTGCTGGAGCAGGGGGCCTCCGGGCTCTCGGTGGCCTCCAACAACTGCGGCGTGGACGACTGGGGACTGGGCATCCTCCTGTCCGCCGGGCGCATCGCGAAGATGACGTCCTCGTACGTGGGCGAGAACAAGGAATTCGCCCGCCAGTACCTGGAGGGCGAGCTGGAGCTGGAGCTGGTCCCGCAGGGGACCCTGGCGGAGAAGATGCGCGCCGGCGGTGCCGGGATCCCGGCGTTCTACACCCGCTCCGGCGTCGGCACCCAGGTGGCCGAGGGCGGCATCCCGATGAAGTACGACGGCGCCGGCGGAGTCGCACAGGAATCTCCCCCGAAGGAGGTGCGTCCCTTCACCGTCCATGACGGACGCGAGCTGGAGTTCGTGCTGGAGGAGTCGATCGTCACCGACTTCTCCCTGGTGCACGCCGCGAAGGGCGACCGGCACGGCAACCTGGTGTTCAACAAGGCGGCCCGCCAGTTCAGCCCGGACGCGGCCATGGCCGGCCGCATCTGCATCGCCCAGGTGGAGGAGCTGGTGGAGCCGGGCGAGATCGACCCCGACACCGTCCACCTCCCCGGGGTCTTCGTGCACCGCGTCGTGGAGGTCGGCACGGAGATCGAGAAGCCCATCGAGAAGCGCACCGTCCGCAGCGACGAGAAGGAGTGACCCTGCCATGAGCAGCGACTTCAGCACCGAGACCCGCGCGGGCTGGACCCGTGACCAGATGGCCGCGCGCGCCGCCGACGAGCTGCCCGACGGCTCCTACGTGAACCTGGGCATCGGCATGCCCACCCTGATCCCGAACCACATCCCCGCCGAGCGCACCGTGGTGCTGCAGTCGGAGAACGGGATCCTCGGGGTGGGCCCCTACCCCACCGAGGATGCGGTGGACCCCGATCTGATCAACGCCGGCAAGGAGACCGTCACCGTCCTGCCGGGCGCGGCGTTCTTCGACTCCTCCACCAGCTTCGGGATGATCCGCGGCGGCAAGATCGACGTCGCCGTGCTGGGCGGGATGCAGGTGGCCGCCAACGGTGACCTCGCCAACTGGATGGTGCCGGGCAAGATGGTCAAGGGAATGGGCGGCGCCATGGATCTGGTGCACGGGGCCGAGCGGGTCATCTGCCTGATGGACCACGTGGCCAAGGACGGCTCCCCGAAGATCCTGCCCGCCTGCACCCTGCCGCTGACCGGCAAGGGCGTGGTGGACCGGATCATCACGGACCTGGCGGTGATCGACGTCGTCGGCACCGAGGCCGAGCCGCGCCTGCAGCTGGTGGAGACCGCACCGGGGGTGAGCGAGGAGCAGGTGCGCGAGGCCACCGGTGTGGAGCTGCACTGAGAGCTGCGCCGCGAGCTGGACTGATCGGCGCCGCGCGGGCCTCCCGCCTGTCGGTAGACTCTGGGCGTGACCGACGCACTGAACTCTGACGCACCCCTCGCTGACGCACCGCAGCTTCCCGAGAAGGTCTCCGACGTCTTCGACCCCTGGCAGTGGCGCCCGGTGGAGGGCTTCGAGCTGACCGACATCACCTACCACCGGCGCGTGGAGCGGGACGCGGACGGGCGGATCCTGCGTGATCTGCCCGCGGTGCGCATCGCCTTCGACCGGCCGGAGGTCCGCAACGCGTTCCGCCCCGGCACGGTGGACGAGCTCTACCGCACCCTGGACCATGCGCGCATGACGCCCGACGTCGGCGCGGTGATCCTCACCGGAAACGGCCCCTCCCCGAAGGACGGCGGGCACAGCTTCTGCTCCGGTGGGGACCAGCGCATCCGCGGTCGGGAC
This sequence comes from Nesterenkonia sp. PF2B19, assembly GCF_001758425.2. GTDB lineage: Bacteria > Actinomycetota > Actinomycetes > Actinomycetales > Micrococcaceae > Nesterenkonia > Nesterenkonia aethiopica. The sequence continues at coordinate 71,552 of NZ_MDSS02000003.1, read as the reverse complement.
GGCTACCGCTACGCCTCGGGCGAGACCGCCGAGACGGTGGACCCCGCCCAGGCCGGCCGGCTGCACATCCTGGAGGTGCAGCGGCTGATCCGCACCATGCCGAAGGTCGTCATCGCCGTGGTCAACGGCTGGGCCGCCGGCGGCGGGCACTCTCTGCACGTGGTCGCCGACCTCACCCTCGCGTCGAAGCAGCACGGGAGGTTCAAGCAGACCGATGCCACGGTGGGCTCCTTCGACGCCGGCTACGGCTCCGCCCTGCTGGCCCGTCAGGTGGGCCAGAAGAAGGCCCGAGAGATCTTCTTCCTGGCCCGTGAGCACTCGGCCGACGACATGGTCGCCGCCGGGGCCGTCAACGAGGCGGTGGACCATGAGCAGCTGGAGCAGGTGGCGCTCGAATGGTGCGCCGACATCGCCGCCCAGTCCCCGCAGGCGGTGCGGATGCTGAAGTTCGCCTTCAACGCGGTGGACGACGGCATGGCCGGTCAGCAGGTCTTCGCCGGGGAGGCGACCCGCATGGGGTACATGACCGACGAGGCGGTCGAAGGCCGAGACGCGTTCCTGCAGAAGCGGGACCCGGACTGGTCCAGCTACCCGTACTACTTCTGAGACCCTGACGTTGACTCCGGAGATATGGTCGCTCTGAGCGCACTGACGCGACGTTTAGCGACCACGCGTCCGGAGGCAACGTCAGCCGTCCCGTCTAAGGAGGACACACTGTGAGCACCCCAGACGCCCCCACTGGTTCCACGCCGTTCTACCGCCAGCTCTCCCCCACCTGCGGCCTCCGGGTCTCCCCCATCGCCCTCGGCACGCTGACCTTCGGCCGTGGTGAGGAGCTCACGCACATGGGCGACCTCGACGCCGACCGTGCCGCAGAGATGCTGTCCCGCGCGCACGAGGCCGGGATCAACCTGATCGACACCGCCAACCTCTACGGCCGCGGAGTGGCCGAGGAGGTCGTCGCCGCGGCGCTGAAGAAGCTCGACCATGCCGAGGACTTCCTGATCACCACCAAGGCCCGCATGGTCATCGGTGACGGTCCCAATGACGGCGGCGCCTCTCGCTGGCACCTGCTGCGAGAGGTCGACCGTTCCCTGGCCCGGCTGGACCGGGACCACATCGACCTGTTCTACCTGCACCAGTGGGACGGCCAGACTCCGCTGGAAGAGACGCTGGAGACCATGGACACTCTGGTCCGGTCGGGCAAGATCCGCTACTACGGGGTCTCCAACTACATGGGCTGGCAGCTGCAGAAGGCCCTGCGAGTCTGCGAGGCCCACGGCTTCGTCAAGCCGGTCGCCCAGCAGATCCTCTACTCCGCCTACACCCGCACCGCGGAGTACGAACAGATCCCCGCCGCCCTGGACGCGGGGATCTCCACTCAGCCGTGGAGTCCGCTGAACATGGGCCTGCTCACCGGAAAGTGGCGCCGGGGACAGCAGCCCGACGGCCCTGCCCGCCTCAAGGACGGCACCGGTCAGGAGATGCGCGTGCCGGACTGGGACCGCCTCTACGACGTCGTCGACGCCCTGAAGGAGGTGGCGGGCAGGCACGGCGCCACCATCCCGCAGGTGGCGCTGGCGTGGACGCTGACCCGTCCCGGAGTGCACAACACCGCCGTCGCGGCCCGGAACCTCGACCAGCTGGAGGACCTGCTGGGCTATGCCGCGCTCGAGCTCACCGAGGAGGACCGGACCACGATCGACCGCGTCGGCCGGCCGGAGATCATGTACCCGCACTGGCACCAGGCGGATATGGCCGGAGAACGACTGGGCGCGGCCGATCGGGACATCATCGGCACCATCGGCGAGCAGGTGGCGGAACAGTTCGGGGCCCGAGGCTGAGCGGGTCAGCGGATCATGCCCACAGTCGTCACAGCGACCCCCGACCCATCCACCGCCCGATGAGCCGCACCGGTCACTCCTGGATCGAGCCCGCCCTGGAGGCGCTCGACGCCGCCCTCCGTGGCGCGACGCCCCCGATCGAATTCCTTCCGGCCGACGACGACGCCCCCCGCTGGGTGCACCGCCCCGACGCGACGGACCATGGCCGCGACGGTGAGGCCCCCGCCGTCGTCGTGCGCACCTCCGGCTCCACCGGGACGGCGAAGCAGACCCTGCTCTCCGCCGCCGCGCTGCAGGCTTCCGCCGACGCGACGGCGGCGGCACTCGGCGGACACGGGCACTGGCTGCTGACCCTGCAGCCCAGCTATGTGGCGGGCCTGGCCGTGCTCTCCCGCAGCCTGGTGGCCGGCACCGTCCCGGTGCCGCTGCTGACAGGGACCACCGATCCCGCGGCGTTCGCGGGCGCCGCCGAGCAGCTGACCGCTGAGCCTCGCTTCGTCTCCCTGGTGCCCACCCAGCTGGGCAGGCTCCTGGAGGCCGGAGATCCCCGGACGCTGTCCGCGCTGCGGAGCATGGACACGATCCTGCTCGGAGGCGGCGCCTCCCCGGCGCCGCTGCTGCGCCGAGCCGATCAGGCCGGCCTGCATGTGGTCCGCACCTATGGCATGAGCGAGACCTGCGGGGGGTGCGTCTATGACGGCCATCCCCTTCCCGGCGTCACCGTGGACACCGACGACGCCGGCCGGGTCCGACTGGCCGGTCCCATGGTCGCCCTGGGCTATCTTGACGACCCGGAGCTCACCACCGAGCATTTCGACGTGGAGCCGCTCATGGGGCACCGCCGCTACCTCACCGACGATCTCGGGGAGCTGACGCCTGCCGAGACCCCAGGCGCCACGCCTGAGCTGAGCATCTCCGGCCGCGCCGACGACGTCATCAACACCGGCGGGGTCAAGGTCTCCGCGGAGCGGGTGCGCGCGGTGCTGCTGGACCATCCCGGAGTGCGCGACGCGTTCGTCGGCGCCGCCCCGGACCCGGACTGGGGGCAGCGAGTCTGCGCCGCCGTCGTGCTCTCCGCCGTCACCCGCACCGACGACACCCTGGGCGACCTGCGGGAGGCGGTGCGGGAGACGCTGGGCCCCGCGGCCGTGCCGAAGGACCTGCACGTGCTGGCCGCCCTGCCCCTGCTGACATCCGGGAAGCCGGATCGGCGAGAATTGCTCCAGATGTTCTCCGGCTGACCTGCTGACCGGACGCGCACCCGACCCACCCCCATCCGTCCCCCATCGAAGGAGTCCCGTGGCCACCACCGCAGAATGGATCGCAGGTTCCCGCCCCCGCACGCTCCCGATGGCGGTGGCCCCGGTGGTGATCGGCACCGCCGCGGCCGCCGGGCTGGGCTCCTTCGACCTGTTGATCGGCGCGCTGGCGATGATCGTGGCGCTGACCCTGCAGGTGGGCGTCAACTACGCCAACGACTACTCCGACGGTGTGCGCGGCACCGATGACTCCCGGGTGGGGCCCATGCGGCTGACCGCCTCGGGGGCTGCGTCCCCGGGTGCGGTGAAGGCCGCCGCGTTCATCTCCTTCGGCATCGCCGGTGCCTCCGGTGTAGTGATCGTGGCCCTGTCAGGGATGTGGTGGTTCCTCGCCGTCGGCGCGGTGTGCGTGCTGGCCGCCTGGTGGTACACCGGCGGCTCGCGCCCCTATGGGTACCTGGGGCTCGGTGAGGTGATGGTGTTCATCTTCTTCGGGCTGGTCGCCACCCTGGGGACCACCTGGGTCATGGCCGCCCAGCTGAGCCCCGCCGCCTGGGTGGGTGCGGTGGGCGCCGGGCTGATCGCCTCGGGGCTGCTGATGGCCAACAACGTGCGGGACATCCCCACGGACCGCGAGTCCGGGAAGATGACGCTGGCAGTGCGGCTCGGGGAGCGGAAGGCGCGGATCAGCTACGTGCTGATGATCGGGGTGGCGGTGCTGCTGCCGCTGGCGCTGGTGGCGCAGAACCTGTGGTTCCTGCTGGTGCTGTTGGTGTGGCCGCTGTGCGCCGGCCCCGTGCGGATCATGCTCTCGCGCCGGCACACCGGGCGTGCACTGATCACGGTGCTGCAGCTGACGGGCCAGGTGAGCCTGGCGTTCGCGGCCACGATGGCCGCGGCGATGCTGCTGGGCTGATCAGGTGCTGTGCTGATCCGGTACTGGCTGATCAGGTACTGCGCGGGTCGTCGACGTCGGTGTCTTCGGCGGCGTCGCCGGCCGAGTCCTCGGGGCGCCGAGGCGGACGGCCGTTGCCGTTGCGGCTGCCGTCGCCGTCCTTGTCCGCGCCAGGGGCGCCGGAACCGTCGGACGGTGTGTCCGTCGCGGCGCCGTCGTCGGGCTTCTTCTGCGGGGTCTGACCCTTCTGCCGGGCCTCGAGCTCGGCCTCCTTGCGACGGAGCTCCTCCTCGCGCTGCTTCTGCATGCGCTGGATCTCCAGGTTCCGCAGGAAGTTGGGGTCATCATCGGGGGCGGACGGGCGCTTGGGCGCGGCTCCGGGAGCCGCCACCCGGCCGCGGCCGAACGCCAGCCACAGCCCGGCGCCGATGATCGGCACCAGCACGATCACCGCGAGCCAGGCACTCTTGCCGAGCACCCGCACGCGGTGGCGCGGGGTCTGGATGCATTCGATCAGGCTGTAGATCATCAGCCCGGCACCCACAATTCCCAGCGGGATGATCACCTTCAACATATCTTCCAGGGTAGTTCATAGGGCGCCGCGGGATCACGCCGAGACCTCCTGGTCAGCTCCGGGCGGACACCGCGCCGACACCGGGCCGGCACTGCCACCTCTACAGGACGTAGAATCGAGTGATGGCCGTTCTCAAGTACTCCCTGATCCGCCTGGCGACCTTCTTCATCCTCTTCGCCGCATGCCTGCTGCTGGACCTGGGCATGATCTTCGCGCTCATCGTGGGACTGCTGGGGTCCTGGGCGGTCGGCTACCTGTTCTTCAACAGCCTCCGCGTCGAGGCCGGCGAGGCACTGGCCCGCCGATTCGGGGGCGCCCGGCGACTGGGCGCCGGAGAACAGCAGGACAACGACGCCGAGGACGCGCTGGCCGAGGACTTCCACCGGCAGCAGGACGAACGGCGCCGGGACTCCTCGCCGGGCGAGGCTGAGCAGGACGGAGACTCGGGGACTGACCAGGACGGAGACCCAGGGACTCGCCAGGGAGACACACCTCGCTGATCCCCGCCTCATATCCAGTGGCCACGAATCCCGGCATCTCCCCGATGACGCGCCGCGACACGGCCTGAGAACCCGGGGTTCGTGACCAGTGGATGCACGGAGCTCAGCTGTCCACCCATCCACGCGCTCGCAGAGCACGGCGGATCTTGAGCAGACCCGGCCGCCACTGCTCCCGGCTGTGGTCCTTGGTGATCCTCAACTCCCACCATCCCATCGCCTCGGCCCGATCCGCGCGCCGGACGTCTCGGAGCACCTGGCCCGGCTCGGAGTGCACCTCGACGCCGTCGTACTCGATCGCGATCCGATACTCGTCGATCGCCAGGTCCGGCTCGAGCACCACACGCCCCGCCTCATCCAGGATCTGGGGATTCACCCGAGGCTCGGGCAGCCCATCCCTCCACATGGCGAGCCGCAGCCGCGTCTCCTGCGGCGAGTCGGCCCCCACCCGAGCCAGGTCGGCGGCCAGGCGCACCCTCCGGATGCCCCGACTCCCCCGCCGTCGCTCGACGGCGGCGCGCATCTCCTCGCACCGCATCACCGCGTCCCCGTGCTCGCCGAACTCGTGCCGCGGCGGACGCAGCATCCGGTCAGCCAGGATGACCGCGTCGGTCAGGGTGCGTCCGAGCGCCAGGTCCACCCAGGTCCGGCCGGGCCGGGTGAGCCGGACCCCGCCCAGCACGGTGATGTCCTCTTCAGGGACGTCAGAACGGTGCGCCCGCACCTGCCCGCGCCGGATCCGCCCGCCGGCAACGGGGCTGGTGATGTGCAGCGGCGGGACCAGTCGGAACCCCGGGACGCCGAGCAGTGCGGCGGCGGTGGTGTGGCTAGCCACCTGGTCGCCTGAGGCCGTGAGCGCCTGCAGCAGGGTGAGGGATCGTGCCTCCACCTCCGTCGTCAGGGCGCCATAGATCCCGTGGTCCACCCGTTGCAGGGTGCTGTAGTCGAGGGACCGGCGGACATCCGCCTCCTCCCACCCCAGGTCCAGCAGCTCATGCATGCGGTGGGCACCGGCAGGCGCGGGCCGGGGAATCCTCCGGCGGCGGTCGTGCTGAGGGAACTCCATGCGCCCATCCCAGCGGGACGGCGGACGAGTCCGCTGCGGCACCGGGTCACTTGGGGAGGGATGCGCGTGTCGGAGCCAGACGGCGTCGGGCTGTGGAGGAGTGCCCTCCTGGAACCACTGGCCACGAATCCCGGCATCTCAGCCCGTGTCGCGGCGTGTCATCAGGAAGATGCCGGGATTCGTGGCCACTCGAGGCAGTGGGGGTCAGCTGCAGCGGAGCCTCACTCCGGCAGGCCGGCGTAGGAGTGCAGACCCGGGAAGTACACGTTGACCACTGAGTAGTTGAAGATGATGCAGGCGAAGCCGATGATCGACAGCCACGCGGCCCGGTTCCCGGACCAGCCGCGGGTGGCACGGGCGTGCAGGTAGCCCGCGTAGACCACCCAGATCACGAAGCTCCAGACCTCCTTGACGTCCCAGCCCCAATAGCGGCCCCACGCCTCCTCTGCCCAGATGGCACCGGTGATCAGCGGGCCGAGGGTCCAGAGCACGAATCCGACGGCGTTCATCCGGTACGCCCAGTTCTCCAGCGACGTCGACGACGGCACCATCCGCATGAACTGCCAGCCGCCCGTGCCGCGCAGGTCCCCGGCGGCCACCTTCAGCTCGCGCCGGTGCTGGACCAGCTGCAGGATGTTCATCGCGAACGTCAGGGTGAACAGACCCATGGCCGTCACCGCGAGGGTCACGTGGACGGCCAGCCAGGGCGACTGCAGGGCGGGCTGCACGTTGCCCACCGGCGTCGGGAATCCGATCGTGGCCGCGGTCATCATGACCACCACCAGGCCGATGGCGAAGGTGCCGAGGAATCGGAGGTCCCGACGGACCAGCGCCAGAAGGAACACCACCGAGACGATCAGGGCCCCGGTGGTGAGGAACTCGTACATGTTCGCCCAAGGGGCCCGCCCGGCGGCCACCCCGCGCGCGATGACGGCGAAGGCGTGTGAGGCGGCGGCGAGGATGGTCAGCGCCACCGCGACGTTCGCGAACGGACGACGGGTGCCCACGTAGGCCATGTCGTCGTCGACGAGGTCCTCGGCCGCGGCGGCCGGCGCCGTGCCCTCGGAGGCACCATCGCCCTCGGAGGCACCATCGCCCTCGGCCTCGCCCCCGGTCTCGCCCCCGGTCTCGCCCCCAGCCTCGTCCCGCACTCCGGAGGCCGACACCAGCGCGCCCTTCCGCGCGCGGGCCAGCTCCTCCTGCGCCTCCTCAGCGAGTTCGGCCTCCAGGCGGCGGATGGTCGCCGAGCTGCGGACCATGTCCACCGCGAAGACGATGAACGCGGCGGTGTAGATCAGGGCCGCGATGAGCATGAACAGGTCGCTGTACTGCGCCAGCTCCTCATTGACCGGATTCATCAGTCCTCCTTCTCAGGCGCCCGCACCGGCCACCGGCTCTCCAGCTGGTCGCGCAGGGCGATGTTCTCATCCCGCAGGCGGAAGTCCTCGCCCCGGGACAGCAGGCCGTAGCGCACCAGAGTGCGTCCGGCCTCCGTGGTCTCCACGGTCACCCAGGCGCGACGGCGGCGCAGGAACAGGGACAGGATGAGTCCGCCCAGCGCGATCAGCGCGAAGACGAGCACCCCGCCCTGGGCGGGATTGTAGTGGATGTCGATCGCGATGTAGTCCTGGACCTCCTCGAAGGTGATGGACCCCATCCCCTCGGGGAGCTCCTGCGTCTCCCCCGGGTCGAGGACGATGCCACCGGCGTCGACCTCCCGGGAGTTCAGCACCTCGAGGCTGTCGGTGTCCAGGACGTAGACGTTCTGTGGGATGCCCTCATCCAGGCCGAGGTCCCCGTAGTAGGAGTTGAGCTGCAGCTGCGGGTTGTACAGCTCGGGGTCCACCGAGATCGCGGGTCCGCCGTCCTCCGCCTCATGGGCGGTCGGCAGGAAGAGCCCGACGAAGCCGAGCTGCTCGGGCTGGGCGTCCGGTGCCTTGATGACGGCCATGGAGGTGTAGACCTGGTCGTCCGGACGGGAGATCACCGGGCCGGAGAAGGCCACCTCCCCCTCGCCGTCGCGGATGGTCACCACCGGGGCGTAGCCGTTGCCCACCAGGAACACCCGGGCCCCGCCCAGGGTCAGCGGGTGGTTGACCTTCAGCTCATCGGACTGCGGCTCGCCGTCGGCACCCTCCTGGGTGGTGACGTCGGCGGTGAAGTCCAGGGCCTGGCCGTAGTGAGTGGCGGAGTCGCGGTCGAAGACCCGTTCGAAGCTGTCCAAGCGGATGGAGAACGGGTGCAGCCGAGACTCGTCGAACCACGTGCCCGGGTAGAAGTTGTCGTAGGCCACCAGCGAGTTCACGAAGCTTCGTCCTCGATGATCACCTTCTGCCCGCGGTAGCTGAGCATCGACCCAGCGCCACACAGATCAGCACACCCACCAGCGCCACGTGGAACAGGAGGTTCCCGATCTCCTTCAGGTACCCCTTCTCCGCGCCGATCGACGCCCGCCGAGGACGCCCGCGGGAGTCCTCACCGGCCTCCCGCACGTCTACGCGGTAGCGGCGCTTCCGCAGCACGTCCGCGGCGTCCTCCAGGGCCCGCTCCGGGGTGGGGCCGCCGTCGTCGAGCTCCAGGGCTCCGTACTCCGGCAGCCGCTCCAACCGGGCGGGGGTGCGCGGCGGGGCCGAGCGCATCTGCTGGATGTGCTTGCGGGCCCGCGGAATGATGCAGCCGATCAGGGAGATGAACAGCAGCAGGTAGATGGACGAGAACCAGACCGACGAGTAGACGTCGAAGACCTGGAACGTGTCCAGGATCGGACCCACAGTGGGGTTGTCGTCGATCCAGGTCTGCACGGCGAAGGCGTCCTGGACCCGCTGCGGGAAGAGCGAGCCGGGCACGGCCGCCACCGCGAGCAGGAGCAGCAGCATCAGCGCGGTGCGCATGCTGGTCAGCTGGGTCCAGGCCCAGCGCAGCATGCCGGTGAGCCCCAGGGCCGGCGGGGCGACCTCCTGGCGGGGCGCGTCCCCGGTGGCCTCGTGGAGTGCGTCCTCCCGGGCGTTGTCCCGGTGTGCGGACGGCTGAGGGGGCTGAGTCATCAGATCGGCATCCTCACCTCATTGGCGAACCAGTCCTGGAGCGCGTAGACCCACATGTTCCACACGCCGGAGAGCATCAGCAGCCCGACGACGATCAGCACACCGCCGCCGATGCGCATGACGGCCACCCGGTGCTTCCGGAAGAAGGACACCGCCTTCATGCCCCGTTGAATGCCGAAGCTGATGAGGATGAAGGGGATGCCCAGGCCGAGGGAGTAGACCAGCATCAGCAGGGCACCGCGGGCGGGGTCCCCGCCCACCGGGGTGGAGAGGGCGAGCACCGCGGCCAAGGTGGGACCGATGCAGGGAGCCCAGCCGATGCCGAAGGTCGCGCCCAGCAGCGGGGCGCCGAGCAGACCGTCGGGCGGGCGGCGCTCGATCTTCCGCTCCCGCTGGAAGATGCTGAACGCGCCCATGAAGATCAGGCCCATGAGCACGACGACGGCGCCGAGCAGCTGGGTCAGCCAGCCTCCCTCCACCCGCAGCCACACGGTGGCCTGGGTGAACAGGACGCCGATGAGCACGAAGATCACGGAGAAGCCGAGCACGAACAGGGTCGCGCCCAGCACCATGCGGGATCGACGCCGGGCGGCCAGGTCCACCCCGGAGAGCCCGGTGACGTAGCCCAGATAGCCGGGCACCAGGGGCAGCACGCAGGGCGAGAGGAAGGAGACCAGCCCGGCGAGCAGCGCCACCGGGGCAGAGATCAGCAGAGAGCCGTCGAAGACGATCTCCGCGAACCGGTTGTTGACCGCACCCAGAGGGTTGGCCGCGCTGAGGGTCGCGTGCCCGACGTCGGCGATCATGCCTCCGCGGACTCCTCCAGCGCGGTGGTGATCAGGGCGCGCAGGGTGCCCGGCTCGGCGATGCCGAGGATGCGTGCGGAGACCCGACCCTCGCGGTCCAGCACGAGGGTGGTGGGCACCGCCGACGGCGGGACATAGTCGGTCATGGCCAGCATGACCTGCCCGTCCCGGTCCTCCATGGACGGGTAGCCGATGCCGAAGCGTCGCTCGAAGGCCTCCGCGGTGGGCTGGGTGTCGCGGGTGTTGACGCCGTAGAACTGGACGCCGTCGTCGGCGAACTCCTCGTGGATCTCGGCGAGGTCGGGGGCCTCCACGCGGCAGGGTGCGCAGGCGGCGTACCAGAAGTTGATGACGGCCACCTCACCTTCCCAGCGGGAGGGCTCCACCGTGGAGCCGTCGAAGAGGGTGGACTCGAAGTGCACGGGTTCGCCGCGTTCCTCGGGGGCGAACTCCTGGACGGATCCGTCGCCGGCCACGTAGTTGCTGCCGTCGTTGGCGGCCTGCTCGGCGAGCCGGTCGTTCTCGGAGCTGCAGGCGGTCAGCGCGAGCAGCCCCGCCATCAGCCCGGAGGCACCGATCAGGGCACGGCGTCCCATCACCGGCCGGAGACGGTCCGGCTGATGCGCGGCGGAGTCAGGTGAACTCATGGGGCGGTCCTTACGGGGTGACGCGTGGTGGTGTCGCTTGTTCGGCGGCGCGCAGGGGCGCTGACGCGGACGTCGGCATAATTCTACAGCGTGTAGTAATCCTGGTCGCTGGCGGCGTCGTCATATGACCACGCCACCCGCACCGACCCTGCGGGCCGACGCCGGGAACGGTCCGGCGCCGTCGGGAAAGGTATCAGCCGAACCTGGGCGTCCGCCTGATCAGGCGCCGGGCAGGGCGATGGCGTCCTTGAGGAGCTCCTTGTTGGGCTCCGCGTAGCTGACCGACTCCACCCCGTCGGGACCGATGTGCAGGCCGGTGATGGAGGTCAGGGAGCATTCGCGGCGTCGCGGATCGTGCCACAGCGGGCGATCCTCAGCCACAGACGGGTGACCCAGATGGGCAGCTGGTGGGAGATCACGACGACCTCAGCGCCGTCGCCATGCTCGGCGACGGCCAGCTCGGAGAGGTCCTTGGCCGCGGCGAGCATCCTGCTGACCTGCTGGGCGTACGGCTCGCCCCAGGAGGGGCGCAGGGGGTTGACCAGCAGGGGCCACCAGCGGGGACTGCGCAGCTGCTGCTTGACGCGGGAGAGTCCTTCGAAGGCGTTCTCGGCCTCCAGGACCCGCTCCTCGGTGAGCACCGGCATGTCCAGCCGTTCGGCCAGCGGGGCGACGGTCTCCTGCGCGCGCTGCAGCGGCGAGGCCGCGAGCAGGTGGACCGGATGCCCGGCCTCCGCCCGCGCGGCGAAATGGTCCGCGATGCCGGCGGCCATGCGATGGCCGAGCTCGGAGAGCCCGAACCCCGGCAGGCGGCCGTAGAGGACCTTCTCAGGATTGTGGACCTCCCCGTGACGGACGAGGTGGACGGTGGCCGTGGTCTGCGCGGTGGTGCTGGATGCCATGGGCACCAGTGTCGCAGAGTCACGGAGCCGCACCCTGCCTTTCCCCCGCTCAGAGCGATAGGTTCTGTCAACGAGCGCTGAACGACCCCGACGGCGAGAGGTATCGACGACGATGAGCACCACCGGTGATGAGAACCAGGGCGGGCCGCAGGATCCTGACGGGGCGCAGCAGCCGCAGGGCCAGCCACCGCAGGAGCCCCAGCACGGGCAGCAGTACGGGCAGCAGCAGGGCCAGCAGCAGGGCCAGCACGGCTCGGCGCCCTCCGCCGGGTCTGCGCCCGGCGCTCCGGCCTATGGCGCCGGCTATGGACAGCCGCCCCAGTACGGCCAGCAGAGCCAGTACGGGCAGCAGAGCCAGTACGGGCAGCAGAGCCAGTACGGGCAGCAGAGCCAGTACGGGCAGCAGAGCCCCTATGAGCCGGCAGGTCAGAGCCCCTACGGGGCGCCCGGCCAGCCGCCTGCCGGGCCGGGCCCGACCGGTCAGCCGACGGTCACGACAGAGAAGCCGACCCGTCCACTGACGATGACGCTGTCCATGGTCTTCCAGCTGCTGGCCGGGCTCCTGCTGGCGGTCGCCGGGGTGATCTCCGGCGTGAGGATCATGGGAGCCCACCCCACCCAGCTGCTGCCTGAGCAGGAGTGGCAGGAGATTGCGGACGTCTCCATCGCTGAGGCGCAGGAGTTCATGGCGATCTTCGGCGTCGCCCTCATCATCGGTGCCGTGGTCCTGGCCCTCCCGTACTTCGCCCTGGCTTTCCTGAGCACCCGGGGCTCCCAGGTGGGCCGCATCCTGGCCACGATCTACCTGGCGCTGAGCATCTTCTCCGTGTTCTTCGGCCTGCTGAACCTGCTGCTGGTCGTCCTGCCCAGCCTGGTGGCCCTGGTGCTGCTGTGGCTGCCCGCCAGCAACACCTATGTGCAGCAGGTGCGCGGGGCGAAGCAGGGATCGGGCGCTCCGGGCCAGGGACCAGGGACGTATGGCACGGGCGGATACGGCACCGGCGGGTACGTCCAGCCCGGGCAGCAGCCGGGTCAGCCGGGTCAGCCGGGTCAGCCGGGTCAGCCGGGCCCGATCCTACGGGCAGAATCCCTACGGTCAGCCTCCCCAGGGCGGTTACGGCCAGCAGCCCGGTCAGCACCCCGGACAGCCGGGTCAGCAGCCGGGTGGACCCTACTCCTCCTGAGCCGGGAGAACCACCTGTCACGACGGCCGGCCGGGCGCCTGTTCGAAGGCGCCGGGCCGGCCGTCGTCGTCCCTGTGGACGCGCTCGGCGTCGGCCTATGTGCGGTCGCATCGCGCCGCGGCACGTGGCGACCGGAGCCCGGCCCACGCGATGTCCAATCCCCGGGTGCCGTCCAGCAACCTGGGTCAGACCATCCAGCAGCCTCCCGGCCTCTGAACGGTCAGCGGCTTCCCGGGAGTCCGGGGATGGTGGTCAGCATGTCGTCCTCGTAATCGAGGTAGCACTGCGTCATGGAGCGCTCCGTGAGCGCGTGGGTGCGGCACTGGTCGAACTCGACGGTGGCACCCCAGAACAGCGCCTGGGCGGTGGCTGTGGCCGCGAAGAGACCGCAGCACACGATCGCCGCCGCCGCACTGACATGCATGAGGGCCGGCAGCTTCTTCCGGATGGCCTGCACCAGAAGGATCACCCCGCCCGTCGTCCCGACGAGTCCAGCCACCACGGCCAGCAGCCGGTAGGGCAGTGGCGTCTGCAGTCCGATGTAGGACACGATCAGCGCGAGCACCAGCCACCCGGTGAAGCGGGCGTACCGACGGAAGGTCTCCGGCTCCAGATCCACGGCCCGACGGCGGCCCGGCTTGCCGCCGTCGGGCCCGCCGCTCGCGGACCCGTTCTGCGGGGGCTGCTGCTGAGGTGGAGTGACGCTCATAGCCCACCAGCCTACGCGGCGCGGGCCCCGCCCGGGGAAGTAGGGTGGAGTCCATGCGCATCGTGGTTCTGGTCTCCGGCTCGGGGACGAATCTCCAAGCCGTCATCGACGCCGTCTCCGCCGGCTCCCTGCCCGTGGAGATCGCCGCCGTCGGTTCCGACGTCCCCGGCTGCGGCGGCCTGGAACGGGCCGAGCGGGCCGGGATCCCGACCTTCGCGGTGCCGCTGGCGCGCGGGGGCGATCGTGCCGCATGGAACTCCCGGCTGCGGGACGAGGTCCGCGGCTTCAGCCCGGCCCTGGTGGTCTCCAGCGGTTTCATGCGGATCCTCGGCGCGGAGTTCCTCGACGGCGTCGGGGTCCCGATCATCAACACCCACCCGGCGCTGCTGCCCAGCTTCCCCGGGGCTCACGCGGTCCGTGACGCCGTCGAGCACGGGGTGAAGATCACCGGCTGCACTGTGCACCAGGTGGACGCCGGGGTGGACACCGGTCCGATCCTCGCGCAGGAGGCGGTGCGGGTGCTGCCGGATGACGACGTCGACACGCTGCACGAGCGGATCAAGGTCGAGGAGCGCCGACTGCTCGTGGAGACCATCGCCGGCATCGCCGACGGCCGGATCGGACTGCCGAGCTCGTGAACGCCGCCTCGTGACCATCTACATCGACCCGCCCGTGTGGCCCGCCCATGGGACGGTGTTCGCGCACCTGATCTCCGACTCCTCCTTGGAAGAGCTGCATACTTTCGCCGCGCGGACCGGCATCCGGCGCCAGGCCTTCGACGAGGACCACTACGACGTCCCGGAGCACCGGCACCGTGACCTCATCGCCGCCGGCGCCACACCGGTCAGCGGCACCGAGCTGGCCAGGATCCTGGCCTCCTGCGGGCTGAGGGTGCGCAGCGTCGAGCGCCCGACGAAGGTCCGTGCCCGGCTGCTGCGCGCCTGGGAGCGGCTGCTGGACACATCCGACGCCGCCGTGCTGGGCGAGGAACTGTTGGATCGCTGGGCGGAGCCGCACCGCCACTACCACTCGCCCGCCCATCTGGCCGCGGTGCTCAACGCCGTGGGCGTGCTGGAACGCGCCGGAGAGCTGCCGGCCGAGCGGCGCCGCCCGGCCCGCTTGGCCGCCTGGTTCCACGACGCCGTCGACGCCGGGGCCGCGGGCCAGGACGAGGAGGACAGCGCCCGACTGGCGGAGGAGCGACTGGCTGGCCTGCTCCCCGCCGAGGAGGTCACCGAGGTGGCCCGCCTGGTGCGCCTGACCGCCACCCATGCCCCGGAGCCCGGGGATGCCGCAGGCGCCGTCCTGGTGGACGCCGATCTGGAGGTGCTGGGGCGTGCCCCGGCGGCCTACCGGCGCTATACCGCCCAGGTGCGCAGGGACTTCGACCACGTGCCCGAGCCCCTGTTTCGCGAGGGCCGGGCCCGCGTGCTGGCCACCCTCTTGGAACGGCCCCGCCTGTTCCACACCCCCGCGGGGCAGCAGCTCTGGGAGAGCGCCGCCCGGGCGAACCTCACCGCCGAGCTGGCGGAGCTGCGGTCCGCCTGAGCGGCTGCCCCAGGCGTCGGCACCCGCTCCCTGGAACCCCGCATCGAGGAGTCATTCTCCGGCACATCTCTCCTCGGGTGATGCGCTTCAGCTCGGGATGATGCACGGGACAATGACTCCTCGACGCGCGACGCGAAGTGCTGAACGGCACCCCGGGGCGCGGAGAGCGGAAGTCCCGCCACGGCCCTCACTCCTCGGTACCGTCCGGCCCCTCCCCCGGCTCCGCAGGGTCCTCCGCGGACCGTCGGCGGCGCGCCGAATGCGCCGCCGGGGCGATCAGATAGCCGAGGATCGTCCCGACGCACACCCACGCGCCCAGCAGCCCGGCCGCCAGCAGCGCATGCGGGCCGATGTCGGTGAGCCGGCCGATGCCCAGGGAGATGTGCGAGAGCCACAGCGGCAGCACGGCGACGCCGGCAGCCACCACTCCGGTGAGCAGCCCGAGGACCAGGGTGGAGAGCGTCAGGGAGATCGGGCGCCAGGAGATGCGCAGGACGAACCAATCGTCCAGGTGGTTCTCCCCTTCCCGCATGAGCCACCAGCCGGCGATGATCCCGGCCAGCAGCGGCACGGCCAGCACCGCGAGGAAGGCCTCCCCGGCGCCGCTCGGCAGCGCGCCGAGCACGGGCAGGGCCGGCACCGGTCCGAGCTCCACGGCCTGCGGGGCCACGGTGGTGCCGGTGCCCAGTGCGAACCCGGCACCGGTGGTGTAGGACAGCGTCCACAGCACCATGTTGGGCAGCAGCCCCAAGTGAAGCAGCGTCAGGCCGACCACTCCCCACACCCCGGGGTCCAGCTGCTGGTACGTGTTGGCGATCTCCATCCAGGAGACCCCCAGCTGAACAGCCAGCAGCACGGCGGAGAGGCCCACGGCGGCGACGACGGCGATCAGCCCGCCACGCAGCACACCCCACAGGTAGCTTCCCGCCCATTTCAGCCGCTGGGAGAGCCGCTCCACCCGGTCCTCCAGGTCCACCCCGATGAGCCGGGCCCACGAGCGGGCCTCCGCATAGCTGCCGGCCAGCGCCCCGACCGCCATGACCCCGGCGGCGCACAGCCCCGCCCAGTGCAGCTGCGCGGTGAAACCCTCCGCCTGCCCCAGGTGCGCGATCCCGACGCCGGCGCCCGCGTAGGCCACCACGAGGGCGAGCAGTCCCTGCCAGAGCTGATCGGACCAGGCGCCGCGGCAAGCCGCCCTCCGGCCCGCCACCCCAAGGCCAGGGGCACCAGAGTCAGCCCCATGGGCAGCAGGTGGAGCCAGCCCTCCGCCAGCGTCACGCCCTCGCCGAGCACGTCCCCGGGCACCGGCACCGCGAGCTCCGCCGGGGTTCCATGCAGGATGAGCCACACCTGGGCGGAGAACCTCGCCACGAACTCCAGGTCGATCCGGGTGAACCCTCCGGCCAGCCCCACGGCGAGCACCGGCAGCGCCACCAGCAGCACGGTGGCCAGCAGCGCCTGCACCGCCTCCAGCAGGCCCAGCAGCCACAGGGCGGAGCGGGCGAGGCGGAACCGGCGGACGGAGGGCGGTCGCCGCCGTCGTCGGCGCTTCCGGGGTCGCCGGGGGTGCGGGTGTCGGCTTCGGAGGGGGTCATCGGGTCCATCGTGCCAGCCGGGGGCACGGATCAGCGCCGCAACAGACCGGCGTCCACGGAACTCTCAGGTTCCGATCAGCAGCCGGATGCCGGTGCCCAGCGCCAGCAGGGATCCCAGGATGGCCAGCGCGATCACGAACTTCCGGACGGTGGCGTCGTCCACCCGGCGCTGGATCCACTCGCCGACCCAGATGCCCAGCACGATGGAGACCACGCACCCGGCCCAGGCCCACCAGGGCATGTCCGGCATCTGACCGTCGTCGAACGCCCATTTGATGCCGAAGGAGAAGGCGGAGATGAGGATCCACAGCGGCTGCAGGGTGGCGACCATGCGCATCACGGGCCACCGGGAGACCACCGCGTAGATGGTCATCGCCGGTCCCCCGACCCCGCCGAGCACAGTGCCCACTCCGGAGCCGAGGCCGGTGAGGATCTGGGCTGTGCGGCCGTCGCCGTCGACGGCGGAGCTGATCCGGCTCAGCAGCATGGAGGTGATCAGCCCGAAGAGCACCAGGCGGCCACCACCACGTACAGCGGGCCCGCCGGGGAGACGACGGACACCCAGGCGGCGGCCGGCATCACCAGCACCGCAGGGATGCCCAGCCACAGGACCTTGCGCCATTCGATGTCGTCCCAGATGCGCGGCAGCACCAGCACCGGGGCGATGATGGAGAGGAAGTTGACCAGCATGACGCCCTCGTGGGCACCGATGAGCACCACGAGGAACGGCGCCAGGATCATGCCGAAGCCGAGCCCGGCGATCCGCTGGATGGTGGCGGCCAGCAGCACGAATGCCACCACGCCGACGGCCATCGCGATGCCCATGCTGCTCCTCCCCTCCGCTCAGCCGCGCGCGCGGCTGCCAGGACCACCAGCAGACTCTACGCCGCGGTCCACAGTCCTGCAGAATGCAGTGACTGCCGTCTCACCCCGCGGATGACCCGCTCCGGCAGGGTTCTTCGGGGGTTCACCTGCCCTCCATGACCACGACGGCGCCAGGGCACCTTCAGCCGCCACGCTGGTGCCGTGAAGGTCGTGGTGGTCGCAGAATCATTCCTCCCGCACATGAACGGGGTGACGAACTCCGTGCTGCATGTGCTCGCCCACCTGCGCCGGCGCGGAGACGAGGTGACGGTGATCGCCCCGTCCTCCTCCCTGCTGGACGCCGGGCAGGACGCCGAGCTGTGCGAGGGCTTCCCGGTGGTGCGGGTGCCCTCCCTGCCGTTCCCGGACTACCCGAAGGTGCGGGTGGCGGCAGGCTTCGTGCCGCGCATCCGGCACCTGCTGGCGGAGCTCCGGCCCGACGTCGTCCACGTGGCCTCTCCGTTCGTGCTGGGCTGGCGGGCCATCCAGGCGGCCCGGTCGCTGGGCCTGCCGACCGTCTCCGTCTACCAGACCGAGGTGCCCACCTATGCGTCCCGCTACCGCCTGCCCTGGGCGGAGGAGCTGCTGTGGCAGCACGTGGACCGCATGCACACCTCCTCCACCCTGACCCTGGTGCCGTCCCGCTTCTGCAAGGACCAGCTGAGCCGCCGGGGCATCCGGCGGCTGAAGACCTGGCGGCGCGGCGTCGACCTCCGGCGCTTCTCCCCTGCGCGCCGGGACGAGACGCTGCGCCATGAGCTGGCCCCGGGCGGGCAGAGGCTGATCGGTTTCGTCGGCCGGCTGGCCGCGGAGAAGCAGGTGGAGGACCTGGCCGCGCTGAACAGCCTGCCGGACAGTCGGCTGGTGATCATCGGCTCCGGGCCGGCGGAGGAGCAGCTGCGCCGCCGCCTGCCGGGCGCCCACTTCGCCGGGTTCCGCAGCGGCGACGACCTCGGCCGGCACGTGGCCAGCCTGGACGTCTTCGTCCACCCGGGCGAGGCGGAGACCTTCTGCCAGACCATCCAGGAGGCGATGGCCGCCGCCGTGCCGGTGGTCGCCGTCGGGCGGGGCGGCCCGTTGGACCTGGTGGACGAGGGCCGCACCGGGTGGCTTTACCGCCCCGGGGACCTGGCCCGTATGCGTTCGGCGGTCGCGCACCTGGTGTCCGACGACGCGCCCGCGCCCGGTTCGCCCGGGACGCGGCCGCCTCGGTGCAGGGCCGCACGTGGGAGGCGATCTGCAATCAGCTGATCGGCCACTATGCCCGAGCGATCGACGTCACTGAGCGCCTCCAGCGCCAGCAGGCCAAGGATTTCATCCGGCAGCAGGCGTGGCTCGCGGGAGGATTACGCTGACAGCCGATCCGGAGCTGATGCTTGCCTGAGGCAACCTCCCTAGGGTGGAGTCATGACCTCCATCACTCCATATCTGCGGCACCCCCACCTGCAGGGTGACCTCATCACGTTCACGGCCGCCGACGACGTCTGGCTCGCCCCCGCGGACGGCGGCCGGGCCTGGCGGCTCACCCGCGACGGCACACCGGTGCGCACCCCGCGCCTCTCCCCCGACGGCACTCAGGTGGCGTTCATCTCCACCCGCGACGGGCACCCCGAGGTGTACGCCGCCACGATCGACTCCGGTGAGGTCCGGCGGCTCACCTGGTGGGGCGCCTCCAAGGCGGCCGTCCTCGGCTGGGCCCCGGACGGCCGGCTGCTGGTGGCCACGCACGCCGTGGAGGCGAGCATCCGCGAGCAGGTGGTCCACGCGGTCTCCCTCGACGGCGGCACCGAACGGCTGCGCTTCGGATCCGCCGGCGGGCTGGCGATCAGCGCCACCGGTGCGGTGGCGCTGGCGACTCCACCCACCCGCCCGGCCGGCACTGGAAGCGGTACCGCGGAGGAGTCGCCGGGATGCTGTGGCTCGGCACCGAGGGCGTCGACGGCCCGGGGACCGCCGGCGACCGGCAGCGCCTCCTGCCCGACGACGACGGCGGCCTGCTGGACCCGATGTGGGTGGACGGGAAGCTCGTGTTCTCCTCGGACCGGGCGGCGTCGTTCCCGGACCGCACCCGGGAGCAGGCCAACCTGTGGATCTACGACGACGCCCCCACCGGCGAGGCTGAGCCCCGGCAGCTCACATTCCAGGGCGAGGGCGCCGGCTACGTCCGCGACGCCACCACGGACGGCACCCGCATCACCTGGCACTCGCGTGGGGAGATCCATGTGCTCGACTCCCTCGACGCCGAGCCGCGCCGCCTGGAGGTCACCCTGCCGGGTGCCTCCGCGGCGCCGCTGACCGTCTCACCGACGCAGAATCTGGACGCCGTCGTCCCGGACCACACCGGCGACGCCTCGGTGGTCTCCTGGCGGGGCGCGACGTTCTGGCTCACCCACCGGGAGGGCCCGGCCCGCGCGCTGGCCGCCGTCTCCGGTGTGCGTACCCGGGAGCCGGTGCTGCTGGGCCGCACCGGCGGGTGGCTGTGGCCACCGATGCCGAGGGCGAGGATGCACTGGAGATCATCCCGATCGACGGCGACGGCGGGCACCGGCGGGTGCTGGGCGGGCAGCTGGGGCGAGTGCTCCACCTGGCCTCGGACCCGGCCGGCGAGCGCCTGGCCGTGATCTCCCATGACGGTTCGCTGCGGCTGGTCACCTGGGGCGGGGACGGCGCGGCAGGCGACGCCTCGCCGCAGGTGCGGCAGATCCACCGCTCCGAGCACGGGGAGATGCTTTCGCCGTCATTCTCCCCGGACGGCCGCTACCTGCTGTGGACGTCCCCGACGGTGGTGGAGTCGCAGGTCCATCAGCTGATGGTGCTTGACACGTCCCGAGAGTCCGAGCCGGTGGCCCTGACCGGAGGGGTCTTCCATGACTCCTCCCCGGCGTTCACCGCGGACGGGAAGCACATCGCGTTCCTGTCCACCCGGACGCTGGATCCGCACTATGACGACCACGAGTTCAACCTGTCCTTCGCCGGGTCGGTGCGGCCCTGGCTGCTGCCGCTCTCGGCCGCGGAGCCGGCGCCGTTCGGCCCCAGCGCTGAGGGCTGGCCGGTCTCCGGAGGACGCACCGGCGACGCCGCAGACACTGCCACGGCGGGCACCGGCGGCACGGACGCCCCGGCCAGCCCGGATCTGGACGCCGAGCACGCCGAACAGCGCATCGTGCCGTTCCCCGTGCCGTCAGCCTCATACCGCGACCTGCGGACAGCCCAAGGCGGCGTGCTGTGGATCAGATCAGCCCAGGAGACCGGCGAGCTGGGCACCCGGCGGGCCGGGGTCTCCGGGGAGGCCGCCGGGGACGAGCTGATCCGGTGGGACGTCGCCGCCCGGAAGGCCACCACCCTGGTGGACAAGGTGGACTCCTATGCGGTCTCCGGCGACGGATCCCGGCTGGTGGTCCGCGCCGGGGAGAAGGTGACCGCGGTGCCGTCCACCCGGAAGGTGGAGAAGGACGACGACGCCGAGAGCGTCACCGTCGACCTGGAGCGACTGCGGCTCACCGTGGACCGCTCCGCCGAATGGGCCCAGATGTTCGAGGAGACCTGCCGGCTGATGAGTCAGCAGTTCTGGCGCGAGGACATGGACGGCGTCGACTGGGATGCCGTGGTGGACCGCTGGCGCCCCGTGGTGGCGAAGGTCCGCACGGACGACGACCTGCACGACGTCCTCTGGGAGACCGTGGGTGAGCTGAACACCTCCCACGCCTATGTGATGCCGGCCGAGGGCGACGCCCCCGGCTCCGCACGGAAGCTGGGACTGCTGGGGGCGGACCTCGAGCCCGCCGGAGCGCAGGGCTGGCGCATCACCCGCATCCTGCCCTCGGAGTCCAGCGAGCCCGAGGCGCGCTGCCCGCTGCGCGCCCCCGGCGTGGACGCCCGCGAAGGGGACCTGATCGCCGCGGTGGACGGCCGCCCCGTGGACCCGGTGGCCGGGCCGAACGCGCAGCTGGCCGGGGCCGCGGGCAAGCCGGTGCTGCTGGACCTGCGACGCGGCTCGGGCGAGGACGGTGCGGTCGGAGCCGCCGGCGGGGTGACCCGCCGCGTCGTCGTCGTGCCGCTGGCCAGCGAGGAGGAGCTGCGCTACCAGGACTGGGTGCGCTCCCGCCGGGAGTATGTGGCGCAGGCGTCCCAGGGGCGGCTGGGCTATGTGCATGTGCCGGACATGTCCTCCCCCGGGTGGGCGCAGCTTCACCGGGACCTGCGTCTGGCCGCGGAGCATGAGGGCATCGTGGTGGATGTGCGCTACAACCGCGGCGGCCACACCTCGCAGATGGTGCTGCAGCGGCTCTCCAAACAGCTGGTGGCCTGGGCCACCGCCCGCTGGGAGACCGGCGTGGAGCCCTACCCGTCCTCGGCGCCGCGCGGCCCCGTGGTGTTCGTGGCCAACCGATGGTCGGGCTCCGACGGGGACATCGTCAACGCCGCCGCCCAGGCCATGGACCTCGGTCCGGTGATCGGCGAGCGCACCTGGGGCGGGGTGATCGGGATCGACGGCCGGTTCACCCTGGTGGACGGCACCACGGTCACCCAGCCGAAGTACTCGTTCTGGATCGACGGCTACGGCTGGGGCGTGGAGAACCACGGCGTGGACCCGGACATCGAAGTCGTCCACGACCCGAGCGTCTGGTTCTCCGAGGACGATCCGCAGCTGGACCGTGCGGTGGCCGAGGCGTTGGAGCGGCTGCGGCAGACCCCGGCCGCGACCCCGCCGTCGCTGGGAGCGCCGAAGAACCGGGGCTGATCAGTCCATCAGCCCGTGGGCCTGCAGCTTGGCGACGATGTCCTTGCCGTCAGGGCCGTAGATCCACGGGATGCTGCGCCCCTCCACCTCCTGGTAGCCGGTCGGCGGGTGGGTTCCGCCGGCCCCGAGCAGCGTCTCACTGTCCGGGTCGTTGGCGCGTCCACCGGCCAGCAGAGCCTCCGAGTAGGTGAGCTGCCGGATGATCACCGCGGTGACCGCCTGCGGGTGGCGACGGGCGAAGTCGGCGTAGATGGTGGGGTCGTGCTGGCCGTCGTCGCCGATCAGGACCCAGGAGACGTCGGGGAAGTCCTGGGCGAGGCGCTCGAGCTGCTCCTCCTTGTGCTGCTTGCCGGACCGGAACCAGCGGTCCTCGGTGGGGCCCCAGTCGGTGAGCAGCAGCGGCCCGTGCGGGTACAGATTGCGGGTGAGGAACCGGGTGAGCGTCTGGGCGACGTTCCAGGCACCGGTGGAGATGTAGATGACCGGCGCCCCCGGGTGCCGGTGGAGCAGCCGCTCCATCATCACCGCCATGCCGGGGGTCGGGGTGCGTGCGTGCTCATCGAGCACGAAGGAGTTCCAGGCGGCGAGCACCGGACGGGGCAGTTTGGTGACCACCACGGTGTCGTCGATGTCGCACACCACCCCGGTGCGGGCGGTCTCGGCGATGATCTGCACCTCGGCGCGGGTGGGCTGGGCGCCGTGGGCCCGCAGCGTGACAGGCTGCCAGCCGGGCTCGAGGTCGACGTCGATGACGGCGTCGACGATCCCGCCTCGGTCGGCGACGACGTCGACCGTCTGGCCTCCCACGGTGATGCTGACCTCGGCGAAGGGCACCGGGGCGGAGATGAAGTTCCGCCAGCCGCGCACGCCGTCGGCGATCACCTTGGCCACGCGGCGGCCGTTCTCGAAGTGCGAGTCCGGGGCCATCACGACGCGCGAGAAGACCCGCACCCAGCGCTGGGTGCCGTACCCGGTCAGGGAGAGGACCGTGACGTGCTGCCGACGGCGCTGGGCCATCCGGAGGCGGAACCGATGCCACCGGTCCTCGGCCTTCATGGCCGGGTTCCGGTGCGGGTCGGAGTATTGACGGCGCACGGCATCGTCGTTCTGGGCCACCTCGGTCACACTCCCATCCTGCCATGGTCGGCGCGGGCCCCCGCACCAACGCGCACCAGTGCCGCAGGAGGCCCACCCCTCCCCGGCACAGCGCTCCGTCCACCACGCCCCGGGCGCTGCAGGCAGCCCTGCCCGACCAGCGCGGTGCACTGGCGGCCCCTCCTCCTCAGATGGTGGTCCGCAGCGGCGTCTCGCGGATCAGCAGGTTCGCGACCACGGCCGGCAGGGTCATACAGGCGGCCACGAGGAACATCGTCCCGGACCCGTCGGCGAACTCAGGGGTGGCGGTGCCCGCCGCCCCGTTGACCTGCCCCACCGAGATGCCGGCCACCTGCAGGGCCATCACCGAGCCCAGGATGGCGGTCCCGGCGGCGCCGCCGAAGACTCGGAAGAACGCCACCAGGGCGCTGGCCTGACCGACACGGGTGACCGCCACGGTGTTCTGCACCGCCAGCATGAGGTTCTGCATCTGCGCCCCGAAGCCCAGCCCGACGATGAAGATGATCCCCATGACGAGGCGCAGATCGGTGTGCGAGTCCACCGTGGAGAGCCCGAACATGGCCGAGGAGAGCAGCAGCGAGCCGATGACGAGGTAGATCTTCCAGCGCCCGTAGCGAGTGATGAGTCGCCCGGAGGTCAGCGAGCCGATGAGGTTGCCGACCACCAGGGGCAGGATCATCATCCCGGAGGCGGTGGGGCTCAGCCCGCGGCCGATCTGGAAGTACTGCCCCAGGAAGGCCGGCATGCCGAACAGGCACACCGCAATGGAGGCCGAGGAGATCACCGCCAGCAGCGTGGTGCGGCTGATGAGCATGCGCAGGGCCACCACGGGTTCGCCGCTGCGCCGCTCCACCAGGACGAAGGCCGTGAGAATGACCGCGACGCCGGCCAGCAGCAGCCCGGACTCCCAGGACACCCAGTCGAAGAACTCCGGGGTCCCGGCGAAGGAGAGCCACATCAGCAGCAGCGAGGACGCAGTGACCAGAAGCAGCGCCCCGACGTAGTCCATGCGCACCTTCCGGCGCACATGGGGCAGCTTCAGCGTCCGGTGCACCAGCACCAGGGCCACCAGGGAGAGCGGGACGCCGACGAAGAAGCACCAGCGCCAGCCGATGGTGTCCACGGTCAGGCCGCCGATGAGCGGCCCTGCCGCCGTGGCGGTGGTGAGCACCGCACCGATGTATCCGGCGTAGCGGCCCCGCTCCCGCGGCGAGACGATCGAGGCCATGATGGCCATGGCGAGCGCTCCGAGGCCGCCGAGACCGATGCCCTGGACGAAGCGTGCCGCGATGAGCATCTCCATGGAGACGGCGAACCCTGCGGCCAGCGAGCTGAGCACGAAGATGATGTTGCTCAGCTGGAAGAGCCGCTTCTTGGAGACCATGTCGGCGAGCTTCCCCCACACCGGGGTGGAGGAGGCGTTGGCCAGCAGGGTCGCGGCGACCACCCAGCTGTACTGGATCTGGGTGCCGTCGAGGTCCCCGACGATCACCGGCAGCGCCGTGACCACGATGTTCATCGCCAGCATCGCGGCGAAGAACACGATCAGGATCCCCGCGATCGCCCAGCCGACATCGCGCCGCGACATGCCCTCTGGCGTGGTCTGCGGCGGGCGCCGTCGGGGACGGGAACTCGCTGACTTTAGTTGCATCCGTCAACGAGCTTAGTCGCCGCGGGGCGGAAGCGCCAATATCAGAAGTTCAGATCTGCGCAGGCGGCTCAGGTCCGGCCACGCAGCTCCCGGACCACCGGCGCCACCGAGCGGGGCAGCAGCAACGCCCGATCTGCGGGCCACGTGATCTCGCAGGGCACTGCCAGTCGATAGGGCCGGGAGAGCACCAGCGGTCCCAGCACCCGACGGAGCCGGGACATCTCGGCCCGCACGGTCACGCGCGATGAGGGCTCGTCGAAGACCGCGCAGGACAGCTCCTCCGCTGTACACCCTTCGGGGCCGGACTGAGCCAGAGCCAACAGAAGCTCCGCGTGCCGAGGGGTCAGGTCGTGCTCCCACGGAGCCTCTCCGTCACGCACGCACAGTCGCGGCGCACCCCGCAGATCCAGCACCACAGCTGAGGGCGCGGCAGGAGCGGAGCCATCGGCGTCGAGACGGATCAGCCACCCTCCCGGCACCGGCTCCAGTGCAGCGAGCCCGTGGCCGGGCAGCTGCGCCACTCCATGAGCCGGCACCGAAGGCAGCGACACAGCGGCGGGGGCGGGCATCCCGACGACTGCGGCCACCCGGCCGTCCGGATCGGTGACAAGCGCACGTCCACCCACTCGCGCCAACAGCGGCGAAGCCTGAGCGCGGAGTCTCTCGAGGCGATGGCTGCGGGCCTGAGCGAGCTCCATGGTGACCATCCGAGCGGCAGCCTGGACCAGAGAGGCCTCCGCCGGATGGACGGCATGGCGGCCTGGGCTGTGCGCACTGACGTCCAGGACTCCGAGCGTCTGACCGGTGTCGGGATCACAGACGGGAGCGGCAGTGCAGTCCCAGGCGGCGTGCGCGGCGACGAAATGCTCGCCGCCGCGGATGGTGACCGGCCGGCCCAGCTGCAGGGCAGTACCGATGGCATTGGTCCCCGCACTGGTCTCGGTCCAGTCGGCACCACCCACGAATCCCAGCCTGTCTGCCCGGCTGCGCACACCGGAATGCCCGTACTGCCACAGGACGCGCCCCTCCGCGTCGGAGAGGACGACGAGATGACCACAGTCCACCACCGGCCGGAACAGCTCGGCGAACTGCTCCAGACAGGAGGCGAAAGGGTGACGGGAACGCCGCTCCGCCACCTCTTCCTGAGAGAGGTGCCGCAGCACGGCAGGACCGTCACGGTCGAGACCGAGGTGCTGAAGCCGGCGCCATGAGGCAGCGATCTCCGGCCGAAGGTCCGACATGTGCAACCTCCTGCAACGGTAGTGCACCCCCACGGCGCGCGGTGTGATGGTCACCACAATCCTATCGGCAGCAACCTGCAGATCCTGAGAATCAGCCCAGGAGGACACCATGACCGAGACGATCAACCGCCCGGACGTCGCCGCACCGTCCGGGACCAGCGACCCCAGCGGACGCGCCCAGCGTTGGTTCGACCAGCTCAACGCCGCCCTGCGGGCCAGAGACGCCGAGACCGCCGCAGGTCTCTTCGAGACTCGCAGCTTCTGGCGTGACCTGGTCTCCCTCACCTGGAACATGGCCACGGTGGAGAACCCCGACGGAGTGGCCGACATGCTCCGTCACGCGGTGTCCACCACAGCACCGGGCGGCTTCAGGCTCGCCGAACCGGCCGAGGACGACGGCGACGTCGTCACCGCCTGGTTCACCTTCGAGACCGCGGCGGGTCGCGGCAAGGGCCTGGCCCGGCTGCGCGGCCAGGGGGACGAGCTGCGGTGCTGGACGATGATGACCGCGCTGCAGGAGCTCCGGGGTCATGAGGAGCCGCGCGGGACACGTCGGCCGAAGGGAGCGGAGCACGGGATCAATCCGGATCGGCAGACCTGGTCGGAGCGGCGCGAGCAGGAGCGGCGTGATCTGGGCGAGTCGCAGCAGCCCTACGTACTGGTGGTCGGCGGAGGGCAGGGCGGCATCGCGCTGGGAGCCCGGCTCCGGCAGCTGGGCGTGCCGAGCCTGGTGGTCGACAAGCATGCCCGGCCCGGCGACCAGTGGCGCAGCAGGTACAAGTCGCTGTGCCTCCACGATCCCGTCTGGTACGACCACCTGCCCTACCTGAAGTTCCCGGACAACTGGCCGGTCTTCGCCCCGAAGGACAAGATCGCCGACTGGCTGGAGGCCTACACCTCCATCATGGAGGTGCCCTGGTGGGGCGGAACCGAGGTGCGCGACGCGGCCTTCGACGAGGCCGAGGGTCGATGGACGGTGCAGGCGGCCCGTGACGGGCGAACAGTCACGTTGAGGCCCACCCAGCTGGTGCTGGCCACCGGGATGTCGGGGAAGCCCAACGTCCCCGAGATCCCAGGGATGGAGGTCTTCGCGGGCGAGCAGCAGCATTCGTCCGAGCACCCTGGCCCGGACGCCTATGCGGGCAAGCGTGTGGTGGTCATCGGGTCCAACAACTCCGCCTTCGACATCTGCGGGGCCCTCTGGGAGACCGGCGCTGACGTCACCATGGTGCAGCGCTCCTCGACCCACATCGTGAAGTCGGACAGTCTGATGGAGATCGGACTCGGCGACCTGTACTCAGAGCGGGCCCTGGCCGCCGGAGTCACCACGGAGAAGGCGGATCTGATCTTTGCCTCCATCCCGTACCGCATCATGCACGAGTTCCAGATCCCCCTCTACGACCGGATCCGCGAGAAGGACCGGGACTTCTACCAGCGGCTGGAGGCCGCCGGGTTCCAGCTGGACTTCGGAGAGGACGGCTCCGGACTGTTCATGAAGTACCTGCGCCGGGCCTCCGGCTATTACATCGACGTCGGCGCCGCCGAGCTGGTGGCCGACGGGAAGGTGGGCCTCGCCCACGGGGAGGTCAGTCACCTCACCGAGGACTCGGTGGTGCTGGCCGACGGAACCTCTCTGCCGGCGGATCTGATCGTCTACGCGACCGGGTACGGCTCCATGAACGGGTGGGCAGCGGACCTGATCTCCCCAGAGGTGGCCGATCGGGTCGGGAAATGCTGGGGCCTGGGCTCGGACACCGCCAAGGATCCGGGGCCCTGGGAGGGCGAGCAGCGCAACATGTGGAAGCCGACCGCGCAGGAGGCCCTGTGGTTCCACGGCGGAAACCTGCACCAGTCTCGGCACTACTCCCTGTACCTGGCGCTGCAGCTCAAGGCCAGGTATGAGCAGATCGACACCCCGGTGTACGGGCAGGCGGAGGTGCACCACACCGGCTGATCTGCCGTCCCGGGCCCATCGGACGGGCAGACGCGGCAGGGAGAGCTAGGCTGAACGCCGTGACGCACTCCTCGCCCCGCCCTGATTCCTCTGCCGATGCGACCGCCACGCACCGCGACGGCGACTCGCGCCTCACCCCCGCGCTGCTGCGCCATGCGGCGATGCGCGCCGCCGACGACGTCGGCCCGGCCCTGGCCGCGGCTTCCGCACGGCCGTGGAGACCCAGGAGAAGACCAGCGCCCACGACCTCGTCACCCACTACGACTCCGCCACGGAGGTCCGGCTGGTGGAGCTGCTGACAGCAGCCGTGCCGGATTCGCGGATCACCGGCGAGGAGGGCGGCTCCCAGGGCTCCGGCGCGGTGGAGTGGATCGTGGACCCGATCGACGGCACCTCGAACTTCGCCCATGGATTCGCGATGTTCTCCGTGTCCATCGCAGCGGCCGTCGACGGCGTCGTGGTCGCCGGAGTGGTCCATGATCCGGTCAATCAGGTGACCTTCTCCGCCGACGACGACGGCGCCTGGCTGCGTGAGGGCGGCCCGGCCGGCGTCGAACGCGCCCTCACCGGCCGGCAGAGCACCCAGGGAGCTCTCGGCCCCGACGACCGTCGGCTGAACCTGGCGACCAGCTACCCCTCCGCCGAGGCGCTGCAGCGTGACGGCCAGGCGGCCCTGGTGACCTTCGCCGAAGCGGTGACGACCTTCGCGACGGTGCGCCGGCTGGTGTCCGGGGCATTGGAGCTCTGCCATGCGGCCGCCGGCTGGGCCGACGTCGTCCTCGGCGTGGACACCTGTCCCTGGGACGTGGCGGCGGGGATGCACATCCTCCGCCGCGCCGGCGGCACCTACGTGGGACTGCCCGACGGGGCCGACGACGCCTCCGGCGACGGAGGCACCTCAGACCACCTGGCGCCGCACTATCTGGGCCTCGCCCCCGGCGTGGACTCCCCCACCGCCCGGCGCCTCCTGGCGGGCGTGGCGGCCCGCCGCGGGGGCTGAGCACGCCGAGCTGTCCGGCAAGTTCGGCGGGAGCCCTGTGGCACGATGTCACCATGCCGAAGAAGGTCGACCACCACCAGCGCCGGGAGCTGCTGGCACACGCCGTGAGACGAGTGGTGGCCGACCACGGCCTCGGAGCGGTGAGCCTCCGCAGCGTCGCCGCCGAAGCGGGAGTCACCGGCGGCATGGTCCAGCACTACTTCCCCACCAAGGAGGCCATGCTGGACTTCGCCATGCGCTCCGCCAGCGCTCAGTACGGGGAGCGGATGCAGAAGGCGCTCTCCACCCTCGGCGAGGCCCCGGAGCCCACCGCCGCCCTGGAAGCCGTCCTCACCGCGCTTCTCCCCCGGTCAGAGCAGGAACGGGCGGACGGCCGGGTGGCGCTGGCCTTCATGTCTCATGCCTCGCTCGACTCCTCCGCCGCTGAATATCTGCGAGAGGGCAACGACGGCATGCGCATGCTCCTGGCCGACTGGATTCGGAGCGCTCGGGATGCGTCCGGCCCTGCGGCGACCGCAGAGTCCGAGAGCGATGCCCCCTCCGCCGCAGCCGCCCTGTTGGCCCTCACCGACGGCCTGGCGATCCAGGTGCTCAGCTCCGGCCTCGACGTCGACGATGCCGAGAGCATCCTCCGCCTCCACATCGCGGCCGTCCTGGCCTGACGCCGCTGTCTGACCGCTGTCGCCACTCGTCGACGCCCCTGTTTTACATTGCATCTGCATTGCACCTAGAATGCAATGCAGATGCAATGTACAAGATGTTGCCTCGGAGAGGGGAGCACCCCATGACCACATCACGACCCACCACCATCGAGCCCGTCCCTCTGCTGCGCGCCGCCTTCGACGCGCTGGAACGACAGGACTTCGACGCCGTCGTGGACATGATGGTCGACGACTTCCGCATCAACATCGCCGGCATGCCCACGCAGAAGCGAGGCATTCCCGCATGGAGGAGGAACATCCAGATGATGTTCTCCGCCTTTCCAGACCTGAGAGTCCACATCCAGGACATCTTCGCCGAGGGCAACCTCGTCGCGATGCGCGTGAGATTCACAGGGACCCATCGCGGGGAGTTCCTCGGGATCCAGCCCACCGGCAAGCGCATCGACTACCTCAGCCATGAGATCTACCGCGTGGAGAACGGCAGGATCGCTGAGGAGTGGATCTGCTCGGACCTGATGACCCTGCTCACACAGATCGGCGGCATCTCCTCCACCCGGCTGATCTCCATGTGGCTGGCCGGGCACCGAACATGGTTCGCCCTGGCCGGAGGACTGCTGGGCGGGGCGGCGGCCGGAATGGCTCTCAACCGACTCCTGCGGTGAGAGCAGGCCGGCGCGGACCGGGGAGATTTAGGGATCCCGAAGAATCGTCACAGTGTCCGACCCACTGTCGGCGCGTGCTCAAGCTGGGAACAATGGTGGTGTGACCACCGACGACGGCGCCCCGCCCGCGCCCACCAGCCGACAGATCCGCCGATGGCGGCGTTACCTGGCCGACGAGATCGCCGAGGGGAAGCTCTACGCGGACCTCGCCGAACGCAAGCAGGGCGAGGAACGCCTGATCCTGCTGGGGCTCGCCGAGGCGGAGCAACGGCATGCCGACCACTGGCGGCAGCTGCTGGGCCCCCAGGCTGAGAAGCTGCCCTCCCCCTCGGCCCACCGGGTGCTGCTGGGCTGGATGGCGCGGATCTTCGGCTCCGTGTTCATCCTTGCCCTGGCCCAGCGGGCCGAATCTGACTCCCCCTACGCGAAGGACTCGGATGCGACCGCCGGCATGGCGGCCGACGAGGCCATCCACGAGGAGGTCGTCCGAGGGCTGGCCACTCGCGGCCGGGAGAAGCTCTCCGGTGGGTTCCGCGCGGCCGTGTTCGGCGCCAATGACGGCCTGGTCTCCAACCTGGCTCTCATCATGGGCATGGGCGGCACCGGCGTGGGGGCCTCGATCATCCTGGCCACCGGCATCGCCGGACTCCTCGCCGGGGCACTGTCCATGGCCGCCGGGGAGTACGTCTCGGTACGCAGCCAGCGGGAGCTGCTGGCCGCCACCCGCCCCACTCAGGTCACCCTGAAGGCCGCCCCGGATCTGGACTTCGATCAGAACGAGCTGGTGCTGGTGTACCGGGCTCGAGGACTCAGCCGGGAGGACGCCGAACACCGCGCTATGGAACGCCTGGGAGTCTTCGACTGCGACTGCAACCCGTCGAAGTCCTGGCAGCCCGTGGAGGAGGGCGACCAGGACGACCATGACGTGGTCGGCAGCGCCTGGACGGCCGCATTCTCCAGCTTCGGCTGCTTCGCCGCCGGGGCGCTGATCCCGGTGCTGCCCTATCTGTTCGGCATGGCCGGGCTCTCCGCCGTCGTACTCTCCCTCTCCCTGGTGGGGGTCGCGCTGCTGTGCACCGGTGCGATCGTGGGCCTACTCTCCGGCGCCTCCCCGCTGCTGCGGGGGCTGCGCCAGCTGGGCATCGGCATGGGAGCTGCGGCCATCACCTACGCGCTGGGGTCAGCGTTCGGCGTCGTGCTCGACTGATGGCCTGAGCGCTCCTGCCGCAGCCGGGCGAACCTTCTGCTTCAACCGGTTCAGGCAGCCCCTGTGCCGTCGTCGAGCTGCTGTTCGGGCTGCTCCCCGAGCCGAAAGTGCCGACCGCTGATCTCCGTGGGAGCGATCCGCACGAAGTGTTCCTTCGGCGTGGGGGTCCACGGGTGCAGGTCCAGCTCACGCGCTGCGGTCAGCTCTGCATCGGTGCGCAGCTCCCGGGCGGAACCGCGCACCACCACAGACCATGCCTCCTCGTCGTGGATGCCATCGGCTTCGAACACGACGTCGTCGTTGATGGTGGCCTCTGCCAGCTTGGACCCCTCCCCCGTGCGGAACACCAGGGTGCGGTCGTCGGCGACGACGTTGACCGGGAAGATGTCGACCCGGCCCGCCACCACGGTGACGAGCCGACCGTGCCGCACCCCCTCGAGGAGCTGCCAGCTCTCGTCAGAGGAGAGGGTGAGGATCGGAGTGTCTTCGGGATGATCGAACATCATGGGATGGTCCTCTCTCCCGCCGCGCAGGAGGTGCGCGGGGCTCGCAGTCCACTCCGCCTCCCACCGTTCTTCTACATCTCGTAGAACACACGTCGAACGCGCCTCCATGCTGCGCCGTCAGGCTGACTGCTCACCCGAGTGGCCGACCCCTCGGGGGACGGCACCACCGCCTGCGTCCTCACCGTCGGCCCGCGACTCTTGACGCCCCGATGCCGCGCAGGATCAGCATGAGGCCATGCCCACCGATCACGCTGCCGATGACCCTGCCGATCGCGTTTCCGGCCCGCCGACCGGCCAACCCGCCGAAGCCGATTCCCTTCCCTCCGGAGCTCCCACCGCACCGCGTCGACGGGTGCTGCAGTGCCGTACCTGCGGGGTGGAGCGCCCACCTCACGATCGCCCCGACCGCTGCCCGATCTGCGCCGACGAGCGACAGCACGTGCCGCCCCAGGGCCAGGCATGGACCTCCCCGCAGGAGGCCGCGCAGGCCGGGGCGCACCTGGAGCTGATCACTCGGGAGCCCGGGGTGCACGGTCTGGTCCTGCACGACGGCCCGGGCATCGGGCAGGTGACCAGCCTGGTACGCACGAGCATCGGGAACGTGATGATCGAGCCCCCGGCCTACATCGACGACGACGCCGTCGCCGTCGTCGCATCGGTGGGCGGGGTGGCGGCGATCCTGGCCTCGCATCCTCATATGTACGGGGTGCAGTCGCTGTGGGCTGAGGCGTTCAGCGACGCGGGCGTGTACGTCTCCGCCGCGGATGAGCACTGGCTGGCTCTGCGCCCTGCCCGCACCGTGGTCTGGGACGATCGGGTGCAGATCGCCGAAGACCTGGTGGCCACCCAGATCGGCGGACACTTCCCCGGCTCCATGGTGGCCCGCTGGAGGGCTCCAGATGGGCGCGGCGTGCTGTTCAGCGGTGACGCCATCTTCCCCGTGGCGGACCAGGGGTGGGTCACGTTCATGCGCTCCTACCCGAACATGATCCCGCTCTCCCCTGCTGTGGTGCGTCGCCTCGCCGATCATGCCGCGCAGCATGACTACGACAGGCTCTACGGCAACTTCGCCCGGCACATCTCCGCCGACGCCGCTGCGGCCGTCGAACGGTCCGCCCGGCGCTACATCGACTGGGTCAGCGGAGCGCGCGACGACGAGACCTGACACCGCCCGTGGGCCCCGCTCATCCAAGAGTCAGAATCCCGGACATTCCGCAGGACTAGAAGCGCTTCAGCAGCGCGAGATCCACGGGGAAATGACCCCTCGACCGCAGAGGCCGTCAGGGCGGGGCAATGGACCCGCACGCCCGCAGACAGCACGCCCCACAGACAGCTGAGGCCCGCACCCTGGAGCGAACTCCGTGGGTGCGAGCCTCAGCTGCGTGCGGGAAGCGTCAGAGCGCGGAGGGCTCCACCGCGACCGGGTAGACCTCACGCAGCAGGTGCGCGGTCTCGGACGGAGTCTTGCCGACCTTCACGCCCGCGGCCTCGAGGGCCTCCTTCTTGGCCTCCGCAGTGCCGGAGGAACCGGAGACGATGGCGCCGGCGTGGCCCATGGTCTTGCCCTCCGGGGCGGTGAAGCCAGCCACGTAGCCGACCACCGGCTTGGTGACGTTGGCCTTGATGTACTCGGCCGCACGCTCCTCGGCGTCACCGCCGATCTCACCGATCATCACGATCGCCTTGGTCTCCGGGTCGTTCTCGAAGGCCTCCAGCGCGTCGATGTGCGTGGTGCCGATCACCGGGTCACCACCGATGCCGATGGAGGTGGAGAAGCCGAGATCACGCAGCTCGTACATCATCTGGTAGGTCAGGGTCCCGGACTTGGAGACCAGCCCGACGCCACCCTTGCCGGTGATGTTGGCCGGGGTGATGCCGGCCAGCGATTCGCCCGGGGTGATGATGCCGGGGCAGTTCGGGCCCAGGATCCGGGTGACGGGCTTGCCGTCGGCGCCGGTCTTGGTCAGCGAGTAGTTGTAGAACTCGGCGGAGTCCTGCACCGGGATGCCCTCGGTGATGACCACCAGCAGGCCGATGCCGGCGTCGATGGCCTCGACGGCGGCGTCCTTGGCGAACTTCGGCGGCACGAAGACCACCGAGACGTCGGCGCCGGTCTTCTCCATCGCCTCGGAGACGGAGCCGAACACGGGCAGCTCGACCTCGTCACCGTGCTGATCGGTGTGGGTGACGGTGGTGCCGGCCTTGCGGGCGTTGACGCCGCCGACGATGTTCGTCCCGGCCAGCAGCATGCGGGCCGTGTGCTTGGAGCCCTCGCCGCCGGTGATGCCCTGGACGATGACCTTGGAGTCCTTGTTCAGAAAGATAGCCATGCTCGATCCTCAGTCCTTACTTGTTCGCCAGTTCGGCGGCCTTGTCGGCGCCTTCGTCCATGGAGGTGGCCAGGGTGACCAGCGGGTGGTCGGCCTCCCGCAGGATGCGGCGGCCCTCCTCCACGCTGTTGCCGTCCAGGCGGACCACCAGCGGCTTGGTGGCGGCCTCGCCCAGGATCTCCAGGGCCTTGACGATGCCGTTGGCCACGGCGTCGCAGGCGGTGATGCCGCCGAAGACGTTGACGAACACGGACTTGACCTGGTCGTCACCGAGGATGACGTCGAGGCCGTTGGCCATCACCTCGGCCGAGGCGCCGCCTCCGATGTCCAGGAAGTTGGCGGGCTTCACACCGTTGTGGGCCTCGCCCGCGTAGGCGACGACGTCGAGGGTGGACATGACCAGACCGGCCCCGTTGCCGATGATCCCCACCTCGCCGTCGAGCTTGACGTAGTTGAGGTCGTTGGCCTTGGCCTTGGCCTCCAGCGGGTCCTCGGCCTGCTCGTCGACGAGCTCGGCGTGGCCCGGCTGACGGAAGTCGGCGTTCTCGTCCACGGTGACCTTGCCGTCGAGGGCGATGATCGTGCCCTCACCGGTCTTGACCAGCGGGTTGACCTCCACGAGGGTGGCGTCCTCCTGGGAGAACGCGGTCCACAGCTGCTGGAACACCTCGGCCAGGGCGGGGACCTCGTCGGCGGAGAAGCCGGCCTGCTCGGCGATCTCGGCGGCCTTGCCGGCGTCGATGCCGGTGTTGGGGTCGAAGTTCACCCGCGCCAGCGCCTCGGGGCGCTCCTCGGCGAGCTGCTCGATCTCGACGCCGCCCTCCTTGGAGCACATGGCCAGGTAGTCGCGGTTGGCGCGGTCCAGAAGGATCGAGAAGTAGTACTCCTCCGCGATGTCCGCGCCCTGCGCGATCATCACCCGGTGCACGGTGTGCCCCTTGATGTCCATGCCCAGGATCGCCTTGGCGTGCTCATAGGCCTCGTCGGCGGTCTTGGCCAGCTTCACGCCGCCGGCCTTGCCTCGCCCTCCGACCTTGACCTGAGCCTTGACGACGACGACGCCGCCGATCTGCTCAGCAGCTGCCTTCGCTTCTTCCGGGGTCTGCGCCACGATTCCGGCCAGCACGGGAACTCCGTGTGCCTCGAACAGATCGCGCGCCTGGTACTCATACAGGTCCACGGGTGGTGTCCTTCTGCGTCGAAGTCGTTTCTGACAACCTCAGCCCGACGTCGACGGCGGGACCCGCCGGCACGGGCTGAGCGGCCACGCTGCACGCTGGGCGCAACGCTGAGCCTGAAGGCTCAGTCGGCCTTCTCCAGGGGAGCATATCGCAGGAGCAGACGCTTCTCGGTCCCTGCGAAGCTGACCTTCGCCACAGTCTTGTCCCCCGTGCCTTCCACAGCCAGGACCTCGCCACGACCGAACTTCTGGTGAGAGACCTTGTCACCGGGGGCCAGGGTGGGGATCGTCCGGCTGGGGTCCACCTGACGGGGCGCGACGCCGCCGGTCGCCCCGGGCAGCGAAGATGACGTCTTCTCGCTGTTCGCCGCCCCATAGACGGTGGGCTCGGAGCGCCCTGCCCGGCCGGTTCCGCCGGAGCGACCCCCGCCGGAGCCGCCGCTGAAGGACCAGCCGGAGCCGCCCACGGATCCGCGTGAGGACGGGCCACCACCGAAGCTGGGCGTCCCGTAGTGATGGCCGCCCAGACCCCCGGAGAACCCTCCGCCGAGGCCTGATGACGATGCCGCATCGACATGGAGCAGGTCCTCGGGGATCTCGCCGAGGAACTGGCTGGGCGGGTTGTACTGGTGCTGGCCCCACAGGTGGCGAGACTCCGCGCGGCTCAGGTACAGCCGCTGCCGGGCCCGGGTGAGCCCCACATAGGCCAGGCGACGCTCCTCGGCCAGCTGTTCGCCGTCGGACATGGAGCGGGCATGCGGGAAGATCCCGTGCTCCATGCCCGTGAGGAAGACCACAGGAAATTCGAGTCCCTTGGCGGTGTGCAGCGTCATGAGCGTGACCTGACCCTGCTCCTGGGCGAGCTTCTCGGACTCGGCGTCTCCGGCGGACGGGACGGCGTCGGCGTCGGCGATGAGAGAGACCTGCTCCAGGAAGTCCGCGAGCGTGCCGCCTTCGGTGGAGGCCTCATATTCCTTGACCACGGCCACCAGCTCACCGAGGTTGTCCGCCCGGGACTCGTCCTGCAGATCCTTGGACTGCCGCAGCGCCTCGAGCATCCCAGTCTGTTCGAGCACCGCCTCCAGCACCACCGAGGGCTTCTCGGACTCCAGCAGGGAGGCGAGGTCGTCCATCATCCGGACGAAGGAGTCCACGGCCTTCAGCGAGCGGGTCGCCATGGCCGGGGCCTCCTCGGCCCGGCGCAGCGCCTCGAAGAACGTGGTCCGGTCCCGCTGGGCCAGCGCGGCGACCGCACCTTCGGCCCGGTCTCCGATGCCGCGCTTGGGCTCGTTGAGGATGCGGCGGAGGTTGACGTCGTCGTCGGGATTGTTCAGCGCGTGCAGGTACGCCAGGGCGTCCTTGATCTCCTTGCGGTCATAGAACCGCGTGCCGCCGACCACCCGGTACGGGATGCCGCGGCTGACCAGGCGCTCCTCCAGGGAGCGGGACTGCGCGTTGGTCCGGTAGAACACGGCGACGTCGGCCGGCCGGATGCCCTCCCGGTCCCCGAGGTCATCGATGGTGCGGGCGATCCATTCGGCCTCGTCAGACTCGGAAGGCGCCACATGCAACGTGATGGGCTCGCCGGAACCTTCGTCGGTCCACAGCTTCTTCTCGGTGCGTCCCGGGTTCTGGGAGATCACGGCGTTGGCTGCGTCGAGGATCGTCTGGGTGGAGCGGTAGTTCTGCTCCAGCTTGATGGTGGTGGCGTCCGGGTAGTCCCGCTCGAAACCGGTGATGTTGCGGATGTCCGCACCGCGGAAGGCATAGATGGACTGGTCCGAGTCGCCGACGACGGTCAGCTCGGCCCCCGGGGTCTGCACGCCGTCGCCGGGGCCTCCGGTCAGCTGGCGGACCAGGCGATACTGGGCGTGGTTGGTGTCCTGGTACTCGTCCACCAGCACATGGCGGAAGCGCCGCCGGTAGCCGTCCAGGATGCCGGGGAAGGCGTCGAACATGTAGACGGTCTCGGCGAGCAGGTCGTCGAAGTCATAGGCGTTAGCCTGACGCAGCCGCTGGGCGTACTCCCGATACACGGCGGCCACGGCCTCGGAGAAGGGCTCGTTCGGCGCGGTGGCCGTGAACTCCTCGGCGTCGACCAGCTCATTCTTCAGCGTGGAGATCCGGTTCTTGATCGCCCGCGGGGCGAACCGCTTGGGGTCCAGGTCATGGAGCTTGGCGATGGTGGTGATCAGCCGCAGGGAGTCGGCGGCGTCGTAGATGGTGAAGCTGGACTTCCGGCCCAGGTTCGCCGCCTCGGCACGCAGGATCCGCACGCAGGAGGAATGGAAGGTGGAGATCCACATGCGCTCCGCCGCAGGGCCCACCAGGCTCACCACGCGTTCCTTCATCTCCCGGGCGGCCTTGTTGGTGAAGGTGATCGCCAGGATCTCGTGCGGGCGGGCCGCCCCGGCCTGGAGCATATGGGCGATGCGCCGGGTGAGCACGCTCGTCTTGCCAGAGCCGGCGCCGGCGACGATCAGCAGCGGGGACCCGGTGTGCAGCACCGCCTCCTTCTGCTGAGGGTTCAGGCCACGGGTGGGGTCGGCCGGGGTGACCGCACCGGTCGCGGATCCCGGGGACCCGCCGAGGGCGGCGGGATCCTGCAGGACGGCCGGGGCGCCGTCGTCGGCGCTTGGCGGCGCGGGCGGTCTCGGAGGGACGCTCTGAGGGCGGGGTGAAGAGGAACTCCATGGTCCCTCAAGTCTAAGGGCGGGCTGTGACGGACGCCCGCGGGCCGCATCCCGCGCTCTGCAACAATGGAGCCCGGACCCGCCACCTCTCACGGCAGGGCCGCAGCGCCTGCGCTGATCATCAGGAAGGAACAGGATGTCCAGACGACGGAAGGCCACCCGCGGCAACCCAGCCGCGGACTCCGGGGCGACGTCGGGCCGCAGACCCTCCTCCGGGAGACGGCCCTCCGCGGGGCCCAGGTTCCTCTCCGGCGCCGACCAGCGGGCCGCCGACGAGGCACAGTCCAATCCACGGATGCTGGTCTACGCGCTGCTGGGCACCACCGTCTTCCTGTTCATCTATCTGCACCTGATCGCCCTGCCGCAGATGACGCAGTTCACCGGCGGCTTCTCCATGCCGGATGCGCTGCTGACCGGCTATGACGCCTCCGACATCGAGCGGCTGCGCAACGTGATGGACGACGCCGCGATCGGCCAGCTGAACTTCGTGCACAAGACCGCCGGGATCCTGTTCCCCGTCTCCTTCTTCCTCACCGCCTGGGCGGTGGTGGGGCTGATGATGCGCGAATCCGTGGTGCGCTGGCTGCTGTTGGCCGCCGCGGGCCTGTTCAGCGCCATGGACATCGCCGAGAACTTCCTGATCGACGAGATCCTCACCGCCGAGAGCGTGGACTCCTCCCTGGTGCACACCGCCTCCGCCCTCACCGTGAGCAGCTGGCTGCTCTTCGCGGTGGTGGGCTCGCTGCTGATCATCGCGGTGATCATGGCGATGGTGCGACGCTCCGTGGAACGGACCGCGCGCCCGCTGGGCAACCGGTAGGATGGTCGGGTCCCAGCCTCCGTAGCTCAGGGGATAGAGCACCGCTCTCCTAAAGCGGGTGTCGCAGGTTCGAATCCTGCCGGGGGCACCAGAGCGTCGTTGTTCAAACCAGCGACGTTTCCGGTTTGAGGCGTCCCCTTTCCACCTGCTGTCTGGCGGGAGAGGGCGGTGGCCTGGACTTCGGGGTTGAACAGGGTATCGAAGGGCACTCCTGGTTCGGCGTCGATGGTGTCGTCGTCGGTGACGGTGAGGCGTTCGAAGAAGGCCTGGTTGGCGATGCGGCGCAGTGAGTCGTCGATGCTCGTGTAGATCGCGTGGGCGTTGCCTGCCAGTGCCAGGCAGTCATCGAGATGGGCGCGGGCCTGGTCGTACTCGATCTCGCTGGCCTCGATCCGTGAGTCGAGGAACGCGATCTGTCGGGCGATGCGGTCCTGTTCGGTCTTGAGCAGGTCCAGCGGCACGGCCCCGGCGTAGTGGGCCTGGAGCAGCTTGGTGCGCTCGTCGGAGAGGTGCTCGCGTTCAGCGACCTGGGCTTTGCGTTCTGTCTTGGCGGTGGCGAAGAGCCGGTCGAACTCGCTGGTGATCAGCTCGCGCAGCGCGGTGACGATGTGGGCGGGTATCTGCACGCGTCGGTAGTAGTCCTCCACGGCGGCCTCCACGTCGGGCACGAACATGGACTTGCGGTCGCAGTTGGTGCGCTTGGAGTGCCGGCCGGCGCAGATGAAGTAGGGGTAGATCACGCCGCTGCGGCTGCGGGCGTTGGACAGGATCAACCGCGAGCCGCAGGTGCCGCAGAACACGGTGCCTTTGAGGTAGTGCTCGTGGGCCTGGGTCTTCTCCCCGGAGGCCTGGTGGGCGGCGAGCACGGTCTGGACCCGGTACCAGACCTCGGGAGCGACCAGGGGTTCGTGCAGGCCGTCGTAGGTGGCGCCTTTGAACTGCACGTTGCCCTTGTAGTACGGGCTGGCCAGCATCCGGTGGATCGAGGACAACGCGGGAGCCTTGGCGGGCCGCTTCGGGGTAGGCACGGTCGTCAGGCCGCGGTCGATGAGTTCATCGCGCAGCGTGGCGACCGAGTAGTTCCCGGTGGCGTAGGCCTCGAAGGCCCACCGGATGATCGGGCCGCGCTGTGGGTCGATGTCGATAGTGCGGACCTCGCGACCGAGTTCGTCGCGCCGGGTGACGTTGAGGTAGCCCATCGGGGCCTTGCCGTTGGTGCCGCCGGTGACGGCCTTCTGGTTCATGCCCTTGGAGACCTCGTTGGCCAGGTTGCGGGAGTAGAACTCCGCGATGGTGGACATGATCCCGTGCAGCAGCATCCCCGAGGGCGTCTCATCGATGTTCTCGGTCGCTGAGACCAGCAGGACGCCTGCCTCTTTGAGGGCGAGGTGGATGGCGACATCGTCGGCACGGTTGCGCGCGAGCCGGTCGACCTTGTGGACGATGCAGTAGGCCACAGGGTGGGTCTTGACGTACTCGATCATCTCCATCAGCGCCGGCCGGTCGGCCTGGCGAGCGGACTCGCCGGCGTCGACGAACTCCTCGACGATGACCGCGTTGACCTCCTGGGCCTTGCGCAGATTCGCCTGACGCTGGGCCGGGATGGAGAAGCCCTCATCCTGGCCGCCCTTGGACGCCTGCTCCTTGGTCGAGACGCGCAGGTAGGTCACCGCCAACGTCGTTGTCGCACCGATCTGATCGGGCGCCGTCACCAGCGGAGGGTGTGTGGTGCTCATGGGTCGTGTTTCCTTCCCCAACGGGTGGGGCCAACACGAGAGCGCGAGACTGCTCGTGCGGTGCGACGTAGGAAACAAACACGACCCGTGCCGTCCGGCGTGGACGGGCTGGGTAGGCCACGAGGCTAATAAACAAGACGCCACACCACGACCACCTGAGCGGCCGCTGGCATGCGTACGCTTATCATTCTACGCCCTGGCCACCAGGGTGCTCAGGAGCACTCTCCTGTCCGGCGGTCTCCCGGTGCTCTCGGCGGGCGCGGGCCTGGGCCAAGCCGATGAACACCTGGGCGAGCTTGTGCAGGTCAGGACTGGAGCGCAACTCGGCCTCCACGCGGTAGTCGCGCATCCGCTCCGGCAGCCCACCGGCGCTTTCGGCTCCGGTGGTCATGGCACCTCTCCGGTGTCGAGGTCGAGTCCGGCGAAGAACGCGTCCTCGGCTTCACGGCGGGCCTGGACCTGCTCGAACACGTACTGCACGAAATCCTCACCGCGGTCGGCGATCGTGGTGTGCTCGGTCGCGGGTGCGGGCTCCTCGCCGGGCCAGACCGCCTGCCGGGTGGGCCGGTCATGATCCAGGCGTGTGCCCGAGGCGGCCACCCAGTCGCGCAGCCTCGCGCGAGCGTCGGCGAAGTCACGGTGCCAGCCGATCGCAGCCGAGGCGTTCTGCTCGGGGTCATAGGCGCCCAGCCAGTGCAGATGCAGCGCTGACAGCTCCCACACCAGCTCGGGATGCCGGTGCCAGAACGGCGGCAGCACGCTGACGGGCAGCCCGTAGGTGCGGCGCAGCCACGCGACCCAATCGTTGAGTGCCAGCCACTCGGCTTCCAGGTCGTCGGCGCTCAGCAGGTTCCAGTTCACCGGATGCGGCACGACCGGCGCATCGGCGTCATCGAAGCCGTCCACATCCTCGACGCCCGGCGTCTCGTCAGCATCCGCCGTGTCCTCGGCGTCGTGGAAGTCCTCGTCGGAGGTGTGCTCGTTCGGAGCGTCGTCGTTCATGCTCGTGTCTCCTATTGCGGTCACAGGCCGAGATGCGGCCCGACGGGCTGGTGCCGGGCGGGTTCGGCAGACTGGAACTGCGGCACTCGCCGCTGACTCTGTTCGACCTGGGGTGCCTCCGCGCTGGCGGCGTCCCGGCTCGTGGCCTGGCGTTCGATGGCCCTGCGTGGCGCGCGGCCGCCGGCGTTCTTCGACGCCGCTGACGCAGGCAGGAACCGGGTGGCCTCGAACTGCTCCTCGCGCTCGCCGGTGTGCTTGTTGGTGTACTCGCGCAGTGAGCCTTGGGCGATGAACCGGTCCTTCTCACGCAGGTGCTCGATGCCGAACTGGGCGGCACCCTTGAACGCGACCACGTCGTGGAAGGTCGTCGGCTGGTTCTGCCAGCCTGCTTCGGCGTCGTAGTGGCGGTGGCGTTGGCCGGCCTTGAAGTACAGGCGGGCATCGCCGTTCTCGGTGTAGGTCAGTTGGGGCTTGGAGGCCACGAAGGCGTAGATGCTGTCCTTCGTCTCCAGCCCAGTCGTTGAATCGGTACTCATCGCGAGTGCTCCTGCTCACGCAGCCACCGGAAGTGGTGGCCGCTGGGACAGGTAGGTGCACACGCGCACCACCCCGACCGAAGGCGACGGGCTCAGCGTTTAAGCAACGCTTCGACCTCGGCCCGATCGGCCGTCAACCGAGCTGCGTCAGTTCGGGTCGGCCAGGGGCGCAGGTCGGTGACGATCGGTGGTGCCGAGCGCAGCAGGGTGACGCCGGTGCCGAATGGCAGGGTTCTGATTCGGTCTGGGGGCAGGATCGGGACGCGGCGGACGGAGCGTTGGTTGGAGCGGCTGCCGTGGTCTCCGAGGGTCAACGAGTCGGTGTACTCGTCCCTCTCGCCGATGAGAGTGCTCAGGTCTTGGAGGTCGCGGGAGTTGGAGGCGCCACCGAGGACGACCTTGACGATGCTGGCGTCCCAGATGGCGCCGGCGGCGTTGTCGGACCACTTCTCCCGCGCCTGGGCCAACGACTGGAGGACGGGCAGGGTGGTGATGCCGGTGCCGCCGCCTTCTGCCATCAACGTGGGGAGGCTAGGCAGGGGTGCGAGGTTGCCGATCTCATCGAGCGCCAGCAATAACGGCGGGTCGAGCCGGGCGCCGGGTGAGCGGGCGGCGATCCGGCGGGCGGTCTCGATGAGGTCTTCGACGAACGCGGCTACGAGGGCGGCGGAGGCGCCGGCACCGGCGCCGGTGGCGAGCAGGTAGAGGGTGCCGCGCTGACGGATGAAGGTCTCTGGGTCGAAGCCTTCACCCGGACCCGGCGACACCGCATCGAGCACGCGAGGATCAGCGAGGGCGCCGAGGGCGAGGGCTACGCCCTGCCAGATCGAGTCCCGCGTCTTGGGGTCCGAATCGATCATCGCCCCGAGGGAGTCCGCCCACCCGGTGGCTGCCTGGGTGCTGTTGGTGAGGATGGCGACGGCCTCGGCCGCGGCGGTCGGGTCGAGGGTCCACCGGAACAGCTCCGATGGCGGGCGTCCATCGAGGGCGGCAGCGTGCAGGAGGGCTTGCAAGGCTGTGCGGGTCTTGACTTCCCAGAAGCCCCCGGATTCGACCCCACCAGCACTGAGCCCGGTGGCGGAGGCGAGTCCGGTGGCGCGGATCATCGCGGTCAGCGGGTCGTGGCAGCCGCGGATGGGTGACCAGCGCATCCCAGCGGGGATGCCTTCGGCCAGATGCTGAGGGTCGAACACCGCCACCGGCCGACCGTCTCGCTGTCGGGCACGCAGGGTGGCGGTGAGGTTGTCCGGCCTGGTGCTGGTGGTGACGACGGCGCCGGGGGCGTCGAGGATGGCGTTGATGACCACGTGCAGGCCTTTGCCGGAGCGGGGTGGGCCGATGAGCAGGATCGAGTCCTCCACACTCGCCCACACCTGCTTGCCTCGTGAGCGCCCCAGCAGGTAGCCGACATCGGAAGGCTTGGGATCATCCAGCGAGGGGCGCAGTGTCCCTGCCCGGCGCAGTAGCGCCTTGGCCGAGGCGGTTTGGGTGACCTCGTGGGGGGTGGCGGTGCCGGCCAGGCGGCGCGGGTCGGTCTCGACCTTCCGCGAGTGACGACGTAGACGCACCCACACCCACACACCCGCCGCAACAAGCACGCCGAGCAGGAGAGAGGTGGTGATCCAGTACGCGACGGGACTCAACCCCTCGGCATCCAATGCCATCGCGGGCTCGGCGGGATTGAACAGCACACCGAGCCCCGACGCCGGCCCGGCAGCCGGTTGGGGTGTGCCGGTGAGGAACGCCGCCACGC
Organism: Nesterenkonia sp. PF2B19; assembly: GCF_001758425.2. Classification (GTDB taxonomy): domain Bacteria; phylum Actinomycetota; class Actinomycetes; order Actinomycetales; family Micrococcaceae; genus Nesterenkonia; species Nesterenkonia aethiopica. The sequence goes on along the minus strand of NZ_MDSS02000003.1, from coordinate 27,328 downwards.
TGCCTGCGGCGCGTAGGACGAGCGTGAAGCCGAAGGCGCCGATCAGAGCGATGATGGCGGCGTTGGTCAGCTCATCGCCCATGCTCCCGGTCTGCCGTTGCCCGGTCGTCATGAGAGCCGCCGGATGTGCAGGGTGCCTGAGACCCGCCCCAGCAGCAAGACCTCCTCGGTGCCGCCGGCCAGGACAGGAGCGAGTTGGCCGGTGTCGATTAGGGCGCGAGCGTGGCCGGTGCCGGTGGCGTCGGTGTGCGCGACGACGACGGCGACGGCGATGTCTTCGCCGGGGATGAATCCCTCTCCGGTGACCTCCATCAGCTCCGCCGTGTGTTTGGTCGTGGTGTGCTTGCCACGCGGTTCGGGCGGCTTGGTCTCTGCGCGTTCTGCCGGGGTGGGTTTGCGAGCGCGGATGAGGTCGGTGAACACCGTCCCGTCGCTTTCGCGGACCTCGATCCGCACCGTGATGGTGCGGTCGGAGGTGACGGCATCCATGAGTTCACCGAAGGTGCCGCGCGTCCAAGCGGAATCCTGTTGTGGTGGCGGGAATGGTGCGCCGTCGACGGTGACGTCTAGGGCGCCGTTCTCGGCGACCGTTATGACGACGTGTGGCAGCAGTACCGGGGTCTGGGCGGGGTCCTGCCAGGTGGTGCGGCGTTGCTTCTTCGGGGCCATCACACGACCCCCTTTGTGAGCCGGGAGCTGGTGTCGAACAGCGACATTTCGGCGGGGTGGAGCTGGTGTTGGGTCACGAAGGAGCGATCCTTGATCCGCCACAACCCCTGCCCGACCCCCAGCGATGGGAGCAGCTTCTGCTCGGTGCCGGTCAGCCCGAGCGCGGTGGCGGTAGGGCCGAGCTGGTCGGATTCCTGCCGGTACACAATCCGGGTCTCCGCGTTCGCCAGGAGGCTGTTGGCGAGGGAGCGCATGGCCGAGCCGTGGTCGCCGACGTTGTCGAGGTCGGAGAGCTTGTGGAAGATCAGCATGTTCGCGATCCCGTAATGGCGTGCCAGCCGCCAGTGCGCATCCATGCGCTTCAACAAGGCCGGGTGAGACATGAGTCGCCAGGCTTCGTCGTAGATCACCCACCGCTGCCCACCGGCTGGGTCGAGCAGCGCGGACTCCATCCACGCGCTGGAGCACGTCATCAACACGCTGATGAGCGTGGAGTTCTCCGTTACCCGTGAGAGGTCCAGGCTGATCATCGGCAACGCCGGATCAAACTGGACCGTGCTGGGTCCGTCGAAGAGGCCTTGGAGGTCGCCAGCGACTAGGCGCCGCAGGGCGTGGCCGACGAGGCGCCCGTCCTCGGCCAGCCGCCCGTCATCGTTGTCGTGGTGGGCGGGGTTGAGGATGTGGTCGACGACCATCGGCAGGATCGGCACGTCGTTCTCGCGCACCGCGGTGGTGAGGGCGAGGTCGATCGCGGTGTGCTCCAACGGCGTCAACCCGCGGGCCAGAACGGTCTCAGCCAAGGCACCAATCAGGTCACGACGCCGCGAAGCCACGGTCGTCTTCCACTGCTCATCGGTGAGCCCGCCGGGACGGTGACCCTCGTCCAGGGGGTTGAGTCTGGTGTTGAGGCCGTGGCCGAGGACGATCGCCCTCCCGCCGACTGCCTCAGCCACGGCAGTGTGTTCGCCTTTCGGATCGCCGGGGACGTAGACGCGACGCCCGAACGGCAGAGACCGGGTGTAGAGGGACTTGGCGAGGGAGGACTTGCCGGACCCGACGATCCCGGCCAGCACGACGTTGGGTGCGGTGATGATCCCGCGGGCGTAGAGCACCCAGGGGTCGTAGACGAACGATCCGCCGGAGTAGAGGTCTTGGCCCACGAACACCCCGTTGGAGCCCAGGCCGCCTTCGGCGACGAACGGATACGCCCCCGCCAACGTCGCGGACGTGTCTTGATGACGTGGGAGCCGGAATCGGCCCGGTGACCTGAGCGCCGCCGGACCGGGCTCGCCCGCGGCAGGCAGATACCTCGTCGCGCGGCGTTCGGCCCGCTCGGCCTCGACCTTGGCTCGTGTGGTGGCCTTCTCGGTGGCGCGTTGTTCGGCCTGGAGTCGTGTGGCCGCTTGGCGACGCTGCTTGCGCAACCGGCGGCGCTCGGCGGCGGGTGCGACCAGGACCGAGGTGTGCAGCCGCTCCGGCTCGGTGCCGCTCACAGCGACAACCCCTGCCATTGACGGTTGGAGGTGCTGGTCTGGTGGGCGAACCAGTCGCGCTCCGTCCCCAGCGCCGCACGTCGTGGCTCACGCCCCTCGTGCACCGGAGGCGTCTGCTGCGCGCGAGGCGTCGCTCCCGCCGTGTTGCTCGCTGGAACGAGCGGGTCGTCCAGGAGTGCCGGGTCGGGTGGGGTGTCGAGCTGTCGGTAAAGGCCGACGTGTCCGAGGGCGTGGTTGTAGGTCACCGCGTACTCGCCGCTGGTGGCGGTCCGGTCGGTGCCGCTTGCTGGGGGCTGGTCGTCGTAGACGTAGCCGTTCTCCATCGCCGCGTCGGTGGTCTCCTCGCCGTAGTCCCAGCTCTTCAGGTGTTCGATGGCGGAGTCAGGGCCGTCGCGATCGATCAGGTCGAGCACCCGATCGGCTTCTTCGCCCTGGAGGAAGGCCACGCTGATCCACCGTTGTGAGACCGCACCCTCGCCGAGTTCGATGTGGCTGTGCTCGGACAGTTCAGCCAGGGCGTCGGTGTTGGTGCGGGCGGCCTCGGCCACCCAGGCGGGGAACAGGCCCCCGTTCTCCGGATTGCTGGCGGGATGATCGAGTGCGTACTGGCGGGCCTCGCCTGCCGCGCCCAGATACCCGGCCAGGTCCCGGATGGCTCGGTTTGGGTCGACGGGCTGGCCGGCGCCGGTGAACAGGTCCCGCCCGTCCAGCTCCTGACCTGTGTTGGTGTCGGTTATCCGGTAGGCGTAGCGCTGATGCTCACCCACCGGGGCATCGGGCCACACCGCCAACGTCAGCGACCCGGCCTGCACAGTCGTGGTGGTGGGGTCGCCGTCGAGCCGGGCGGCCAGCCGCTCCCGCGCGGCGTCTCGGTCGACGACCGGTTCGGGGTGCCAGGCAACCCTCCCAGAGTGGGTGAACGCCGCGGCGAGCCGGTCGTAGGCCTGATCGAGCAGGGTGCCGGCCTGGTGCAGCTCATCAGCGGCTGCCAACGCGGACGCCGAGCCCGCGGCGGGGTCGCCGTGGTCGTCGGACACGCGATCCCGGGCGTCAGATGGGTGGTGGCGAGCTGGTCGAGCACCTGGCGCAGCGACCGGACTCCGGCCACGAGTTCACCGAACACGGTGTAGGTGTCGGCCGGGTCATCGAACACGCGGGAGGCGTGAGCGAGACCGCGCAGCGCCTCGGAGGCTTCGAACGCATCGGTGCGCGGGTCGTGGAACGTGGGCATGATCGGGCCTCCCTGGCACGGAATGTGTGTCAGGCAGGTGCGCCCGCGGTCCACCAGAGATGTCGGCGGTCCGGCGTAGCGTGAAAGCCGAGGGGGTAGCGAGGCGAGGAGAGGAACAATGAGCGCGAGTCAGTACCGAGGACAGCTCGAACGCAAGCGCAAGCAGCGGGTCGAGGCGGAGAAGAAGGCCGGGGACTACCGATCCAAGGAGTCCACCAAGCGTGCCGAGGCGGCCAAGGCTCGCCAGGCCGCGGCGAAGACCAAGAGCGAGTCCACCGCCAAGAGCAAGCTTCGTGAGGCCGAGCGCAAGGACAAGGAGGCTGAGACTGCGGGCAAGGAAGCGGGCCGCTGGCAGACCAAGGCCACCGGCTATGCGAAGGAAGAGTCGTCGTTGCAGACGAAGCTCACGCGTGCAGAGCGGTCCGAAGCCGATGCCGCCGAGCGGCGGCGTAAGCGAGAGCAGCAGCAGGCCGAGCGGCGTGCCGCGACCGAGAAGGCAGCGCTCGACTCCCGCATCAGCCAGACTGAATCCGCCGTGGATCACGCTCTGCGACAGTTACCCGCACCCAAGCCCGAGAAGCTCCGTGTCCTCATCCTTGGGGCGTCGTCTGAAGGGGACCTGCGCGTGGGGCGTGAGCAGAAGCGCATCCGATCCGCGGTCGAGTCGGCCTTGCATCGCGACCAGATCGACCTCGACGTGCGACCCGCCGCCACGACAGCCGACCTTCTCGACGGCATCACGAAGTTCCGGCCACACGTGGTGCACTTCTCCGGACACAGCGACGATGACCTCATCGTGTTCGAGGACGAGCAAGATGAACCCCACGACGGCGTGATCGTCACCGCCACGGCTTTCGCGAACGCCATCCGAGCCACCGACGACCCGCCACTGCTGGTCTTGCTGAACTCCTGCAACTCCGCGTCACAGATCGATGCACTCGTGGAGCAAGTGGTGCCGTTCGCCATCGGGATGGCCGATGAGATCGACGACGGCGACGCGATCAACTACGCAGCCCAGTTCTACGCCTCCATCGCCAACGGTCAGTCCGTCAACTCGGCCCACCTGGCCGGGAAGGTCCGCCTCGAACTCGACGGCCTCGATGGTGCCGAGCTCCCGACGCTGGCCTGGGCTCCCGATGTCGACCCGGCCGCAACCATCCTCGTCAAGCCAACCAGCCCGGAGTGACGGTCAGACGCGGCGGCACAACGGCAACGCAGCGGCAGTGAACGCGGCGGCCTGCTGACCGACCAACAATTGGGTTTCGCAGGATGCCTGAATGGCGGCCTGTTCGATCGCCGCCACCCCTGCCTCTAGCTTCTCCACCGATGCGGCGGAGATGGAGATGAGGCCGGTGTAGCGCAGCACGCCGTGTCCGGCGGTCAGGTCTGCCTCCTGCTGGAGCACGTCCTGATACTCGGCGGTCTGGGCGGCGTCCTCGATCTGCCCGATCTTCGCCCGCTGCGCCTGGTCGCTGATGTGCTCGACCTTCTTCTTCCGGATGTCCCTGGCGGCCTGGTCCGAGCGCATCGGGGTACAGATCAGCGAAAAGGACCGTTGGATGCCGGTGGACAGCAGCACCGGGGACAGGAACCCCGGATAGACCATCGAGCGCGGCCACTCGGAGACCCACAACACCGCGTGATGGGCCGAATCGGTGCGCAAGCGGGTCCAGGACTCATTCACCGCGACCGGACCGGCGGTGGCCAGGGATTGACCGAGTTCACCGTGGCGCTCCAACGTGGCGGCGATCGCCGGGTCATACGCACTGCGCAGGATGACGGCGATCTCACCCGGTGACAGCCAGCCCGAGGGTGTGAGGTCGGCTGAGCGCAGCGCCGCGACGAGGGTGGACATCTCCTGGCGGAGCACGGCGGCGGCGCCGCGAATACCGCCGCCGGCGGTCCTGATCTGCCGCGCGGCGTTCTTCATGTCCAACGACAACGACAGCGTGGTCGCATGCCTCTCGCCGGCGGGCCCGGCCCTGTCGATCAGCTCGGCGTAGGTGGTCGCGGCCCAGGTGTCGTCTTGGGTGCCGTGGGATGCCCACCATTCGGCCAGTCCGGTGCCCGAGTCCGCCAGGGTGCGTTCCAAGACTTGGAGGGTGGCGATGTGGCCGGAGCGGCAGACGGTGGCGAGGACGCGCCCCCAGGAGGTGACGCGGCGTTCCTGCTCGCCGGGGTCGAGAAGCACGAATGCGGGGTGGTTCACTTCGCAGACCACGGTCAACGTCTGCTGGTGGGGGTCGTGGATCATCCCCGCGTGCGTTTCGGGGTCGGTGTACTCCCGCAGCCTTGCCATGTCACCGGGTAGCGCCAGTGTTCCGACCGGACGAGGCGCGACCACACGACGGCGATACAGGAGTTGGCCTCCGGTGGTGCGCCAGAGCCACCAGAAAGCCACCGGCAGCCATTCGACCGTCGGCCGGCCGGCGATTGGTATCCACGTCAAGGCCGCGGCGATCACCCAGATGGGTGCGGTGTAGGCGAGCAGGATGCCGCCACCGGCGTAGAGCGCACCGACCACCGAGAGGATGCCGGTGGCGAGGGTGATGAGCTGGGAGAGCGAGAGCCCCAGGAGGATGCCGCGGCGGGTCAGGCGGGAGAACTTGACCGGCACCAACTCCGACGACCCGGTCGTGTGCTCGTTCTGTTTCGTGGGCACGACGGGTTACTCCTTCCCGGTTGGCTTCGGCGCTGGTGGCGGCGGCTGTTTCGGCGGACGCGACTCCGGTGCCGATGGGCCTCCACTGGGTGTCTTCGGTGCTGGTGTCGAGGGTGGAGGCGCCTGCGAGGCTGGAGGTGTGTTGCCGGTATGGCTCGCAGAGTCGGCAGCGGACTCACCTTGCTTGCCGACTGCCTGGCCGGACTTGGGTCCGGCGGTGGCTGCGTCTTTGGCGACCTTGGCTGCCACGACCGCGGCCGCAGCCGGCCCAGCCGCCGCACCGGCACCAGCTCCGCCACTGGCACCAGCCTTGGCGCCTGCTCCGCTGCTCGCGACCGCCTTGCTCCCGCTCGCCCCAGTCGTGCCCGAGGTCTTGGGCGCAGCGCTCTTGGGCTCGGGCGGCTTCTTTCCACCGCCGCCACCGTCGCCGCCGGACTTGCCGCCGCCCTCATCAAGGACCTTCTTCGGATCAGACCCGCCCTGGGGTTTATTCGAGGTCGGCATGGGTCGGTTGAGGGCGCTCTTGGCGTCTTGTTCGGAGCCGATGGCGTGGTACATGTCGAAGCCCACGAAGTTGAGGAACTTGTAGGTCATGTAGGGGGCGAAGGCGGCCATCGCCATCAGCACGATCCCGGCGATCGGGTCGGCCACCGAGGCCAGGTCCCCATCGATCGGTGCGGAGACTTGGGTGATGGCGACCAGGAACATCACCACCAGCACGAGTTTGGAGACGATCAGGGCGATGACGAACATCGCCCACTTGCTGATCCACCCCTTTGTCGCATCCCACGACGCCCCAGAGAATGCTAACGGTGCCAGGACGATGGCGACCAGCAGCAGGGCTTTGCGCACCAGCAGGGACAGCCAGACGATCGCGGCCGCACTGATGGCGAGTCCGGCGAGGAAGATGGTGATGATCGCTCCGACGCCGGGGGCGGCGATGTTGATCGCCGTCAGGCCGGCGACGAGCAGGGTGATCTTGTCGCCCATGGACTCGGTGGTCTCTCCGGCGGCGTGGATGATCCCCACACAGAGCTGGTCGACGATCTCTAACAGCAGCGCGGTGAGGGTGATGACCACGAATGACCCGAGGACGGACTTCGCTAGCCCGAGGGCGGCACGGGACAGCGCGGTGGGATCGCGTCTGATCAGTCCGGTGATGAGTTGGAGGCAGAAGAAGATCAGCATGATGAAGATCGCGATGCCGAACAGGATGTTGTAGACCGCCACGTACTCATCGCGGGTGACATCGACCAGGGTGGTGGTGTCGAACACGGACCAGACGGCCTCGAACAGCCAGCCGGCGGCGGCGCCCATGGCGGAGGCGAGCCAGTCGAAGGGGGCGGAGACGAGGGTGGCGGCGGCTTCGCCCGCCACATCGCACACCGAGGAGATGATGGGAACATCGCAGACACCCACCGCAGATCACTCCTTCACGCAGAGTCGAAGATGGTGGGTGGGGTCAGACCTGCTGGCCGACGTTCCAGAAGAAGTTGATCAGCGTCACTGAGGCTCCGCAGATGATCGCCGCGCCACAGGAGACGAGGACGCCGACCTTCCCCCTACCCGCCAGGTGCGGGTTGGATGAGTTGGCGCCGAAACCCCACACGATCGCGCTGATAATCAGGGCCAGGACGGAGAGGATCAGGCCAATGGTCATGATCGCCCCGACGATGATGCGCAACTGGCTGATGCCCGGCAGGCCCGAGTCGTTGGGGTCGATGTCGACCTGCATCGGCAAGCCGGGACCGACGGCGGTGACGGTTTCCAGGGCGAGGGTCAGGGTGTTCATCGTGGGGGTGCTCCTTCAGTGTTCGGCGAGAGAGTTCTCGCCGATCAGGTGCACCACCCGCCCCAGGGTTGTGCTGGCAGGAGAGGGCCCACAGGCACTGAGGGGTTCAGAGTTGTTGGCCGAGGTCGATCAGCCAGTTCATCCACGCCACCCCGGCCCCGGCCAGAATGGCGGCTCCCAGGGCGGTCCAGGCGCCGACGCGTGCTTTGGTCGCAGCCGCGTGGTGGCCGTTGGATGAGGCCAGTGCCCAGCCGATGGCGCAGACGATCAGCATCAGCACCGCGATGATCAGCACGAAGGTCAGCAGCGCGCCGATGACCTCGCGCAGCTCACCGATGCCTTCCAGGCCCTCGAAATCAGGAAAGACCCCCATCATCGATCACGGCCCCTCGACGGCTGAGAGATGGACATGGTCGTAGTGGCCGCCGGTGATGTCCTCGGGGTCGTGCATGCCGCCGCCGTTATAGGGCCGCCATCCCTCGTCGGCGCGGCCGGCTGACCAAATTTGTCCTTGCCAGATCAGGTAGTCGATGCCGAGGGGCTCGGCGTGTTCTTGGAGCCAGTTGGTCACGGCCCAGCCGAGTTCGAGCGCTTGCCCGGTGGCGGGTTCGCCGATGGCGTTGCCGAAGGTGCCATCACAGGCTCGTCCGAGCGGGTGATCGGAGGCTTGACCGGGGCGCGGTGAGTAGCAGACCCAGTCCGAATCGGGGAAGGCGGTGTGGACTTGGTCGAGGATGTGCGCGGTGCGGGCGGTGATCTGCCCGTTGCTGGTGGGGTCGTCCACGAGCGCGTCGGGGTCATCGCCGGGGAACGGCTCCGGATCACTAGCCTCGCCGTGCTCGGGCGTGCACCCGGGCTCCGGTGAGTTCGGCGGCGGGTTCTGGTCGCCGCCGGTGATGCCTTCGGCGTCCTGGTCGAGCAGCCATTGCTCGGCATCGACGGTCTCTGCGTCCTGGCCGCCGGGGCGGATTTCCAGATGCAGATGCGGCCCGGTGGAGCGGCCCGAGGAACCGACGTCACCTATGTGCTCACCGGCGCTCACAGTGTCTCCGTCGGACACGTGGATACCTGTTTCCCACATGTGGACGTAGGTGCTCGTCACCGTCTCGCCGGCCGCGGTGTGTTCCAGGACGATGACCCCGCCGCGGGCCTCGTTGTACGACGCGGAAACAACGCGACCATCGGCCAGCGCGAACAGAGCGGTGCCGTCAGGAGCAGCCCAGTCGGTACCGGCATGCAAGCTCCGTTCGCCGGTGAAGGGGTCGGTGCGCCAGCCCCAGTCGCTGGTCTTGACCCAGGTTCCTTCGGGCAGCGGGAAGACCACTCTGTTGGTCTCCGGCACCGAGGTGTCACCAGTGCCGTCCCCACTGCTGCCGCCGGTGCTGGTCAGGGTGGTCAGGATGGTCTGGGCCACCGGCTGATAGTTCTGGTACCGGTCGGGGTGCGCGGAGCGTTCGACGGCTTGGGCGGCTTCGCCAGGGTCCATGTCTCGCCAGCTCGCGATGTCCAGCAGGCCTGGTGGGTCGGGATGGTTGGGGCCTTCTTGGCCGCCGTAGAACGCCCTGGCCTGGTACTCGGGGCGCATGAGTTCAGCGACGGTGCCCCAGCCGGTCTCGGGGCGCATCTGAAACAGGCCCAGGCTGTCGTGGTCGGCGCCGTCGCCGTCGCTGGGATAGAGGATCGAGTCTGGATAGGCCGTGCTGTTGGACAGTTGCCGCAGACCAGATTCTGTCAGCGCGGCCATCAGCGCGATCAGCACGCCCCGGTCATCGATGCCCTCGGTCTGTGAGCCGATGTCGATGATCGTGGCCGCGTGCTCCAACTGAAACCGCACCAGCGTGATGCTCTCGCCGTCGCGGGTGGTCGCGGTCAGCGAGTCGGGGACCTCCTCGACATTCAGCTCGGCGTCTGCGGGTGCGCAGACGGTGGCATCGGCCCTGGAGGCCGGGTTCAACAACACCCCGACCCCGAGGAAGACAACGGAAGGGCCAAGCATCACGGTCGCAGCGAGGAGAACGAGCAGTGCCTTCTTCACCAGTCACACCTCCGGCGCCTATCGGAGGGGGTTGTCGAGTTGGGACAACCGCAACAGGTGGCAGTTCTGCTCTGGTGGGCAGGCGATGAACATCGTGAACGCGACCGGATGGGCGCTGGTGACGTGCTCGTCGTTCCACAGGCCTTCGCGGTGGCGGGTGCCCTCGATCGTGTACGCGACCGTGCCCTCGGCGAGCTGGCCCGGCTGTGCCTGTTCCAGGGCGGTGTCCCACGCGTCTGGAACGAACGCGTTGTCGATGGTCAGGTGCTGGGCGGTGGCGTACTGCCTGAGTTCGATCCACGCCTGCTGATTCGGGAGGTAGGCGGCAACGTCGGACGCCAGACCTGCTTGCTCGGCACCGGTGGGGTCGCCGACATCCAGGATCACCAAGGTGTAGTCCAGGAGCATGAACCCCGAGGCGGTGTCCCACGCGAACAGCGAGGTGGCGACGTTGCGGGCGAAGGACTCTGGGTCGGCTGAGGCACGCACCACTGGCAGTCGCGGTGGCGCGGTCGGTGCCGGGTCGGCCGGTGCGCTCACCACCGGATCGGAGGGCGTGTTGTTGTCACGATCGTGGCTGGGTGGTCCGGTGATCAGGCCGTAGATGCCGGTGCCGATCACATGCAGCACGATCAACGCGCCAGCTCCGGCGGCGATGAGTCGGCGGCGCGTGCCGGGCTCAGTGAGATCGGGAGTCTTCATACCCGTCAGGTGCACCACCGCCACCAGAAGCGAGCGGCGTTGCTACGCGGAGTGATCAGAGGGCGCGCAGATGTCCGCGTGTAGGCACCGCTTTGTCGTCGGCTTGGTGCTCGTTGGCGGTGCGCAGTTCTTCGGCGAAACGACTGGTCCCGGCGGCTGTTGTCAGAAAGGAGGCGACCTGCTCATCGGTGAGTTCAGCAGCGAGCTGTTCGGCGTCGTAGTGCCTCCACCACTCCACCAGCTCACCCCAGGTGAGTACGAACGCCCGCACCGGATAGCGCTTCGGCGCCCCGTCGTCACCGGTCACCGGCCTCGGGCGAGGCGCACGCTTCTTGGTTCTCGCGTCCTTGGCGCGGGTTAGGGCATCGGCGGCAAGCTGATGCAGGTCCGCCTCCCGGTTCTCCTGCGCTGTCTTTGCCGCGGCGCGGATGGCTTCGTAGACCGGGTGCACCGGAGCGCCAGCATCGATGCGTTGCAACTCGGCGTTGACGCTTTCGCGTAGCTCAGCGGGTTGAGCTGGGTCGTCGGCGATCTTCTGCAGGTAGCTGATCTTGTCCAGCGTGGTATGGGAAGCACCGCCGGGGATCATCGCCGCCGCTTGCTCGCGGGCTATGCCCAAAGGGCCGGGTGACGGTCCTGCAAGATTTGCAGGACCGTCCGATCCAGGTTGGTTGTCGGCGCTGAACTGCGTCGCGGCTTTGCGACGGGCAGCGTCTTCGTGCAGGAGTGCCTTCAGTTCGCGGTAGAGGGCGGCGGCCTCGGTCTGAGTCAACGGCTTGTGCAAAGCGTTGTCGTCTTGCTCGGCCAACAGGTGCCCGAGGCGGTCAGAGATCCCTGAGCGGACCCAGACGTTGACCTTGCGCCAGCCGAGCCCTCTAATGGCCGCCAAGCGGCGTGCCCCGCACACCAGGACCCCGTCAGGGGTGATCGTGATCGGCTGCAACAGGCCATCGCGCTCGACGGAGACGGCGAGCTTTTCGATGTCGCCCAGCTCGGTGCGATGCCGGCGCCCCACTTTGATGGACTCCACGGTGCGTTCCAGCTCGATGTAACCCGCCGTCGCACTCACGACCGATCACTCCCGTCAGTCCTTCGGCTACTGGGGGCGGCCAGAGAGATGGTCAGGATGAGATCGTCATCGCGCAGCAGCACCGGCAGGGACTCACCGATCAGCAACCGCAACAACACACCCCGCCCGGTGCTCGTGGCGGCGTAGGCGGGGTGGGGGTTACCCAGCAGTGCTTTCAGCAACGCCGACCAGGACCGGCCGGGGATGTCGAGAAGGGCGCGGGCGTGTTTGTCCCGGCGCAGTGCCTCGTAGGCGGCCTGGCGGGTGCCGGTCTTGGTCAGCACCCCGCACACATGCTCGATGCCGGCACGTGCGGTGGTCGGGGGCCAGTCGAGCAGCGTGAACAGCGCGATCGCGTCTTCCACGGCCGAGGCTGTCGAGGTGCACGCTGGCGACGTCAGAGAGTCCGCGTCGACGTCTGCCTCGTCATCGGTGACCGATGAGTGGTCCGTTGCGTGGAAGGCGGAGTGGTAGTCGCTCAGCGGGTTCTCTCGGTCGGAGAACCGCTCGGGATCGTGGAAGGCCGAGACGTGCGGGCGGCGTGCTTGGTGGACCGAGCAGAGCAGTCCTTGGGCGCGTTCTTCGAAGATGCAGGTGATTCGCACCGCGTGCGTGATGACCGCCCACGGATCGCGTGCCTCGCGGACAGAGCGGGTGCGCATCACATCGAACGCCGCTGACGCGGCCTCCCAGGGGTCCAGGCCGTGCTTGCGCGCGAGAGGCTCATACTTCTGCGCGACGTAGGCCATCAACTCGGAGGCAACAAGATCACGGAACCACGCACCGGGGCCTGTCGTGTGGAGCCGGACTAGCAGCGCGCGAAGTCCGTTGCTGGTGGTGAAGTCCTCATCACGCCCGGCGTCGGGGTTGTGCTGGTCGGTGTCTGTGTCGGTGGTTGTCGTCATGGTCTTGGCACCTCCTGGCAGACAGGTGCACACGCACTCCCCGGCTCTGATCTGCGTGCGGTTGGTTGTCGGGGTGTCCATGTCCACTCACCTGCTCAACTCATCCCGACCGCAGGACGCGCAGGTGCACGGGCGGTGCCACCTCGGCCGAAAGCCGACACCGGCGGCAACCGGCGCGCCCTGTCACTGACGCTTCTCATGCCGGCGGCCACTGGCGCACGGGAGCGGCGGGCCAGCTCTACCTCGAAGTCGATACCCCGCCCCGCTAGGGCAGCGCTGTGCCGCGCCATGAGGTCGGTGGGTCGAACCCAGTCCACCCCCGGTGCCCGATGGCCGCGAATCTTCGGCGTCTTCTGGTCCTGACCGATCTTCGCGACCCGCACCGCCTCTGGCGTTCCCGACTTTTCCGTGGGCTCCACAGTCGTGCGGTCGGTCTCGGGCTGCGCTGGTCGCTGCGGTCTGCGATCAAGCGGTTGCTCCTGGTGCTGCCGGTCGCGTTCGGTACTGGTGTTCATGGGTTCTTCGCCTCCTCGACGGTGTCGATATCGGGAAGGTGCGCGGTGGTGAACCAGCGGCCCACCGTGGAGGGATGCACTCCGAGGTGGCCGGCGATGCGCTTGTTCGACCACCCCTGTCCGCGCAATTCGGCGGCGACGTCACGCCGGTCCTGCTCGACTCGCCGGGGGCCGGGAACGGTCCGGGCTTGCTCTACCGTCACCCGCCCGCGGGAGGCAACAGGCCGCAAAGACTCTTGCTCGACCTGGCTGCGGGTCTCATCCGCATTCTGTGCAAGCGGTTGAGGGTCTTCGTGCTCCGGGACGGGCCGGGTGAGGATCACGGTCAGGTGGGTGATCGCCAGCAGCACCAGAGGCGGGACGGCCGCGACGGAGGCGGCCAGCACACCGGGCACGTCGGCGTCGGCGGCGACCACCGCGTGCAGGGCGTTGGCGGTGACCGAGACGATCGCACCTGCCGCAAGAAGTGCCCACGGATACCAGGCACCACGTTGACCAGCCAGCGCCACCACGGAGACGGTGGCCACGACGATGATGCCGTCCACGATCAGCGGCCATGCCCACGCCTGACCCTCCTCGATCCCCGAACGCCGGGCCAGATCAGCCAAGGCCGTGAAGGACAGCCAGAACGCCCCCAGGGCAATCAGCACCGTCCCGGCCACCGCAGTGACCACAGCCAGGCGACCACCACGACGCCGCACCACAGCAGTACTCGCCGCCGTCATGACAACACCCGCTTCGCGGTGTGACTCGGCGCTCGCCGTGGCGCCTCGTTGTAACTGTTCGCCCAGGTGCGCGGCTGTGGCTGTGTGGTGCGGTAGGCCGAACGGATCGTCGCCGAGACCTCCCGCTGCGTCAGCCCCACATGTTCGGCCGCAGGACCGAGGACGGCATACGTGTCGGCCGGTGGGGTCCCGCTTTCAGCCAAGCGGCAAGCGGCCCAGAACAGGCCACGGTTACGCTCACCCTCCACCCGATCAGCCACCCAGGCCGCCAACCGGTCGGCACTCACTTCTGTGAGCTGCCCGGTTGGTCTTGGAGCGGGCGCTGGCCGGGGGTCGAGGAACTCCCGCAACCCATCCGAATCCAGCGACTCGACTCGGCCGGTGTTGATCCGTCGCATCCGATACCCCGCGCTGCCCGAGTTGGCGCCGATGACCGAGGGCGGCACGATGATGTAGCCACCGTCGCCACGGAAATCCACACCGGCTCGGGCGGCCTGCCACGACCGCTGCTTTGCGCTGGGTGTGGCTGGGTAGTAGGCGTGCATCCCACCCGAAGGCGTGCTCACGAGGAGTTGCCAGCCGCCCACCAGGCCTGCGTCGTGGGCGCGCTCGAACGCCGAAAAGCCGCTCACGGGTCCGTGGACATCAACATCCACCACCACGACACCGGAGGATGCACCGGTGGGCACACCGATGTTGGCCCCCGGCGACTGTCGCCACCACGCCTCGATCTGGTCGAGGTTCGTGGTGGCGTCGTGAAACCCGTGCCCGGTAGCCGGCCGCTTCCCGAACGAAGCGCACGGGAACACTGGCACGCCCGCACGAGCGAACTCACGCGCCGCTGTCGAGAGCGGCCACGCGCCGTTCATCCGCAGCAACACCGAAGAGACGACACCGCGTTCGCTCATCACAGGCCCCGCCCCTCGAACGCTGGCGTCGCGGCGGGTCGGACAGCTGGCTCCCGTGGTGGAGCCGGCTCACCACGAGTAAGTGGTTCGGTCATCTGAGGCGTCTGTGCGGGGGTGCCGCGGTCCAGCCTGGCGGGATGCCGTTGCCGACCTGGGTCGTGTCGAGCTGATCCAGGATTGCCAGCGCGGTCTTGCGGACCCGCTCTCCGGTGGCCTTGACCACCTCCACCGGTTCCTTACCATCCACCCGCGCGGCCCAGGTTGAGACGTACGGGATCGTGTACCTGCTGGTGTCCATTCCGTGGGCGGACCCGACCATCAGCGCGACCGACTCGGCTTCGACCTCCCCGATCCCGCGATGCTGGCGTGCATCTTCCTGATCGGGGCCGTGCATGACCACATGGGCGAGTTCGTGGGCGAGGGTCTTGACCTGCGCGGCCGCGTCCATGTTCTCCCGTACCGCGACCGTGTTCGCCGCGTAGTCGGTCATCCCGTTCGCGCCATCAATCAGCCCCTCGTGCGGCACCCGCACCACGGAGAACCCCGCAGCCTCGACCTGTTTGGCCAGACCGTCCCAGAGCCCGGCCGGTGCCTGGCCTTCCAGCAGCGTCGGCGACGGAGGTTCGGGGATCGGCTCTCCGACGGTCTGGCTTGCGTCCCATACATAGGCAGGGCGGACGCCGACCATTTTGGTGCGCACGACCTCACCGGAACGCGGTTTCTCACCCTTGCTCAGGCGCCGCCATGACTCCGCATCGGCAGGGTTCGATGAGGCGAAGCGTCCGGTGACCGGCGCGAGAATCTGATACCCCGGCTGCCCCTTCTGCACCTGCCTGCTCAGCCCCTGCCACTGCCGGTACCCCGCGACATAGGACGGGAAAGGTGCGGACACCAGGCCGGCCCCATAGGCACCTTGGTGTTGTTCCCAGATGAGCACCGAGTTCGAGAACGATCTGGTCCTGAACCGTGCGGCGAACGCGAGCGCGCGGGCCCAGTCCTCACCCGAGACGAGCTGTTCCACCGCACCCGTCAGGCGCTCGTGCAGCTCATCGAGCCGCGCCTCACGCGCAGCCTGCGCGTCCTTACGTGCCGTGGCCATCGCTGGGCTCCTCCCGTTACCCTGAGCACCGGACCCACCAACCGGGCTCGGTGCCTATCAGGTGCGACAGGATCACCAGCAAGACGAGACGGACAACGGAACAGCAACGGTGACCGTCAGGAACAGCAGTGAACCCGACGAGTCCCCACCGGACTACCAGACTTTCCCTGCCGCGGGGACTCCGACGGGTCACGATGCGGATTCTCGTACCGTCGATGCGGCGATCTGAATCTTCGAGAATCAGGCGGCAGCTCTCTGACGGGCCAGTTCGCGATAGCGCGAGGGGGTGACGCCGAGGGCCTGGCTGAACGTCCGGGCAGCGTGTCCCCGGCTGCGCCAACCGACCTGTTCCATCGCCTCTGTGATTGGCAGGTCTGTCTCGCGCAGCAGCCTCGCCAGGCCCTCGGCGCGTACTGTGGCGAGATAGGACATGGGGCTCTTGCCGTAGGCCTCTGCGAAGACACGGCCCAGCTGTGAGGGTGATAGGTGCACCGACTCCGCGAGCCGGTTTAAGGTCCACCGTGCGGCTGGTGCGCTGCGCAGCAGTTCTGCGGCCTGTCGGGCCTCGTCCCTCAGTGGTGCGAACCGCTGCTCGCCCGGTCGGGAGGAAATGGTGGTTCTTCGCTGTGAGTGTGAGCGTCGTGTCGGTGTCGTACTCACATACGGCATCACCACATCGAGGATTGCGAACAGCAGTGCCTGCATTCGGTAGAACCGCTTTGGGCAAGGACCATCGAGAGTAAGGCAGACCAGCTCATCGAGCCATGGCGTGAGCATCCCCGCCCGGTTCTCGCCGAGTCGTAGTATCTGCGCCGGCTCGGAGTACAGGTCCTCGGCGAGGTCTTTTGCGTCCAGTCGGTCGGACAACAAGGCCGCGTGCTGCCAGAAAATCTGATCCACAACGTAGTCGCGGTCGAGGTAGAGAGTGGTGACGGTCGCCGATCCTTCGGGTTCGCTTCCGCACAGGGTGCTGGCGCCGAGCGCGATCACGTCGCCCACCCTGACGGGCTTCTCGCCGAACTCGCTGAGCAGCACCGCTGAACCATCTCGAACGAAGATCAGCTTTACACAGTCGTAAGCCACCGGCGCGATGGGAGCATGCACGGCCTTCGTGCGTGCTACCAACGGACCGTACAGACTCATGCCGTGTCTCGTTTCGCCTGACGGTCAGCTCGTCGCTACCGCTGGCACACCTCGCGTAGGTTGGCCGATGGTGGAACGACCGTTCATCACCGCGCCGTCCTTCATCGGCTTCGAGTTCCGTGAAAAATTCGGAGTTTTACTGTCCACCGGATCGCTCGACAGCAGCGATGGACCACAAGCTCTGTTTCGCTTGGTCCAAGAAGTGTCTTAAGGTTCTGGATCACAATTCCCATGTGAGTGGCCCTGTCAGGAGCGCACCAGGCGCGCGATGGCCGCAGACGCCTCGCGGATCTTTCCCTCGGCTCCTGTGCCGCCGTCTTGGATCGCTCCGACTACGCAATGTTTCAGGTGTTCGTCGAGCAGTCCGAGGGCGACGTTCTCCAGCGCAGCGGTGACCGCGCTGATCTGGGTGAGTACTTCGATGCAGTAGGTATCTTCTGCAATCATCCGGTTGATACCCCGGGTTTGCCCCTCGATACGTTTGAGCCGGGCGAGGTAGCGGTCTTTGTCGCTGATGTAGCCGCGCGAGGTTGCGAGCGGTGGTGTCTGCGGTGTGGTTGTCACTGTCGTGCCTGCCTTCTCGGTTCTGCCGGTTATCCCTGGGCGGAGCGGTCGAGGAATTTGCTGGTGCTCGCTTTGGGTGCGAGGTCGAGGCGGCGTAGCAGTTGGGCGTTGAGCGCCACGACGACCGTGGAAACTGACATGAGGATCGCGCCGATGCTCATGGGCAGCACGAACCCGATGGGTGCGAGGACTCCTGCGGCCAGGGGCACGGCGGCGAGGTTGTATCCGGCGGCCCACCAGAGGTTCTGCTTCATCTTGCGGTAGCTGGCTCGGGACAGGTCGATGACTGAGAGCACCGAGCGCGGATCTGAGGAGGCGAGGATGACCCCGGCTGAGCCGATGGCCACATCGGTGCCGGCTCCGATGGCGATGCCGACGTCCGCCTGGGCCAGGGCCGGGGCGTCGTTGACGCCGTCGCCGACCATGGCCACCTTCTTCCCTTCGTCTTGGAGTTCGGCGACTTTGGCAGCCTTATCCTCGGGACGAACACCAGCGAAGACACGGTCTATGCCCAGTTCAAGAGCCACGGTGTCGGCGACGGCTTGGGCGTCGCCGGTGATCATGACGACCTGAGCTCCTGCTGCGTGCAGTGCATCCACGGCATCACGGGATTCTGGCCGGATCTCATCGGCGAGGCGCAGCGCCCCGATGATCTGCCCATCAGCCAGGACATGCAGGATGATTGCGCCTTCCTCGCGCCACTGGTCGGCGATCGGCAACTCTGCGTTGGAGTGCTGCTCGAGAAGGTAGGGACCACCGACCTCGATGGTCATGTCGTCGACCGTGGCCCTGACCCCGACGGCCGGGGAGGAGGAGAAGTCCTGAGCCGGCGGCACCCGGAGGTCCTTGGTGCTGGCGGCTCCGGTGATGGCGCGGGCCAGGGGGTGTTCGCTGTCGGCTTCGGCGGCCGCGGCCAGTGCGAGCACCTGGTCTTCCTCCCAGCCCGCGACGGGTTCGATGCCGGTGACAGTGGGTTCGCCCTTGGTCAGGGTGCCGGTCTTGTCGAAGAGCACCGCATCGACGGTGCGCATGGATTCCAGGGCGAGCCGGTCCTTGACCAGCACGCCGCCGCGGGCTGCACGCTCAGTAGCGATGGACACGACGAGTGGGATCGCCAGCCCCAGGGCGTGGGGGCAGGCGATGACCAGCACGGTGATGGTGCGCACCACCGCGGCATCGGGGACTCCGAGCAGGGTCCAGACGACCGCGGTGATCGCCGCGGCCCCGAGGGCGAACCAGAACAACCAGGCAGCTGCGGTATCGGCAATGCGCTGGGCCCGCGACGAGGAGGCCTGCGCATCGGCGACGAGCTTCTGGATACCGGCCAGAGAGGTGTCCTCACCGATGGCCGAGACCTCGACCCGCAGCCCGGAATCGGTCGCGACGGTGCCCGCCACCACGTGGTCCCCGGTGTCGCGTCGCACCGGCTTGGACTCACCGGTGATCATCGACTCGTCCATGGACGCGCTGCCATCGACGATCTTCCCGTCGGCCGGCACCGAGGCACCGGGACGGACGATCACCACATCGCCGACCGCCAGATCGGCAGGAGCGACCTTGACGACGTTCTCGCCCTCGACCTTCTCCGCCTCGTCGGGCAGCAACGCGGCCAGCGAATCGAGTGCCGAGGTGGTCTGGGCCAGGGAGCGCATCTCGATCCAGTGGCCCAGCAGCATGATGACCACCAGCAGGGCCAGCTCCCACCAGAAGTTCAGCTCATGATCCAGGATGTGCAGGCTCGCGCCCCACGAGGCGATGAACGCCACCGTGATCGCCAGCCCGATCAGCAGCATCATCCCGGGCTTGCGAGAGCGGATCTCTGAGAGCGCGCCGGTCAGGAAGGGCCATCCGCCCCAGAAGTAGATGACGGTGCCCAGGATCGGGGAGACCCACCACACCCACTCGGCGTCGGGCAGGTGGTAGCCGACCAGGTGGGCGAACATCTCGTTGAACCCCACCACCGGGACCGCCAGGACCAGCATGATCCAGAACAGGCGGCGGAACTGACCGACGTGATCACCATGACCCTCGTGCCCGCCGTGGCCGGCGTGATGGTCATGTCCACCATGCCCGTGGTGGTCGTGGTGACCATCGTGCTTGTCAGGCTGGTGGTGCGTCGACCGGTCCTCCTGCTTGATGTGCCCGCCGGCGTGGCCATGATGATGGTGGGCATTGTGTGTGTTGTTCATACCGGTCTCGGGTCTCCTGCTCGGTTCTACCTTCGGCTGATCGTGGGGCTGGTCAGCTAGTGGGTTCGATCTCGGATTCGACGACCCACTTGTGGTTGGTCATGGTCATGCCGTCAGCTTCGAAGTCGACGACGTAGACGGTCTCCTCGGTCGAGGAGAAGATCGTGGCGGTGGCTCCGTCCATGCCTTCCATGTGAGCGGCAGCCAGCGTGACTTCGGTGCCGTCCTCGAGTCGCTGGTCACCGACGTCCTCGATCTCTTCGTGAACAACCCACCTGTGATCGGTGACCGGGTCGCCTCCGGTGGTGGGGGTGTAATCGACGGAGTAGGTGTAGGTGTCGTAGGCCCCGACGATCGTCGCCGTAGCTCCGTCCATGCCGGGCATATGGTCAGCCGTCAGCGTGACCTCGTCGCCGACTTGGTACTCGGGGTCGGTGGCCTCGGTCATGCCTTCGGGCACGGGGCCGCCGTCTGCGGGGTGGTCCATGTGCTCGTGACCGTCCTCGGCTTCCTCGGAGTTCTCACCGTGATCCTGATGTTCGGCCGAGGTGTCGCTCGGGTCAGGCTCGCTGTCAGTGGCGCAGCCAGCCAGGAAAAGTGTTGCGCTGAAGACTGCTGTCCCCAGGGTGAGTGTTAGCCGTTTGGTCATGGGGTTCTCCTTCGGTTCACATCGCACGGGCGCCATGTGTGGACTCTGGTCTGACCTCCGGCGCGTCTGCGGTGGTATGGAGGTGTCGGTTCCGCGCCCGCTCCGAGGTGTGCTCACGCGGGCGCGGAACCTCTTGGTGGTGGTTACCTAGGCGGCGTTGGCGTAACGGTCCGGATCTGCGTCGAACAAGGGTCCGCAGGCCGCACAGCAGAACCAGTAGCGTTCACCGCGATAATCGCGGTAGAGGCCCGCCTCTTCGGCCTGGGTCTTGATGACCGGGGTACCAGGCATCACCAGGCACTCGGTGACATCGTCGCTGTTCGCGGTGGCCAAGTCGTCAGCCTTTGGTGCGTGCCCGCCGCAGCCGCCCGAGGCGGGTTCAACTCCGTGGTTGTGGTTGTCGTGTGCAGTCATCGTGGATGGTGTCCTTTCTGGGGGTTGATGACAGTTGGGTTCTTCTCACACGCGAGCTGGCTCACGTGCAGGTGTGGCAGCACTGGCGGCGGGGGCCGCTTGGTTGTCAGCCTTCGCCTTGAACCTGCGCAACCTGAGGCTGTTGGAGACCACCGAGACACTGGAGAAGGCCATGGCGGCACCGGCGAGCATGGGGTTGAGCAGGCCGAAGGCGGCGATCGGGATGGCAGCGCTGTTGTAGCCGAAGGCCCAGAACAGGTTCTGCTTGATCGTGCGCAGGGTCCGGCGTGCCAGGCGGATCGCATCCGCCGCAGCCCGCAGGTCGCCGCGGACCAAGGTGATATCGGCGGCCTCGATGGCGACATCGGTGCCGGTGCCCATCGCCAGGCCCAGATCGGACTGGGCCAGGGCGGGGGCGTCGTTGACGCCGTCACCGACCATCGCCACCACCTTTCCCTCACCTTGGAGGCGGGCGACCACGTCGACCTTGTCCTTGGGGAGCACCTCGGCAATCACCTGGTCGATGCCGACCTCGGCGGCGACCTGCTCGGCCACCGTCTGGTTGTCTCCGGTCAGCAGCACCGGGGTCAGGCCGAGGTCCTTGAACTGGCTGATCGCCTCAGCAGAGGTGGGCTTGATCTGATCGGAGACCACCAGCACGCCTCGCGCCTGGCCGTCCCAGCCGACCGTGATCGCAGTCTTGCCCTCCGTCTCAGCGGCCCGCTTGGCAGATTTAAGGTCCTCATCGAGGGGCATCGACCAGTCAGCCAGCAACGTTTCGCGACCGGCAACCACGGCATGACCATCGACGACTCCCTGCACGCCCTTGCCCTCGATGTTCTCGAAAGACTCCGGGGTGGGGAGGTCGCCGACCTCGGCGGTGGCCCCGGCGGCAATGGCCTGGGCGATGGGGTGCTCGGAGTAGTCCTCCAAGCCGCCAGCGATCCTCAGCAGCTCTTCGCGACTCACCCCGTCGGCAGTGATGGCATCGGTCAGGGTCATCTTCCCGGTGGTGACGGTGCCGGTCTTGTCCAGCACGATGGTGTCGACCTTCCGGGTGGATTCCAGCACCTCAGGGCCCTTGATGAGAACACCCATCTGGGCTCCGCGTCCGGTGCCGACCAGTAGTGCGGTCGGTGCGGCCAGTCCCATGGCGCACGGGCAGGCGATGATCAGCACGGCCACGGTGGCGGTGAAGGCTGCACTGACCGGGAACCCGGCCATCAGCCATGCGCCCAGGGCGGCGACGGCCACCGCGATCGCGATCGGCACGAACACACCGGAGACCCGGTCGACCAGGCGCTGGATCTCGGCCTTGCCGGACTGGGCGTCCTCGACCATCTTGGCCATCTGCGCCAGCTGGGTATCCGAGCCCACCCGGGTGGCCCGCACCACCAGCCGACCGCCGGCATTGACCGTGGCACCGGCGACAGCGACGCCCTCGGAGACTTCCACGGGCACGGATTCACCAGTGAGCATCGAGGCATCGATGGCGGAACTGCCGGAGCTGATCACCCCGTCGGTGGCGATCTTCTCGCCCGGGCGGACCACGAACTCGTCGTCAACGTTGAGCTCGTCGATGGAGACGCGCTCTTCGTTGCCGTTGCGCAGGATCGAGACTTCCTTGGCGCCCAGCTCCATCAGGGCCCGCAGGGCTGCTCCGGCTTGACGTTTGGAGGTCTTCTCGAAGTAGCGGCCCAGCAGGACGAAGGTGATCACCCCGGCGGCGACCTCCAGGTAGATGTGCCCCAGTCCGTCGGTGCGGGAGATGGTCAGCTCGAAGGGGTGGACCACCCCGCGGTCCCCGGCGGTGCCGAAGAACAGCGCGACCAGTGACCAGATCAGCGCGGCACTGGTGCCCACCGAGATCAAGGTGTCCATGGTCGCCGCGCCATGCTTGAAATTCGCCCAGGCAGCCTTATGGAAAGGCCAGCCGGCCCACACCACCACCGGGGCGGCCAACGCGAGAGAGGCAAAGCCCCAGAAGTCGAACTGCAGGGCCGGGATCATCGCCATCAGGATCACCGGCACCGCCAGGATCGCCGCACCGATCAATCGCTGCTTGAGCACCCGGATCTCGGCATCCTCACGCGACTCACCCTCATCGGCCGTGCTGGGCTTGCCGCCCTTGGGCGTGGGCAGTTCAGCGGTGTAGCCGGTCTTCTCGACCTCGGCGATCAGCAGGCCCGGGTCGTAGTCGGCGGGGGCGGTGACGCTGGCCTTCTCGGTCGCGTAGTTCACGCTGGCCTCGACGCCGTCGAGCTTGTTGAGCTTCTTCTCGATCCGATTCGCGCATGAGGCGCAGGTCATGCCACCGATCTTCAACTCAACACCAGTGAGGTTCACGCCAGTGCTGATGTCGTGTGCGCTGGAGTTCTCAGTGGTCATGGTCCTCTCCTTCCTCGTTGTCGGCCTGGCCAGCGTCGCCGGAGTCGGTGCTGCTGGTGGTCTCGACGACCAGCGGGGCCGTGTGCACGTCGCCGTCGACCTGGAAGTCCAGGAACAGTAGGTACCGACCTGGTGTGGGCGCGGTGGCCTCGAAGACGATCTCCGGCCCGGAGGTCTCACCGGCCTCGGGCGCATCGCCGTGCGGATGGACGTGCAGGTAGCCCAGGTCGCCGTCGCGCAGGGCCACCAAGTGGCCGAAGGCTCCCAGGTAGGGCTCCAGTTCGGTGACTGGATCACCGTCACGGCTGATGGTCATGGTCAGCTCGGAGGCTTCACCGGCCACCAGATCGCCTGTCACCTCGACATCGAAGTCGTTGACAGTGGTCTGGGTGACCGGCTGCTCCGCGGGTACCGGATCGTAGTCGCCGGCAACCTGAACTGTGGTCGACAGCGTCATGCCTTCGCCGGTCTCTTCGGGTACGAAGTCAGCAAAGACGCGGTAGCTGCCTGCGGTCTCCCACTGCCAAGGGATGGACCACCTGCCAGCCTCATCCCGTTCGGGGTGGACGTGGCGAAACTGCTGCCCATCAGTCCGGACGGCGATCAGGTGCATCTCTTGCTCGTGGTCGAGGGTGAAATCGGTCACCGGGTTTCCATCGGGTCCAGTCACCGTTAGCGACAGCTCGCCCTCGGCACCGGTTTGAGTCGGGGCGGATACCTGTGTGAGTTGATATCCGTCCTGGGCCAGGCCGAGGCCTAGCGAGGCCGTAGCAGCCTCGTGGCCAGCGTGGCCGCCGCTGCTCATGTCATCTCCTCCTGTGCTGTGTCCGTCCGCTCCGTGGTGATCTTCGGGTGTCTCTTCCACCCACGCCTGCACGGTGTCCTCGTCGATGACCGCGTTCGCCGTGAATCCAGCCACGGCGAACACGGGTCACGAGGATCAGCCCGTATAGGCCGAGTCGCGCAGGGGCCTTCATGCTCAGCTCCTGACGGCCGTGTAGCCGGCCTCATCGACCGCGGCGATCACCGCAGCATCGTCGACCGGCTGGTCGGCGGTAACCGCTAGACGGCCGGTCTGAGCGCTGACGTCGATGCCGATGACGCCGTCGATCTCCGAGACCTCGCTGCGGATCGCACCCTCGCAGTGCCCACAGGTCATCCCGGTCACCTGGTACTCGGTCGTGGTCGCCATGCTTGTAACTCCTTCACTCGTGTACGACTTGATGTCCACCGTATACCCATGGGGGGTATAGGTCAATCGGATGTGGCTGCGGCCTCTTGTGGCGCCTCACCCGTGGGGCGCACATGACGCAGCCGGGTGGCGGCGATGATCGCGGCCAGCGCGGCGATGACCACTGAGACGATCGCGGCGGTGTTCAGCCCGCCGGTGAAGGCCTCTTGGGCCGCATTCACCAGCGACTCGCCGAGGGTTCCGGGGAGGTCGGCTGCCGCTGCCATCGCGCCATCGACGCTGTCCGATGCCGCCGCGGCAGAATCGGCCGGCAGCCCATCGGGCAGTAGAGCGCCGATCTGGCTTCGGTAGGCGGCGATTCCCACGCTGCCGATGACTGCGACACCCAGGGAGATGCCCAGGTCGTTCGCGGTGGTCGCCAGCCCAGAGGCTCCGCCGGCCTTCTGAGGTGGCACTGAGCTGACCACCAGGTCGGTCGTCAGGGCCATCGAAGGTGCGACGCCGGGATAGGTGATCGCGAAGCTGGCGATCACCAGCGCGAGACCCGTGCCGGCGTCGAGCTGGGTGAACAGCACATAGCCGACCACCTGGGTCAGCAGGCCGACGGCGATCACATTGCCGGGGCGAAATCTGCGGGCCAGGACCGGGGAGAGCGTCGCTACGACGATCAACACGGCGGCGGCGGGCAGGATCGAGAACCCTGCCTGCAAGGGCGACAGCTCTTGGACCTGCTGGAGGTACTGGGTGAACAGCGAGTACACCCCGCCCAGGGCAGCAGCGGAGAGCAAGAACACCGCGAGCGCTCCGGAGACGGTGCGGTTGGCGAACAGCCGCACATCCAGCAGCGGCTTCTCAGCTCGCAGTTGACGGACCACGAACCACAGTCCGACCACTGCGCCGACCACCAGCAAGGCGATCGAGGGCCCGGCCGGCTCCTGGGCGGCGAAGCGCTTGATGCCGTAGATGATCGCAAGCAGCCCTGCGACCAGCAGGAGAGCCGAGAACAGATCGATGCGCGCGGAGGAGTCCTTGTGTTCGGGCAGCAGCAATGGAGCGCCGATGACCACCAACGCCATGATCGGCACCGCGACCAGGAAGGTGGCCTGCCAGCCGAAGCCCTCCAACAGCAGACCGGAGAGCAACGGTCCGAGGGCGACGCCGGCGGAGATGCCGCCGGCCCACACTCCGATCGCCATGCCGCGCTGTTTCGCGTCCGCGAACAGTACGAAGATCAGACCCAGGGTGGCGGGGATCATCATCGCCGCCGCCAGACCCAAGATGGCCCGCCAGAGGATCATCAGCTCAGGAACCGTGGTGAGCGATGCGGCAATAGAGATTACTGCGAACAAGATCGCACCGATGACCATCAGTAGGCGCTTGCCCACCCGGTCACCGAGCACACCCATCGCGACCAGGAACCCGGCCATCACGAACCCGTAGATATCGAGAATCCACAACAGCTGGGTGCTCGATGGGTTCAGGTCCGCGGCCATTTGCGGCGCCGCGAGGAACAAGATCGTCAACATCATGAACAGCAGCGTCGAAGGCGTCACCAGGACCGCCAGGCCCCACCACTGTCGTGCGCTCGCTCTGGGCGCCTGGGCTGGTGCACCGGTCATGACTCGCCTCCGATGCTTGCGCGTGTCGTCGTCATGGTCTTGCCACTCCTCTCGGCCGACGCCTCTCCTGGCGCGGTCTCCGTAACTCAGTCATGCATGTACGAGATACAACGGCTACACTATCTCATGCATTCCCGTACGAGTTATAAGGTGGAGCATGCCGACTAAGAGGGACACCGAGGCCCACAGCCGTCAACCTGGTTCTGCGCCGACGCCGCGCGCGGCCAATCAGCGCGCGGACGCGCAGCGCAACCGGGCGAAGATCCTGACCGCGACCGTGACCGCGATCCGCAAGAATCCCGACGCCTCGGTCGCCGACATCGCCGCCGAGGCGGGAGTGGGCAGGATGACGCTGTACGGGCACTTCCAGACCCGAGCCGAACTGATCGAGGCCGCGCTTGTCGAGAGCCTCGAACGCGCCGAAGACGTGCTCAGCGAAGTGCCACTGGACGGCGATGCGCGGGCGGCGTTCGAGCGCCTCGTCTCCTCCAGCTGGGTGTTCGTTGACCAGTCCCGAGCCCTGCTGGCCACTGCGCAGAAGGAGCTGTCGGCAGCTCGGATCCGCGAGCTGCACGAGAAGGCCGAGGCGCGCATGCGGGGCCTGCTGCTACGCGGCCAGCGCGAGGGTGCCTTCCGCAGCGACCTGCCAGTGACGTGGCTACTCACCACCACCCACGTCGTGCTCAACGGCGCCGCCGAGGAGGTGCGCACCGGGCGCCTTGATCCCGATGACGCCCCGTGGTTCATCGAGGCGATCCTGCTGCCCGCCTTCACCGCGACCACCAACGAGGTCGACCCGCAATGAGTCCCCTCACGGTCGCCGTCATTGGTGCCGGTGCGGCCGGGACCGCCGCTGCCCGTACCCTGCACGCCTCCGGTGTTGATGTCGCGGTCCAAGTATTCACACGTACCGGAGAACGGCCGTACAACCGAACCTTGGTCAACAAGGGTGTGGCCATCGGACTGCTCGACCCCGATCAGATCGCACTGCCCGACGCCGCCGTCCCCCTCCGCGCCGACACCGCACGTGGTCTCGACCCCCGCTCGCGACGAGTCCACTTCAACTCCGGTCGAAGCGAGAAATTCGAAGCAGTGATCATCGCCACCGGTAGCCGGCCCCGCCACCTGGACGAGACGATCATCGGGCGCGACCAAGCGACCGACGCAGGCCGCCTGACGACCCTGCACTCCCTCGCCGACGCCGTCCGCGTGCGCGACTTCCTCGCCACTACTCACCCGGTGCGGGTCCTGATCCTCGGTGGCGGCCTAGGGCATGTCTGACAAATGTGCGGTCCAGGCGATCACCGCGTTGAGGACGACAGCAGCGCGATAGGTCAGCGCGTGCTTGTCATAGCGAGTCGCGAT
>NZ_MDSS02000039.1 GCF_001758425.2 Nesterenkonia sp. PF2B19 | reverse complement strand
CGCAGGCCGCGGTCAGCCCATTGGGTCCGGAGCCGACGACGGCGGCACGGCGCGACGCCACGACGTGCGGCCATCTCAGGCGCCCGCCTCTGGCTGACCGGCCGCCGGGCGCACGGAGACCGGGGTGCCTCCGGTGATCCTCAGCAGCTCCTCGCAGGTGGTTCGGAAGACCGTGCGGGGGTGACCTGCCGCGGCCCAGATCTCCTCGTGCTCGGCCAGCATGGTGTCCACGAAGGTCGGCACCGGTGCCGGGTGGCCCACCGGTGCGACACCCCCGATGGTCTGACCCGTGGCCTGCTTCACCCGGTCCTTCGGGGCGCGGCTGATCGTGCCGCCGAGCCGCTCCCCCAGCCAGTCGGTGTCCACCCGGTGCGCCCCGGAGGTCATCACCAGGATGGGGACCTCGTCGCGCAGGAAGACCAGCGAGTTGGCGATCTGGCCGATGTCGATGCCCAGGGCGTCGGCGGCGGCCTGCGCCGTGGTGACGGCGTCGTCGAACCACCGGACCTCCGGGGTGACGCCGAGCCGCGTCAGCTCGGCGGTGACCCGGTCCACCGCGGGGTGGGGGCGCGCCGTCGCGCCAGCCGGAGTCTCGGACGGAGTCTGTGCCATGGCTCCAGACTAGTCCCGGCCGGTGACGCCTTCCATCAGCGCAGCCGCACCAGCCCCAGCCGTACCACTGCCAGCCTCAGGGGATGTAGGCCGGCGGGCGGTTCTGCATCGCGGCCCGGTTGACCCCGGCGATGTCCCACGCGGTGTCCCGCGGGGAGACGCCGGCCCGGTCGGCCTCGGCGAGCAGCCGGGCCACCTTGGCCCGCATCTCCAGGTGCAGCCGCTGGAAGGAGTCCTCCGGGTCGGTGCCGACCTCCCCGAACAGCATCCACCAGGCCCAGGCGGCGGCGCCGGTGTTGGCCACCACGTCCGGGATGACCATCACCCCGCGGCGGGCCAGCAGCTCCTCGGCCTCCCGGGTGACGCCGGTGTTGGCGGCCTCCACGATCACTGAGGCGACGACGTCCTGAGCGTTCTCCGGCCGCACCGCATAGGAGATCGCGGCCGGGACGAAGATGTCCGCGTCGGTGGCCAGCACCGCCTCGCGCGGCAGCTGAGTGACATGGGCGGGGACCCCGGCCCGGTCGATGACCCCGTAGTCGTCCCGCAGGTCCAGCAGGGCGGGGACGTCGAGTCCGGAGGGGTCGTAGAGAGTGCCCTGGACGTCCGCTAGGGCCACCACGCGCACGCCGGCACCGTGCAGGTAGTAGGCAGCAGCCCCGCCCATCGTGCCCACACCTTGGACGGCGACGTCGGTGGTGGCGCGGTTCCAGCCACGGTGCTGCACCACGCCCAGGCAGGCCTCGGCCACGCCGTAGCCGCCGATCACGTCACCCAGGATGCAGCCGTCGTCGGTGCGGATCTCCAGGCCCGCACGCACCCGCTGCAGGGTGGCCTGAGGATCCGTGGACCGCTGGATGGCGGCGTGGAAGCTCTGACCGAGCCCGACGGCGGCGAAGGCCTCGTCGATGCGCTGCTGGGTGACCCCCAGGTCCTCGGCGGTGACCCAGTGCGCGTCCAGCCACGGCTTCATCTCGGCGAAGAAGCGGGCCAGCACCTCCGGGGCGCGCGGGTCGGTGGGGTCGAAGTCGATGCCGCCCTTGGCTCCGCCGACCGGCAGCCCGAACACCGCGGTCTTGGCGGACATGCCACGCGCCAGGTCCTCCACCTCGTGGAGCGTGCACCCCTTGCGCATCCGGGTGCCGCCGGTGGCGAGGCCGCCGACCAGCGAGTGGACCACCAGGTGGCCCTGCGCCCCGGTGACGGGGTCGGTCCAGTGGATCCTGCGATACGGCTCGGTGTCCCGCGGCGCCTGCTCGACGCCGAGGCCGAGGACGTCCTGCCCATCATCTGCGGGGGTCTGCCACCGCGTGTCGAGAGTCACCACGATCACCTCCAGATCTACGGATGTTGTGGCGTCAAGTGGCCGCCGTCCGGCGGTCCTGCACCAGTACTCTCACTGTGGGCCCCCGGGCATGCCGGGGTCTATAGCCTGACCATGCGGGTTCATGCACAGGACCTTGCAGCTTTTGTGAACTGGGACGGTCACCCCTCCTCAGCGCGCCATGGCCCAGGGCCGCAGAGGGGTCCTGAATAGGGGTCGCGCAGGTACGCTGACCGCATGGAGCTGTCACTGCGTCGACTTCGGATGCTGCGCGAGCTGCAGCGGCGTGGGACGGTCACCGGGGTGGCGGCGAGTCTGCACTACAGCCCCTCGGCCGTCTCCCAGCAGCTGGCGCAGCTGGAACGTGAGGTGGGGGCCTCGCTGTTCGAGCGCCTCGGCCGCCGAATCAGGCTCACCGAGCTGGGAGCGGTGCTGGCCGAGCACGCCGAGGACATCCTGGGCGCCGTCGAGGATGCCGAGATGGCGCTGGAACAGGCCCAGGGCGGCGTGACCTCGCGCCTGCGGGTGGGTGTGTGGGCCTCGGTGGCCTCGGGCCTGCTGCCGACCGCGCTGACCCGCCTGACCGAGGAGCACCCCGGCATCGAGGTGCGCACGGTGGAGCTGCCTCCGGAGGCCACGGCGAGCGCGGTGCTGGACGGCAGCCTGGACCTGTCCTTCGTGATCGAGTACTCCGACTACGCCCTGCCCTGGGATCCGGGGCTGGTCCGGGACGTCATCGCGGTGGAGCGCCTGCATGCGGCGGTCACCTCGGGCGCGACGCCGGAGTCTCCGGTCTCGCTGGCCGCCTTCGCCGACCACCCCTGGGTGCTGGCGGGGCCGACGTCCCATTTCGGACGGGCCATCCGCATCGCCTGCCGGCGCCATGGCTTCGAACCGCGCATCGTCCACCAGGTGGAGGAGCAGACCACGGCCCTGGCGATGGTGGCCGGGGGCCTGGGGGTCACGCTGGTCTCAGACCTGGTCCTGGACTCGGTGCCCGACGGCGTCGACGTCGTACCGCTGACCGAGCCGGTGCTGCGTACCGTGTCGATCGCTCACCGCAGCACCGCCCAGACCCGACGCTCCCTCGAACTGGTGATCGACGCCGTCCGGGCCTCGGCCGCCGAACGCGGTCTGGCCGCCGGGTCACCGGTGCCGTGACCCGGCCGCTTCTCCTGGCGCCGGGAGACAGGCCCGGCCGGTGCTCTAGAGTCGTGCCCATGAGCACCCCGGAGAACACTCCCCACGCCACCGCCTCACCGCGTCCGACCGGCTCCCTGCTGCCGGTGATCGCCTCGCTGATCGCCGTCGGCACGGTGTTCTGGATGCCGCATTTCGCGATCACCGTCGCCCTGGGCACTCTGGTGATCTGCGCGCTGACCTGGAAGGACGGCTCGCACCGGCTGCTGGGGGTCTCCGTGGCCGCCAGCGGCGCGGCCCTGCTGCTCTCGGTGGCGCACTTCACCGGGCTCTGGGGGTGAGATCTCCGGGGCCGAACCGGCGGCCTCGGCACCCAGCCAGCACCAGCCCCGCTGCCAGCCCACTGGCGACACCTGGGCCGAAGGCGACGTTCAGCCGCCGCCCGCGGACCGCTCCTCGTCCGGCAGATGCCGGGCGGCATCCGCCTCACCCTGCAGCTCGGCGACCACAGCGGCGATGTTGCGGATGAACACGATCAGCCAGGAGAACAGGATCGCGGCCCCGATCAGCTCCAGAGAGGTCAGGTTGTAGTACCCGATAGGCCACCACAGGCTCCCGGCGAAGAGCAGCACTCCGGCGGCGATGATGCTCAGCAGGTAGAAGGTGCGGGGGAAGCCGGGCAGCCAGTAGGGCATGCCGATCAGCAGCATCAGGAAGAACAGCCCGAACAGGGCGGTGAAGGTCGCGTGGACCTCATTGTGCAGGTTCACCGGCACCAGCCCCACTCCGGCCAGCGAGGCCCCCATGCCGATCATTCCGATCCGCACCATCCGGATGCGCGGGGAGCGGATGTGTCTGCTCACGGCCTGCCGCAGCGGCAGGGTCAGGGGCACCTTTCCGCGGACCGCGCGCCGGGCCTCCCGTTCGTGCTGCAGCCTGCGGACGTGCCGCCGTCGGACATGCTCGGCCCAGGTCTCCAGGTCCCGCGTGATGAACGCGGTCAGCGTGGTGATGATCGCTCCGGAGACGACGAGGGTGGTGTTGAACGTCCAGAAGGAGGTCAGTCCGGCCTGTCCGGTGCCGAGCTCGGAGAACATCACATGCCACCAGAACGGGTTCTCTGCGAACAGCATCGACACCAGCACACCGGAGGCCATGAACACCCCCAGCAGGGTGGACAGGGAGAACGCGTTGATGCGGGCGCCGGAGTTGAAGCTGAAGTAGGCGGCCACCGCACCGACGATGCACAGCAGCACCGCGCCGGCGATGTAGTCCACCGTGAGTCCCACGAAGGCCTCCTGGAACACGCGGAACAGGCCCAGGGCGCCCATGACGGCGATGGAGGAGTGCACCACCAACAGCGAGACCGTGTCCAGCAGCTGCCGGATCCGGGGCCGCTCCCCCAGCCAGATGTTGGCCATGCGGGCGTTGAGGGAATAGCCCAGCAGGAACGCCAGTCCGGCGGTCACCCCACCGACGATCGCGCCGAAGAACTGGATGGACCCGTCACCCGCCAGCGCGGGCCGTTCCCCGGGGAAGACCACCAGGCCGAAGCCCAGCCCCAGGACTCCGCCGATGATGGCGCTCCAGATAGCCCGGGATTCGATGAGCACCTGCAGCTTGGCCTGAGACTCCCGCTGCTCCGGGGTGGTGGTCGCCGGGTGGGCGGCCTCCTCGCTGGCCGCGAAGGCCGCCAGACGCCGCGCCGCACCGTGGGTGGGGGTGATGTCGGTGACCTCGGGAAGCTCGCCGGTCTCGGCGGCGTCGTCATCCAGGCGGACCTGCCACCTGCGGGACCGTGCCATCGTTCCAAGACCCTCCCGACCCTGTCGATGCCGATGCTCTCCACCAGATTCACCTGCCCGGTGCGCGGATGCAACCGCAGATGACGCGGCGCACGCCCGCACCCCGGTTCGCCGTAGACTGGCGCACCATGAGCATGACCCCTGAACCGGTGGAGCGCGGACCGCAGGTGATCGCCCACTGCATCCGTGTGGAGGCCTCGGCCGAGGAGCTGTACGCGATCATCGCGAACCCGCACCGTCATCATGAGCTCGACGGCTCAGGGACGGTGCGCACCACGGCGATCGGGCCGCGCGAGCTGCAGCCCGGCGACAGGTTCCGGGTGGACATGCGCAAGTACGGCATCCCCTACGCGATCACCATGCACACCACCCGGGCCCAGCCGCATCGGGTGGTGGAGTGGCGGCATCCCGGCGGACACCGCTGGCGCTGGGAGCTGGAGCCGGCTGACGACGGCGGCACGCTCGTCACCGAGTCCTACGACTTCAGCGGCCAGGCCGCTCCCCTGCGGAAGGCCCTGGAGATCGCCGGCGTCCACCGGGAGAACGACGGCGGCATCCGCGCCTCCCTGCAGCGGCTGCATGACCGCTTCGCCTCCTCCTGACGGGCACAGGACCCACCCTGACGAACCTCGTTGCACAAGGCAACTGCGCGGGACGGGCGGGGACATTGTGACAGTTCCATCACATTCAGCCCGTCAACGCGTCACATCGTTACACTGGGAGGACCCGTTGCACCAGGGTCAGGGGCCGCCGTTTCCGGCCCCTGCGCCCGCATACCTTGTCAGGAGAACACTGCATGTTCCACGCAGAGATCAATCGCACCCTGACGGCGGCCGTCAACCTCATGAACACCTCTGAGGGGCTTCACAGCGCCCAGGCCTCACCCGATCAGCTGACCAGCATCGAGAGCCTGCGCAAGTTCCTGTCCTCCCAGGATTCGGAGCTGAAGTGGCCGACGTCGACCCTTGACCGCGCCCAGGTGGACTCCGTCCGCGACCTGCGCGACACCGTCCACCAGATCTGGGGTGCGGCCCCCATCACCACCAAGGAGCCGGTGGAGAAGATCAACACGCTGCTGGAGGGAGTGGGCACTCGCGTGGTCCGCACCTCGGGGGGCGAGGAACCGCAGTTCCGTGCCGTGCCGATCCCGGTGAGCACCCAGCTGGCCGACGTCATGACGGCCGCCATCGCCGACGCCCTCCAGTTCCTGGTGGTCAACGATGAGACCGGCCGCATGCGCACCTGCAAGGGTGATGAGTGTGACGCTGTCATCGTGGACCTCACGCGCAACCGGTCCAAGCTGTTCTGCGACTTCGGCAACTGCGCCAACCGGGCCCATGTGCGGGCCTACCGCGCCCGCCAGGCGGCCCTGCGGGAGGCCGGGCGTCGTGCGCTGGCCGGTGAAGCGGCGGAGCCCTCGGCCACGCTGGCCAAGCCCAGTGCGGCGGAGAAGGCGGCCCAGATCAACGAGCCCACCTCCGAGTCCGCGGTGGCGGCCAAGGAGTTCCGCGACCGGATGCGCGATGAGCTGATGGAGAAGCGCGAGAAGAAGGACAAGAAGTCCAAGAAGAAGAAGGACAAGAAGAAGGCGAAGAAGTGAGCGCCTGAGCGGTTCCTCCGCTCCGTCCACCGTTGCGGCGAGTTGGTCCAGAGTTCCCCATACTCGAGTCGATCGAGTCGAGTATGGGGAACGTCAGACCAACTCGCCGCAGTGTCGAGAGCCGGACAGTGTCGAGAGCCCGACGGCGGTGCGAGCGCTCAGGCGTCCTCGGCGCGGCCGTAGCGCGGCTCGTCGCCCTCGGCCTCACGGGCCTCCTGGGCCTTCTTGCGGGCCGCTTCGGCACGCCGCTCGGCCACCTGCCGCCGGTAGAGGTCCTCAGACTTCCGGTTCACCCCGGCCCCCTGGGAGAGGTGCTCGGGATTGTCCCGGGAGGCCAGCTGCAGCATGGAGACCACCAGCAGCGCGACGATGAACACCACGCCGAACGCGATCAGCGCCAGGTCCACCCGGGCCGGGTTGTCCGTGCCGCCGGAGGCGGAGATCAGGGTGACGAATCCGGCCACGAAGGCCAGGGCCGCAGAGAAGATCAGCGGAGCCTTGACCGACTCGATCAGCGAGCGGCGCTCCTTCTTGTCCTCTGCCACAGGGCTCCTCGTTCCTCGTCAGACGGGGACGTCTGCCAGGACGTCCGGTGATGGTCTCGGCGTCCGCGTCGGACGCCCGGCCATTCTACGCCGTGTAGTAGACCGCGTGCGAGTCGTGCTCAGTCCCGGCCGCGGCGGGCGTCGTGCACCATGCCGCCGCCGCTGATCATCAGCAGCACCGCCATGATGATCACGCCCATGCCGGCGATGCCGAGGATGCCGTGGACGTCGAGCTGCATGCCCACCAGCAGCGCCGCCCCGGTGAGGGTCCCGACGGCGCCGAGCAGCAGCTGGTCGCGCGCCGGGACGAACGCCCCTCGCCCGCGGATCCCGGCCACCAGCTCGGCCACACCCATCGCCACGAAACCGACACCGGCGATGACAGCGGCCGCCGTCGTCGTGCCCACGAAGATCACTGCGACGGCCGAGAGGACCCAGGCCGCCGCGCCCAGGGCCAGTGGGCCGCGCACCGTGGCGGGCACGAGCTCCTCGTCCTTGGCGTAGTCCCACACGGCGGTGGCGCCGAGGGCGAAGTAGCCGGCCACGGCGACCTTGAGCAGGGTGAGCGTCTCGTCCTGCCAGAACACGGTCACCGCGGCGAAGACGGCGGTGATGACCGCGCGGACCCAGACCGGCCGGATCAGCGCTTCAGCGGTGGGGGCGGGGATTCTCTTCACTGGCACGCAGGCGAGTCTACTCGCTGTCCGCGGAGGCTTCAGCCGATCGGCCGAGCTCTCAGCGGACCTCGCCGGCCACCATCCATCGGCCACCGGCGGCCCGGAGGCCGAGGGTCAGCGCGCGGGCCCCGATGAACACCACCGCGTAGCCGACCCACAGCCACACCACGGCCTCCACTCCGGTGAGCCCGCGGGTGGAGATCCACCACAGGGCGGGGAAGTACAGCGCCAGGTTCACCAGTCCCGCGATCGCGAGGTATCTCACATCGCCGGCGCCCATCAGGACGCCGTCGAGCACGAACACGTAGCCGGAGATCGGCTGGGCGAGCGCGACGACGAACAGGGCGGCGGTGATCATGTCCGCCACGTGGGCGTCCGGGGTGAACAGACCCGCCGAGACGGGCGCGAGCGCCGCGATCACGGCTCCGGTGACCACACCGAAGCCCAGCCCCCAGAGGATCATGAGACGCGTGAGCCGCCGGGCGACGTCGAGGCGGGAGGCGCCCAGCTCCTTGCCGATGAGCGCCTGGGCGGCGATGGCCAGGGCATCCAGCACGAAGGCCAGCGTGGAGAACACTGTGAAGGTCACCTGGTGGGCGGCCAGGGTGTCCGGACCGAGGTCGGTGGCCACCAGCACCGTGGCCACGATGGCCGCGCGCAGGCTGACGGTGCGCAGCATCATCCAGGACCCCACGGAGAAGGCACGGCGCAGGCCGATCGGGTCCACCCCCAGCGACACCGCCTGGGCGCGCAGCCGGGGCACGATGATCACCAGGTAGACCGCCGCCATGCCCCACTGGGCGATGGAGGTGCCGATGGCCGCGCCGGCCACGCCGAGCCCCACCGGATGCACCAGCACCAGATTCAGCACGATGTTGGCGCCGAACCCGGCGGCGGCGACGATCAGCGGGGTCGTGGTGTCCTGCATGCCGCGCAGGACCCCCGTGGCGGCGAAGACCAGCAGGATCGCCGGCACCCCCGGCATGGACCACACCAGGTAGTCCCAGGCATGGCTGTGCATCTCCCCGGAGCTGCCCATGGAGGCCAGCAGGCCCTCCCCGAACGCAACGCCGGCGGCGGCCAGTACGACGCCCAGGATCAGCGCGAGCCAGAGCCCGTCCCGCCCGGCGGCCAGCGCCTTGGCCAGCTTCCCGGCGCCCACGTAGCGGGCCACCGCCGGTGTGGTGGAGTAGGCCAGGAAGATCATCAGCCCGGTGACGGTGTGCATCACGGTGATGCCCAGGGCCGCGCCGGCGAGCTCGTCGACGCCGAGACGGCCGATGATGGCGGTGTCAGCCAGCAGGAACAGCGGCTCGGCCACCAGCGCCCCCAGGGCGGGGACGGCCAGGGCCAGGATCTGCCGCGGCAGGGGCCGCGGGTCGGTGGTGAGCTCCTTCATGGGGAGGCGATCATGCCCCGCCCAGCGGCACGGCGGCCGCCTGGAGGAGGGCCGGGATCACGCCGGTGGGCTCCAAGCCGTCGATGTCCTCCAGCAACGGCGAGAGCCAGTACTGCAGGGTGACGGCCATGCAGTTGTTGAACGCGTGCACCAACCAGACGAACAGCAGAGACCGGCCGGAGAAGATGTAGGCCAGGGTGAAGATGATCGACATCGTCAGATACGGCACCACGGTGGTCAGCACGCCCATCAGGTCTCCAGAGATGATCTCCGAGGAGACGTGGATGAGCGCGAACGGCAGCACGGAGATCACCGCGCAGAGCCAGATGTTCAGATGCCGGGAGAGCTTGCCGATCAGCAGGTGACGGAAGATGTACTCCTCCACGAGCGGACCGAGCAGCCCGAGCACCAGCAGAGCCGCCCAGAACGGGACGGCCTGCAGCATCGCCTCGATGCCGGCCTGATTGGCGCTGGTCTCAGGCTCCTGCCCCGTGACCGTCATGATCAGGGCCATCAGCATCACATTGAGGACCACGATGGACAGCCACATCGCGGGGATGAGGAAGAGCTTCAGCCAGGCCAAGGCGTGGTGGGTGAAGACCACCAGTGAGCGCCACAGGGCCTTGCCCGCGACGGCCAGGATCAGCACCGTCAGCGAACCGAAGATCAGCCCGTTGATGAGGAACTCCTGACGCGATTCCGCGCTGGTCAGCGTGACCTCGTCCCCACCGGGGAAGAACATCATGGTGACGAGGTTCGCGCCGAGGATGATGGCCAGATACGGCACCGTCGGCAGCAGGTCCCACCACAGGAAGCGACCGGGCCGGGAGTCCGGCTGCCGCCAGATGCCGCGCGAGTACCGGTCCTTCGAGTCCGGGGGCGTCTGGGCCGGCGGCTGAGGGGGGAACGGCGACGGGTGGTGAGTCGGGTACTGAGGCGCAGGGTGCTGCCCCTGAGCGTAGGGGGTCCCCCAGGGCGCCGCCCCAGGCCCAGATGGCGCATAGGGTCCCTGACCGTGGGGCTGTCCGGTGGGAGGGTGGCCGTAGAGATGGGGCGCCTGAGGGTACGGCGGGGGCCAGGCGGGTGCGGCGGGGGCCGTGGCGTTCCGGCTCCTGCGGAGGTGTGCTCATATCGCCCCAGCGTAGAAGATGGAGCTGACCTCCACGTCAGCCTCAGGGCGGAGACTCGTGGGCACGTCCCGGCCCTGCTCGCCCGGCCCCGCTCAGCGACGACGGCGAGACCTGCTCACCAGGTGCTGGGTGGCCGTCGCCGCCACCAGACCCGCTCCCAACGCCAGCACGGTGCGCGCCCATCCTGCCAGCTCGGTGGCCTGGGCCAGCAGGAGATGCATGGACAGCATGACGACGAACAGCACCACCGCGCTGACTGCTCCTGCCGAGGAGGGGCCCTGTCGATGGCGCGCCACAGGTTCCGGTGCGGCACCGCTCGTCCGGCCAGTGGGCTCGTCCCGCGTCATCGCGCCTCCCCGCGGTTGAAGATCGGCCATGCCGCGAGGGTCGGCAGCAGACCCCAGGCCAGCAGACCCGTCATCCCCGCCAAGATGTCCGTCCCGCTGGACTCGGGGTTCGGCATCGAGGAGGCGTCGAAGGCTTCGGCGAGATGCGGCAGGGGCGTGTTCATCGCCAGCAGCTCGGCCGCCGGGGCGATGCTCTCAGGCAGCGAGAATCCGACCGCGAAGAAGCCGAGCGGCAGGACCACGACGACGCCGATGAACAGCAGGATCCCGGCGGAGGACCGACGCACCAGGGAGGTCAGGCCGAAGCCGAACAGGACCGCCAGGCTCCCTCCGCAGAGCGCCAGGGGGATGGCCAGCAGACTCCACCGCACCTCGGGCTCGCCGGCGTGCAGGAGCAGAGCCGTCGCGCACAGCACCACGGCCACGGCGGCGCATGTCGCAGCTCCGACGAGGCTGAATCCGGCCGCCCGGGCCAGGTAGAGCCGCCGACGGTCCGGCACCAAGGTGAGTGCCAGTGCGATCTGCCCCTGCTCATCTCTTCCCACGCGGAACACGGTGGCCACTGCCAGGACGAAGGCCGCGAGCGCAGCACCGCTTCCCACGGCGATCACCGGGAACAGCATGCTCTCGCCATCCATGGCGTTGTCGATCAGCAGCATCAGCAGCCCGAGGCCTCCGCCCAGGGAAGCAGCCGTGATGATGCCGCCGCGCATGCCGCCCCGCCGCAGGTGTCGGCGCATCTCGGCGCGAGTGACCATCAAGGCCGTCTGCCGTCCGCGGACGTCTCCGATGCTCCCACGCGCCTCTTTCTGAGCAGTGTGCATGGGTCAGTTCCTTCCGTTCGAGGCACCCAGCAGGGTGAAATAGGTGTCTTCCAGGGACTGGGCCTGCGCGGCCAGGTGGGTGAGCCCGACGCCGGACTCCACCACCAGCGCGGCCAGCCGCTCCGGGGGCACGCCGTGCGCCATGAGCCCGTGATGCTGCCGCTCCACCGTGATGCCCTGGGCCAGCAACGCATGCCGGGCGGTGTCTGGATCCGAGACCTCCAGATAGACGACCTGCTGCTCACCGTGCTGCGCCTGGGCGGCGGCGAGGAATTCCTGCAGCGACCCGTGGGCGAGGATGCGGCCGCCGTCGATCATGACGACCTGGTCGGCCACCGCACCGAGCTCCCGCATGTGATGTGAGGAGAGCAGGATGCTCACCCCGGAGTCGGCCGAGGCTCGCACGAAGTCTCGGAACCACCTGATGCCGTCAGGGTCCAGACCGTTGGCTGGTTCGTCCAGGATCAGGTGCGACGGCTCGGTCAGAGTTGCGGCTCCGATTCCGAGCCGCTGCCGCATCCCCAAGGAGAAGGACGTGACCCGATGGTGCGCCGCCCAGCTCAGGTCGACGTCGGCGAGGACCTGGGCGACCCGGGAGGTGGGCATTCCCTGGGTCCGGCAGGCGTAGTCCAAGTAGGCATGGGCGGTCATGCTCGGCGGGATGCCCTCTGCCGACAGGAAGACCCCGAGCCGCCGTGCCGGGCGCTGAGCTGCTGGGAACGGCTCCCCGCCGACCTCCACATGCCCGGCGGTGGCATGAGTGAGCCCGGTGATGATACGCATGGTGGTCGTCTTGCCCGCCCCATTGGGGCCGACGAAGCCTGTGATCGCGCCGTCGGGTGCGCAGAAGGAGACGTCGTCGAGGACGGTGCTGCCTCCATAGGTCTTCGTCAGGCTGTCGATGATGAACATGATGCGGCCTTTCCTCGAGTGCGGTGCAGGGCGATCCTCGGACCGGCCTCCCCCACCGCACGGGTGATGGCCTCGGAGGCGTCCGAGGACGTGGTCAGTGCCGGGCACGCGCGTGGCATCCCGGAGTGGTAGTGCACGGTGATCAGACGCAGCCCACGCCGCCCCGGAACATGGGCGGTGGTCAGCACGTGAACTGCGGAGCACCGCAGCAGTCGTATGGTCTGTCCGCCCAGCTCGGTGCTCCACGCGAGAACGCCGGCCTCTGCGTCGCCGGTGTCCAGCCGTGCGGCGCACCACCGCGTCATCAGCAGCCCCAGCAGCAGCACCGCCGCCCCGACGGCCATGGCCATGAGGGCCCGGCCGGCCACCACTGCGCCGCGCCCCATGCGACGGCCGATCCCGCGGCGACGGGAAGGAGGGCCAGTGCCAGGCTCACCGGAAGGACCGCCGGCCCAGGCGCGACCAAGGGCGGAGGGATCCTCGCACCGGGGGCGAGCCGTGCCATCAGCACGAGGATCCGCCGGCGCGACAACGAGGGCAGAGCCAGGTTGCTGTCCCACTGCTGAGAGGAGTCCGCAGTGATCAGGGAGACCCGCGCCCGGTCCAGCAGCATCTCCACCAGATTGCGCCGGACCTGCACCCCCACGACCTGGTCTCGACCGATGATCCGAGTGGTCGTCGAGATCAGTCCGTGGCGCAGCACGGTCCTGCCATCCTCGACGGCGACCGTGAGCCCATGGAACCGGACGGCGGTGAGCACCGCCCCTGCAGTGAGACCGACCAGACACAGCAGCGCCAGGACAGGACCAGGACGGGTCGCCAGCGCCTGCACCACCTCGGCGCTGTGGCCGGCGAGCTCCATGATCTGCACTGCCGCTCCGACGACGGCGCCGGCGAGAACGACCGCCTGTCCGTAGCAGAGGCTTGAGATGATGAGGTCGAGGCTGCTGGATCGGTGGATGCGGTCCTCGTCGGCGGGAGCCTGCGACCGTGAGGTCTGCACGCGCGCAGGATCCTCGCCGCCCCGAGGCCCCCTGTGTCCCAGGCGCGCGCTCTGCGAGATGTCCTCGGCATCCGCGACGGGGACCCCCTCGATCCGGATCGTGCTGTCCGCCGAGCCGTCCGCGCCGAGCACCACGACCCGCAGACCGAAGGGGCGCGCATTCCAGGGAGCGAGGACCTCCACTGAGGAGATGTCCCGCCATGCGAGGCTGCGGGTCTGGATGCGGAACAGGCCCCGGACTTCGGTGAGGCCGGTGCTGGTGACGGCATAGCGCCGCGACCCCCAGCCATAGGCCGGACCGACGAGCCCTCCCAGCAGGAGAAGCGCGAGCACGACCATGGGGCGTGTCCCAGCCAGGAGGGGGGAACCCTGATCGCAATGACCAGGCCGCAGGCGAGGAGAACCAGGCGAGGAGCCTCCCCCAGGTACGCGGCGGCCATCGTGGAGGGACGAAGCCGTCGTCCTTGGTGACGCCTGGTCATCGGCCCACCCCCAGATAGATGCCGAGCGCTTCAGCACGGATCCGCTCCGCCTCCTCGAGCCGCACAGGCCCGAGCGGCTCCACATGCGCGATGCAGGTGAATCGAACGCGGGCGAGGCCCCAGCGTCGCAGCAGCGGCCCCTGCACCACCGTGACGTTGAGCAGCTGAGCGGTGGCGATGGCCGTGCCGCGACGCAGGAGCCGTCCTCGTCGGACTCTGATGACCCAGGGCGTGATGCTGTAGCGGGTGTGCCGCACGCGCAGCGGATTGATGACGATGACATCGATCACCGTGGACAGCGCCCCCAGGACCAGCACGCCGACGGCGCACCAGAGAGCGAGGTCCCCGGACAGCAGCAGCAGTGCGAGGCCAGCACCACCGGTGGAGAATGCGATGCCGGCGACGACGGCGACGCGGTTCATCAGACTCAGGGTCTGATGCGGCAGAGCGCACTCCTCGGCATCCGGCGCCGCGGGCGCCGTCGTCGTTGTCGTTGTCGCTGTCGCTGTCGCTGTCGTTGTCCTTGTCACAGCGTGTCCGCTCACGATGCCGTCTCCACGCCGCGGCGGCCGGCGCACCCCGAGCGGGACGCCTGCCGGCCGCCGTCGATGCGGTCCGGGATCAGAGGTACCCCAGGATCTCCAGGATCATCCGCAGAACCTCGGCCGCGGACGCACCCTGCAGCCAGGTGCGCACCCTCGGCCAGTTCGCCCGTGCCCAGTCGGCGGCGGCCCGCACCGCCCGCGCACCGTAGCGCCACCCCTGCTGCAGAACGTACCTGATGAAGCTCAGCATGTATTACACCTTTCATAGACATGTTTAGATCATCCAATCTCCTGGATGACGTCAACAAATCTATGAATACTGCCTCATTCCAAAAACTGTACTCAATACCCATTTTATTCATACTTTCGTCGCAGCTGGGGAGTCTTCAGGGAAGATGCGGGTCTCCACGACAGGACTGACGTCCATCTCCGCCCGCATCGCGTGGAGCACGACCTGAAGACGGCTCGACACGCGCCACTTCTTCATCACCTGGCTCAGATGCGATTTCACGGTCGCTTCGGTGACGTCCAGCTCCTCAGCGATGGCCCCATTGGACATGCCGAGCAGCAGCCGGTCGACCACGCAGCCTTCCTGAGCCGTCAGGTCCTGCGCCGGGCTGAGCCTCCTGCGATGACGAGGCTCGGAAGTCCTCCTCAGCAGGTCACAGACCTCTGCGAGCACCCGAGGAGACATGAACGCTTCGCCGCGGAGTGCATGCGTGACAGCCCGCCCCACGTCCTGCGCCACACGACGAGGATCGATGAGGCTCTCGACCCCTGCGCGGATCAGCGGCCGCAAGGCTGACTCGCCCCCTTCATCGAGGAGCACGACGACGGGCAGGTGCGCCCCGAACGCGCCGCGCAAGGAGCGCACCGCCTCGACGGTCGCACAGGGCCCGTCGCACGTATCCAGGACGGCCGCGGCCACCGAACTCTGGGACTTCGCCACGTGATGTCCCAGCCGACCTCCGGAGCCGACCCGCAGCCACGAGAACCCCAGTGCCTGGACCTGCCGTTCAGCCGACGAGGCGGCGCGAGGGTCGTCGATGTCGAGGAGGATCAGGGGCAATACCATGCGACCACGTTAGGCCGCGGCGCAGACTGCTCACATCGTCCTCAAGGACAGTGTTCTGCTTCCTTCCGTCACTTCTCATAGCGACAGATGCTGATGCTCTCCGCTCGGGCCTCCCAGCGGCCGCCCTCCCTCAGACCAGCGGCGAAGCGGCCGCCCAGCTGGTCCACCCGCTCGGCCAGCGAGACCAGGCCCAGGCCTCCCCCGTCGCAGGGCCTGGGAGACTGCGGCACCCTGTTGCTCACAGCCAGGGTCACCTCGTAGGACGAGGCGTCGAGCAGGACCACACAGTCCGGCTCGGAGTCCGGCGAAGCCAGCCCGTCCCGATCGGCGGCGCCATGCTTGATCACATTCGTGGTGCATTCCTGAAGGATCCGACTGAGGGCAGTCTGCAGGGACTGCGGGAGCCCGTCGAGATTCCCCTGCACGTCACACTCCACGCGGAATCCCAGGTCCTGGAGGGTCGCCGAGCACCGTTGCAGTTCGTCCTCGAGGTGGATGACAGCGGCGTCCGAAGGTTCTGCGTCGATGAGACCTTCATCGTCCAGCACGTCCAGCAGGCGTCGCAGATCCTGGAGCGCCCGTGACGACGACGCCCCGATGGTCTCCAGGGCAGCGCGCGTCAGCCGATCCGCGGAGTCCACGTCCAGCGCCTGGGCGTGCATGGAGATCACCGTGAGGTCATGGGCCACGATGTCGTGCAGGTCTCGGGCGATGTGCCTCTTCTGATCCTGCAGAGCCCGGTCCCGGGCCACCTGCTGCTCCTCGAGGCGCTCCTCCTGCCGCCGACGCTCCACGCGGCTCCGCCGGAACCCTCGCCCCAGGG
Organism: Nesterenkonia sp. PF2B19; assembly: GCF_001758425.2. Classification (GTDB taxonomy): domain Bacteria; phylum Actinomycetota; class Actinomycetes; order Actinomycetales; family Micrococcaceae; genus Nesterenkonia; species Nesterenkonia aethiopica. The sequence goes on along the minus strand of NZ_MDSS02000039.1, from coordinate 17,242 downwards.
CGTAGGCGATGAGTCCCGGGATGAGGAAGGTCCAGAGGAACCACAGCACACGCTCGACGACCCCGTAGTCCGCCACGGTATAGGGCACTCCGAGGACCAGGACGGCGACCAGATAGGACCGGCTGTGCCACCGCCCGACGCACGTGGACATCAGGCCAAGAAGGCCAGGGGCAGCAGCCAGCCGGGCACGGAGATCCCGGGAAATGCGGTCAGGACCAGCGAGCCGACGACGGCGGTCCATGCCGCGGCCTCCACCCGCACCCAGGTCAGCGCGGCACAGCAGATCAGCAGCGCGAGGCCCCAGACGTCGGCAGCGGCGTGGCCGAAGCCTTCCGTCGCCGACGCAGCGACCAGGTCGACCAGGACGAAGCCGCAGACCGCCAGAGTGAAGGGCACCAGAAGTCCTCGGCCTGGCTGCAGCGTCTCTTCGCTCACCCTGGTGGGCGGCTCCCGGCGGCGAGTCACCGACAGAAGGCCGGGGGCAGGAAGTTTCGCTTGCAGAGCAGCCAGCGAGAGTCAGGGATCGATTCGATCCGCTCCACGACGGCCCGCACGTTCTCCGCCCCGGCCGTGGCGATCACATGACTCGGCGCGGACCCATGGTCAGGCGCAGCAGTCGTCGCCCCACTGCTGCTCACCGGCCCTCCGGCGATGAGCAGCAGGACGGAGACGAGTGATAGGACCGGTGAGACAGACATGGGATTCTCCCCCTCAGGATGGTGATGAGGCCGACGATCACGCGCTGCGGATCGAGGCATGACGAGCGGCCCCGAGTCTACTGAGCTGAACGATTCCTGAACATTGGCCGAAAGGACAGTCTTTCCTTCGGCGGGCCCACCATCAGCGTCCCAGCTGCGGTTCGACGATCCCGAGTTCGAAGGCCCGGATCACCAGCTGGACGCGGTCCCGGACGCCGAGACGTCGACACAGGCTCGCCATGTGCGCCTTGATCGTCCGTTCGGTGACCGTCATCGCCGCCGCCATCTCGGCATTGTTCAACCCGCGGGCGGCCAGACCCAGCGCCTCCCTCTCCCGCGGGGGGAGCTGCGGCACAGGCTGTGCCCGCTGCACGGCAGCCTCGAAGGCCGAGCGGTCAGCGAGCACGCTGAGCGCCAGCAGCTCTGCGACCCGTGCGGACAGCGGAACCGCTCCCTCGCGAGCCTGCCGCACGGCGTCGAGGATGCGGTCCTTGCGGGCATCCTTGATGAGGTAGCCGACGGCGCCTGCCCGCAGGATCTCCACCACCCGATGCTCCGCGGAGAAGGTGCTCAGCGCCAGCACCGCGACCTCCGGCCATCGACGGCGAATCTCGCGAGCGGCGGCCACGCCGTCCACCCGTGGCATCTGGATGTCCATCAGGACCACGTGCGGGGTCAGGTCGGCGACCTGCTCCACAGCCTCTGCGCCGTCGGCGGCCTCTCCGACGCAGTCCATGTCCTCCGCGGACATCAGGTAGAGCCGCAGGGCGTCACGGACCAGCGCATGGTCATCGACGATCAGCACCCGCGTCGTCTCGGCCTCGGCCACCAGATCTCCTCCGTCTCATCATGTTCGCCGTCTCGCCCTGGGCGACACTCGTCCTGGTCGACACTCGTCCTGGTCGACACTCGTCACTGTTCAGTATCACAGCAGATCAGCAGCTCACCCATCGTCCTGGAGGACAGCACCCGACATCTCGGGCACGCCGTGCCTCTCCACGACGCGCCCGTCACCAGCGCTGCGCCTCCCACGACGACGCACCAGCGGTGATGCGGACTCGCCAGCGTGTACGTCCCCAGCTCTCCGTGGGGCCGCACCGCCGGGTGCAGCAGTCGTGCCACGAGCGGAACGACCACACAGAGCGCAGGGACCATCCCGAACGTTGCACACTGGAGAAGAAAGGACTGCCCCGCGGCCGTGCCCTCCGAAGGACTCCACGCCATGATGGCCGAGAGCGACGTGCCGGGGACGAGGTACAGCACCGCACCGAACAGGGCTCCGCGTCGGACGCAGCGGCGGCGCAGCAGACCAGCGGCGTCCTGCCTCACCACCTCGACCATCGGCACCACGACCTGCTCCCCTCAACGTCCCCCTTCACAATAGAGAGGTGAATCATGGCGGCACCATTGCCCAAAAGGTCATATCCGCCCACGTCAGAGGGCATCCCGAACCTAGGAGGTCACGAGTCTCCTACCAGCATCATCTGACAGGGCGATTCCCACGACCAGACCCTCGTGATGAGGCAGGACTGCCCTTAGTGGGCGCGCTGTGATCACAGGTGGCCAGCGGGAGACTCACCACGCTGGGCGAGGCCCCTGCCCTAGGAGCCCACCCGGACCAGTCCCGCCTTCCTGCTCGCGGCGCCGGCGTCGCCGCACGACGCCGACGACGATCCCGGCGATCAGCAGCCCCAGGCCGATGGTCCCTAGGGCGATGCCGCCGAAGACGGCACCGAGCACGCCGAAGACCCCACTGGCCAGACCTGCGAAGTCCCCGCCGGGGGCGAGCACCACGAAGGCCTCCCCCGATCCGTCCAGGGCGGGGTCGGTGAAACCGCTGATCGAGAACTCGTGCAGGCCGGACTCCTCGGCGGAGTAACTATTCACCCCCACCGCGCTCGAGCCGCCCTGGGTGGCGGTGGAGCTGATCTCCGCCCACCGCATCGACCCTCTCTCCCCACTGGGCGAGACGACTTCGGGCGTCTCACTCAGCCCCGGAGCGCTGGCACCGGTGGGGCGGACCACATAGAGCATGTAGCTCTCCCCCGCCTCCAGCTGCGCCTCGGCCATCAGGGGCGGATCCCCGCTGATCAGCGCATCGGCGCCGGGCCCGCCGTCGCTGTCCAACACCCCCAACGGCACCGTGGAGCGGAACACCGTCACCGCCAGCACGAACAGCACCACAGCTCCCAGCAGGAGGACGCCGCCGATGATGCCCAGTGTCATAGGCAGCGGCCCGCGCGTCGGACGCGGCCTGCTCGGCATCGGGTAGCCGGGGTGCGGACCGCCGGGCGGAGGCCCCGGATACCCGGGCTGGGACCAGCCGGGCTGCTGTCCGTAGGGCTGGTGCTGTCCGTAGGGCTGGTGCTGTCCGTAGGGCTGGTGCTGCGGCGGCTGCGTCATGATCGTCCCCTCCCCCGGCGCACTGCCTCAGGCGCCTCACGCTGCGAGGACAGTGATCCTACCGAGGGCGTCCAGAGTCGGCCAGATCCTCCGTCCGGCCCGGTCGGGCACGCCTCCACGTCAGGGCGGAGCCCACTCCGTAGGCCGCTCCGCAGAGCAGGACCACGACGCCGACCGGCACGCTGCGCTCCACCGTCACCGACCCGACGTGAACGTCACCGGAGACGAGGGCGAGGCCCAGCAGCAGGACAGCCACCCCGGCGATGGCACCCTGGACGGCGCCCCACCGCCGCTGGCTCCTGGTCTGCCGCATCACCAGTCTCCTCTGCCTCGTCTAGCCCCTCTGCCTCCAGCGGCCCTCAGCCGGAGCTGATGAGCGGGCTCGGGGACAGCAGCGTCGCATTGCGCAGGTCCCGCAACCGACGGGCCTTCTCCGCGATGGCGTGGTCCTCGTCGCTGATCGGCTGCCAGGGGGTGATGTGCCGGGCAGAGCCAGCGCCGTCGGGTGCGACCATCACCGGCAGGCCGTAGGCGACCACCTCCGGATGCTTCTCCCAGCGCGCCCCGGCCCGGACTCTCACCAGCACGTGCATGGACTTGGAGCCGGTGAGCACCAGCCGGGCGTCCACCTCCACCAGGTCCCCGGTGGTGATGGGCCGGTAGAACCGCACGCCCCCGGTGAGCACCGCGGCCACGTCATAGCCCGAGTACCGCTCGGCGCAGATCTCGGCGGCCCGGTCCATCCACTTCATGACCGCACCGCCGCGGATCTTGCCGTCCGGGTACTTCTCATCCGTGTCGGCCAGGAACCGCAGGGTCAGCGCCTCGGAGGTGCCCATGTCCTCGGGCATGGAGCTGATGGTCTCCTCCACCTGTCGGCGGTAGACCATCCGCTGGGTGGCGTCCACGCTGCGCCGCAGCTCCAGATCGGAGCTCGGCTCGAAGGGCGCCACGGTGACCGCCTCGCCGTCGTCGCCCACGGCCACGTAGATCATGTAGCACTCGGTGCACACCAGCCAGCCCTGCTCCGGGTGCTGCACCAGCACCCGGGTCTGGATGTGCACGGAGGTGCGCCCGGTGTGGACCACCCGCGCCTGCACGGTGACAGGCGTGTCCCGCGGCACCGGCGTGGTGAAGTGCATATTGCCCACATAGGAGGTCACGCACGCGGTGCGGGTCCACGACGCCGCACACGCATAGGCGGTCTTGTCGATCCAGTCCACGACGACGCCGCCGGCCACCGTCGTCTCCTTGGAGGTGCCCTTGACCTCTTGGAAGGTCAGTTCGATCGTGCTGCGCCGCGACATGTCCCTGACGCTAGCACCACCGGCGCCCGCACGGCAGGGACGGCACGAGAGACCCGGGCGGAACCACCCGGCATCCTGCACCCGGCAACACCCCGGGCAGCACGCCCCGACAACACGCCAGGGCGTCGATGTGACCGGACGCTCATGGGCCGATATCCTGCTGACCCTGTGGCCCGGCGCCGAAACTGCCTACGATGGGGTTCGAGCCCAAGGCCAGCCCGGCGTCCGATGAGACGCCGCCGAGGCACCAGGCCCCGTGATGGGCACCTGCCGACGGTACGGCATGAGGAAGACCTCAGCTCCGCATCACGACCCCGCCGGACCCCCGGTCCGGCTCCCCGTCCTGAACGCCGACCTGATCACCCTGCCCTGATCGCCCACAGTCCCCGTGAGGTATCCATGCACCCGTTCGAGAACCCCTTCCGGCACTCCGCCGAGGCCAAGCGTCACGCCCTGCGGCACTTCCGCGCCGTCCTGTTCGACATGGACGGGGTGGTCACCGACACCGCCGGCGTCCATGCCGCGGCGTGGAAGGAGCTCTTCGACACCGCCCTGGAGGAGATCACCGGGGAGCCGCAGCCCGAGTTCACCGACGAGGACTACCTGAACTTCGTCGACGGCCGCCCGCGCGAGGACGGGGTGCGGACCTTCCTGCAGGCTCGCAGCGTGTTCGTCCCCGAGGGTGAGCCGGGCGACGCCGCAGACCAGCTCACCATCCACGGCCTGGCCGCCCGCAAGCAGGGCTTCTTCGAGGCGGTGCTGGCCCGCGACGGCGTCGACGTCTTCCCCACCACCGTGGAGCTGATCCACCAGCTCCGCGAGGACGGCATCCCCACCGCCCTGGTCACCTCCTCCCGCAACGGCCGCGACGTGCTCAAGGTGGCCGGGCTGCTCGATGCCTTCACCGCCATCGTCGACGGCACCGACGCCCTGGAGATGAACCTGCCGGGCAAGCCGAACCCGGCCATGTTCCTGCACGCCTCCACGCTGCTGCGTGTCGAGGCCCAGGACTCCATCGTCATCGAGGACGCCGCCTCCGGCGTGCAGGCCGGACACCGCGGGAACTACGGGATGGTCGTCGGGCTCAACCGCGGCGAGGACCCGCGGCGCCTGAAGGAGGCCGGCGCCGACGTCGTCGTCACGGACCTGTCCGTGATGAACCTGGCGACACGCACCACCAAGCCCTTCGACCCGGACTGGGTGCTCGCCTATGACGAGTACGACCCCAAGGAGGAGCCCACCCGGGAGGCCCTGTGCGCCCTGGCCAACGGCTACTGGGGCACCCGTGGCGCCGTCCCCGGCACCTCCGCCGACGCCACCCACTACCCCGGCACCTACATCGCCGGAGTGTTCAACCGGCTCAAGACCGACATCATGGGCAAGACGGTCGAGACCGAGCACATGGTCAACATCCCGGACTGGACCTACCTGCAGGTGACCCCCGAGGCGGGGAACCCGCTGCTGCCCGGCTCCCCCGAGCTCATCGACTACCGCCAGGAGCTGGACATGCGCCGCGGGCTGCTCACCCGGGTGACCCGCTTCCAGGACCTGCACGGCCGACGCACCCGTCTCACCACCCGCCAGTTCCAGTCCATGGCCGGGGTCCAGCTGGCCGCCCTGGAGATGGAGATCGAGGCAGAGAACTGGTCCGGCAACGTCACCGTCCGCTCGATGATCGACGGGCGCGTCGCCAACCGCAACGTCGCCGCAGACCGGGAGCTGGCCGGACACCACCTCGACGCCGTGGACTCCCGGGAGATCGACGGCGAGACCGTCCTGCTGGAGACCATGACGAACCAGTCCCAGGTGCGGGTCGCCGTCGCCACCCGCACCTCGGTGACCTCCACCGGGAACACCAACCCGATGCGCCGCCCCGTCTCGGAGGGCGAGTTCGTGGCCGGGCATGACATCTCCATCAACCTCGAGGCCGGCACGCCGGTGACCCTGGAGAAGATCGCCTCGGTGGCGAACTCCCACGACCACGCGATCTCCACCGTGTGGCACTCCGCGGTCAAGCGGGTCCAGCGGGCCTCCTGCTTCCGCACCATGCTGACCTACCACGAGGAGATGTGGGGCGTGCTGTGGCACCGCTTCGCCGTCTCCATCGGCTCCCGCTCCTCCCGCCAGCAGATGGCGCTGAACCTGCACACCTTCCACGTCCTGCAGACCGCCTTCGGCGCCCGCCGCGACCTCGACGCCGGAGTCGGCGCCCGCGGCCTGCACGGCGAGGGCTACCGGGGGCATCTGTTCTGGGACGAGATGTTCGTCTACCCGATGCTCACCCTGCGGCGTCCGGAGCTGACCCGCGGACTGCTGATGTACCGGTATCGGCGCCTCGGCGAAGCCCGCGCCATGGCCCGCGCCGAGGGGCACGCCGGCGCCATGTTCCCCTGGCAGGCCGGCTCCGACGGCCGCGAGGAGACCCCCACCGAGCTGTGGAACCCGCGGTCCCAGGCGTGGATGCCGGACAACTCGCACCGCCAGCGGCACGTCTCCCTGGCCATCGCGTACTCGGTGCTGCAGTACTTCGAGACCACGCAGGACTACACGTTCCTGGCGGACTACGGCGCGGAGATGCTGGTGGAGATCAGCCGCTTCTTCGTCTCCCTGACCCAGTACGACACCGAGGCCGACCGGTACGACATCGAGGGTGTGATGGGCCCCGACGAGTACCACGACGGCTACCCGGACACCCCCGGATCCGGTCTGCGGAACAACGCCTACACCAATGTGCTGACCTCTTGGATGCTGCGGCACACCGCACGGCTGGTCCGCGAGCTGGACTCCCGGGACGACCCGCTCTCCGAGTGGCTGGACATCTTCGAGGACGAACTGGACCACTGGGAGCACATCTCCCGGCGGCTGCGCGTGCACTTCCATGCCGACGGGGTCATCAGCCAGTTCGACGGCTACGAGGACCTGCTGGAGTTCGACTGGGAGGGCTACAAGGCGAAGTACGGCAACATCGGACGTCTGGATCTGATCCTGCAGGCCGAGGGTGACGCCACCAACCGGTACAAGCTCTCCAAGCAGGCCGACGTGCTGATGCTGTGCTACCTGTTCTCCTCCGAGGAGCTCATCGACACCATGCGGCACATGGGCTACGAGGTGCCGATCGAGGACTTCGGGAAGACCATCGAGTACTACCTGGCCCGCTCCTCGCACGGCTCCACGCTCTCCCGCCTGGTGCACGGCTGGGTGGCCGCGCGCTTCGACCGCTCCGGCTCCTGGAACCTGTTCAAGGAGGCGTTGGAGGCCGACCTCGCCGACACCCAGGGCGGCACCACCCGGGAAGGCATCCACCTCGGCGCGATGGCCGGCACCGTGGACATGGTGATCCGTTGCTACGCAGGGGTCGAGACCCGCGCCGATGCGCTGTGGCTGCACCCGCTGCTGCCGGACGAGCTGCCGGAGGCCACGTTCCGCATGCGGTACCGCAACCAGCCGATCCTGGTGCACATGGACCACCAGAACGTGACGCTGAAGCTCTCCGAGGGATCGGCGGAGCCGATCGACCTCAATGTGGAGGGCAAGCGCAAGCAGCTCAGCCCGGGCGAGCGGTGGACCGTCCCGCTGGAGCACCAGGCGCGCGCCCACGCGAGGTCCTGAGCACCTCCATGGCCCTGAGCCAACTCACAGCGGCAGCGTCATGAACACGCTGTGCGGATCCTCGGTGTACTCGCCGAAGGGCGGGCACTCGGTGAAGCCATGCCGGGCGTAGAGCCGGCGCGCGGGGGCGAAGTGCCCCTGCGTGCCGGTCTCCAGGCTCAGCCGCCGGAGCCCGTGGCCGCGGCCGTGGCCGATCAGGTGCTCCAGCAGCGCACCGGCCACTCCCCGCCCGCGGGCGACGACGGCGGTGCGCATCGCTTGATCTCACCATGCCGGGAGTCCAGCCGCTTGAGCGCCCCGCAGCCCAGCAGCTCGCCGTCGTCCTGACGGACGGTCCACAGGGTGACGCCGTCGGCGCGCAGCTGGTCCAGGCCGAGGGCGTGCACGCTCTCCTGAGGTGAGGTCGCGTGCATCTCCTGCAGATGCTCGAGGATCAGCCCCTGAACGTCAGGCGTATGCGGGTCATCAGTGCGGATGTGCATGGCACCAGTGTGTGCGGAGCATGTTTCACCGGCGTTTCGCCCACTCCGCGCTTGACGATTAGCTAGATTATCTAGTCAAATGGATGCGTGAGAGACCGACCGAAGGACTCCGCCGGACACGGCCGGGCGCGACCCGAGGTCCTGCACACCCTGGAGGCGGTGCAGGTGCTCAGCGACTCCATGGACCGCATGCACAACACCCTCAAGGGCCCCATGGAGATGAACCCATCAGACGTGGCCGCCCTGCGGATGCTGGTGATCCGCGAGCGTCAGGGGCAGCCGGTCACGCCTCAGGACATCGCCCGCCACCTGCAGATCTCCACGGCCTCGGCCACCGTGCTGGTCGATCGGCTGGTGGACGCCGGCCACGCGCGGCGGCGCCCCCACCCCCGTGACCGGCGCTCGCGTGTCGTGGAGCTCACCGACCTGGCTCGCCGCTCCTTCCAGCACCACTTCGGCGCACGACTGGCCGCCATGCGAGAGGTCATCGACGCTCGCAACGACGAGGAGCTCCAGCTCATCGCTGAGTTCCTCACCGCACTGGCGGACTCGATGGTCGCCCCGCTGCCCGAACCCACCACAGCCTCACCCCAGGAGGACTCATGACGACATACTCCGCGGACGCCACCTCACGCCGGCCAGGCCTGGCCGGCCAGCTCCTCGCGCTGCTGGTGCTCCTCGCCATCCCGGTGGGAGTGGGGTTCCTGGGCAGCGCCCTGACCTCCGAGCAGATCGACGGCTGGTACGCCCAGGCCGACGTCGCCCCATGGAACCCGCCGAACTGGGTCTTCGGACCCGTGTGGACGGTGCTCTACCTGATGATGGGACTCGCAGCCTGGCTGGTGTGGCGGGAACGCACCTCGCCCGGACGCTCCCGCGCCCTGGGCCTCTTCGCAGTCCAGCTGGTGCTCAACGGCCTGTGGACTCCGATCTTCTTCGGCGCATACCCGCTCTGGGGCTCCGCCGCGCTGTGGCTGGCCTTCGCCGTCATCGTGGCCATGATCGCCGCCGTCGTGGCGACCATCCTGGCCTTCCGCCGCGTGCGCGGCCTGGCTCCATGCTACTGCTGCCGTATCTGGCGTGGATCCTCTACGCGTCCACGCTGAACCTCTCCATCGCGGTCATGAACTGACCCCTCTTCCCTCTCCATCCCGACCTTCCCCACACAGAACAGGGCCTTCGATGCTGCACGCCGCCGATCCCTCTCGCCTCTCCCACCGTTCCCGCTGGGGTCGACGGCTGCTCCTGCCGGTGGTCCTCGTCCTGGCCTGGCTGGCGTGGACCGGCGCCGGCGGCCCCACGTTCGGGGCGATCTCCGAGGTCACCACCGATGACCAGGCCACCTTCCTCCCGGCCGATGCCGAGTCCACCCGAGCCGGTGAGCTCCGGGAGCAGTTCGCCGACTCCGATGCTGTGCCGGCCACGGTCATCGCAGAGCACGACGGCGGCACCTCCGGTTCGCTGGACGAGACCGCGATGGGCGAGGCCGCTGAGCTGGCGTCCACCCTCGAGGGGTTGGACGGGGTGACCGACGTGATCGGGCCGGTGCCTGCCGAGGACTCCGGCGCAGTGCAGCTGATCGTACTGCTGGCCGAGGGCGCTGTCGACGACGGCGCGGTGGACGCGCTGCGCGCCACCGTCGCCGGGGAGCTGGACGAGGCGGCGTGGTCAGCCCATGTCACGGGGCCGGCGGCGCTGTCCACCGATCTCTCCGAGGCCTTCGCCGGCATCGATGGGATGCTCCTGCTGGTGGCGGTGGTCGCGGTGTTCCTGATCCTGATCGTGGTCTACCGCTCGCCGTTCCTCCCGCTGCTGGTGCTGCTCTCCTCGGTGGGCGCGCTGTGCACGGCGATCACCGTGGTCTACCTGATGGCTCGGCTGGAGTGGATCCAGCTCAACGGCCAGGTGCAGGGGATCCTGTCGATCCTGGTGATCGGTGCGGCCACGGACTACTCGCTGCTGCTGGTGGCCCGCTACCGGGAGGAGCTGCTGCGGGCGGCCGACCGGCACGCCGCCCTGTGGACCGCGCTGAAGCGCTCCACTCCACCGATTCTGGCCTCCGGAGGCACGGTGGCCGTCGCGCTGATGTGCCTGCTCGTCTCGGACCTGAACTCCAACCGTGCACTCGGCCCGGTGGCCGCGGCGGGCATCGTCTTCGCCATGCTCGCCACGCTGAGCTTCCTGCCCGCACTGCTGGCGCTGACCGGCCGGCGCGTCTTCTGGCCGCGCGTCCCGCACGCCACCGACTCCCCCACCAGGCACAGCACCGACGACGCCGACCGAACCCCCTCCCGCGGCCTGTGGGCCTGGACGGCCTCGTGGGTCGGAGCCCACCCCCGTCCGATCTGGGTGGTCGTCACCCTGGTGCTCCTGGTGGGCGCGGCCGGCGTGACCCAGCTGCGCGCCGACGGCATCGACCAGTCCGAGGTGGTGCTGGGCGAGACGGACACCAAGGCCGGCCAGACCATGCTGGAGAAGCACTTCGACGCGGGCACCGGTGCCCCCACGGAGATCTTCGTCCCGGCGGTGGAGGCCGATCAGGCCCTCGAGCTGGTCGCCGGCGTCGAGGGAGTGGCCGAGGCGCACCTGGTGGACGCCGACGGCGCTCCCGCCGGGGATCTCACGCAGGCCCGCCAGGTGGACGGGCAGGTGGAGATCTCTGCGACCCTGGACTCAGCCGCCGACTCCTCGGAGGCCGAGTCCGCCGTCGTCGCACTGCGCGACCAGCTGGACGCCCTGGAGGGGGAGGCTTTGGTGGGCGGCACCACCGCCACTCAGCTGGACACCACCACCACGGCTCAGCGGGACCTGATGGTGATCATCCCGATCGTGCTGGTCGCGATCCTGATCATCCTCATGGTGCTGCTGCGCTCCGTGGTGGCGCCGGTGATCCTGGTGGTCGCCACCGTCCTGTCCTATCTGACCGCGCTGGGGGTCTCCGCGCTGGTGTTCAACCACGTCCTCGGCTTCCCCGGCGCGGACCCCACGGTCCCGCTGTTCGGCTTCATGTTCCTGGTGGCCCTCGGCGTGGACTACACCATCTTCCTGATGACCCGGGCCCGGGAGGAGACCCTGCGCGGCGACCCTCGGGAGGGTCTGCTGCATGCCCTGGTCGTCACCGGCGGGGTGATCACCTCGGCCGGGTTGGTGCTCGCGGCGACCTTCGCCGCCCTGGCCGTGCTGCCGCTGATGTTCATGGTGCAGCTGGCCTTCCTGGTCGCGCTCGGCGTACTCATCGACACGTTCGTCGTGCGGACTCTGCTGGTGCCGGCGCTCGGCGTGGAGCTGGGTCGGCGGATGTGGTGGCCCTCCCGGCTGGCTCAGCCGGCGATCGCCCGCAGCGCCACGTACAGCACCGAGGGCCCGAGCAGGCACCCCATGCCGGTGTAGAAAGTGGCGGTCATCGCTCCGTAGGGCACCAGCCGCTTGTCGGTGGCGGCCAGTCCCCCGGCCACCCCAGAGGTGGTGCCCATCAGGCCGCCGTAGGCCATCGCGGACTTGGGGTTGTTGAGCCCGATGAACGGGGCGATCAGCGGAGTGCCGACCATGACCACCACGGCCTTGACCAGCCCGGCGGCCACGGAGAGCGCGATGACGTCCGAGCTGGCCCCCACGGCGGTGCCGGTCACCGGGCCGACGATGTAGGTGGCCGCCCCGGAGCCGATGGTGGCCATGGACTCCGGATCGGTGTAGCCGAAGGCCGCGGCGACGGCGGCCCCGACCGCGAACGAGACGAGCACGCCCAGGATGATGGAGAGCGCCCCGGCCAGCCCGGCGCGCTTGATCTCCTGAAGGTCCACCCCGTAGGCGGTGGAGACGATGGCGAAGTCGCGCAGCATCGCCCCACCCATCAGCCCGAGCCCGCTGAAGATGGCGATGTCGGCCATCCCGGCCTCCCCGCCGGTGACGGAGCCGCCCCAGTAGGCCAGCACCAGCCCCAGCATGATGGCGATCGCACTGCCCTGCAGGCGGCCGCGGGTCAGGGTCTTGGACAGCCAGCCGGAGACCATCATGAGCCCGCCGATGACCACGAAGGCCACCAGGAGGTCGTTGCGTTCGAAGACGGAGACGAGCAGATCCACCTCAGACCTCCTGCTTCTCGGCCTCGGTGAGCGGGGGCAGCGGCTCCGCCTTCTCCCCTACCCGCGCGAGCACCGGCACCAGGGCCGCCCCGGCCGCGAGCGCGCCGAGACCGGCGAGGATGGCCATGGGGCCGCCCGCCAGGGCCTCGACCACGTTCTGCGTGGAGGCCATCGCGATGACGATGGGGATGTACATGGCGGACCAGAACATCACCCCCTGCTCCGAGGCGGGCGGGAACTTCCCCATCCGCCGGAGCTTGTCGGTCACCAGCACGAGCATGATCATCGCGAAGCCGACTCCGCCGACGTTCGCCTCGACGCCGACGACGACGCCGAGCACCTCGCCGACGAGCATGCCGACCAGCATGCACAGCGCGAGTGCGGCCACTCCGTAGAGCACCATGATGTTCTCCTGTCCTGCGGTTCAGTGCTGCTTCTGTCCGGTGCTGCTTCTGTCCGGTGCTGCTTCTGCACCCGGGCGGCCCCTGTCGTCCCGATCAGGCGGGGACGAAGAGGTCCGCGTACTGCTTCCGCAGCTCGGCCTTCTGGACCTTGCCCATGACGTTGCGCGGCAGCGCCTCGACGATCTTCACGGCTCGGGGCTGCTTGAACCGGGCGAGGTCCTCGCGGATCCCGGCCAGGATCTGCTCCGGCTCCAGGGCGGCTCCGGCCTGCGGCACGACGACGGCCACCACGGTCTCCCCGAAGTCCGGGTGCGGCACGCCGATCACGGCGGACTCGGCCACGCCGTCCAGGGCGTCGATGCGCTCCTCGATCTCCTTGGGATAGACGTTGTAGCCCCCGGAGATGACCAGGTCCTTGTCACGGCCGACGATGCACAGGTAGCCGTCCTCGTCGATCCGGCCGAGGTCCCCGGTGATGAAGAATCCGTCGGAGCGGAATTCGGCGGCCGTCTTCTCCGGCATGCGCCAGTAGCCGGCGAACACGTTGGGGCCCTTGACCTCCACCAGGCCGACCTCGCCGTCGGGCAGCTCGGCGCCGCTCTCCCGGTCGGTCACCCGGATCTGCACCCCGGGGAAGGGCTTCCCCACGGTGCCGGGCTTGCGGGCGCCGTCGTAGGGGTTGGTGGTGTTCATGCCGGTCTCGGTCATGCCGTAGCGCTCGAGGATGGCGTGCCCGGTGGCGGCCTCGAAGGCCTCGTGGTCGCTGGCCAGCAGCGGGGCGGAGCCGGAGACGAAGAGTCGCATGGAGGCGCAGGTCTCCGGGGTCAGCCGCTCGGAGGCGAGCAGGCGGGTGTAGAAGGTGGGCACCCCCATCAGCACGGTGGAGGTGGGCATCAGGTCCAGGATGGCCTCGGCGTCGAAGGACGGCAGCCAGTGGAAGGAGGCTCCTGCCACCAGGGTCATGTTGGCGGCGACGAAGAGCCCGTGGATGTGGAAGATCGGCAGCGCGTGGATGAGCCGGTCCTGGTCCGTGTACTGCCAGGCCTCCAGCAGGGCCCGGCAGTTGGAGGCCAGGTTCCCGTGCGTGAGCACCGCCCCCTTGGACCGTCCGGTGGTGCCGGAGGTGTAGAGGATCGACGCCGGGGTGTCCGCGGCGGCGGCATAGGACTCCTCCACGGTGGTCTCGGAGGTCAGCAGCGTGCCGTCGCCTGCGGTGCCGAGCGTCTCCACGATGAGCTGATCCCCGCCCCGGGCGGCGTGCTCCTGCTCCCGCTCCGGGGAGCAGACCAGCACGCGCGGCTCGGCGTCGCCGATGAAGTAGTCCATCTCCGTGCCGGTGTAGGCGGTGTTCAGCGGCAGGAAGACTCCGCCGACCCGCAGGGTGGCCAGGTAGAGCGCCAGCGCCTCCGGCGACTTCTGCACCTGCGCGGCGACCCGGTCCCCGGGCTGGACGCCGTCGGCCAGCAGCCGGGCGGCGATCCGCCGCACCGTGTGCTCGGTCTCCGCATACGTCAGGGTGCCGCCGTCGGGCAGGTGGAAGAGCACCTTCTCGGGCTGGCGGGCCGCTTGGGCCTCGAAGGAACGGTGGATCGGGGTGAAGTCGTCGGCCATGGGGGCGGATCCTCTCGGAGTGTCGGGTCGGTCAGGGATGAGCTCGGCCAGCGGGCCGTCGACAGCGACCTCGCGCCGCCGCACGAAGTCCTCGTGGCGTCGCTCGAGCTGCTCGGGCTCATAGCGGTAGGTGATCATCGCCCCGTAGGACTGGGCGCGCGCCGCCGGCGAGCTGTGGGCCGGCCAGTGCAGCTGCCAGGCGGCGGCCCCGTTGCCCAGGTGGAACCGGGCCACCGGGTCCAGCGGCCGACCATCCCCGCGCCGCTCGGCGGTGATGTAACGGGCCAGGACGGGCAGCAGCCGCTCACGCAGGGCGGGCGCGCCGGCACTCTCAGCGTCAGGGTCCGCAGCACGGGGATCATGTGCAGCCAGCTCGATGGCCAGGTGGAGCAGCTCCGGATCGTCCTGGGACTCCAGCCAGCCGCGGAAGCCCGGGATGGGAGACAGCGTGACGAAGCGCCGCAGATGGGGCAGCTGGCGGCTGACCTCGTCGATGACCTGCTTGATCAGGAAGCTGCCGAAGGAGATGCCGGCCAGCCCCTCGAGGGAGTTGTTGATGGAGTACAGGGCGGCGGTGTCGGCCTGGGCGGGGTTCAGCGCGGGACCGGGCTCCAGCAGCGGCCCCATGTGGCGCGGGACGCCCTCCACGAGCGCCACCTCCACGAAGATCAGCGGCACCTCTCCGGTGGCGGGGTGGAAGAACGCGAAGCACCGGCGATCCTTCGGCTGCAGCCGCCGACGCAGGTCCGCACGGCCCTCCATGGGGTGGACCTTCTCGAACCGCAGCAGGTGCTGGTGGAGCTCCTTGGGAGAATCCCAGGTGATCTCCTCCATGCGCAGGAAGCCTCGATTGAACCAGGAGACCAGCAGGTGCCGGAAGTCGTGGTCCACCGGCCGCAGCTCAGGATGCTCCGGCAACAGCCTGCGCAGGTCCGCCCGCATGGCCACCAGCGCGGCGGTCGCATCCGGAGCGTGGTTCATGCGCCGCAGCAGCTGCTGACGGGCCGGCTCGACGACGTCGAACAGACGGGTCAGTGCGGCATCCCGCCGCTGCCCGTCGGCCTGCTCCCAGGCCTGATAGGCGGCGCGGACGGCGTCGTCATCAGCCCCGTGGTCCTGCAACATGTGGGTGAAGAAGGCCAGGCGGCCAGCGTCATCCAGCTGAGCGTAGGCCTGCAGCGCCCGGGCGGCCACCGCCCGCAGCGAGGCCTCCCCGACGTCGCTCATCAGGACCTCGCAGGCGGCCAGGAGCTGGTCCAGCGGGGCGGCCTCCGGCTCCTGCGTCGCCGCGCCCTCCCCGCCCCGGCGACGCAGGGCGCGGAACAGGTCCGCGAGCAGCCATCCGTCCTGACGTCCCATGGCGATCCTCCCTCGACGAGTCGACGTTGTACATCACACGCCGTGATGTATATAACAGGGACTATAGAGCATGAACGTGACCTGCGCCACAGGATGGCCGGTCGGATACCCTGAACCTCGGAGGTGGCCATGGCTCGGATCCCAGAGTCCCAGCGCGTGCGGGACGCCCTGGAGAACGCGATCGTCGACGGACGGCACCGCCCCGGCGAACGCCTGGACCCGGCGCAGCTGGAGCAGGAGTTCGGCTGTTCCCGGACCCCGGTGCGGGAGGCGCTGCAGGCTCTGGAACGCTCCGGATTGGTGCAGATCCGCCCCAAGCAGGGCACCTATGTGACCGAGCTGAGCATCTCCGAGCTGGCCGAGCGCTTCGAAGTCATGGCGGAGCTGGAGGGCATGGCCGCCCGCCTCTCCGCCCGGCGCATCGAGGCCGACGCGTTGGAGGAGCTCGAACGGGCCGTCTGCGACTGCGAGGACCACGCCATCGCCGGCGACGCCGACGGCTACTACTACGCCAACGCCCGATTCCACGGCATCCTCTACGATTCCTGCGGCAACGAGTACCTGCGCCAGCAGGCCCACGCGCTCAAGCGCGCCCTGCAGCCCTACCGGCGCCTGCAGCTGCGGGTCCCGGACCGGATGCGCCGGTCCCTGGCCGAGCACCGGGCCATCGCCGACGCCGTCCGCGCCGGTCAGGCCGAGGTCGCCGAGGATGCGGCTCGCTCCCATGTGCTGGTCCAGGTCACCGAGTTCAGCCAGCTGGTCCGCACGTGGCGCCACCTCAGCGCCTCGCCGGAATGACCCACCCAGGGAACACCCACCCGCGAAAGGAGGCCCCTTGCCCGACCGCAGCGCCCTGGAACACACGCTGACCACCCTCGACGGCCGCGGCTACGCCGGCTACAAACAGCTGCGCGGAACCCACGAGCTCCCTCCCGGCGACGCCGAGACCACCGGCCTCCGGCTGCTCGTGGACCACGTCCAGGTGGACCCGTATGCCCCGCCGTCCCTGATGCGCGTGCAGCTGGACCGCGACGCGGCGGACCTCCCGGAGGACCTGACCGCCGATGCGCGGGGACGCACCGCCGTCGCCGACTTCCTGACCCGGCGGGTGGCGGAGGCGGCCCGCCGCCTCTCCCCCGGTCGGCCTGGGGACGGGTCGATCAGCATCGACGACCCGGCCAGCAGGTGCTGGAACGCACCAGCGTGGTGATCGGCGCCCAGCACGTGGAGGCACGGCTGCATGTGGCGCTGCCGGCGGCCGGGCGACGCATCCGCGCCGCCGCGGCC
>NZ_MDSS02000038.1 GCF_001758425.2 Nesterenkonia sp. PF2B19 | reverse complement strand
CGCCCGGTCCCATCCCGAACCCGGAAGCTAAGACCCACAGCGCCGATGGTACTGCACACGGGAGTGTGTGGGAGAGTAGGTCACCGCCGGACACCACTTAGGACGAGAGCCGGGTTGAAGGATCACCGTTGATTCTTCGACCCGGCTCTTGTTGCGTCTGCCCTCAGCGCTGACAGGCGCTCACTCCCGTCATCCTTCGGCACGGAAGGTATCCTGGATCAGTGAACTCTCGATATGACGACCGTCGCGGCCCGCGTCGCAGCCGCCCTGACCGTCCCGAGGAGCGTAGCGCCGGTGCCTCCCGTTCCAGGGGAGACCTGCGCCGCTCCAACCGTGAGGACCGTCCGCGGTCACCGGAGATCGATGAGGACGTCACCGGCAAGGAGCTGGACCGGGAGGCGGCCTCCCAGCTGGGCACGCTCAATGACACCAACCGCACCTGGGTGGCCAAGCATCTCGTGATGGCCGGACGCCTCATCGACGTGGACCCGGCATTGGCCCAGGAGCACGCGTTGGCGGCGTCGCGGCGCGGCGGCCGACTCGCCGTCGTGCGCGAGGCTGTGGCGCTGACCGCCTACGCGGCGGGCGACTTCTCCGAGGCGCTGCGTGAGTTGCGCACCTACCGGCGGATCAGCGGCGACCAGACCCACCTCCCGGTCCAAGCGGACTGCGAACGCGGGCTCGGTCGACCGCAGAAGGCTGTGGAGCTGGGGGAGAGCCCCGAGGCCCAGCGACTCACCGGTGCGGTCCGCGCGGAGCTGGCCATCGTCGTCGCCGGGGCCCACACAGATCTGGGCGACCACGCCTCTGCCGTGACCGCGCTTGAAGTCCCTGAGCTGCAGCGCGATCGCGCGTTCAGCTTCTCACCCCGTCTCTTCACCGTCTACGCCGATGCCCTGGAGGCTGTCGGCCGCGGCGAGGAGGCGGAGCAGTGGCGCCGCCAGGCCTTCGTCGCGGAGAGGGCCCTCGGCGCAGGCGCCTTCGAGTCTCCGGAGATCATGGACTTCGACGACGAACCTGCAGAGCTGCCCAAGGTCAAGGACGTGATGGGCGGTGCCCCCAGGCCTCGAGCGGGTGAGGACCAGGGATGACGCGCGCCGTGATCGCCCACCATGATGGCGTCCTCTTCGACCTCGACGGCGTCCTCTATGCGGGTCCCGGAGCCGTGGACGGAGCGGTCGAAGCTCTGGCCGAGCTGCGGCGTCGGGAGATCCCGTGCGCGTTCGTCACCAACAACGCCTCCCGTTCGGCAGACGAGGTCGCCGGCCATCTCACTGATCTCGGCATGCCCGCCTCCCCCCACGAGGTCTTCGGTTCGGCTCCTGCCGGAGTGAGCCTGATGGCACGGGAGATCCCGCGGGGCGCCCGGGTGCTGGTGACCGGGAGTCGGTATCTGCGTCAGCTGGTCGAGGACGGAGGGTTCCAGGTCGTGGACTCCGCCGCCGACCGGCCTGCCGCCGTCATCCAGGGCTTCGACCCCCAGCTGCGCTGGATCGACCTGGCAGAGGCCGCCTATGCGGTCAACGACGGCGCCCGCTGGTTCGCCACCAACTGCGACCTGACCATTCCGCGGGAGCACGGCATCGCACCGGGGAACGGCGCGCTGATCGAAGCAGTCGGCCGTGCCACCGGGACCATCCCGACCGCCGCGGGCAAGCCGGAGCCCGTGATGTTCGTGCAGGCCGCCCAGGCTCTCGGTCTGCAGGCCCCTCTGGTCATCGGCGATCGGCTGGACACCGACATCCTCGGCGGCAACCGGGCGAGGTTCACCACCGCCCTGGTGCTGACCGGCATCGACACCCGGGAATCGGTCGGGGCGGCCGAAGCCGCCAGCCGTCCGGACCACATCCTCGAGACCCTCGCCGACCTCTTCGCCGAAGACCTCGCAGGAGCCACCGCATGACCGAGCAGCACCCGGAGCCGGCAAGCCCCCACCAGGGGGAGTCGGTGACCGACATGGAGATCGACGAGCTCGACGCCCACATCACCGAGGCCGAGCACCTGCACCGGCAGCTGTCGGAGCGCCTCGAGGCCACGGGGCGGCACTGAGCTTCGATGGACGGTGACGCCCCATGAGCTCCGAGCGACTGGACCGAGCTCTCGTCTCCCGCGGCCTGGCGACGAGCCGCAGCCGGGCCGGGCAGCTCATCCGTGCCGGTTCCGTGCGCGTGGACGGGCGCGCAGTGTCCAAGGCGGCGACGACGGTGCGCACCTCCCAGCGAGTGGAGGTCACCGAGGACGACCCCTGGGTGAGCCGGGCGGCTCATAAGCTGCTCGGGGCTCTCACCGCCTGTCCGGAGATCGCTGTGCAGGGGCGTCGATGCCTGGACGCCGGAGCCTCCACCGGCGGATTCACCCAGGTGCTGCTGGCGCAGGGAGCCCGGCGGGTGGTCGCCGTCGATGTCGGCCATGACCAGCTGGCGCCCGCACTGCGGGAGGATCCCCGTGTGGAGAACCATGAGGGTCTGAATCTGCGTGGCCTGAGCGCTGGGCAGCTCGGCGAACCCTTCGACCTCATCGTCGCGGACCTGTCCTTCATCTCCCTGCGACTGGTCATGGCCCCACTGGCCGGACAGACTCGTGCCGGGGCCGATCTGCTGCTGATGGTCAAGCCCCAGTTCGAAGTGGGCCGCGAGAGACTCGCCCGCACCGGCGTGGTCACCAGCCCGGAGCTGCGCCGGGAGGCGGTGACCGCCGTCGTCGGCTCGGCCGAGGAGCACGGACTGCACCTGCTCTCCGCCCACCGGTCCCAGCTGCCCGGACAGGACGGCAACCTCGAGTTCTTCCTGCACCTGAGACGCTCCGAGACGTCGACCGGGGCCAGCAGCGGCCCGACGAGTGCCGCTAGGCTGGACCAGGTCGACTACCGCGACTGACCGGCACCGGCCTGGGACCGGGTGGCACGGACCAGCACCACGGCGAACGAACTCTGGAGGAGGCCCTATGACGGAGGCGCACGGAAGCCGGGAGATCCTCGTGCTCGCCCACACCGGTCGCCACGACGCCGTCGACGCCGCCGCCGCGGTGGCGGAGCGTCTCCATCAGGCAGGACTCACCCCCGTCATGCTCGAGCGGGACATCGCCTCGCTGGGACACCTCGTCGGAGACCGGCTGCGGGACGTCCCGATCGCCGTCGCCGACACCGATGTGCCGCTGTCGCGCTGCGAGGTCGGCATGGTCCTGGGCGGCGACGGCTCTATCCTGAGGGCCGCCGAGCTCGTCCGCGGCGCGGACCTGCCGCTGATGGGCATCAACCTGGGTCATGTCGGGTTCCTCGCCGAATCCGAGCGCACCGAGCTCGACGCCTCCGTCCAGTGGGTGGTCGAGCAGGACTACACCGTCGAGCGTCGCATGGCGATCGATGTGCAGGTCTGGCAGTCCGGCGACCATATCGGCAGCACCTGGGCGCTGAACGAGGCCAGCGTGGAGAAGCACGCGCGGGAACGCATGGTGGACCTGGTCGTAGAAGTCGACGGCCGCCCCATCTCCGCCTTCGGATGCGATGGCGTCGTGATGGCCACCCCGACCGGCTCCACCGCCTACGCCTTCTCCGCGGGCGGCCCCGTGGTCTGGCCCGAGGTGGAGGCCCTGGTGATGGTCCCGATCTCCGCCCATGCCCTGTTCGCCCGGCCGCTCGTCGTCGCACCGGACTCCGTGCTGGCCGTCGAGGTCCTGCAGCGCGAGGAGGAGCAGGGGGTGCTCTGGTGCGACGGACGCCGCGCCACCGAGCTGCCGGCCGGCTCCCGTGTCGAGGTGACCCGATCCGCCGAGCCCGTCCTGCTCGCCCGGGTCAAGCAGACACCGTTCTCCGAGCGGCTCGTGGACAAGTTCAACCTGCCCACCTCCGGCTGGAGGGGACCCGTGGATGCGGCGAACACCGTCCAGGGCCCGGACCACCCCACCGATCACCCCATGGGGGGAGAGATGACCACAGGAGCCCGACACCTCGAGGAGGGACCCACCTCGTGATCGACCACGTCACCATCACCGACCTCGGCGTCATCGAACGCGCCGAACTCGAGCTCCACCCCGGCCTGAACGTGGTGACGGGCGAGACCGGCGCCGGCAGACGATGGTCGTCACGGCCCTGGGGCTGCTCCTGGGCGCCCGGGCGGAGGCCGCTGCTGTGCGCAGCGGCGCGCCGCGCGCCGCCGTCGACGCCGAGCTGCAGGTGCAGGCGACCATCGGGCCGTGGAGCTTGCGCGTGAGGCCGGCGCGTGGTTCGACGACGAGGAGGCCGCCGAGGCGCCGACGACGCCGGACGCCACGCCGAGGTCCACGCTTCTGCTGGGGCGCGCGGTCAGCGCCAAGGGCCGGAGCCGGGCCAGCGTCTCCGGGCGCAGCGTGCCGGTCTCCCTGCTCGGCGAGATCGGCTCATCTCTGGTCACCGTCCATGGGCAGACCGACCAGCTCCGCCTGAAGTCCGCCGCCGCCCAGCGCCGGGCGCTGGACAGCTACGCCGGCGAGGAGTTCGCCGCACTGGCCCGCGACTACCGGGCCCGCTACGAGGCCTACCAGGCCCGCCGCGCAGAGCTGGAGGAGATCACCACCCACGAGCGGGAACGTCGGCTGGAGGCCGAGCAGCTGCAGCAGGCGCTCGAACAGATCGATGAGGTGGACCCTCAGCCGGGGGAGGACGACCGGCTCAAGGCCGAGTCCCTGAAGCTGGAGAACGTCGAGGGGCTGCGTGAGGCGGCCCGGTCCGCGCAGCAGGCGCTCGCCGGCCCGGACGCGGCGGAGGCCGTCGGAGACGCCCCGCACGCCGTCGAGCTGGTCGAAGCGGCTCGACCGCGCTGGGCCCCGTGCAGGACCAGGATGAGGAACTGGCCGCGATCGCTGAGCAGATCAGCTCGGTCTCGGGACTGCTCAACGACGCCGCCTCCCAGCTGGGCATCTATGCCGCCGGACTCGACGAATCGGGCCCCGAGCGCCTGGCGGAGGTGCACCAGCGACGAGCCGACCTCGACCGCCTGGTGCGGCTGTACGGCCCCGACGTCGACGCGGTCCTGGCTTGGGCCGAGGAGTCCCGGCGACGCCTGGGGACCCTGCAGTCAGACACCGACCGCCTCGAGACGCTCTCTGCGGAGATCGAGCGTCTCGAGGAGGGACTGCGTACCGACGCCGCCGAGCTGCGACGCCGCCGCGCCGAGGCCGGGCGTCGTCTGGCCGAGGCGGTCGGAGAGGAGCTCGCCGCCCTGGCGATGCCGCATGCGCGCATGGTCGTGGAGGTCACCGAGACCGAGGAGCTGGGCCCTCATGGGGCGGACGCCGTGACCATGCTGCTGGCTCCGCACGCCGGCGCGGACCCTCTGCCGTTGGGCAAAGGCGCCTCCGGAGGTGAGCTCTCCCGCGTGATGCTCGCCCTCGAAGTGGTGCTGGCGGCCCACGATTCGGCCGGCACGTTCATCTTCGACGAGGTCGACGCCGGGGTCGGCGGCAAGGCCGCGGTGCAGATCGGACGTCGCCTCGCGGTGCTGGCCCGCCATGTGCAGGTCATCGTCGTCACCCATCTGCCGCAGGTCGCCGCCTTCGCCCAGCATCATGTGCGGGTCTTCAAGTCCTCGGTGGAGGACGGCTCCGGGAGCGGCGGGTTCACCGCCACCGACGTCCGGACCCTCGACGAGCAGGAGCGGGTCAGCGAGCTGGCCCGCATGCTCGCGGGCCAGGAGGACTCCGACTCCGCCCGTGCCCACGCCCGCGAGCTGCTCGAGGCGGCCTCCGGAGTCTGAGGTCTCCGCTCGCGCACCCGGAGCTGGGAGGAGGCGAGTGGCCGACGTCGCACCTGCCGGTGCCGCGGCGGGGTACTGCCGGTGGACCGGTGCTGATAGTCTTGAACTCCGTGGTGCATCGAAACAGTTCTCGGAACCAGTCCAGTCCCCAGACCCCCCGTCAGATCTTCGTGACCGGTGGCGTCGTCTCCTCTCTCGGCAAGGGGCTCACCGCCTCCTCCCTGGGGCATCTGCTCCGGGCCCGCGGCCTCTCGGTCGTCATGCAGAAGCTCGATCCGTACCTGAATGTGGATCCGGGCACGATGAACCCCTTCCAGCACGGCGAGGTCTTCGTCACCGAAGACGGCGCCGAGACGGATCTGGACATCGGCCACTACGAGCGCTTCCTGGATGAGAACCTCGACGGCCTGAACAACGTCACCACCGGGCAGATCTACTCCTCGGTGATCGAGCGTGAGCGTCGCGGCGACTACCTCGGCGACACCGTCCAGGTGATCCCGCACATCACCGATGAGATCAAGCGCCGCATGCGTCTGCCGGCCGAGGCCGACAGCGAGCGGGACGCCCCGGATGTCATCATCACTGAGATCGGCGGAACAGTCGGTGACATCGAGTCCCAGCCGTTCCTGGAGGCGGCCCGTCAGGTGCGGCAGGACGTCGGGCGGGAGAACGTCTTCTTCCTCCACGTCTCCCTGGTTCCCTACATCGGTCCGAGCCAGGAGCTGAAGACCAAGCCGACCCAGCATTCGGTGGCGGCGCTGCGCAGCCTCGGCATCCAGCCCGACGGCATCGTGCTGCGCTCGGCCGGGGAGCTTCCCCAGGACGTGCGGGGCAAGATCTCCCGGATGTGCGACGTCGACGAGGACGCCGTCATCAACTGTCCCGACGCGCCCAGCATCTACGACATCCCCCGGATCCTCCACAAGCAGGCCATCGACGCCTACGTGGTGCAGAAGCTGGACCTGAAGTTCAAGGATGTCGACTGGTCCAAGTGGAACCGCCTGCTGGACGTCGTCCACCACCCCGACCACGAGGTCGAGGTCGCGCTGGTCGGCAAGTACATCGATCTGCCGGACGCCTACCTCTCAGTCACCGAGGCGCTGCGCGCCGGAGGCTTCGCCCACCGGGCCAAGACCAAGATCCGCTGGGTGGCCTCGGACCTGTGTGCCTCCGAGGAGGGCGCGGCCAAGGCGCTGGAGGGCGTGGACGCGATCTGCGTGCCCGGCGGGTTCGGGGTCCGCGGCCTCGACGGCAAGATCGGGGCCTTCCGGCACGCCCGGGAGCACGGCATCCCCGCCCTGGGGCTGTGCCTGGGCCTGCAGACCATGGTCATGGAGTACGCGCGCAACGTGGTGGGCATGACGGAGGCCAACTCCACCGAGTTCGACCCGGACACCGCCTACCCGGTGATCGCGACCATGGCCGAGCAGAAGGACATCGTCTCCGGCGACGGCGACTTGGGCGGCACCATGCGGCTGGGCGCCTACGACGCCGTCCTCGCCGAGGACAGCGTGGTGGCCGAGACCTACGGCGCCACGGCGATCTCCGAGCGTCACCGCCACCGCTACGAGGTGAACAACGCCTACCGTGAGCAGCTGGCCGAGGCGGGACTGGTGTTCTCCGGCACCTCCCCGGACGGCCGTCTGGTCGAGTTCGTGGAACTGCCCCGGGACCAGCACCCCTACTACGTCTCCACGCAGGCGCATCCGGAGCTGAAGTCCCGTCCCACCGACGCCACCCGCTGTTCGCCGGTCTGATCAAGGCCGGCCTGGACCGTCGCGCCTGATCCGGCGCCCGCCGCCACGGTGGAGGACCAGGAGCTCCGGCGCCGCCATCGCCGCCTGCGCGAGGCGGTGCCGGAGAGCCCGGTGGGGCGAGAGATCCAGGACTACCTGACCCACCTGCGCATCGAGCGCGGCTCGGCGGCGAACACCCTGGCTTCCTACCGCCGGGACCTGCTGCGATACGGAGCTCACCTGCTGGAGCAGGGGATCACCGCGCCCCACCAGGTGGGGGAGGACACCGTCGCCTCCTACCTGCGTGCGCTCAGCACCGGCGACGACGGCGGCGCGCCGCTGGCGGCGATCTCCATGGCCCGGGCGCTGGCCTCGGTGCGGGGTCTGCACAGGTGGTGGGCCGCGGAGGGGCGCACCGCCGGGGACCCGGCGGCGCAGGTTGCCGCCCCGAAGCCGCGGCAGTCTCTGCCCAAGGCACTGACCATCGACCAGGTGCGCCGTCTGCTGGAGGCTCCGGACACGAGCACGCCGCTCGGACTGCGGGACAGGGCCCTGCTGGAGTTCCTCTACGCCACCGGCACCCGCATCACCGAAGCCGTCAGCCTCGACGTGGACGACCTGGTGGAGCTCCGGGACACTGCTCACCAGGACTCTGAGCACCGGTCCCAGGACGGGCTCGTCGTGGTCCGGGTCACCGGCAAGGGCGACAAGCAGCGGATCGTGCCGGTCGGCAGCTTCGCCCAGCGGGCGCTGGCCGACTATCTGACCGCGGGACGCCCCGCGCTGGCCGAGGCGGTGAGCCGATCCGCCACGCGCCGGCCCGGCTCACCGGGCCTGTTCCTCAACCAGCGGGGCGGCCGGCTCTCCCGCCAGTCCGCCTGGACCGTGCTGCAGCAGCACGCCCGGGCGGCGGGCCTGGAGACCGACGTCTCACCCCACACGTTGCGGCACTCCTGCGCGACCCACATGCTGGAGGGCGGGGCCGGCATCCGCCTGGTCCAGGAGATGCTGGGCCACGCCTCGGTGACCACCACGCAGATCTACACCAAGGTCACCGCGGAGGCGCTGCAGGAGAGCTACGTCTCCGCCCACCCTCGGGCCCTGTGAGCGCCCGCCGGGCGGCTCAGACCTCGCGGCGGCCGTCCTTGAACACCGCATGGGTCAGCGGCATCCCCGGCCGGTAGGCCAGATGGATCGCCGCCGGCGCGTCCAGCACGTGCAGGTCGGCCCGCTTGCCGACCTCCACGGACCCGACCTCGTCCTCGACCCGCAGGGCACGTGCCCCGCCCATGGTCGCCGCTCGGAGCGCCTCCTTCAGGGTGAGCTCCATCTGCAGCACGGCGGTGGCGACGCAGAAGCCCATCGCCGTGGTGTAGCTGGTGCCCGGGTTGCAGTTCGAGGCGAGAGCGACTTCTGCGCCGGCATCGAGGAGCCGGCGCCCCGGCGCCAGAGGCTGCCGGGTGGAGAGGTCACAGGCCGGCAGGCAGGTCGCCACCGTCTCGGAGTCGGCCAGAGCCGCCACGTCGGCGTCGTCGAGGTGGTTGACGTGGTCCACGCTGGCGGCACCCATCTCCACGGCCAGCTTCACCCCGGGGCCCGGGCCGAGCTGGTTCCCGTGCACGCGCAGTCCCAGACCGGCGTCGCGGCAGGCCTGCAGCACGCGCCGCGAGGCGTCGACATCGAAGGCTCCACGCTCGCAGAACACGTCGGCCCACTGCACATGCTCGGCCACCGCCTCCAGCATGGGTCCGCACACCAGGTCCAGGTACTCGTCCGCATCCGCCCCCGGCGGGACCAAGTGCGCGCCCAGGAAGGTCACGACGTCGGCGGCCTGCTCGGCCAGCCGGGCGTGCCGCTGCTCCTCCTCGACGCTCAGGCCGTAGCCGGTCTTGGTCTCCAGGAAGGTGGTGCCTCCGCGGCGGGCGTCGCCCACGCGCGCGGCCAGCAGGGACGCCAGGACGGCGTCGTCGGTCTCGCGAGTCGCGGACATGGTGACCCCGATGCCTCCGGCGGAGTACTGTTGGCCGGCCATACGGGCCTCGAACTCCGCGCCCCGGTCGCCGGCGAAGACCAGATGCGTGTGCGAGTCGACCCAGCCGGGCAGCACCGCCCGGCCCTCCGCATCGTAGGAGGTGTCGGCGGCGGGCGCCTGGGCGGAGGGCCCGATCCAGGCGATCCGGCCGTCGTCGATCACGACGGCGGCGTCGTGGAGCACCCGGTGCTCCGCGTCGACTGTGGTGAGCTCACCGATTCCGGTGATCACCGTGCTGGCAGGTGAGGCGCTGGCAGGGGAGGCGCTGGCAGGGGTGCTCGTCATCGGAAGCTCCTCAGCTCGGGGTGGTCGGCGAACAGGGCCCGGTAGAGATCTGCCGGGTCGCCGAGCTTCATGTGGTGGCCTTCGCGGGCGATCTCGGTGCCGGCCACGCGGACCGAGAGCACATCGGCGGCTGTGGCGGTCAGCGGGCTCTGGGCCGGGTCACCGCCGGCGGTGCGGACGGAGGCGGCGTCGAGGAGCACGGCGTCCTCGGTCTCGGCGACGCTCAGCAGCCCCAGGCTGCGGCGCCCGGCGCCGGTGGCCGCCTCCACCAGCTGGCTCGGGCTGAACCGTCCCCGCTGGCCGCTGCGCTGCCCGTTCACCATGCTCCAGCGCCCGCATCTCCAGCAGGGGGTCCACCACGGCGTGCTGGTCCGAGCCCAGGGCGATGACCGCCCCGGCATCGGCGAGCTCGTGGGCCGGGCCGATCCCGTCGCCCAGGTCGGCTTCGGTGGTCGGACACATCACCACCGTGGCGGCGGCGTCGCCCAGCAGCGCGATGTCCTCGTCGCTGAGATGCGTCGCGTGGACGGCGGACAGGCGGGGGCCGAGCAGGCCGTGCTCCTGCAGCAGCCGGGTGGGGCTCATCCCGTGCTCGGCCTCCACGGCGGCGTTCTCCGCCGGCTGCTCGGAGAGGTGGATGTGCAGCGGCACCTCAGGGTGCTCGGAGGCCCACTCGGAGAGCTCGGCGAGCTGGTCGGCGTCGACGGCGCGCAGGGAGTGGATGGCGGCTCCGAGAGTGATGAGTCCGGAGCCGCAGTCCTCTTGGACCAGCGCGTCGTGCAGCCGCTCCCAGCGGGCCGCCCAGCCCGCCACGCCGTCGTCGGCGTACCGCTGCTGCACGGGGCTCAGCGCCAGCGGCTCCCCGGCCGGGGAGAGGCCGCCGCGCAGGTAGCAGGTGTCCAACAGGACCAGCCGGATCCCGGCCCGCCGGGCGGCACGGGCCAGGGCCCGCTCCATGGCGTGCTCGCCCTCGGCGTCCGCGCCGCCATAGGGGGTCCCGTCCGGCCGGTGGTGCAGGTAGTGGAACTCGCCGACG
The DNA here is from genome assembly GCF_001758425.2 of Nesterenkonia sp. PF2B19. GTDB lineage: Bacteria > Actinomycetota > Actinomycetes > Actinomycetales > Micrococcaceae > Nesterenkonia > Nesterenkonia aethiopica. The sequence goes on along the minus strand of NZ_MDSS02000038.1, from coordinate 23,073 downwards.
GCGGTCCAGCCCGAGGCGGCCATCTCGGCGTAGACGGCGGTGGCCAGCTGCTCCATGGTCTGCGGGGTCAGCGCCTCGGCGGAGCGGTACATCTCCTCCCGCCACCGCCAGAAGTCGCCGGGCGCGCCGTGCGGACCCGCGTGGGTGCGCCCGCGCAGCAGCCGGTGGAACGCGTGGGAATGGGCGTTGACCAGCCCGGGCAGCGTGTGGGTGGCGCTCACAGCAGATCCTCCAGGGCGTCGGCCAGGGCGTGGACTCCCAGCACGGCGTCGTCGTCCTCCACATGCTCCTCCGGGGCGTGGCTGACGCCGCTGGGGTTGCGCACGTAGATCATGCCGGTGGGCACCGTCGCGGCGAGCACTCCGGCGTCATGGCCCGCGCCGGTGGGCAGCAGAGGAGCGGCGGGCGCGTTGCGGCGCACCGCCTCGGTGAGGGAGGCCGCGAGCTGCGGGTCGAAGTGCACGGTGCCGGAGAGCGACTCCTCGGTCAGCTCGGCCGTGCAGCCCTCGCTGAGGGCCGCCTGCTGGGCGTGGCGCCAGATGTCCTCCACCAGGGCGGCGGTGACCTCGTCCTCCGGGTGGCGGACGTCCAGCCAGAGGTCCACGCGGGATGCGATGACGTTGGTGCCGCCCGGAACAGGCTCGACCCGCCCCACCGTCGCCCGCGCCTCGGGCTGCACCCGGGCCAGGCGTCGTACGTCGATCACGGTCTCCGCGGCGGCGACCATCGGGTCGCAGCGATCGGACATCAGCGTGGTGCCGGCGTGGTTGCCCTGGCCGTGGAAGCTGATCCGCCAGCGTCCGTGGCCCAGGATGGTGGAGCCCACGGCGATCGCCGGCGCCCCGGCGCTGAGGTGCTCATCGGTGTTGAGTCCTCGGCCCTGCTCCACATGCAGCTCGACGAACTGTCCGATCCGGGCGAGTGCGGCCGGGTCGGGGCCGATGTGGGCGGGGTCCAGGCCCTCGGCGCGGGCGGCCTCCGCGAAGCGATGCCCGCGGCGTCGCGCAGCCCCAGGGCCCGCTCCACCGGAATGGTCCCGGCCAGCAGACGGGACCCCAGGCAGGCCACGCCGAAGCGGGAGCTTCCTCCTCGGGGAAGACGGCCACGGGCGAGCGGCCGGGCGGCGGTCTAGGGCTCCGGCGGCCTCCCGGGGCCTGCAGCACGTCCACGGCGGCCAGGGCGGAGGCGACCCCGAGCGGGCCGTCGTAGGCCCCGCCGCCGGGCACGGAGTCCAGGTGGGAGCCGGTGACCAGGGCACCCTGCCGGGAGGCCTCCAAGGAGGTGACGCGGCGTCCGGCGGGCAGATCCCACCACGCCCAGAGGATGCCGTTGCGGTCCTCCTCGGTGTCCAGCCCGCGGCTGTGGGCCTCCTGGAGGAACCAGCTGCGCAGGTCCTTCTCCGCGGGGGACCAGACGGGGCGGCTGTACCCGCCGCGCCGCGGGTCGGTGCCGACGTCGGCGATGGCGGCCATCAGGGAGGTGACGGCGGATGCGGTCTCAGTCATGTGACTCCTAGGATCAGTGCGGCCAGGGGAGTGGCGAAGAGCAGGGTGAGCAGGACCCGCTGCGCCCAGATGACCACGAGGTGCCAGATCTTCACGGGGATCTCGGTGGCCAGGATGGACGGCACCAGGGCGGAGAAGAAGATCACCCCGGAGACGCAGACGACGCCGATGACCAGGCGCAGCAGCTCGGACTCGTGTCCCGCCACCAGCGTGGCCGGCAGGAACATCTCCGCGATGCCCAGGGCCGAGGCGGTGGCGGCCAGCTGCGGGTCAGGCAGCTGCAGCGCCCAGGTCAGCGGAAGGAACAGATATCCCAGCCAGTCGAACAGGGGTGTGAAGGTGGCCAGCAGCAGCCCGATGAGCCCGATGGACATGATCGAGGGCAGGATCTGCATAGCCATCAGCAGACCGTCCAGGAAGCTGCGGGACATGTTCCTCACCACCGGGGGCGCGGCTTGGAGGGCCTCGCCGGAGGCGGACCAGGCGGCGCGCATCCGGTGCTGGGTGATGCGCTCCTCCGGCTGCGGCTCGACGCCGGGGAAGTGGTCGTCGGGGATGCGGCTCAACGGAGGGATCCGCACCACGATCACCGTGACTGCGTAGGTGACCACCAGGGTCAGGAAGAAGTACCACAGCCACAGGTGCATCAGGTCCAGGGTGCGGGCGACCACCACCATGAAGGTGGCCGAGACCGTGGAGAAGCCGGTGGCGATGATCGCGGCCTCGCGTCCCGTGTACTGCCCGGAGGTGTAGACCCGGTTGGTGATCAGCAGACCCAGCGAGTAGCTGCCCACGAAGGACGCGACGGCGTCGATCGCCGACCGGCCGGGAGTGCGCCACAGCGGGCGCATCACCGGCTGCATGAGCACGCCCAGGTACTCCATGAGGCCGTAGCCGACCAGCAGGGCCAGGAAGATCGCTCCTACCGGCACCAGCAGCCCCACCGGGATCACCAGCGCCTCGTAGAGGAACGGACCCAGCTCCGGGGCGAAGAGGACGTCCGGGCCGACCCCGCTGACGATCATGACACTGGTGGTCAGGCCGACGACGTTCAGCAGGGCGAAGACGGTGCGGGCCGGGGAGCGGCGCCACCGGCCGGTGACGAAGGGACGGACGGTGCCGGCCAGGATGATCGCCAGCGCGACATAGGCGGCCGCGCCGCCGAGTGCCTCACGCAGCGCGGTGACCAGGTGGTCCAGCGGGATCGTCGTCGACTCGCCGATCGTGACCGGCACGAAGAACATGACGACGCCGACCGCGCTGTAGAGGATGAACCGCCAGCGGCCCCGCGGGCGGGAGGACGTCTGGCTCCCGTCCGCAGGGGCGCTGGAGTGGTCTCGGGGGTCCATGGTGCGGTGCTCCGGAATCAGCGGTTCTCGTGCATCGGGATGCGCACACCGCGCTCCTCGGCGACCTCGACGGCGCGGTCGTAGCCGGCGTCGACGTGGCGGATGACGCCCATGCCGGGGTCGTTGGTGAGCAGCCGCTCGAGCTTCTGCGCGGCCAGCTCGGTGCCGTCGGCCAGCGAGACCTGCCCGGCGTGGATGGAGCGGCCCATGCCGACCCCGCCGCCGTGGTGCAGCGAGACCCAGGAGGCTCCCGAGCCGGTGGCGGTCAGGGCGTTGAGCAGCGGCCAGTCGGCGATCGCGTCGGAGCCGTCGGCCATGGCCTCGGTCTCCCGGTAGGGGGAGGCCACCGATCCGGAGTCCAGGTGGTCGCGTCCGATGACGATCGGCGCGGACACCTTGCCCTCGGCGACGAGCCGGTTGAACAGCAGGCCTGCCTGGTGGCGCTCGCCGTAGCCGAGCCAGCAGATGCGGGCCGGCAGTCCTTCGAACTCGACGCGCTCGGCGGCGGCGTCCAGCCAGCGGTGGAGGTGCTCCTTCTCCGGGAACAGCTCCTTCAGCGCCTCATCGGTGACGCGGATGTCCTCCGGGTCGCCGGAGAGCGCGACCCAGCGGAACGGGCCGAGGCCCTCGCAGAACAGCGGGCGGATGTAGGCCGGCACGAAGCCGGGGAACTCGAAGGCCCGGTCGTAGCCGCCCTGACGGGCCTCGTCACGGATCGAATTGCCGTAGTCGAAGACCTCGGCACCGGCGTCCTGGAACTCCACCATGGCCTGGACATGGGCCGCCATCGAGGCCTGGGCCTTGGCGGTGAACCCGGCCGGATCGGCCTGGGCCGCGGCCTCCCAGTCCTCCATGGTGTGCTCGACCGGCAGGTAGGACAGCGGGTCGTGGGCGCTGGTCTGGTCGGTGACGATGTCGACGGTGAACTCACCGGCACGGTGCCGCTCCAGCAGGGCGGGGAACACCTCGGCGGCGTTGCCCACATAGCCGACCGAGAGGCCCCGGCCCTCGGCCTTGGCGGCCAGCACCTTCTCCAGGGCGCGGTCCAGGTCCAGCTCCACCTCGTCGAGGTAGCGCTTGGCGGCCCGGCGGCGCAGGCGGGTCTCGTTGACGTCGACGATCAGGCACGCCCCGTCGTTGAGGGTCACCGCCAGCGGCTGGGCGCCGCCCATCCCCCCGCATCCTCCGGTGAGGGTCAGGGTGCCGGCCAGCGTGCCGCCGAAGCGCTTCGTGGCCACCGCGGCGAAGGTCTCGTACGTTCCCTGCAGGATGCCCTGGGTGCCGATGTAGATCCAGGACCCGGCCGTCATCTGGCCGTACATCATCAGGCCCTCGGCGTCGAGCTTGCGGAACTGCTCCCAGGTGGCCCAGTCGCCGACCAGGTTCGAGTTGGCGACCAGGACACGGGGCGCCCACTCGTGGGTCCGGAAGACGCCGACCGGCTTGCCCGACTGCACCAGCAGGGTCTCGTCGTCCTCGAGGTCCTTCAGCGTCGCGACGATGGCGTCGTAGGACTCCCAGTCGCGGGCGGCGCGTCCGGTGCCGCCGTAGACCACCAGGTCCTCGGGATGCTCGGCGACCTCGGGGTCGAGGTTGTTCATCAGCATCCGCAGCGGGGCCTCCGTCTGCCAGCTCTTGGCCGTCAGCTCGGTGCCGCGCGGTGCGCGGATGCTGCGGGACGGGTCGTGGCGGGTGTGGGCGGCCGGCCGGGCGGAGTCAGCGGCGGTGCCGGTGGCGTGCGTGGTGTCAGTGGTGTGAGTGGTCATCGGTGATCCTCGGTGGTCGGTGACGGCGGGTGTCAGCGGGTGTCAGCGGTCGGTGGTTCGGGTCTGGACGGCTCGGGTCTGGACGGCTCAGGAGTCGGCGGTCTCGACGGCGTGCAGGATGCTGCGGGCCTCCTCGGCCAGCAGCCGCCCGCAGGCGGTCACGGTGGTCTCATCCATCCGGTAGGAGGGGGCGACCACGGAGAGGGCCGCCACGATGCGGCCCTCCCGGTCGGCGGCGGGCACGCGGACCGGGGCCGCGATCGCCGTGACGTCGGATTCGACGACGTCGCCGGCGACGACGTAGCCGGCCTCCGGTCCGGCGTCAGGGACGTCGCCGCGCAGGGCGGCGCCGACGGCCGTACCCTCCAGCGGGACGGTCCGTCCGACCCAGGAGGTGTGGCGGATGGAGTGCGTGCCCTCCTCCATGGCCAGGTAGATCCCATGCTCGCCGCGGGTGCCCTGCAGGTGAGGCACGCTCAGGTAGCAGGACTCGCCGGTGGCCTCCACGAGCCGACGCAGCGGCGCCTCGGCCAGGGAGACCAGGGATTCCGCACTCAGCGCTTGGGCGCCGAGCTGGACGATGCGCAGTCCGGGGCGGTAGACGCCGTCGTCGTCGCGGCGGACGAAGCCGGCGCCCTCCAGGGTGCGCAGCAGGCGCAGCGCGGTGGAGGAGTTGAGCTCGGTGCGCCGAGCCGCGTCCGCCAAGGACACGTCGCCGGCGTCGCAGACGGCGGCGAGCAGGTCCAGGGCGCGGCTGACGGTGCGTGTCGACGGTTCTGCCACGATGCTCTCCTTCTCCGGCCCGGGGTGGTGGGCCTTGCCAAGACGGCGTGAGTGCGTTTCACTTATTGAAACGCGATTTTCATCAGATGGCAACACCTGGAGGTTCGGATCATGACGTCAGCGTCGACGACACAAGCAGACGGAGCGCAGCACGCGGCTGAGCAGACGGTCACCATGGGCCCGGGCCCGCTGCGGCAGGAAGAGGTGCTGGCCGTCGCCCGACACGGTGCCCCGGTGGCGCTCAGCGAGCAGGCCGAGGAGGCCATGAGGCTCTCCCGCGCGGTGATCGACACGCTGGCCGAGGATCCGCTGCCGCACTACGGAGTCTCCACCGGCTTCGGCGCGCTCGCGGTCAAGCAGATCCCGCCGGAGCGCCGCCGCCAGCTGCAGCGCTCCCTGGTGCGTTCCCACGCCGCCTCCTCGGGTGCGCCCGTGGACCGCGAGGTCGTCCGTGCGCTGATGCTCAACCGGCTGGCCACCATGACCACCGGCCGCACCGGCGTCCGCCCGGAGGTCGCTCGGCGCTATGCCGCGCTGCTCAACGCCGGGATCACTCCTGTGGTCGGCGAGTACGGCTCACTGGGCTGCTCGGGTGACCTCGCGCCGCTGTCGCACTGCGCATTGGCCGTGATGGGGGAGGGAGAGGTCTTCGACGCCGACGGCGTGCGTCGTCCGGCCGGTGAGGCGCTCGCCGCGGCCGGAATCGAGCCGATCGAGCTGCAGGAGAAGGAGGGCCTGGCGCTGATCAACGGCACCGACGGCATGCTGGGCATGCTGCTCATGGCCGCCGCCGATCTGCGGCGGCTGGTGTGTACCGCAGACATCGCCACGGCGATGACCATCGAGGCGCTGCGCGGCACCGACTCCGTCTTCGCCGAGGACCTCCACGCGCTGCGCCCACAGCCCGGGCAGGCTGACGCCGCCTCGAACCTGCGGCGCCTGCTCGCGGACTCGGACCTCATCGCCGAGACCCGAGGCGGCGAGCACCGTCACACCCGGGTCCAGGACGCCTACTCGCTGCGCTGCGCGCCCCAGGTCCACGGCGCGGTACGTTCCACGCTCGCCCACGCCGAAGCCGTGGCGGGCTATGAGCTGGCCTCCGCGATCGACAACCCGGTGGTCACGGTGGACGGCCGTGTGGAGTCCAACGGCAACTTCCACGGGGCCCCGGTGGGGTACGTCCTGGACTTCCTGGCCATCGCCGTGGCGGACTGCGCCTCGATGTCGGAGCGGCGCACCGACCGGATGCTGGACTCCTCCCGCAGTCACGGCCTCAACGCCTTCCTCGCCCATGACCCCGGTGTGGACTCGGGACACATGATCGCCCAGTACACGCAGGCCGGCATCGTCTCCGAGCTCAAGCGGCTCGCCGTGCCCGCCTCGGCGGACTCCATCCCCAGCTCGGCGATGCAGGAGGACCACGTCTCGATGGGCTGGGCGGCCGGGCTGAAGCTGCGCCGCGCCGTCGACGGGATCATCCGGGTGCTGGCGGTGGAGATCCTCACCGCGGCCCGTGGCCTCGACATGCGCGACGGCGGAGTGGACCAGGCCCGCACCGCCCCGGCGATCACCGCGGTGCGCCGGGCCGTGCGTTCCCGGGTCGCCGGCCCGGACACCGACCGGTACCTGGCCCCGGAGATCGATGAGGTGGTGGACCTGGTCCGCGACGGCGACATCCTGGCCGCCGCAGACCAGGCCCTGGGCTCCCCGCTGCGCTGATCAGGGCAGCGGGGGCAGTCCCTGCCTGGCCTGCCCGCCGGCCCCATTCGTCTCACCGACCCGCTGAACGGAGCCTCACAGGCTCCGCTCAGCGGGTCCGTTGTAGGCGCTCAGCGGGCGGATCAGCGCATTGGAGGCTCGCTGCTCCATGATGTGGGCCGTCCAGCCGGTGATGCGGGAGGCGATGAACAGCGGAGTGAACATCTCGGTGTCGAAGCCCATGAGGTGGTAGGTGGGGCCCGCCGGGTAGTCGAGGTTGGGCTTGATGCCCTTGGCCTCGTCCATCGCCGCCTCGAGCCCGTCATAGAGGCCCATCAGCTCACCGCGGCCGTAGTGCGCGACCATGGCGTCCAGGGCCTTCTTCATGGTGGGGACCCGTGAGTCGCCGTTCTTGTACACCCGGTGGCCGAAGCCCATGACCTTGCGCTTCTCGGCGAGCGCCTGCTCCATCCAGGCCTTCGCGCGCACCGCGGCGTCGGCCTGCGTCTCGGCGGTGTCGATGCCGATCTCCTCGAAGGTGTGCATCACGGCCTCGTTGGCTCCCCCGTGCAGGGGGCCCTTGAGGGCGCCGATCGCCGCGGTGACCGCCGAGTGCAGGTCCGCCAGGGTGGAGGTGACCACCCGGGCGGTGAAGGTGGAGGCGTTGAAGGAGTGCTCGGCATAGAGCACCATCGAGACCCGGAACGCGTCGACCACCTCGGGCGCTGCTCCTGTCCGAAGGTCATCCACAGGAAGTTCTGGGAGTAGTCCAGGTCGTCACGCGGCTCTACGGCGGCCAGACCCCGACGGCGGCGCTGGTCATAGGCGACCACTGCGGGGAACGCCGCAAAGAGCGCCTTGGCCTTGGCCAGCTCCACTTCGGGGGAGGAGTCCTCGGCCTGCGGGTGGCGCGCACCCAGCACGGAGACCGCGGTGCGGCCCACGTCCATCGGGTGACAGTCGGTGGGCAGCAGGTCGACGGCGGCCTTGACCTGGGGGTCCAGGGCGCGGTGCGAACGTTCGAAGGCGAGGAACTCGTCCCGTTCAGCTTCCGTGGGCAGCTCGCCGGTCCACAGCAGCAGGGCCACCTCCTCGAAGGAGAGCTGAGCGGCCAGCTGCTGGACGGGGTAGCCGCGGTAGAGCAGCGAGTTGGTCTCCGGGTTGACCTTGGAGATGGCGGTGTGGTCGGCGACCACGCCTGCCAGTCCCTTGCGGATCTGCTCGGCGTCGTGGTTCTCGGACATCGGTGACCTCCTCAGGTCAGTGGTGGGTCCCGCTCAGTGGTCGGTGCCGCTCGGGGAGTGTACGTCCGGCACCTCGAAGTTGAAGATGCCGGTGTCGAAGGTGTTGTACGCCTCGTAGTCGACCAGCTCGTAGAGCCGGGCGCGGGTCATCATCTCCGCCACGGCGGGCTCCTGGGTGCCGTGGGCGGCCAGGGTGTCCAGCGTGCGTTCGATCGCGCCCATCGCCGCGCGCAGCGAGGTGACCGGGTAGATGATCATCGCCACGCCGGCGTCGGCGAGCTGCTGCCGGGTGAACAGCGCGGACTTGCCGAACTCGGTCATGTTGGCCAGCACCGGGACGTCGACGGCGGCGCAGACGGCCTCGAATTCGCTGAGGTCCTTCATCGCCTCGGGGAAGATGGCGTCGGCTCCGGCGTCGATCAGCGCCTTGGCACGGTCGATGGCGGCGTCGAGCCCTTCGACCGCGCGCAGGTCGGTGCGCGCCATGATGAGGAAGTCCTCGTCCCGACGTCCTTGGGCGGCGGCGGCGATCCGGCGGGTCGCGGTCTGGACATCCACCATGTTCTTGCCGTCCAGGTGACCGCAGCGTTTCGGGTTGAACTGGTCCTCGATGTGGCAGCCGGCCAGTCCGGCGTCCTCGAGCTCCTGGACGGTGCGGGCGACGTTCATCGGTTCGCCGAAGCCGGTGTCGGCGTCGACCAGGGCCGGCAGGTTCGTGGCGCGGGCGATCTGCCCGGCCCGGTGGGCCACGTCGGTGAGCGTGGTCAGCCCGACGTCGGGCAAGCCCAGTTCGTTGGCGAGCACGGCCCCGGAGATGTAGACGCCGTCGAACCCCTTCTCCTCGATCAGCGGGGCCGAGAGAGGGGTGAAGGCGCCGGGGAACTGCCGGGCCGCTCCCGGGGCGAGCATCTCGCGCAGGGCACGGCGCTTCTGCTGCGCAGTGGTGGTGGAGTACAGCATCTCAGAGGATCCCCTTCGGCGCGTCGGTGGGGTCGATGACTCCGTCGGCGGCCTGGAGGTTGAGCTGGTGGAGCTCGCCGGCGGGCAGCGATTCGAGTCGCTGGACGACGTCCAGGAAGCGCTCGATCTCGTCGTCGGCGATGACGCCCGCGGCCAGGGTGCGGAACTTGTCGATGTACTGCTCCCGGGCGAAGGGGCGGGCGCCCAGCGGGTGGGCGTCGGCGACGGCGATCTCATCGGTGATGGTGCGCCCGTCGGTCAGCCGGATCTCCACGGACCCGCCGAAGGCCTTCTCCGCGATGTCCAGGGAGTGGTAGCGGCGGGTCCACTCCGGGTCCTCCTCCGTGGTGACCTTGTGCCAGAGCGCCACCGTGTCCTCACGGCCTGCGCGCTCGGGGGCATAGGAGTCCACGTGGTGCCAGGCCCCGTCCTGCAGCGCGACGGTGAAGATGTAGGGGATCGAATGGTCCAGCGTCTCGCGGGAGGCGGTGGGGTCGTACTTCTGCGGGTCGTTGGCGCCCGAGCCGATCACGTAGTGGGTGTGGTGGCTGGTGCGGATCAGGATGGACTCGACGGCGTTCGGGTCCGTGGCCTCGGGGTGCTGCTGGTGCAGCTTCCGGGCCAGGTCGATCCAGGCCTGGGCCTGGTACTCGGCCGAGTGTTCCTTCGTGTAGGTGTCGAGGATGGCGCGCTTGGCCTCGCCGGTGGCGGGCAGCGGCACCTCGTAGCGGGCCTCCGGGCCGTCCAGCATCCAGGCGATGACGCCGTCCTCGCCTTCGTAGATCGGCACCGGCGAGGTCTGGCCGCGCATGGCCCGGTCCACGGCTTCGACGGCCATCTTCCCGGCGAAGGCGGGGGCGTGGGCCTTCCAGGTGGAGATCTCGCCCTTGCGGGACTGACGCGTGGCGGTGGTGGTGTGCAGAGCTTGGCCGACGGCCTGGAAGATCGTCTCGGCGTCGAGGCGCAGCAGGGTGCCGATGCCGGCGGCCGCGGAGGGGCCGAGGTGGGCGACGTGGTCGATCTTATGCTGGTGCAGGCAGATGGCCTTGACCAGGTCGACCTGGATCTCGTAGCCGGTGGCGATGCCGCGGATCAGCTCGGGGCCGGAGCGCCCCGTGTGCTGGGCCACAGCCAGGATGGGCGGGATGTTGTCGCCCGGGTGCGAATAGTCGGCCGCCAGGAACGTGTCGTGATAGTCCAGCTCACGCACGGCGACGCCGTTGGCCCAGGCCGCCCATTCAGGGCTGGTCCGCTCCGTGATGCCGAAGACGGAGGCCCCTGCACCGTTGGCGGAGACGGGCTGGTCGAGGGCCTGGGAACGGGCGGCGACGATGGGGGCCCGGTTCAGGGAGGCGACCGCGACCGAGGCGTTGTCGATGATGCGATTGATCACCATGTCGGTGACCTCCGGATCCACGGACACCGGGTCGACGGCGACCTGCGCGATCTTCCAGGCCAGCTGGTCCTCGCGGGGCAGGTTCTCCTCGCTGCGGTAGACGCGCACGCTGTGGGTGATCATGGGCTGACGTTCCTCTCCGATGGGTGATTCTCAGGTCTGGGGTGACTCGGCGGGGGACGCGGCCCGGCCGGTGATGTAGGCCAGGCTGCGCCGCAGGTGGATGAGCATGGCGGCCCCGGCGGTGTCGGGGTCGGCGGAGGCGATGGCGCTGCACACGCTCCGGTGCTCGCGGGCGGACTCGGTCAGGCGGGCGGGTTCGTCCCGGGCCAGGCGACGCACTCGGACGAGATGGACGCGCAGACTGCGCAGCATGCCCGTGAGGTAGGGGTTGTCCACGGCCTCCGCGACGGCGTCGTCGAGCTCCTCGGCGAGGTCGTAGTAGCGCGCCTCCTGGTCCTCGGGAACGGCGCCGGCGGCGGAGCTCAGCGCCTCCTCGGCCTGGGCGAACCGCCGGGCCAGTGCGGTGAAGCGCTCCGGGTCGCCGCGTTGGGCCGCCAGCCGAGCGGCCTGCATCTCCAGCGGCAGGCGCAGTTCGAAGAGCAGATCGACGTCGCCCAGGGAGACGGAGCTGACCACGGTGCCCCGGCCCTGGGCCTGGTCCGCCAGGCCGTCGGCGGTGAGCCGGGACAGCGCCTCCCGCACCGGGGTGCGAGAGACTCCGAGGCGCTCGGACTGCTCGACCTCGCCGAGGACCGTCCCCGGGGCGAGGGCGCCGTCGAGGATCTCCTCGCGCAGGCGTCGGTAAGCACGGTCACTGGCACGCATACCGGAAGTGTATACACAGATGGCGGTTCAGGGCGATGATTCACGGTCGATTCGACGATGCCGCGCACTTGTGTATACACAGGCCTTCACAAGATGTGATCGGCGTCATAGTCTGGCAGGGTGCCACGCAGCGCCGGGCGGGGAATCGAGCAGAGGACGGATCATGGATCAGGAGGAGCACCATGGGAGCTGAGCGCACAGTGCCGGGCGGTTATCGGGATGTCCACCGTCGATCGCTGCGCGACCGCGAGGGCTTCTGGCTGCACGCGGCCCGGTGCGTCGACTGGGACCGGATGCCGGACCAGGCTCTGGACGATTCGGCGGCACCGATCCACCGCTGGTTCCCCGACGGCAGGCTCAATCTGAGCCGCAACTGCCTGGACCGCCACCTGGAGGCGGGCCGCGGCGACCAGGTCGCCCTGATCCACGATTCGGCGGTCACCGGCACGGTGCGCCGCTACACCTATGCGGAGCTCACCGAGGAGGTGGCCCGAGCCGCCGGGATGCTCGCCGGTCTCGGCGTCGGTGCCGGAGACCGGGTGATCATCTATCTGCCGATGATCCCGCAGGCTCCCATCGCGATGCTCGCCTGCGCCCGGCTCGGGGCAGTCCATTCGGTGGTCTTCGGCGGGTTCGCAGCTCAGGAGCTGGCGTCCCGCATCGACGACTCCTCCGCCGACGTCGTGCTCACCGCCAGCGGCGGGATCGAGCCGTCCCGGCGGGTGGAGTACCTGCCCACTGTGGCGGAGGCGATCAGCCTGGCGCAGCATCCGGTCCGTGAGGTCGTCGTCCAGCACCGGGACGGGTTCTCCCACAGCATGGCGGACGTCGCGGGGGACTCGACCGCCCGCTGGCAGGACTGGGAGCGGCTCTCGGCCCAGGCGACCTCGGCGGGACCTGTTCCCGTGGCCGCCACCGACCCGCTGTACATCCTCTACACCTCCGGGACGACGGGACGCCCCAAGGGGGTGGTCCGGGATCAGGGCGGCACGGCGGTGGCGCTGAGCTGGTCCATGTCCGCTGTCTTCGACGTCGGCCCCGGGCAGACCATGCTGACCGCCTCCGACGTCGGGTGGGTGGTGGGGCACTCCTACATCGTCTACGGTCCTCTGCTGGTCGGCGCCACCACGGTGCTCTACGAGGGCAAGCCGGTGGGGACGCCCGACGCCGGGGCCTTCTGGCGGATGGTGGAGGAGCACCGGATCTCCGCGCTGTTCACCGCACCGACGGCGCTGCGCGCCATCCGCAAGGCGGACCCGGAGGCAGCTCTGGTGGGCGCCCATGACATCTCCTCGCTGCAGCACCTCTTCGCCGCCGGCGAGCGGCTCGATCCGGACACGCAGCGGTGGATCGGAGAGGCCCTCGGAGTCCCGGTGATCGACAACTGGTGGCAGACCGAGACGGGATGGCCCATCGCGGCGAACCCCGTCGGCATCGAGCCCCTGCCGATCAAAGAGGGCTCGGCGACCCTGCCCATGGCGGGCTACGACGTCGTCATCCTCGGCGCTGACGGGCAGGAGCTGCCACCGGGGGAGGAGGGCAACATCGCCCTGCGTCTGCCGATGCCTCCGGGCACGCTGCCCACCCTGTGGGGGGACGACCAGCGCTACATCGACTCCTACCTGTCGGCCTTCCCCGGCTTCTACGCCACGGGGGACTCCGGCTGCCTCGACGAGGACGGCTACCTGTTCGTCATGGGCCGGACCGACGATGTCATCAATGTGGCCGGTCACCGTCTCTCCACCGGGGCGATCGAGGCCGCCGTCGCCTCGCACCCTGCGGTGGCCGAATGCGCCGTCATCGGTGTGGCCGACGATCTCAAGGGCCAGCGGGCCGCCGGCTATGTGGTGCTCAAGACCGGGTACGAGCGGGACCCGGAGCTCCTGCGCGAGGAGCTGACCGACCTGGTGCGGCGGACCATCGGGCCGGTGGCCGACTTCAAGGACGTCGCCGTGGTGCCCGGGCTGCCGAAGACCCGCTCCGGGAAGATCCTGCGCAGAACGATGCGGCAGATCGCCGACGGCGAGGAGCCTCAGGTGCCCTCCACGATCGAGGACCGGGCGGTGCTCGACGAGCTCGTCCCGGTGCTGCGTCGCAGTCGGTGAGGCATGGCTCGCGGAGCCGGTGAGGGTCGTCCTTCAATCTCGGGATGAACAGTCGGCGTGTGGTCGACGCCGCCGCAGGGGTAGTCTGGTCGGGTTGTCGAGCCGACGACGCCCCCGGACAGGGCCCAGCCGGTGCGACCGACCAGACGACGGCGTGACGGAGAAGCGAGGGAGTCAGTGAGCAACGACCAGCCGACCGAGCTCTTCACCATCCACGGTGAGGCGATCATCGGCCCCACCGGCCGTCCCAAGCACGAGTTCCCCGTCCCGAGTCCCCTCGAGGGGACCGGGCCGGCCCGCACCATCGCGATGGTGAACCAGAAGGGCGGGGTCGGCAAGACCACCTCGGCGATCAACCTGGGCGCCGCGCTCGCCGAGTACGGCCGCCGGGTGCTCATGGTCGACTTCGACCCACAGGGCGCCCTCTCTGCCGGCCTGGGCACGAGCCCGCACGACCTGGAGACCTCCGTCTACAACGTGATCATGGAGCGCGAGGTCACCGCACGGGACGCCATCCTGACCACCCACGTGCCCGGGGTGGATCTGCTGCCGGCCAACATCGACCTCTCCGCCGCGGAGGTCCAGCTGGTCAACGAGGTCGCCCGCGAGCAGGTCCTGGAACGGGCCCTGCGCCACGTGCGGGACGACTACGACGTCATCATCATCGACTGCCAGCCCTCCCTGGGCCTGCTCACCGTCAATGCGCTGACCGCCGCGCATGGGGTCATCATTCCGCTGGTCGCCGAGTTCTTCGCGCTGCGCGCCGTGGCGCTGCTGGTGGACACCATCGAGAAGGTCCAGGATCGGCTCAATCCTGACCTGGAGATCGACGGCGTGCTGGCCACCATGGTGGACACCCGCACGCTGCACAGCCGGGAGGTCATCTCCCGGATCGTGGAGGCCTTCGGGGACAAGGTCTTCGAGACGGTCATCAAGCGCACGGTCAAGTTCCCCGACGCCACGGTCGCCGCCGAACCCATCACCTCCTACGCCCATAAGCATGAGGGCGCCAAGGCCTACCGCCAGCTGGCCCGGGAGCTCGTGGTCCGCGGCGGCGCGCCCTGACCTCTGCGGAGCAGCCGGTGAGCGAGACCAGCCCGCAGCCGGACGCCCGGTCCGGCGTCACGAGCATGGATGTCGAGAGCGCGGCAGAGCTCGAGGGCACCAGCGGGTTCACCGTCTCGCTGGAGAACTTCGACGGCCCCTTCGACCTGCTGCTCGGGCTCATCGCCAAACGGCAGATGGACGTCACCACGGTGGCCCTGGCCGCCGTGACCGACGAGTTCGTGGCCTATGTGCGGAAGCTCTCCGCCGATGCCGGCGCCGCCGAGGGGACCTTCAGCCCCCAGGCGCTGGACGAGTCCTCCCACTTCATCCTGATCGCCGCCACGCTGCTGGACCTCAAGGCCGCCCAGCTCCTGCCCAGCGGAGAGGTGGAGTCGGAGGAGGACATCGCCGCCCTGGAGGCCCGCGACCTGCTCTTCGCGCGCCTGCTGCAGTACCGGGCGTTCAAGGAGATCGCCTCCCACGTGCGGGCCACGCTCGATGAGAACGCCGACCGACACCCGCGCCACCCCGGCACGGACCCCCAGCTGGCGGGGCTGCTTCCCGAGCTGGTCTGGCGCACCACGCCGGAGGATCTGCGCGCCATCGCCGAAAAGGTCTTCGCCCGGCCCGCCATGGAGCCCGACGACGTCCGACTCGAGCATCTCCACGCCCACGCGGTGAACGTGCGCGATGAGATGGCGACCATGACCGGCATGCTGCGGCAGGACGGCACGCTGAGCTTCTCTGAGCTGGTGCGCGACGCCGAGAATCGGCTGGTCGTCGTCGTGCGCTTCCTGGGACTGCTGGAGCTCTTCCGGGACCGCGACGTGGAGCTGAGCCAGGACTCTCCGCTGGGGGAGCTGAGCGTGACCTGGTCCGGCTCGGCGCAGGGTGAGACCGAGGCCGCCCAGCGGGCTGCGGCAGAGTGGGACGACGCGGCGGACGGCGCCGCGGAGAGCCCGGGCCCCGGGGATGAGGACATGAGACCGACGGACGAGGAGCACCACGATGGCTGACCCGGAGCAGCACAGCGAGCCGGGAACGGCGCCTGGGGTCCGGGAGGCTGACCCTGCGCTGGAGTCCTCCACCGACGCTCAGCTCGTCGCCCATGAGGACTTCTTGGCCGCAGTGGAGGCGGTGCTCATGGTCACGGAGGAGCCGGTGACACCGGCCGAGCTGGCGGCCGCCGTGAAGATCCCCGAACACCAGGTCGTGGGGCTGCTCGACGAACTGCGGGCCGAGGCTGACGGGCACGAGGGAGGACGGCGTCGGGGTTACGAGCTGCGCGAGGTCGCCGGCGGCTGGCGCTACTACTCCCGGATGGACTACGCGGACCAGGTCTCGGCCTTCGTGCTGGGCGGGCAGACCGCTCGGCTCTCCCAGGCCGCGTTGGAGACCCTGGCGATCATCGCCTACCGGCAGCCGGTGGCGCGCTCGCAGGTGGCCGCCATCCGCGGCGTCAATGTCGACGGGGTGGTGCGCACGTTGGTCCACCGAGGCCTGATCGACACGGCCGGCACCGACCCGGTCACCGGCGCGACCCTGTACACCACCACGCGCATGTTTCTGGAGAAGCTGGGGGTGGACACCCTGGAAGAGCTGCCTCAGCTGTCTCCCCATCTGCCGGGTGTGGAGGCGGCCGAAGAGCTTGCCGAGGACGGCTGAACCGCCGGGCGTCCCGGTTTGCGCACGCCCGTAGAATGGAGCCCATGACTTCTTCCGGGAAGCGCCGTCGGGCGCCCAGAGAGCCGCGCGCGGCGCGGGCCCCTCGCACACCCCGGGCGGGGGAGTCCGGCGGGCCCTTCGCCGGTGAGGATCCCCAGCGGCTCATCTCCTCGGAGCCCCGGCGCGCCAAGCCGCGCCTGAGCGAGGCGGAGGAGAACTTCGCTGCGGTGCATGACCCTGACGGTGTGCGCCTGCAGAAGGTGCTCGCGCAGGCCGGCGTCGCCTCTCGTCGCGTGTGTGAGGACCTCATCGCCGAAGGGCGTGTGGAGGTCGACGGGCGGGTCGTCGTCGAGCCGGGTGTGCGGGTGCTGCCGGAGAAGGTCACCATCACGTGGACGGAGTGCGCCTCAGCCTCGATGTGACGCATCGCTATGTGATGTTCAACAAACCTGCCGGTGTGGTGACCACCATGACCGACCCCCAGGGAAGGCCCTGCATCGAAGACCACCTCGACGCCTCCATGAAGGCGGCGCGGCTGGTGCATGTGGGACGCCTGGACCGGGAGACCGAAGGGCTGCTGCTGCTCACCAACGACGGCGAGCTTGCCCATCGGCTGACCCACCCCTCCTACGAGGTCCCCAAGACGTACCTCGTGGAGGTCCGGGGCAAGGTGCCCCGCTCGCTGGGACGCACCCTCACCGAGGGGATCGCGCTCGAAGATGGTCCCATCGCGGTGGACGCGTTCCGGGAGATCGCCAGCGCCCAGGGGCGCAGCATGGTGGAGGTCACGCTGCACTCCGGGCGGAACCGGATCGTCCGCCGCATCTTCGAACAGGTGGGACACCCGGTGACGCGCCTGGTGCGCACCGCCATCGGGGAAATCACCATCGGCGACCAGCCCCAGGGCACGGTGCGGGACCTGGGTGCCCGGGAGCTGGGGCATCTGATGGACCTGACCAGCGCGCCGCCGCCCTCCGGGCAGGGGACGTCGAAAGGCACGCAGGATCAGCAGGACTCGACGACGCAGCAGGCCCCGACGAGCCGGACGCACCGTGGTGCCGGCCATCGCGGGCGAGGAGGACATCGGTGAACCCCCTGAGCACGACACCCGACGCCGGTCGGGAGACCCCGCGCGTGCTGATCCGCGGCACTGGCCTGCTCGGTGCCAGCATCGGCATCGGCCTGCGCGCAGATGGGCACGAGGTGCAGCTCTCCGACCCGTCCGGCACCGCCGAGGCGATCGCTCGGGACATCGGGGCCGGGTCCATCCGAGAGGTCGGGGATCCCGACCCCGAGATCGTGGTGATCGCGGCTCCGCCCGAGGTCGTCGCCGAGGAGGTCGCCGACGCTCTGGTGGAGTTTCCGCAGGCCGTGGTCCTCGACGTCGCCTCCGTGAAGGCTGAGATCCTGCGCGCGCTGCGCGAGCTGGCCGACGGCCGTGCCCACGAGGTGACACCGGTTGACCTGACCCGCTATGTGGGCACCCATCCGATGGCCGGACGCGAGCAGTCCGGTCCTGTGGCGGCTCGTGGCGAGCTGTTCACCTCGATGCCGTGGGTCATCTCTCCGGCCCAGGATCCGGCGACCGGGGAGCAGGTGCCCACGCAGGCGGCCGTGGCCTGGGCGGAGGAGGTCGCCCGCCGCTGCGGCGCGACCGTCCACTACATGGACCCGCAGGAACATGACGACTCGGTCGCCCTGATCTCGCATCTGCCGCAGATCGCGGCCTCCCTGGTGGCCTCCCGGCTGCAGGATGCTCCCACCTCGGCGCTGGCACTGGCGGGCAATGGTCTGCGGGACGTGACGCGGATCGCCGCCTCGGACCCGAATCTGTGGGTGCAGATCCTCTCTTCCAACGCCGCCCCGGTGGTGGAGATCCTGCACGGGCTGCGCGACGACGTCGCGCGTCTGATCCGCACGCTCGAGGACCCCCGTGCCCCGGGCGGCCAGGCGGACATCGCCCAGCTGATCTCCGAGGGCAACTCGGGGCGGGCCCGGGTGCCCGGCAAGCACGGGGCGCCTCCGCAGTCGTTCGCCCGACTCATCGTCATCGTCGATGACCGTCCAGGTCAGATCGCCGCGGTGCTCAACGATGTGGCGAAGGTCGGGGTCAATGTGGAAGACATGCGCATGGACCACTCCGCCGGCCATCAGGTGGGTATGGTGGAGCTGTCCGTGCTGCCCGGCCGCCGTGATGAGCTGGCCGAGGCGCTCACCCACTTCGGATGGAAGGTGGTCCAGTCATGACGGCAGGCGCGGCCGATCGCACCGTCACCGGTGCATCAGATCCTCACGCGCAGGGGCGGCGTCTCATCATCGCGGTGGACGGCCCCTCCGGATCCGGCAAGTCCAGCGTGTGTCGGGCCGCCGCCCGGCGCCTGGGGGCGGCCTACCTGGACACCGGCGCCATGTACCGGGCGGCCACCTGGTACTGCCTGGACCGCGGCGTGGACCTCGACGACGAAGCCGCCGTCGCCGTCGCTGTGGAGGAGCTGCCGCTGACGATCTCCACCGACCCGGACCATCAGACCGTCACAGTGGGTCAGTGCGACGTCACGCAGAGCATCCGGGAGGCGCGGATCTCCGAGAGCGTCTCGGAGATCTCCACCAACCGGGCGGCCCGAGCCCTGCTGGTGGCCGCCCAGCGCCGGATCATCGATCAGGCGGGGATTCGTCGTGGCCGAAGGCGGGACATCACCACCGTGGTGGCCCCGGACGCTCAGGTGCGGGTGCTGCTGACCGCCTCCGCGGAGGTTCGGCTGGCGCGCCGAGGGCTGCAGATGGGCGGGGGCCAGTCCGCCGAGGCGCTGCAGCGTCAGGTGCTCGCCCGGGATGCCCGGGACTCCACGGCGGTGAACTTCACCGAGGCCGCCGACGGCGTCGCCGTGCTCGACTCCTCGGACCTGACCTTCGAGGAGACCGTGGAGGCCCTGGTCTCCCGTGTGAAGTCGGTCCGCTGACCTCTCGCCCCGCCGGCGTCGGCCCGACGCCCGTCCGATGTGGCCCCGTGCCGCACACATTCATCAGAGAACTCCGCCCCGGCGGAACCCCCACCACCAGGAGCAGCAATGGCCCGACACGATGACGAGACCCTCCAGGGCGCCGAGGAGTTTGCTCCCGCTGTCGAGGACGACCGCCTGGCCGAGCGGCTCGCCGCGATCACCGACGAGGAGGCGGAGGCCCGGGCCGCTGCGCTGCGCGCGGGCCTGCAGGACTACGAGCTCGACGACGAGGACTCGGCGCTGCTCAGCGATGCGGACTTCGGCGAGGAGGCGATGCCCTTCGTGCCCGCGCCCCCGGTGCTGGCGATCGTGGGGCGCCCGAACGTGGGCAAGTCCACCCTGGTGAACAGAATCATCCGCTCCAAGCAGGCTGTCGTAGAGGATGTTCCCGGGGTGACCCGGGACCGGGTCTCCTACGACGCCGAATGGAACGGCAAGGACTTCACGATCGTGGACACCGGCGGCTGGGAGCAGGACGCCCGGGGGATCCACCGGCAGGTGGCCGACCAGGCGGAGGTCGCCGTGGACGAGGCGGACGCCGTGCTCTTCGTCGTCGACGGACTGGTGGGTGCCACGGCGGTGGACGAGGCCGTGGTGCGGATGCTGCGCCGCAAGAAGAAGCCCGTCCTGCTGGCCGCCAACAAGGTGGACTCCGAGGCCCAGATGGCCGAGGTCTACGCCCTGTGGAACCTGGGTCTGGGCGAGCCGTACCCGGTCTCGGCGCTGCACGGCACCGGCACCGGTGACCTGCTCGACGCCGCGGTGAAGGCTCTGCCGGACACCGCCCAGCACGGGGGACTGGTGCCGCTGGGCGGGCCGCGCCGTGTGGCACTGGTGGGGCGGCCGAATGTGGGGAAGTCCTCCCTGCTGAACAAGCTCGCCGGATCCGAGCGTGTGGTCGTCGACGACGTCGCCGGCACCACCCGAGACCCCGTGGACGAGCTGGTGGAGCTGGGCGGCGAGACCTGGCGATTTGTGGACACGGCGGGCATCCGACGTCGTCAGCACATGGCGCAGGGCTCGGAGTACTATGCGATGCTGCGCACCCAGCGCGCCCTGGACAAGGCGGAGGTCGCCGTCGTGCTCCTGGCGGTGGACGAACCGATCTCTGAGCAGGACGTGCGCATCGTGCAGCTGGCGGTGGACTCCGGCCGGGCGCTGGTGATCGCCTACAACAAGTGGGACCTGCTCGACGACGAGCGTCGGTACTACCTGGAGCGGGAGATCCAGCGGGATCTGGGGCATGTCTCCTGGGCTCCGCGGGTCAACGTCTCGGCGCAGACGGGCTGGCACAAGGACAGACTGGCGCCGGCGCTGGAGACGTCGCTGACGAACTGGGGGCAGCGGATCCCCACCGGGCGGCTCAACGCCTTCCTCGGTGAGCTCGTGGCGGCCCACCCGCATCCGGTGCGCGGCGGCAAGCAGCCGCGCATCCTCTTCGGCACCCAGCCCTCGAGCCGGCCGCCGAAGTTCGTGCTGTTCACCACCGGCTTCCTGGACCCCGGATACCGGCGGTTCATCATGCGTCGGTTGCGGGAGACCTTCGACTTCACGGGCACCCCGATCGAGATCTCCATGCGCGTGCGGGAGAAGCGGCGCAAGAAGAAGTGAGGGCCGAGACACCCGCTGCCGATGCGGCATCCGGCCCTGAGTTGTTGTAGACTCTTCTGGTGGCCGGAACGGCCACGACGAATCGGGATGTGGCGCAGTTTGGTAGCGCACACGACTGGGGGTCGTGGGGTCGCAGGTTCAAATCCTGTCATCCCGACCGATCACGAGAGCCCCGGCGAGGACCACCTCGCCGGGGCCCTCGTGCGTCCAGCTGCGAAGCCGAACCTCTGCAAGAATGGCCGGCATGGCTGAGGTCGAGGTCGTCGTCGCGCACAGGCAGCGTGCCACCCTGCGCGTGGGGGACGTCTTTCTGAGGATCGACGGGGACCCGGCGCACGCCGAGGTCGAGATCCGGGCGATGGCCAGGGCGCCGATTCCCACCCCACGGATCCTCTGGCATGAGCCGCCGGTGCTCGCCATCGCTGCCGTGCCGGGTGCAGCACTTGGAGTCCTCGGAGAGCCTTCGCCGGCGTCGCGGCAGGCGTGGGCCGCGGCGGGAGCCGCCGTCCGCAGACTGCACGAGGCGCCGTTGCCGCCGTGGCCGGGTCGCCGACTCGAGGACGTGGCGGACCAGCTCGACCGTGAATGTGCATGGCTGCTCGACACTGGTGTGCTGCCTGCCGAGGTGGTCCGGCGGAACCGGGAGATCGCCGAGCCTGCACTGAGACCCCGGAGGCCGGTGTTCATCCACGGTGACCTTCAGCTCACCCACGTCTTCGTCCACGCTGATGAGGTCACCGGCGTCATCGACTGGTCCGAGGCCGCCCCCGGCGACGCCATGTTCGACCTCGCCATCCTGACGCTCGGGCATGAGGAGCGTCTCGATGATCTGCTCGTCGGCTACGGCACCGCCGACGTCGACCGTGAGGTGATCCGCGCCTGGTGGTCACTGCGCAGCCTGACGGCGTCGCGCTGGCTCATCGAGCATGGCTTCGATCCGGACGCCCCGGGGTGCGAGTTCGACGTGCTGCGGGCCAGGATGGACGACTCCTGACCCGCAGGTCCCACTCGAAGAGGCGGGCGAGTTGCGAGCGTAGGCGAGACCGGGGCCTCATCCTGGGGACGGAGCCCGCGGCTGGGGGAGATGCCGGGGGATCGGGGCCGGTCCTCTCCGCCTCGGTCCGGCGGGAGCTTCAGCGTGACTGGTCGGCCATCCACTCCCACAGGGAGACCCCGTCATGTGTGGGGTCGTTCTGTGCGGTGTAGATCCAGGAGAAGTGTCCTGGGTAGTCGACGCCGTGGAACGAGACGTCGTCATAAATGCTCAGGATCGAGCTGGGGAGCAGCTCGTGGGCCCATGTGCTGGTCTCCTCCACGGGCACCACGGGGTCATCTGCGGAGTGGATGAACCAGGTGGGGGTGTCTGCGAGCCGGGAGATGTCCTCCTCGTCCACGCGTCGGTCCTCGGCGCCGGTCGTGGTGTAGGCCGGGCAGGTGATCGCGGCCGAGGCGAAGTCCTCTGGGAAGGCCGAGATCAGCACCGTGGCCATGTAGCCGCCTGCTGAGGCGCCCATGACATGGATGCGGTCGGTGTCGATGCGCTCCCGTCCGGCGACCTCGTCGATCAGGTCTCGCAGCTGCTGCGCGTAGTCGGCTGACGGCGTCTCGTACCAGGTGTCCGGGACCTGTGGGGCCAGCACATAGGCGCCGTCGAAGATCTCCTGCGCCTCAGGGGTCGCCGGGCCGACCGCGCCACGGTTCGCCCGCAGCTGCGGCTCATTGTCGTAGAAGCCTCCGTGCCCGCCTTCGCCGTTGCCGTGGAGCCAGACGATCAGGGGCTTCTGGTCCCGGCCGGGGGCGGGGCGGGACAGTCGATAGTTCACTCCCGTCGAGGAGACTCCCGTGTCGAAGGCATCGACCTCCGGACTGACGAGTTCGCCCTGTTCCAGCGCACTGAAGGTCACCTCGCGCCCCGTGCGCAGCCTCAGGGGTTCCTCCTGCTCCACCGTGTAGTCCAGGTCCAGGGTGATGTTGCGACCTGCAGGGTCGAGATACCCCAGCGTGGCCCCGCATGGGGGTTATAGGCCAAAATGTGTGTACAGCGCGGCCGGGGATCGTTGATATAGCGGGGATGTAGGGGCCTGCACATGCTTTGAAAGCATGTGGGGTGACTC